>NZ_JBVJHP010000005.1:0-259804 GCF_055586745.1 Nonomuraea sp. NPDC049378
TGTTCAAGCGCCTGATGACGTGGGGCATGACCATCGTGGTCGCCGCGCCGCTTCTGTGCTGGCTTGTCCTGATCGTGCCGGGGCTGTCATGACCCTCTCCGCCGACCTGCTCGCCGAACGGCTCCTCCGGTACCGGATCCTCGTCACCGCCCCCGACCCGCTCCCCCCCCCCCCCCCCCCCCCACCCCCCCTCCCCCCCCCCCTCCCCCCCCCCCCCCCCCCCCCCCCCCCCCCCGCGTCCGTCTCCTGAGGGATCTAGGACGTGAAAGTGGCGGTGGGGTCGGCGGTCGCGGTGGGCGTGCACAGGACCGCGTCGAACGTCTGGGCGACGGGCGTGTCCATGGTGGCGCTCTGCGACCGGATGGCGTCGAGGGCCGTCACCTCGGGGTCGGGGGAGCGCAGATCGGTCAGGGTGACGTCCGCGGCGAGTCCGGCGTCCACCAGGGCCTTCTCCAAGCTGCCCGGAGGCGGGGCCGCGAGGGGGACGGATTCGATGGTGAATCCGACCGGGGAGTCCTCGGCAGGCCAGACCATGTCAGGCACGTGGTCCGCAGTGTGGGTCAGGCCCACGGCGCGGTAGTGCCCGCCGAGGCCGCGGGCCAGGTGGTGGCCCATCGGCAGGGCGGTGGGGTGGCCGTCATAGGTGACCAGGGTCTTCTGGATGTGGTTGTTGTGCGCGACCACGACGACGCGGGCGCCGGGGTCGAGGCGGTCGAGGTGCCACCGCAGGCAGGTGGCCATGTAGTGGTCGCGGATGGAGGTGTCGTCGGGCAGGCCCGTCCCGGAGAACAGGGCGCTCATGGCCCGCAGCATGTAGTCGGTGTGGCAGGCCGCCTCCAGGTGGCGGCGTGCGACGTCGTAGCCGTGCTGGTCGCTGCGGGCCACGTAGAGCGGTTCGAGCGCCCGCATCCGCAACGACAGCCGGGCCAGTCCGGCCGTCAGGGACTCCTGGTCGGCCTGGTCGAGGCTCGCCCATCGCGGGGCCGACGCGGCGGCCGAACCGCCGGTGATCGCGCCGGCCGTCCGCAGGAGGCCGGCCACCATGTCGGTGATCCCCTCGTCGACCATGCGCAGGTAGCCGGCGACCGGGTCGAGATCGGGCAGAAGGGTCAGGCTGTTGGGCAGATCGATCCCGACGATCCGGACGGGACGGGACCTGCCGCGGTTGTAGCGGCGCAGCCGGCGCAGCAGCTCCCCGAACAGGTTGACGGTGTGCCGGCCGGCCACCTGGAGCAGGTCGTCCTCGTCTCCGTCGCCGGCGAGCCAGGGATTGACGGCCGCGGCGTCACCGGAGCCCATCTCGAACGCCACGACGGTGAATCCGCAGTGTTCCAGCAGGTAGCGGAGCAACCGCGCGCGGGCGAGCGTGAACTCGTGCACGAAGTGCGCGCCCTCCCCGATGGCCACGACCCGGGCGTCCTCCACGATGGCGCGCAGCGGGTGGAGATCGTCCAGGAGCGGCTCGTCGGGGTCGAGGGTGGTCAGTACGGTGATGTGCTCGGCCAACGGGTGGGCCGAATGTCCCGAAGCGGTGGGGAACGTCATGGTGATGGTGCTCGTTTCTCCGTCGAGTGATGGTTGACCTCGGTCAGGAGCGCGCGGCAGATCGCCGGAACGCCGCCTCAGCCGGCGTGCGTCCGGTCACCGCCGGAGCGGCGCGGGCTCCAGCGCTGCCGCCTCTCGCGGGCGCGGTCAGAGAAACAAGCTGCCAGTGGGCATGCCGTGACCCTATCAAGATGGCCAGGCGGTGGCTTCGCGATCACCCCTGATCCGGAGCCTGGGTTAGGGGTGTCCACGCTGTGTGAGCGCGGTTAATCTTGGCGTCATCGAGCTCGCACGCGGAATATGAAACGCCGATCAAAAGATTGGGAATCTCGTCGACACCGTGCTCTGAGGGGGACCAGAATGCTGAGCTCCGTTGAGATTGTTGTGGGTCTTGTTCCAGGTCAAGGGGCATATCTTCCGGATGCTTTGGCGCGGTTGCGCGCGCATGATTCCGAGGCCGCTCAGGCGATCGAAATTATTGACGCGGTGGCCGACGGCATTATCGGAAAAGGTCTGGGCCGAGCCTTCTCCGATAATACCGCCGACCAATTGCTTGATGCGGCGCCGGACGTGCTGCAACTCGCTGTTTTCGCCACCTCGGTCGCGGCCTTTCGTGCGCTGTCCGGGCAGGGGGCGAGGTTCAGCGTGCTCGTCGGGCACAGCCTCGGCGAAATCGCGGCCCTGGTCGCCGGCGGCGCGCTGGACGTCGCCGAGGGTGCGGAAATCTCTGCCACCGGATCACCGTGCTGCGTGAGCATGACACCAGCGGCGGCGGACTGCTGGCGCTGGGCTGCGCGCCCGACCGGGCCCAGCGCATCCTCGATCTGCTCCCGACCTCCGGCGCAGTCGTTGCGGTGGACAACGGGCCGGGACAGACGGTGGTCGCGGGGACGGCTGACGCGCTGCGCCGCACGGCGACGATCGCCGCCGCGATCGGGCTGCCGTCGACCGCGCTGCACGCGCCGCACCCGTTCCACAGTCCGCTGCTCGCCCAGGCGCGGCAGGAGCTGGCCCGCCGGCTCAGCGGATACAGCCCGAGGCCCCTGCGCGTTCCGGTCTTCTCACCTGTGCTCGGCCGCTACTACCGTGACTCCGACGACCTCGGCGAGCTGCTCGCCTCTCACCTCGTCACACCGGTGCGGTTCGGGCCCACCGTGGAGCGGCTGCACCGCTCGGGCGCCGGCGTGTGGGTGGAAGTGGGGGCGGGGCACGCGCTGACCTCCCGGGTCCGCTCGATCGAGCCGGCCGCCTCCGTGCACACGCCGCTGCTGCCGGACCTGGACACGCTCCGCGAGACCGGACAGTACCTGGCCCCCGCCGCCGAGCCACGGACGGCGCGGCACACCGGCACGACCGTCGCGAGCCCGCCCGCGGCCGTGAGACCGGAGACGGGCACGTCCGCCGCCGCCACCCCGCCGCAACAGACGAGCACGCCCTTCGCGTCTGTTCCGACGCAGCGCATGCCCGTGCCTCCCGCGCCGACGCCGCCGGTGGAGACGCCCGCGGGGCCACCGTCGAGGGAGGCGGTCGCCGCCCGGGTACGTGACCTCTACGCCACGACGCTGGAGTACCCCCAGGAGGTCTTCGAGGACAGCGCCGAACTGGAGGCCGACCTCGGCGTCGACTCGGTCAAGCGGGTGGAGCTGATGGGGAGGCTCGGCGTGCTGTTCCAGCTGGGCCCGCCGCCCGACGACATGCGGATGGCCGACTACCGGACGTTCGGCGACGTGGTGGACTTCGTCATCGGCTCGCTTGCCAGGGCGGGCACGACATGACGGACTTCCACGGCCGCGTCGCTCTCGTCACCGGCGGCGCGGGCAGCGTGGGCGCGCGCATCGTGCGCTCGCTCGCCGAGGCCGGCGCCAAGGTGATCGTCAACTGCTTCCACTCGTACGACGAGGCCAGGACCCTCGCGGCCGAACTGGGCGACGGCGTTGAGGTGATCAGGGCCTCCGTGGCCAAGCCGGATCAGGTTCGGAGGATGTTCGACCAGGTCAACGCCACCCACGGACGGCTGGACCTGCTGGTGAACAACGCCGCAGGCGGGACGTTCGCCGCCTGGGATGAGCTGACGGAGGAGCACCTGGACCAGGCGTTCGACGTCAACGTCAAGGGCGCGCTCTGGTGCGCGAGGGCGGCCCGCTCGCTGCTGGCCCGATCCTGCGCGGGCCGCATCGTCAACGTCTCCTCGCTCGGCGCGGCGTACGCCCCGGCCAACTACCTGCCGATCGGACTGTCCAAGGCGGCTTTGGAGGCGCTGACCCGCTATTTGGCGGCGGAGTTCGCTCCGGACGGCATCCGGGTGAACACCGCATCCGTCGCGCTCATGGACAATCCGGTCGGCCGTATGTTCCCGGGATTCGAGTCGGTGAGCGCAAACCTGGTGGCGGCCACCCCTCTGGGGCGGCTGGCCACTCCGGAGGATCTGGCCGACCTGGTTCTGCTGCTGGCCTCTCCCGGTGCGGGATGGATCACTGGGCAGACCGTGGTGGCAGACGGCGGCATGTCGTTGCAGCGCCGCGCCACGTCCCCGTCCCCGTCCCCGTCCCCGGACCCGGACCCGGAGCCGGACCCGGAGCCGCGACCGCGACCGGAACCGGTGCCGGCACCGAAAGCGGAGGCGTACCCCGATCAGGACGCCGATCCGATCGCGGTGGTCGGCATGGGGCTGGCCGTGCCGGGGGCCAGTGACCCGGACGCGTTCTGGTCGCTGCTCATGGAGGGCGCGGAGCTGTTCGTCGACGTCCCGGCCGATCGCTGGTCGATGGCGGGCTTCCACGACGACGACCCGAGCGCCGCCGACAAGACCTACCAGCGTCGCTCGGGCTTCATCACCGGCTTCACACCGCACCCCGAGCTGGCCGCCGAGCGGCCGGACGACGGGCTCGACTTCACCACGGTGTGGCTGAGGCACAGCCTGCACCAGGCGCTGGAGGGCGTGGCCAGGCGGGACGGCGACACGTACACGGCCTGTTTCGGCTTCACCCCGGACGGCAGCCAGCACCTGCAGGAAGCGATCATCCGCGAGGAACTGGGCGAGGTTCCCGACTCCGTGCTGTGGCACGGTGACGCCATCCGATCGCAGCCGTTCCCGCACCGGATCGGCGCCGGCGCCATCGAGGGCCTGCTGCCGGCGGGGACCCGGCTCCTCATGGTGGACACGGCGTGCTCGTCCTCGTTGTACGCGATCGACCTGGGCATGCGTGACCTGCTGTCCGGCCGCGCCGACGTCGCCGTGTGCGGCGGAGCGTTCGCGCTGGTCCCCAGCGGGTCGGTGCTGTTCTCCAAGTTGTACGGGCTGTCCAGGAGCGGAGAGGTGCGCGCGCTCGACAGGACCGCCGACGGCGTGCTGTTCTCCGACGGAGCGGGCGCCGTGGTGCTGAAGCGGCTGTCCAGGGCCCTTGCCGACGGCGACACCGTGTACGGCCTGATCGCCGGGGTCGGGCTGTCCGCGGACGGCAAGGGCAAGGCCATCTACGCGCCGTCCAGCGCGGGCCAGGAACTGGCCGTCGCCCGCGCGCTGGCCAGGTCGCGCGTCGAAGCCGCGGAGGTCGACTGGGTGATCGCGCACGCCACCGGAACCCCTGCGGGCGACGAGGCCGAGTTCCTGAGCCTGCGCGCTGCCTACGCCGGGACGCATCCGGTCCAGGTGACCTCGAACAAGTCCCTGATCGGCCACACGGGCTGGGCGGCCGGGGTGGTGTCGGTCATCCACGCCCTTCTGGGGCTGCGGCACGAGGTCATCCCCGCCCAGCACCGCTTCTCGGCGGCCCCGGACAGCTTCGGCCTGGAGTCGTGCAACCTGGAGATCCCCGCGCGACCTGTGCCCTGGCCGGCGCGGCCCGACCGGCCGCGCACCGTCGCCGTGTCCGGCTTCGGCTTCGGCGGCACGAACGCGCACATGCTCATCCAGGAGTTCCGGCCGGGCCGTCGAGGCAGGACCGGCTACGGGGCCAGAACCGGCGAGCCCATGGTGATCGTCGACTGGTCGGCGCACGTGCCCGGCGCCGAGGGCAACGCGCAGGTCGCGGAGTGGGCGCACGGCAGGACCATCCTGCCGAACTCGTTCGGCGACGGCTACCCGAGCCCGCCGTTCGCCCGGCTGCGCATGCCGGCCTCCACGATCCGGGCGACCGATCGCACCCAGCTCATGATCATCGAGTGCATGCACCGGATGGACCCCCGGGTACGCGAATTCTGCCGGCGGCACAGCCGTACCACCGGGGTCGTGGTGGGCCACACCGGGCCCACCAGGAACGCGGTCCTGTACGCGATCCGCGCCCACCTCGACGAGCTCGACCGCCAAGCCGTCCCCAACGCGCGGGAGCTGCGCGAACGCGTGAATGGGCTGATCGGCGAGCCCGACGAGGACTCCTTCCCCGGTGAGATGCCCAACGTCATCCCGGCGCGGCTGTGCAGCTACTTCGACCTGCGTGGGCTCAACATCGCCGTGGACGGCGGCGCAGCGTCGCTCGCCGACGCCTTCGAGGTCGCCGGGTGCTACCTGGACTTCGGCGACGTGGACGTGGCCCTGATAGCAGGAAGCAACGGCAACAGCCTCACGTCATGGGGCCGCCTGCTGGGTGGCGAGGAGATCGGCGAGGGGACGTTCCTGTTCGCGGTCACCAGGAAGTCGCTGGCGCTGGCGGAGGGCCTGCCGGTGCTCGCCGAGGTGTCCGTGGAGTCCGCCGTGGAGGAGATGCTGGAGGCGATCGCATGACCCGCGCGAACTTCCTGGGCGCGCAGGGCGGGCGCGAACTGGTCGCCTTCCTGAGCGGCGAGCAGAGCCGGACGGCGATCGAGCTCAGGGCCGACCGGCTGTCGAGCCCTCGGGTGATCCGGCTCAGCAGGCAGCAGAAGGCGGCTCCTCCGCTGCTGGATCGCCACGTGATCGAGCTGGCGCCCGCCCCGCGCAGGCCCGTCCGCTCCGCCCCTCCCGCGATCCCGGTGGACGCGGTGGTGCTCACCAACTCCGCCGCATTCCGCGCCGCGCTGGCCCACCAGGACGGTCAGGCATCCCGGCACGTACGGGTGCTGGTGGACGCCACCGATCCCAGCCTGCGCGACGCCCGCTGGTCCGACCGGGTCCGCGAACTGCTCGAGCTGCACGAGCGCACGTTCATGACGGCCAAGGAGTGCGCGCCACGCCTGGCGGGCGGCTCGTTCGTCGTGAGCGTGGTGGGCGGCGTCACCGCGGAGGGGGTGCCGCTGCCCCTCACCGGGTTGTTCACGGGCCTGGTCAAGAGCCTGGCGCTGGAGTTGCCGGACACCGGCGTGCTCGCCACCGTGCACGAGGCGGTGCCGCTGGAGGAGGTGCTGGCCACGGTGAGCGCCGAGCTGGGCGCCGCCCAGCTCCTCCCGGTGACCTATCACGCCGGCGGGCGCCGGCTCACCCCGCGAGCGGTGCCCGCCGACGCGACGCCGGACGGAATGCCGGCGCTGAGCCAGGACTCCTTGGTGGTGGCCGCGGGCGGCGCGCGCGGCATCGGCGCACCGATCCTCACGGCGCTGGCCGGGCGGTACCGCCCGCGCATCGTGATCCTGGGCAGCTCCGAGCCGCCCGGCGACTCCCAGCGGCTGCCGGACCGCAGCACGTTCATCAGGGCCCGGCTCAACGGGCCGAACCGGGTCAGCGTGGCCGAGGCGAACGCCAGGTTCGACCGGCTGCTCGAGCAGCGGCAGGTCCGCGACACGCTCACCGAGCTGGAACGGCTGTCCGGTCCCGGGCGGGTCCGCTACCTGCGCTGCGACCTCCGGGACCCGGCCGCGGTGCAGCGGGCCGTCGACGCTGTGAGCGGCCCCGTCGACCTCCTGCTCAACATCGCCGGCACCAACCGGGCCTCCGATGTCACCGCGAAGTCGGTCGCCGACTTCCGCGCGGTGCGTGACCTCAAGGTGCACACCTACCTGAACCTCAAGCAGGCGCTGCGCGGGCGGGAACCGCGCCGCTGGTGCAACTTCGGCTCGTTCATCGGGCTGACCGGCCAGCGCGGCGAGACCGACTACGCCGCTGCCAACGATTTCCTCAACATGGCCGCGATGAGCGCCGAGAACGAGTTCACCATCGGCTGGACCCTCTGGCGGGACGTCGGGCTCGGTGCCACCCCGCTGATGCGGGCCTTCCTCGCCGAGATCGACGCGTACACCCCGATGCCGACCGAGGAGGGCGTCGACCACTTCCTCACCGAGCTGACCGCCGTGCGGGACGCGCCGGCCACGGTGTTCCTGGGCGACAAGGAACGCGAGCTCGTCAGAGGCATCCGTCCGGAGTTCCTGACCTTCTGCACGGGCGAGGCGCGGGCGCTGCCGTACATCGACACGGTGCTGCGTCGCGACGCCACGGAGCTGGTCGCGGAGCGTACGTTCACCCTCGACAGGGACGGCTATCTGGAGTTTCACCAGGTGAGCGGCTATCCGACCCTGCCCGGCACCTTCGTGCCCGAGTTGGCCGCGCAAGCCGCGGTGTCGCTGGTGCCCGACCGGGTCCCGGTCGTCTTCGAAGACCTGCGGCTGGAGTCGTTCCTGCGGATCTACCGGAAGGACCGGCCCGAGGTCAAACGGCTCACCGCCACGCTGGTGCGCACCGACGAGCGCGAGTCGGTGGTGGCCGTCCGCGTGCGGGGCGACGTGGTGGCGCCCAACGGCGTCACCGTCGCCCGCGACAGGCTGCACTTCTCGGTGACCGTACGGCTGCGCGACGCTCCCGTGCCCGGCCCGAGGTGGACCCACTGGGACGAGCACGGCAGCAAGCCCCTCCGCGACCCCTACCACGCGCCAGGGTCGGACGTGCTGCTGCGCGAGGTGTTCCGGTCGACCACCGACACCCGGACGCACCCGCTGGGTCGGCGAGGCCGGCTCGCGCTCGACGTGCCCGCGTTGCGACGCTGGTTCCCCGGCCTGCTCGTCCCCTCCGTCGCACTGGACGGCCTGGTGCGCGTGGCCGTTCTGCACACCGTCGCGGACCGCTGGACGCCCGTCGCGATCCCGCGCACGGTCCGGCGCATCGACCTGTACGGCGGCCACACCGACCTGACGCTCGCCGCGCTGGCCGACCCGGTCGAACTGTACGTCACCCCTGTCGACCTCGATCTGGAGGATCCCGAGCCCGAGAACCGGGCGATCGCGGTGGCGGCCGACGGCGAGGTGCTGCTCCAGGTCAAGGCCATCTCGGGCGCCATCGTCGGCTACGTGGACCAGGAGACGGGCGAATACCTCGACAGGGAACGATTCGACCGCGAGGAGCGCTCATGACACGCCCGGGAACCTGCCCTGTCGCCCACGGCCCTGCCGGGCTGCCGGTGATCGGTGACGCCATCCCCTACTTCAAGGACCCGCTGGCCTACACCCTGCGCATGCAGGAACGCGACTCGCTCGTGTCGGTCAAGCTGCCCATCCCGTTCGTGCAGGTCACCGAGCCAGAGGCGATCGAGCGGGTGTTGCGTACCAACCCGGACAACTATGTGCGGGGCAAGCTCTACCGCGGATTCTCCGGCGTCATGGGCTCCGGCCTGCTGACGCTCGACACCGATCAGTGGCGCGGGCCGCGCAAGGCGGTCCAGCCCGCGTTCAGCCCGGAACGCGTGCGCGGCAACGCGCGCGAAGCCGTCGGCGCCGTCGAGGAGGTCATCCGCCGCTGGGCGGCGCACGCGGACTCCGGCGTCGTCGTGGACGTGGCGCCCGACCTGATGGACGTCGCCTCCAGGGTCGTGGGCATGGCGCTGATCAGCCGAGACCTGTCGGGCACCGGCTACGCGCGGGCCGCCGCGATCGCCAGCAAGGTCATCTACAACCGCACGGTCATGGCGTTGCCCGCCATGATCCCTGCCTTCGTGCCCACCCGGTACCACCGCGAACGGAAGTGGGCGAACCGGGTGCTCGACGGCATCATCCACGGGGTGATCAGCTCTCGCCGCGCCAGCGGCGAGTACGGCTCCGACGCCGCCGGGCGACTGCTCGGCGGCGGCCTGTCCGAGGCTGAGGTGTCGGACAACCTCCGCACCCTGCTGCTGGCCGGCTCCGACACGACCGGCCAGGCGCTCGCCTGGACCATGTACGAGCTGGCCAGGCACCCCCAGGCCCGCCGCGCCGTCGAGCGCGAGGTCGACGAGGTGCTCGCGGGACAGACGCCCGCCCCCGACCAGCTGGGCGAACTGGTGGAGACCACGGCCGCGATCAACGAGGCGCTGCGCCTGCACCCGCCGGTCTGGCAGTTCCCCCGCGACGCCGTCGAGCCGGACTCCCTGGCCGGTCGCGAGGTGCCCGCGGGGACGACGGTTCTGCTCAGCGTGTACGGCACGCACCGCTCACCCGAGCACTGGACCGACCCGGAGGCCTACGATCCCCGGCGTTTCCTCGACGACACCCGGAACAAGCGGCACAAGCACGCCTTCCTGCCCTTCGGCGGCGGGCGGCGCATGTGCATCGGCAAGGGGCTGGCGATGGCCACGCTGGTGACCTCGGTCGCCATGCTGTCGCAGCGCTACCGGCTGCGGCTTTCCGGCGCGCACACCGTCCGCAGCGGACACTACGTCACGCTGTTCCCCAGCGGGGGGCTCCCCGCGGTCGTGCAGGAGCGGATGTGACGACCGCCGCGCCCGTCCGCCCGCACCTGGTGTCCTTCGACACCGCCTCCTTCGTCCGGCCCGTGCATCGCATGGTCTGGGAGCCCGTGCCGCTCCCGCTTCCGCCCTCCACCCCCGTGGCGCGGCGGCTGCTGGTCATCGGCTCCGACGCGGAGCTGGCCGCAGAGGTGGCGAGCGCGCTCGGCGCGGACCTCTGCGTGCCCGGCCGCGAACCCGAGCGGGACGACTGGGACGGGATCGTGGACCTGAACGTCGTGGGCGTCCCCTACCGGCTCGACGGCGGGGAATGGCGGGACGCGCTGGCCAGGACGACCCGGATGGTGCAGCGCAGATACGGTGCCTGGGGAGCCGACCCGCGCGCCGACCGGTCCTGCTACGTCGCCGTCACCGCCATGGGCGGGCTGATGGGCTACGACGATGGGCCGATCGACTCCCCGCTGGGCGGGATCTGGGCCGGTTTCGCCAAGTGCCTGCCCCGCGAGCTGCCCAACCTCGCGGTGAAAGTCCTGGACGTCGACGCCCTCGGGCCGGCCCACCTGGCGGAGCTGCTGACTGCTGAGCTGGCGGCCTGGGACCTGTTCGAGATCGGCTACCGGCAGGGGGTCCGCCATGCCCTGACCGCGCGGCCCGGCCCGGAACCGCCGCCCCGCGTCGAGCTGGGGTCCGATGACGTGGTGCTGATCTCGGGAGGCGCCCGTGGCGTCGGCTTCGCCCTGGCCCGCGGGGTCGCGGACGAGTTCGGCTGCCAGGTCGTGGTGACCGGCCGCGGTGAGCTTCCGGTCGACGCCCGCTGGCTGACCATGGACGACGCCGCCTACTCCGAGTACTGCCGGGCCAGAGTGAGCTCCGCCCGCACCGCCAGGGAACTGCGGGACGTACGCGCCCTGCTCAAACGCGAGGCCGAGCTCCGGCAGGTCGGCGCGAACCTGGCGGCGGCCCGCCGGGACGGCCTGCGCATCACGTACGAGCCGTGCGACTGCGTGCGGCCGGAACAGGTCGACGCGCTGTTCGCCCGCATCCCCGACCCCAGCGTGATCGTCCACAACGCGGGCATCGACCTGCCGACCAGGCTCGACAACAAGAGCCCGGAAGAGGTGGTCCGAACGGTCGACGTGAAGGTGACGGGCTTCGCCAACCTCACCCGCGCGGTGCTCAGCGCGGGGCGGGACCCGGTCAAGGTGTTCTGCAACGTCGGCTCGCTGGCCGGCCGGATGGGCGGCATGATCGGGCAGATCGACTACGCGGCGGGCAACGAGGCTCTGACCAGGCTCGGGTTCTGGGCGCGCAACACCCACGGGCTGCCCGTGCAGACGTTGTGCTGGCCGACCTGGGAGCGGCTCGGGGTGATCGCCAACTATGACGCGGCGGTCCGCTACGTGTCCACGATCGACCCGGCCGACGGAGTCGAGCGGTGGATCCGCGAACTGCGCTCAGGCGGCACCGGGGAGGTCATGTTCATCGGCCAGGTCGGCAGCGCGCTGGTGCCCACCCAGCTACGTGGCTTCAGGCTCTTCACCGGGCATCCGGACCTGCCCCGGTTGCATGGGCTCGCGCACTTCCTGGGCACGGTCGAGCTGTTCGAGCCGTCCCGCGAGCTGCGCAGCAGCGTGGTCCATACACCGGGCGCTCATCCGTGCCTGGCCGAGTTCACCGTTGACGGGCGTGCCGCGCTGCCGATCTCGGTGCTGATCGAGCAGGCCTGCTCGGTCGCCGACTGGGTCGTGCCGCCGGACCGGCCGCCCCAGCATCTGGCCGAGGCGCGTGACGTGAAGGTCCGGCTGCCCGCGCTGGTTCTGGCCCCGGGCGGGAGCCGGTTCACCACCCGGGCGCTGGGCGAGACCACGGAGGAGGGCTGGAGCGTCCAGGTCACGATCACGAGCGAGACCGGGGAGACGGCCGCGTCGCTGCGGCTGCTCTACGGGTCGTCGCCGCCGGAGCCTGCGCGGCCCGTGCCGCCACCGGTCACGCACGGCGTGGCCGCTTCCGGCGGCCGGCTGGACTGGTCAGGGCTGATCCTCGGCGCGGGAGACCCGCTGCCCACGGTGACCGCAGCCGATCTGTGGACGTCGCCGTTCCCGCCGGAGCACGGGATCGCCCCTGCCGCGCTCGACGCCGTGGTGCGCCGGGCAGGGCGGGTGACGGGCGACGTCGTGGAGATCGCCCGCATCGTGCCGTATCCAGGGGCGCAGCAGGTCGACGAGCTTCGTCCGGTCGCCGGCGGCTGGGCCGGGCTGCGATCAGGCCGCCAGGTCCTGTCCGTCGAGGGGGTGGCCGCCGTGCCCGCAGCCTCGTCCTCCGCCGGGCAGCGGGCGACGACCCCGGACGCACCGTCCACTCCCTGACGGGCGCTGCCGTGGCCTCGAGCTCGTGCACGACCCCGCGCGCCCGGTCAAGGACGTCAGCGCCGTCAACCACCTCGTCGTCCGGGTGGACGACCTCGACGCCACGATCGCCGAGCTCGCGGCCAGGGGCGTCACGGCCGAGCCGCCGGCGGCGCCGTGATCTGGGCCGGGGCCGGGGATACGGACGTCATGGCTGACCGATCCTGACGGCCACAGGATCGAGCTCGTGCAGTGGCCGCCCGGACCTCCGGCGGGCATGACGGCGGCCGATTTCGTCTGACGCCGGGGTCCCCGGGTCAGCTGGTGACGGCACGTTCGCTCTGGCGGCCCATGAAGAAGTAGACGCCGCGGTCGGTCTGCATGGCGGTGTGGAACTTCTGGGCCTTGGACTTGGCCGAGGAGTTGGCGGTGACGATCGTGATGACCAGGTGCTTGACGTAGGCGCCCGTGTAGATCTTGCCGTACGCGTAGCTCCTGTGGGCGCTGCTCCTGCGCCAGGCCACGTTCTTGTCGGCGGTGTTCTTCAGCCGCTTCGCGGTGTTCCTGGCGTCGGTGCTGGAGGGGAACGCCAAGATGATCTGCACCGCCTTGAGGTTCCCGCCGTACGCGGTGTAGGCGAGCTGGACGGCGCTCTCGCAGTGGTTGTCGGCCATCACGCCTTCGGCGTCCACCGGGTCGCACGAGTCGTACGTCCAGCCGCCGACCTTGCGCGCCGCGTACTTCTCGCCCTTCAGGGAGAAGTTCCAGTCGTCGAACTCGGTGTGGTCGAGCGGCGTGTCCTGGCTGCCGCTGGACGTGCTGGAAGGCTCAGGGGTGTCGGTCGGCGTGGCCGTCGGCGGTGCCGACGTCGGTGGCGCGGAGGTGGGCGGCGCGGAGGTGGGCGGCGCGGACGGCGAGGTGCTCGGCTGCGCGATGGTGGTGGGTGCGGGGCCGGGAGCGTTGAGATAGCTGTACGCGCCGAACGCGCCGCCGCCGAGGAGGAGCACCGAAAGGACGACGATCACGCCGATGAGCACGGCGTTGTTGTTCCGGCCGCCCGGCGGCTGGGAGCCGTAGGGCGGCGCACCCGCCTGGTTGCCGTAGCCGTACTGTCCAGGCCCCTGGCCGTACTGTCCCGGGTTCTGGCCGTAAGGCGGCTGGCCCTGACCGTGACCCGCGCCCTGGCCGTACTGGCCCGCGTCCTGGCCGTAGGGGCCCCCGCCCTGGCCGTACTGGCCGGGGTTCTGGCCGTACGGCGTGGGCCCCTGGGCGGGCGGTTGCCCGTAGCCGGGCGGTGGGGCGCCTTGCCCGGGGTGACCGGGCTGGCCGTGTTGCTGGTGGCCAGGGGGACCGTATCCGGGCGCCGGGGTGCCCTGGCCTGATGGCGGCCCGTACCCCTGCTGCCCCTGTTGCCCCCAGGGCCCATGGGGCGGGGGTTGCTGCGGGTGTGCCATCACACCATTGTGGGGCACATCCGGCCTCACATGCTGCAATCACCCATATTGGCCTAGTTGGTGGGGTCCCACCGCGCCCGCGACCGCGCACCCAAGAGGCCGCTCCTCGGCGAGTATCATCGCTTTGCGTGAACATGGATGTGCTTCGCGTGACCATGAAGGAGTGTGGATGGAGTCAGCGGCCATGCCGGCGGCGGCCGACGCGGGAGCGCCGAGACCGACTCACGATCTCAGGGTGCCGGCGAAGGTGGTCGCCACGGCGGAGCAGGGGCTCGCCGGCGGAGGACGCCCCGGCAAGCGCGTGCTCATCATCGGAGCGGGGATGGCCGGGCTGGTGGCCGCCTACGAGCTGATGCGCCAGGGGCACGAGCCCGTCGTCCTGGAGGCGCAGCAGCGGGTGGGCGGGCGCGTGCTCACCCTGCGCGGCTTCGCCCCCGGCCTGTACGCCGAGGCGGGCGCGATGCGGATCCCCCGCGTGCACGACCTCACCCTCGCCTACTGCGCGAAGTTCGGCCTGACCCTGCGCCCGTTCGTCATGGGCAACCCCAGCGCCCTCGCCTACCTCCAGGGCGTCAGGACCACGATGGGCAAGCTGAACGCCGACCCCGGCCTCGTCGACTTCGACCTGGCCGAGCACGAACGCGGCCGCACCTACGAGGATCTGTGGCGCACGGCCACGCAGGAGATCCACGACCTGTACGCGCGGGAGGGTGAGGACGCGCTCGACCGCATCTGCGCCGAGTACGACCGCTACTCCATCCGCAGCTTCCTGCGCGAGCGCGGGTTCTCCGAGGGGGCCATCGAGCTCTACGGCGTGATGAGCTTCAGGGAGTCCAACCTCAACGCGGCGATCATCGAGCAGTTCCGCGAGATCATCGGGCGGGCGTTCGAGGACATGCAGGAGATCGAGGGCGGCGCCGACCGGCTGCCGGCCGCCTTCTACCAGGAGCTCAAGGCCCACATCAGGTTCGGCCACGAGGTCACCGCCATCGAGCAGGACGACCGCGCGGTCACCCTGCACGTCAGGACGGGTTCCGGCCGGACGGCGCTCACCGGTGACCACGCCATCTGCACGATCCCGTTCTCGGTGTTGCGCGACATCGAGACCAGGCCCGCCTTCTCCCGCCGCAAGCAGCGGGCGATCCGCGAGCTCAACTACAACGCCTCCACCAAGATCCTCTTCCAGGTGCGCCGGGCGTTCTGGGAGCAGACCGACGGGATCGTCGGCGGCACCACGGTCACCGACCTGCCGATCCGGCGCATCTGCTATCCCTCGCACCCGGTTCCCGGCGAGGACCGCTCGGTCCTGCTGGCGAGCTACACCTGGGGCCAGGACGCGCTGCGGTGGGGCGCGATGCCGCCGCAGAAGCGGATCGACCAGGCCCTGGAAGACGTCGCCAAGATCCACCCGGAGATCCACGACCACTTCGAGTTCGGGGTCACGCACGCCTGGTACAACGACCCCTACGCGGCCGGCGCCTTCGCCCTGTTCGAGCCGCACCAGCAGAGCAGCCTGCATGACGCGATCATCGCGCCGGAGGGCCGCGTGCACTTCGCCGGCGAGCACTGCTCGTTGTGGCACGCATGGATCGAGGGCGCCCTGGAGTCGGGGCTGAGCGCCGCCCGCGCCGTCCACGAGGCGCGCTGAGCGCGGGCCGCTGTCCGGAGGGCGAGCTGAGCGCGACGCGTCAGCGGCCCGCCCGCCCGGCGTAGCCGCTGAGGCGGGCCGCCGCCGCGCTCAGGTCCGCGGCGGCGGCGGCGCAGGCGGCGAGGTGGGCGTTGACCGCCTGGCGCAACCAAGGAGGCGCGATGCCGTCCGCCTCCAACCTCGCCCCGATCCCCTGCAGGCGTTCGGCGCAGTCGGCGAGCGCGCGGGCGTCGGACTGCAGGACCTTGGCGTGGGCGGCGATCACGGCGGGATCGGCCGGCATGGCTCCTCCGGACGGTCAGGGGGCGGGCAACGGTACGGCGGCGTCCTGAAGCAGCCGGCGGGTGCCGGCCGACAGGCACAGCAGCGGACGGGCACCGTCGAGGCCCAGCTCGCGAAGCCGGTGGGCCAGCGGGTGCGCCGACCCTGGCTGGACGGTCAGCCGCAGCCGGGGGAGGGGGTGCAGGCGCCCGCGCCCGCGGGCGCGGGCGCAGGAGCGCAGCGTCTCGCCCGCCGCCCCCCGCGCGTAGCCGACCAGGTCGGGGGCGTTCACGGGCAGCCCGGGCCCGAGCAGGCCGTGCAGGGTGAGCAGCCGGTCGCCGGGGGCGCCGACGGCGACGCGGACGCTCCTGGCGGTGAGCCCGAACTCCAGCGGCGCCAGGTACGGCCCGGCGCCCCACAACCTCGGCGCCACGGCGTGGACGGCGGCGGTGTCGACCACGGAGCCCGCCATGAAACCGCCCGAGCACCGCCGGTCGGCCCTGCGCAGCAGGTCCGCACCCCCGAGCAGGCCGAGGCCGGGTGGCCGGGGGCGCCACGGATCCGCCACGACCAGCCCGAGGTGGAGCTCGCGGTAGCCGCCCACGCTGGTGCGCCGGTTCCAGGAGGCGTGCACGGTGACGAGCGCGCGGCCCGCGACCCCGACCGCCCGGTCGAGACCCGTCCCGTGCAGCAGGCGTGCGACCGCGGCGGCGTCGGCGGCGAAGTACGCCGTCAGCGAGCTGCCGTCCGCGCATCTGATCGGCAGCTCGACCGGCCCGTCAGGGCCGTCCACCGCGTGGGTGGGCACGGTGAGGAAGGGGAAGCCGCCGGGGCGCGGCGCGTGGTCGAACAGCCGGTACGCCTGCGAGCGCACGACCGGCCCCCGGTACGGCGCGAGCCGAGCGTCCATCAGGTCGCGGGCCTCGGGCAGGTCCTCGGCGAGGTTGGCGATGTAGCGGTCGATGCCGTGACAGAGCGGGAACAAATGCGTGGCGTCGGAGTAGTCCACCACGTACCAGTCGGGGTGCAGGTCGAAGCAGGCTCCCGCGCCCTGCCCGTCGAGGGTGGGGACGATGTCGTGCTGGTTGGTGACGCTGGCGACCCAGGTGCGGGGGTCGGCGGGCCGTTTGAAGTCGACGGGCGCGCCCACGGCGACGGCGTGGGTGACGGTGTGGCGGGCGCAGAACCCGGCGTCCTGGGCCAGGTTCATGATGGCCGCGCCGCCCGCGCTGTGACCGATGAGGGCCACCTCGGCGCCCTGCGGCAGGCCGTAGTCGCGTACCGCCGCGGCCAGCGCGCGGCTGTACGGGTTGCTGTCGAGCACGGTGCTGCTGAAGGCTCCGAGCAGGTCCTGGGGCGAGTCGTGGTCGGGGCGCCCGGCGCGCATGCCGGGCGCCTGGACGACGTGGCGCACGACCCCGTCGGGGCCTTCGACGCTCTGGATGAGCACCCGGCCCGTCGTGCCGAGCACGCTGATGTTGCGCAGGAAGCCGAGCAGCGACGTCTCCGAGCCGAGCCGGGCGGCCTCGGCCGCGGTCAGGCCCGTCCTGCGCGCGGCGCCAGCCCCCCGGTCGAGGGCGGCGACGGCCCGGTTGCTGATGCCGGTGATCGGGTCTGCGGTGGCGCGGCCGGTGCCGGTCGCGATCAGCCAGGCGGTGCGGTCGTTCAGCGGGTTCTCGTCCAGGAGTGCCCGCAGGGCGAGCACCTCGCCGAGGACCGGGGCGATCTGGCTGAGCGCGCGTACGACGCCGCGGTCCTTGAGCAGGGCGCGCAGCGCGCGTACGGCCTCCAGATCGCGGTCGGCGGCGGCCGCCTCGACGAGCCGGACGATGAGCGGGTCGCGCGCCAGCTCGGGGTGCTCGGTGGCGACGGCGGCGATGCGCAGCCGCAGCGAGGTGGCCAGCACGCGGACGGCCAGGCTCTCCTGGCCCGCCAGCCCGCCCAGCCGCGCCGCCAGGGTGCCCAGCCGGCCGCCGGCGGGCGCGTACCCGAGCCCCTCGCCGTCGATGAGGGCGTGCAGGAGCGTGCGGTGGGCCAGGAGACCCGCCGCGGGGGCGTGGGGCAGGGCCGTGAGCAGGGCGCCGTCGGTCAGCGCGGCCGTGGCGTGCACGCCGGCCTGCCTGATGGTGATCGCGATGTCGACGAGCTCGCGGGCCGCCTCCCGCAGCGGCCCGCCCGCGGCTCCCGCCCCGCCGCCCGGTCCGCCTTCAGGCGCGTCCGCCGTTCCGCTGGACGGCCCGTGCTCGGGCTCGTGCTCGGGCTCGGGCTCGTGCTCTGGGGCGGTCACCGGGGCGGCCGCCGGGTCATGCTGACGAAACGGGGACGCGGGTCCTCGGGGACGTTGCGGTGCAGCACGTCCGACAACGTGCGCGTGGTCGCGATGATCCGCATGCCCTCCGGGGAGAAGGTCGCGGCGTTGAACACCCTCGGGGCCAGCAGGGGATTGGTCAGCGCCTGCGAGAACGCGTCGATGGCGATGATCTTCGTGAGCAGCGGCGGCAGGATGGCGTCGGGGGAGCCGGGCTCCTCGGCGAACAGGCCGACGTACAGGTCGAGATCGTCGACGCCGCGGTAGAGGTCGCGCAGCGCGCCGCTGACCCGCGCGTCGCCGGAGACCTGCTCGAACCGGCGCACCCGCGGAAAGCGGCAGTGTTGCCGGTAGCTGTTGTACGGCGCCAGGCCGAGCACCCGCGAGTCGGCGATGCTGGCCACGTCGACCTGCCTCAGGAGGGGGTCGGTGTTGAACAGGCCGATGCGCCCGGCGCGCTGGAGGGAGGCGTCCTCGAAGAGCCGGCCGAGGCCGGGTTCGGGGATCAGCGCGCCGCCGGCCATGGTCTGCGCCATCGGCAGGTCACGACCGCCCACCGACAGGCGGGACGGGATCAGGCTGTGCCAGCGGTAGACGAGGTTGAACTCCACCGAGGCCCAGTTCTCGCGGTGCCAGGGCGCGTGGGCCAGCATCGCCGTCAGCCGCGGATCGAGGGTGAAGCGGAAGTGGTAAGGGGTGATGTGGTTGATGTACTCCTCGACCACCAGCTTGATCAGCAACACGATGAGGATGTTGCGCGCCGTCTGGAAGACGCGCTCGTCGTCCCAGCGCGGATGGCGTCCGGCGAGCAGCCGCGCCACCCTGTTGTGCTCGCGCAGGAACAGCACCGTGAGCATGGTGAACCCGATCTGGATGTTGCCCCGGTCGCTCCCCGTCGCGAACAGGGCGTCGCGCTGCGCGTCGGTGAGCTCGTCGAAGCGGATCACGCTCAGCGGGGCGAACTCCGGCTTGATCTTGCCGTTCTCGCACAGGTGGGGCGGGAACTCCCCGCCGTCGATGGTCTGGCTCTTGAGCAGGCCCCCGTCGAACGTGCGCAGCGCCGCCGTGGCCGTCTCGTCCAGGCCGTACAGCTGGTTCAGGTCGATGTGGTGGTTGGAGGTGTTCTTACGGGGGTCGCGCGGGACGTTGGTGTCGCCGCGCAGGAAGCCGTCGGTGAACCACTGGGCGAAGTAGGCGAACAGCACCGACGAGCGCGGACAGGGGATCATGGTGTCGCCACGGGCGAACAGGTCGGCGGCGCGCTCGGGAGCCGGCCGGTTCGCCTCGGGCAGGGGGAGCGGGGGCAGGTGCCTGCCGCTGTAGGTGCGGTCGGTCAGTGAGGGCCACGACGTGTAGCCGGCCATCGTGCTGAGCGGCTCGGGCCGGGGCGGCATCTCCCGGATCGCGCTGTCGATCAGCGCGGCGTTGACCCGCCGCCGCAGCGCCGGGACGGCCTGTACGGCGTCCCAGACAGGCCTGCCGCCGGTCAGCGCCAGGAACCTGAGCCGGTTGACGACCCCGTCTGTGGCGGCGCTGCGCGCACTGCTCGTCGCCATCGTCACCCTTCCTGGCCCGCGGGGCCGAACGCGAGAACGAACCGGTCGGGGAAGATGCCGCCCGATCTGACGAGGACCCCCTCCGGCGGCGGGACACGGCGTAGACCGGGGCGCAGCAGCAGGCGGCGGACGACCTCGCAGACCACCGCGGCGGCGGGGTGCACGCCCAGGCAGGAGTGGTGACCGTGGCCGAAGAACAGATGGTGGTGGCGCGGCCGGTCGAGGCGGAACTCCCCGGGCTCCGGCACCACGTCCGCGTCGAACATGGCCGAGGCGGGCGCGGCGAGCACGAGCGTGCCCGCGGGGATCACCGTGCCGCGCGGGGTGCCGGCGGCCAGGACGTGGTCGCGCTCGCACATGCGGGGCAGCAGCTTGAAGAACGGGTTGAAGCGCAGCGCCTCCCACACGTAGGGGTCGAAGCCGGCGGGGTCGGCGGCGGCCTCGGCGGCCTTCGCCAGCACCTGCGGGCGCAGGAGCAGTTGCTCGACCGCCTCGGCCATGGCTCCCGGCCCGCTCTCGACGAAGCCGAGCGGCAGGCCGGCCATGTTGATGACGATGCGCTCGTCGTCCTCCAGGCCGAGGCCGGGAGGCAGGTTCGTGCGGACCAGCCGGGTGAAGACGTCGTCCGGCAGGTCACGCCCGGCGCGCGGCGCCGCCCGGAGTCCGGCGAGCCGGTCGCGCAGGTAGGCCGTCATCTCGGCGCCCGCGCGTACCGACTCCTCCTGGATCGCCGGGTCGCCCCCGTAGTTGGCGAAGCCGTCGGTGACGATGGCCCGCGTCCACCGCGACAGGGTGCCGGGATCGGGCCCGGGAAGCCCGAAGTATTCGGCGCACACGCCCAGGGCGACGTGCCGGAACAGCGCGTGGACCGCTTCGACGCGGCCACCCGGCAGCGCGGCGTCGAGGGCCTCGTCGGCCAGGCGCCCCGCGAGCGCCCGCACGCGGGCGGTGTCGCCCGGGTCGAGCATGACCCGCATCAGGCCCTTGTCCCGCCAGTTCATCGGGGTGGCGTCCCGGCCCAGCATGTACGGGCCGCCCAGCGCGGCGTCCAGGCGCGGCCCGAAGGCGCGGACGGAGAAGACCGACTCCCGGGAGAGCACCTCGATCACGTCGGCGTAGCGCGTCACGACCGTGAAGGCGGGCGTGACGAAGACGGGCCGCCGCTCGCGCAACTCGGCGAACAGGCTGCGCCACTCGGTGCGCATCCATTGCTGGACGAGCGCCAGCGCCGTCATCGGATCGCGGGCCAGCGCCTCGTCGTATCTCTCCAGATGGCCGCTCGTGGTCGCCTGATCGGTAGCACCCATGCCGTTTGCCCACCTTCCGCTGAGGCCGGAGCGAACAGAGATCATCACGTTGTGTAGCCACAATCTAGACAGAATGTTGCTGCTACCGTGCGGAGTGTTTTGACTCCTGCCGGTGACGGGCTCGTCACTTCCAGGCCATTGCCCGAGCCCCCGCGGCCCGGTCATCAATGGGGAGGCCCTGTCGTCCGCACCGATCACGGAGGCACTGTGAACGCGTCACCCACCCCGCCGGCGGGCTCGGGCACTTCGGAGACGGTGACGCTCACCACCGGCCGCCGAGCGGTCTACCTGGTCGTCCTCGTGGTGCTTCCCGTGCTGCTCCTGGCCGTCGCCGTTCCCGCCGTGTGGGGGTGGGGCATCGGCCCGCGTGACCTGGTCATCGCCGTCGTGATGTACCTCGTGAGCATCTTCGGGATCGCCATCGGCTATCACCGGCTGTTCACCCACCGCGCCTTCAAGTGCCGCAGGCCGCTGCGGGTCGCGCTCATGTTCGCCGGCGGCATGGCCGTCGAGGGTCCCGTCTCCCTGTGGGCGGCCGAGCACCGGCGCCACCACAAGTACGCCGACCGCGAGGGTGACCCGCACTCGCCGTGGCGTTACGGCGACGACGGCCTGGCCCTGCTGCGCGGCATGGCGCACGCTCACGTCGGCTGGTTCTTCACCGCCCGCCGGCGCTCCAGCAGGCGCCACTGGGTGCCGGACCTGCTGGCCGATCCGGACGTCCGGCGCTTCGACGCCGCCTACCCGGCCGTCGTGGTGCTGTCGTTCGCGCTGCCCGCCGCGGCGGGCGGGTTGTGGTCGATGTCGTGGGAGGGCGCCTGGTCCGCCTTCTTCTGGGGCGGCCTGGTCCGCTACGCGGTGGTGCACCACGTCACGTGGTCGGTGAACTCCGTCGCGCACACGTTCGGCGAGCGGCCGTTCCCTGCCAGGGACCGCTCGTCGAACGTGTGGTGGGTGGCGATGCTGACGCTGGGCGAGGGCTGGCACAACTGGCACCACGTGGAGCCGGCCTGCGCCCGGCACGGGGTGCTCAAGGGGCAGCTCGACCCGAGCGCGCGGCTGATCCGCTGGTTCGAGCGCGCGGGCTGGGCGCACTCCGTACGCTGGCCGGATCCCGCCCGCGTGGTCGCCCGCCGTGCAGCCCGCCGGTGAGCACGGGGTCGGCCCGGGAGCGGAACGGCGGGCGGTCCTCCCGCCCCAGCGCGACGAACTCGTCCGCGCTGAGCGAGTGGTCCACGCGGGTGATCTGCTGGTCGATGATCGGCCCCTCGTCGAGGTCGGCCGTGACGTAGTGCGCGGTGGCGCCGACCAGCTTGACGCCGCGCTCGTACGCCTGCTGGTAGGGCCGCGCGCCCTTGAAGCTGGGCAACATCGAGTGGTGGATGTTGATGGCCCTGCCCTCGAGGTGCTCGCACAGCCCGGGGGAGAGGATCTGCATGTAGCGGGCCAGCACCACCAGGTCGACGCGCGCGTCCTGCACGATCTCCAGCAGCCTGGCCTCGGCCTCGGGCTTGGCGCCGGGCGTGACCGGGATGTGGTGGAACGGCACACCGTAGTTGCCGGCCAGCAGCCCGAGGTCGGGATGGTTCGAGACGACGGCGGCGACGTCGAGGTTGAGTTCCCCGACGGAGTCGCGGTAGAGCAGGTCGTCGAGGCAGTGACCGAACCTGCTGACCATGATCAGCACGCGCTGCTTCTCGTCGGCGTCCCCCAGGCGCCAGGTCATCCCGAAACGGGACGCGACGTCCGCGAAGTCGCGTTGCAGGTCGGGCACGGGTAACGCGAGACCGCCGGCGTGGGCGAACTGCACGCGCATGAAGAACGTGTGGCTGTCCGGGTCGTGGAACTGCCGGCTCTGCACGATGGTGCACCGCCTGTCGAAGAGGAACCCGGCGACGGCGTACACGATGCCCGGAGTGTCCGGGCAGGACAGCATGAGGACGCACTGCCCGGCGGACCGTCCCATGGCCGCGGCGGTCATGGGAGCTCCGGGCTGCCGGAGGGTTGCCCGGCTCTGGCCAGCATCCTGCGCCGCCAGGACTCGGTCTGCTCGAGCTCGTTGAACGTGAAGAGGTGGAACCCCCGCAGGTTGCCGTCCGGCGCGCCGACACGCGGGGCGAGCCGCTCGACCAGCCGGTCGGGGCTGTACCCGCCGGGCAGGAAGAACCGCCACAGCAGGCTCTGCTGCTTCGTCAGGAAGCGGGCCGACTGGCCGAGCCCGAGACCGGCGGAGACGCGGATGAGCTTCTGCCGGCTGACGGCTCCGGGCAGGCCGACGTGGATCGGCAGGTCCACGCCGCGCCCCTTGACCCGCCGGGCCCAGGCGGCCGTGGTCTGCGCGTCGAAGCACAGCTGGGTGACGACGTGGGTGGCGTACCGGGCCTTGCGTTCGATGGCGCGGTCGATCAGGTCCTGGCTGATGCTGCCGTGCCCCTCGGGATAGCCGCCGATCCCGATCCGGCGGAAGTGGTGCCCGTTCGCGTCGAGCACCTCCAGGAGGGAGAGGGCGTCGGGGAAGCCGCCGGCGGGCTGGGCGGCGTCGCCGCCGATCACGAAGATGCCGTCGATCCCCGCCTCCCGCAGCTGGGCGACGAGGTCGGCCAGCTGCCGCCCGTCCCTGACCTGGCGGGCGGCCAGGTGAGGGGCGACGGAGTATCCGTGGCCGGCCAGCCGCAGGGCCAGGCCGACGGTGGCCGCCAGGCCCCTGGCCTCGGTCGTGGTGACGGTCAGCGGGATGGTGCGCGGCACGTGGGCGAGCACCGCGTCCTCGGTGCCGCGGAACGGCATGATCTCGTAGCTGACGGCGTTCAGTGCCCGGGCGAGCGCCTGCCGGTGCGCGGGCGCCGGGCCGGGGCCGCCGACCCGCAGGCTGCTCATCGTGCCGGTCTCTTCTCGGACGAGGCCCGGTCGGCGGTGGGGACGGGAACCGCAGGAGGCATGGTGAGGGGACCTTTCGTCGGGGCAGGCGGCCGAGCGGGAGGCGCGCTCGTGCGCGTACGCGGACGCCGGGCACCGGCATCCGCAACAGACGGTAGGTTCCGGCCCGGCCCGGGGGATGACGCGGATGACGGCACTTGGGCCTGCGCTCGTCCTGGCCGTGACGCGACAAGTGACGTAGTGCGCGTGACCGGGCCCCCGCCGCCCTGTCCCCGCGTCTCCCGCGGAGCCGCCGCCTACGTCAAATGGCGTATCCCCGCAGGCCGTCCCGGTGGAAATGGTGCCGTGGCCCTGGAACGAGGGCATCATGGTGATCGGTGACGTGGCGTACCAGCGAGGAGGGCGCCGGCGATGGTGGACGACGTCAGGTCCGGGCGGGCCGCCGGGCGCCGGCCGCTCGACGCGGGAGCGCTGCTGGAGCAGACGCCCGACGGGCTCGCGGTGATCGATGCCGACGGGCGTTTCGTCCAGGCCAACCCGGCGGCGCTGTCGCTCTGCGGACTCGACGCGGCGCACGTCGCCGGCGCCGCGTCCCCGTTCCCGCCACGTGACGCGGACGAGGACGGCGAGGACCCCAGGGCCGAGACGGTCACCGTGTGGGAGGCCGAGCCGGGGCCGCGCCGCGAGTTCGCGTTCCGCGTCAGCCGGCTGCCCGGCCGCGACGAGCGCATCGTCGCGTTCCGCGACGTCACGGAGAGCCGGCGGCACCAGCGCAGGCTCGCCGCGATCGCCAGCGCGGCCAGCCGGGTGGCCGCCAAACGCTCGCTGGGCAGCACGCTGGAGGCGCTGGCGAAAGAGGTGCTGGAGGCCGACGCCCTGGCCGGAGTGCAGATCCTGACGGTCAACGCCACCAGCGAACGTTTCCAGGTCATGGGCACCGCCGGGTTCAGCCAGGCGGACAACTTCTTCGACATGCTCCTCGAGTGCCGGGAGGCCGGCGCGGACCTGCGCATGATCGACGCGTTCACCTCGCGGCAGCCGGTCGTCGTGCCCAACCGCTACGCGTCGATCATGTCGAACCCCGCGTGGCGGGCGCTGAAGGACTACATGCGCTCGCCGGAGTGGGACTGGTTCGCCAGCGTGCCGCTGATGGTGCGCGGCGAGCCCGTGGGCATCCTCAACGCCTTCTTCGCCCCAGGCCAGGAGATCGGCAGGACCGCCCTCGACTTCCTGCTGGCCATGGCCGAGCAGGCGGCACAGGCCGTCGACTACGCCGCGCTGCTGGAGCGCGAGCGGGAGGTCGCGCGGCGCGAGGAACGCCAGCGGCTGGCCCGCGACCTGCACGACTCCGTGGTGCAGCAGGTCTTCTCGATGGGCATGCAGGCGGAGTCGCTCAGCATGTTGTCCGGGCGCGACACCGTCGTGGACTCGGCGTACGTGATGCGCGTGGCCGGGGAGCTCGGGCACGTGTCCAAGGCGGTGCTCGGCGACCTGCGGGCCATGGTGACCGACCTGCACCCCATCCCGCTCGACGACCAGGGGCTGTCGGCGGCCCTCGACGCCCTCGCCGAGTCGACCACGGGCAGGACCGGCCTCGACGTGCACGTCTCGATCACCGACCAGCACCACGAGCTCGACGACCTGGAGTCCGAGCTCCGCGAGGACGTCTACCGCATGATCGCCGAGGCGCTGCACAACAGCGTCAAGCACGCGCAGGGCTCCCGCGTCACCATCGACCTGGGGCTGACCGGACGCCGCTCGCAGCGGTGGCTGACGGGCGAGGTCTCCGACGACGGATGCGGCCTGCCGGCGCAGGACGCGGACCTGCCGGGGGAGGAGGGCGGCTTCGGCATGACGGCGATGAAGGAACGCGCCGGCCGGTGGGCCGGCCACTTCGCCGTCTTCTCCAGCCCCGGCGAGGGAACCACCGTGCGCTTCGTGCTCCCGCTGCCGCCCTCGCTGCCGACAGGGCTGCACCGGGAGGTGCTCGCCCGTACACACGACACCGCCGGCACCGCCGCCAGCGCCCGCGAGAACGCTGAGGAGCCATGACCCTCCCCTCGGACAACAGCACCATCGGAGTCCTGGTCGTGGACGACCACGCCGTGGTCCGGCGCGGCGTCGTCGCCTATCTCGACGCCCTGCGGGACGTCGAGGTCGCCGGTGAGGCGGCCAACGGCCGCGAGGCGGTCGATCTCCTCGAGTCGCTCAAGGTCAGGCGGCAGCCGCTGCCCCGGGTGGCGCTGATGGATCTCATGATGCCGAAGATGGACGGCGTCGAGGCGACCGCCGAGATCGTCAAACGGTTCCCGGCCGTCCGCGTGGTCATCCTGACCAGTTTCGGCGAGGTCGAGCGCATCCACGCCGCGCTGGCCAACGGCGCCGCCGGCTACCTGCTCAAGGACGCGGGGCCGTCCGAGGTCGCCGCCGCGATCCACGCCGCCGCCAACGGCGACGTCTACCTGGACGCCGCCGTGGCGCGGCGGCTGGCCCAGAAGATGCGCTCCCCGCACAGCGGCGTGGCCGGCCTGACCAGCCGGGAGCGCGACGTGCTCGTCCTCATCGCCGAGGGCCGCTCCAACCGCGAGATCGCCGCCAAGCTGGTGATCAGCGAGCGGACGGCGCGCACCCACGTCAGCAACCTGCTGGGCAAGCTCGGGCTGCACTCGCGCACCCAGGCGGTGCTCGTCGCCATGCGCGAAGGGCTGGTCGACCCCCCGCGCTGAGCGCCGGCGGGTCACGGCCGGCCGCGGCCTACGTCACTTGTCGTAGACGGCCTAGGACCGGCACCCCCTCAAGTGCCGTCAATTGCGCAATCCACGGCCCGGCGGGGGCTGCGTAACATCCAGGTCAGGCCGCGATGACCAGGCCGTCCGCGAACGCCCACGTGCACGGAGCCCGGCGCACGCGCGTCGCCAAGCGCCCCTCGTCCCGCGCGCGGCGACGCCCTGCGAGCAGCCCTCAGTTAAGGAGACACCCCATGTCCGGCAAGAGCCTCCAAGACGTTCTCAACGGCGTTCCGACCAACGTGGCGGATCATCTGCGCAACTTCCAGGCCGGGCCGAACGTCTATCCCGGGGTTCCGCCCGAGTACACGAACTGGCGCGACGAGCAGCTGGCCTGGCAGCAGACCTGCGTGCTGTTCAACCAGTCCTTCCACATGGCCGAGCTGCTGGTCGACGGGCCCGACGCGCTGAAGCTGCTGTCCTACCTGGGCGTCAACAGCTTCGCGAGGTTCCCCGTCGACACCGCCAAGCAGTTCGTGCCGTGCACCCCTGACGGCTACGTCATCGGCGACGGCATCCTCTTCCACCTGGCGGAGAGCACCTTCAACCTGGTCGGACGCATCCCCGCGCTCAACTGGGTGCGCTACCACGCCGAGACCGGCGGCTATGACGTCACGGTCACGCTCGACGAGCGCTCGGCGGCCCGCCCCGACCCGTTCAACCGCACCCACTACCGGTACCAGATCCAGGGGCCGAACGCGGTCAAGGTGATCGAGAAGGCGATCGGCAAGCCCGCGCCCGAGCTGAGGTTCTTCCACATGACGACGATGACGATCGCGGGCAGGCAGGTCCGCGCGCTGCGTCACGGCATGGCGGGGCAGCCGGGGTACGAGCTGTTCGGGCCCTGGGCGGAGGGCGAGGAGGTGCACCAGGCGCTGGTCGCGGCCGGCGAGGCGTTCGGGATGCGGCTGGTCGGCGGGCGCGCCTACTCCACCAACACGCTGGAGTCCGGCTGGATCCCCTCGCCCCTGCCGGCGATCTACACCGGTGAGTCGCTCAAGGCCTACCGCCAGTGGCTGCCGGACACCTGTTACGAGGCCGCCGCGTCCATCGGCGGCAGCTTCGTCTCCGACGACATCGAGGACTACTACCTGACGCCGTGGGACCTCGGCTACGGCTCGTTCGTGAAGTTCGACCACGACTTCGTCGGTCGCGAGGCGCTGGAGGCCAGGGCGGCCGGCCCGCACCGCAAGAAGGTCACCCTGGCGCTGGACAACGCCGACTTCCTCAAGGCCGTCAACAGCCAGCTCGAGCGCGGGCTCCCGGCGAAGTGGTTCGAGTTCCCGTCCGCGGTCTACGCGATGCACCCGTACGACCTGGTGAAGGCGCACGGCGAGCCGGGCGGGATCTCGACGTGGATCGGCTACAGCGCCAGCGAGCGCAAGATGCTGACCCTGGCGATGCTCGACGAGGAGCACGCCGAGCCCGGCGCCCAGGTGTCGCTGGTGTGGGGCGAGCCCGACGGCGGCTCGAACAAGCTCACCGTCGAGGGCCACGGCCAGGTCGAGATCGGCGCCACCGTGAGTCCCGTCCCGTACTCCGAGGTGGCCCGCAAGGTGTACGCGGACGGCGGCTGGCGGGCGGCCTCGGCCTGAACCGGCAGCCGCGGACGTGTCGAGCACTGCCGGGACAAGGGAGAAACCCATGGGCGGGGAACCGGACCGGATACCCGACACCCCCCTCCTCGACAAGAAGCGCCGGTTTCTCGGCTACCGGATCAACAAGATGGCCATGGGGCTGGGCGACCCGGCCAACCGGGCGGCGTTCCGGGCCGACGAGCCGGCCTACCTGGACCGGTTCGGGCTGAACGACGAGGAGAAGGCCGCGGTGTTGTCCCGCGACTGGACGGAGATGGTGCGCCTCGGCGGCAACCTGTTCTTCATCCTGAAGATCTCCGCGGTCGATCCCGTGCGCATCACCGAGATCGGCGCCCACCAGGCCGGCATGGACCACGAGTCGTTCCTGCGGGACAGGCTCGGGAAGAAGGTGTGAGACGTGGCGAGAATCGTCGGAGGGCTGGGAACGTCGCACGTGCCCTCGATCGGGGCGGCGCTCGACAAGGGCCTGCGCGACACGCCTGAGTGGAAACCCTTCTTCGACGGGTACGCGCCCGCCCAGGAGTGGGTGCGCGAGCAGCGGCCGGACGTCGCGGTCGTCGTCTTCAACGACCACTTCAACGCGCTGTTCCTCGATCGGGTGCCGACCTTCGCGGTCGGCTGCGCCCCCGAGTACCACCCCGTCGACGAGGGGTGGGGGCCGCGGCCCATCCCCCCGTTCGAGGGGGCGGCCGACTTCGCCTGGCATCTGGTCGACACCCTGGTGGACAACCACTTCGACCCGGAGATCATCCAGGAGATCAAGGTCGACCACGGGTTGCAGGTGCCCATGGAGCTCTTCTGGGGCAAGCCGGTGAAGGCGTGGCCGGTGAAGGTCGTGCCGATCTTCGTCAACGTGCTGCAGTACCCGATCCCGCTGCCCGACCGCCTCTACGCGCTCGGCAAGGTGCTGGGCAGGGCGATCGAGAGCTACGACAGCGACGAGAGGTTCGTCGTGCTCGGCACCGGCGGCCTGTCCCACCAGCTCCAGGGGGCCCGCGCCGGGTTCGTCAACCCGGAGGCCGACCGGCGCTTCCTCCAGGACATCGCCCACGATCCCGGCACGCTCGCCGGCTGGAGCAGGGAACAGTACGTCGAGACGTTCGGCGGGGAGGGAGCCGAGCTGATCATGTGGCTGGTCATGCGCGGCGCGCTCGACCCCGAGGTCGTGGTCAGGCACCGGCACTACTTCGTACCCGCCTCGATGACGGGAGCCGGGATGATCGTCATGGAGAACGCATGACCCGGTTCGCCGCCCGCCCGTACGAGGAGGTCCGCGCATGAGTACCTTCGTGCTGGTCCACGGGGCCTGGCACGGCGGCTGGGCGTGGCGGCGGGTGGCGCCGCTGCTGCGCGCGGCCGGCCACGAGGTCCACACCCCGACCCTGACCGGCCTCAGCGACCGCGCGCACGTGCTGCACCCGCAGGTCGGGCTCGGCACCCACGTCCAGGACGTCGTCGCCCTCATCGAGGCCCACGACGCCCGGGACGTGGTGCTCGTCGGGCACAGCTACGCGGGGCAGGTCGTCACGGGCGTGGCCGACCGGATCGGCGGGCGGCTGGCCATGCGCGTGCACCTCGACGCCTTCGTCGGCGAGGACGGCGAGGCCGCGATCGACCTGCTGCCCGCCACCGTGGCCGGGCACTACCGGGAGTCGGTGGCGGGGCCGGGGTTCGGCTGGCTGATCCCCGTGCGCTCGCTGGGCGTCCTGGGCGTCACCGAGCAGGCCGACCTCGACTGGCTGACCCCGCGTCTCACCCCGCACCCGTGGCTGACCTACACCGAGCCGCTGCGGCTCACCGGCAAGGGGGAGCAGGCGCCTGCGGCGTTCATCGAGTGCACCGACTGGATGCGGGTGTTCACCCCGCAGGCCGAGCGGGCGGCCGCCCGCGGCTGGCCGGTCCACGAGCTCGCCACCGGCCACGAGGCGATGGTCACCGCGCCGGGCGAGCTGGCGGAGCTGCTGCTGGCGGTCGCCGCCGCGTGACGCGGCCCTCTGACGCGGCCCGTGACGGTCGCCGCCTGATGGCGTCCGGCCGCTACGCGCTGCACGGGACGCTGACCGGCCACGACCGGGTCAGAAGAGGGTCAGCGGCTCGCTGGGCATCGGCTCCGGCAGGGGCTCCAGCTCGGGTACGCGGGCGCGTACGTCGTCGTGGAAGCGGCGGGCTAGCGCCGGGGCGTCCGCGTTGTCCGGCGTGTGGATGAACACGGTCGGCGAGCGCCCCTCGCGCAGCCAGTCCGCCACCGTGCCGGCCCACGGGCCCCAGCCGTCGATCGTGCGCGCCTCGTCGTCCCTGCCGAGGTAGCGCACGATCGGGTGGGCGGTGAGGGCGCGCGTGCGGCGCGGCACGCGCGGTTTCTTCGCCCACGCGTCGCGCTCGGCGTCGCTGGTGGGCGGGCTCCGGAAGAGCACGGTGGTGTCGAAGGGCACCCATTCGGCGTCGAATCCGGCCAGCAGCCGTTCGAGCAGGCGTTGCGACCGCTCGTCCGCGAAGAACGCGCGGTGCCGCACCTCGACGGCGTAGCGGTGCGAGCGGGGCAGCCGGTGCAGGAAGGCGGCGAGGGCGCCGAGGTCGGCCGGCGAGAACGAGCCGGGCATCTGCAGCCAGAGCGCGTGGATCCGCGACCCGAGCGGCTCCATCGCCTCCAGGAACGTGTGCAGGTCCTCCTCGGCGCCGGTGAGGCGGCGCTCGTGGGTGATCGCCTTGGGCAGCTTGACGACGAAGCGGAAGCCGGGCCCGGTCTGCGCGGCCCACGACTCCACCGTGCTCCTCGACGGGGTGGCGTAGAAGGTCGTGTTGCCCTCCACCGCGTCGCACCAGGTCGCGTAGGCGCGCAGCCGCTCGGCGGGGGGAAGCCCGGCGGGCAGGAGCCGTCCCTGCCAGCGCGCGTGGGTCCACATCGCGCATCCCACATGAAGCCGCATGAACGCGACGCTATCGGAGACCGGCGCGCACCGCGGCCATGTTGTCATACGACTTTCAGATTCGTATGATGACGAGCGACTCCAGCAAGCCGACCCCTTGGGACCGCCATGGCCGCCGACCAGATCCGCCACGTCTCGCTCTCCTCCGTCACGCTCCCGCTGGCCGTCCCCGTCAGCGACGCCAAGGTCCTCACCGGCCGGCAGAAGCCGATGACCGAGGTCGTCTTCCTGTTCGCCGAGATCACGACGGAGGAGGGCCACAGCGGCACCGGCTTCAGCTACTCCAAGCGGGCGGGCGGCCCCGCGCAGTACGCCCACGCCAAGGAGGTCGCGGAGAACCTGCTGGGCCAGGACCCGTCCGACGTCGGCCGGATCTACGACATGCTGGTGTGGGCGGGCGCGTCCGTCGGGCGTTCCGGCGTGGCCACGCAGGCCCTGGCCGCGATCGACGTCGCGCTCTGGGACCTGAAGGCGAGGCGGGCGGGGCTGCCGCTGGCGAAGCTGCTGGGCTCGTATCGCGACTCCGTCAGGACGTACAACACCTCCGGCGGGTTCCTGCACGCCCCGATCGAGGAGGTCAAGGCGCGGGCCTCGCAGTCGATCGAGGACGGCATCGGCGGGATCAAGATCAAGGTCGGTCAGCCGGACATGCGGGAGGACCTGCGCAGGCTGGCGGCGGTGCGTGAGCACCTGGGCGAGGACGTGCCGCTCATGGTGGATGCCAACCAGCAGTGGGATCGCCACTCGGCGCTGCGGTTCGGGCGGGCGGTGGAGGAGCTGGGCCTGGTCTGGATCGAGGAGCCGCTCGACGCGTACGACGCCGAGGGGCACGCCCGGCTCGCCGACGCCCTCGACACCCCCATCGCCACCGGCGAGATGCTCTCCAGCGTCGCCGAGCACGTCCGGCTCATCGAGGCGCGCGCCGCCGACATCATCCAGCCCGACGCGCCGCGCGTCGGCGGCATCACCCCCTTCCTGCGCCTGGCCACCCTCGCCGACCACGCGGGCCTGCACCTCGCGCCGCACTTCGCCATGGAGATCCACCTCCACCTGGCCGCCGCCTACCCGCGCGAGCCGTGGGTCGAGCACTTCGAATGGCTCGACCCCCTGTTCAACGAGCGTCTGGAGACCCGTGACGGCCGCATGATCGTCCCCGACCGGCCCGGCCTCGGCTTCACGCTGAGCGACCAGTGCCGCGCATGGGTGGTCGACAGCGTCGAGTTCGGGCGGGCGTGACCGTGATGCCGCCGGGCGACCGCGTCGAGTCCGTACGGTTCCGCCGCTACGCCGTGCCCCTGCCGTCCCCCGTGAGCGACGCCAAGGTCGCCACCGGACGCCAGCGCCCGCTGTCCCAGATCGACGTGCTGACCTGCGAGGTCACCACGGCCGACGGCCTGGACGGGCTGGGCTTCTCCTACACCACCCGCGCCGGCACCGCCGCCCAGTACGCCCACGCCAAGGAGACAGGGGAGCGCCTGCTGGGCCAGGACCCGTCCGACGTCGGCCGGATCTACGACATGCTGGTGTGGGCGGGGGCGTCCGTCGGGCGTTCCGGCGTGGCCACGCAGGCCCTGGCCGCGATCGACGTCGCGCTCTGGGACCTGAAGGCGAGGCGGGCGGGGCTGCCGCTGGCGAAGCTGCTGGGCTCGTATCGCGACTCCGTCAGGACGTACAACACCTCCGGCGGGTTCCTGCACGCCCCGATCGAGGAGGTCAAGGCGCGGGCCTCGCAGTCGATCGAGGACGGCATCGGCGGGATCAAGATCAAGGTCGGTCAGCCGGACATGCGGGAGGACCTGCGCAGGCTGGCGGCGGTGCGTGAGCACCTGGGCGAGGACGTGCCGCTCATGGTGGACGCCAACCAGCAGTGGGATCGCCACTCGGCGCTGCGGTTCGGGCGGGCGGTGGAGGAGCTGGGCCTGGTCTGGATCGAGGAGCCGCTCGACGCGTACGACGCCGAGGGGCACGCCCGGCTCGCCGACGCCCTCGACACCCCCATCGCCACCGGCGAGATGCTCTCCAGCGTCCCCGACCTGGTGCGCCTCGTCGACCTGCGCGCCTGCGACGTGCTCCAGCCCGACGTGCCCCGCGCGGGCGGCATCACCCCCTACCTCAAGGTCGCCGCGCTGGCCGACCACGCCGGCCTCCAGGTCGCGCCGCACTTCGTGATGGAGATCCACGTGCACCTGGCCGCCGCGCACCCGCGCGACTCCTGGGTCGAGCACATCGAGTGGCTGTCGCCGCTGTTCAACGAGCGGCTCGCGATCGAGGGCGGCCGCATGCGGGTCCCCGACCGGCCCGGCCTCGGGCTCAGCGTCGCGGACGAGGCCGCGGCCTGGCGCCTCGACGCCGTCGAGTTCCGCGCGGCGGGCGGGTAGATTGTCACCCGTGCCGCCGGACAGAAAGCTCGATCGCGACACCGGGCGCGGCCTCGCCCACGAGCTCGTCGAACGGCTGAAGGCCCGCATCCTGGCCGGCGAGATCGCGCCCGGCCAGAAGTTGCCGACCGAGTCCTCCCTGGTCGAGGAGTTCGGCGTGAGCCGCACGGTGGTCCGCGAGGCCATCTCGCGGCTGCAGGCGGCAGGGCTCGTCGAGACCTTCCAGGGCCGCGGCTCGTTCGTGCTCGACCTGCCCGCGCCCGCGCCGTTCTCGGTGGAGGCCTCGCGGGTCCGCACGCACCGCGACGTCCTCGACATGATCGACTTCCGCATCGGGGTCGAGTCCGAGTCGGCGGGGCTGGCCGCGGAGCGCCGCACCGACCTGCAGCTCAAGGCCATCGAACGCGCCCTCGTCGATCTCGGGAGCTCCGACCGGCACCCCGGCCACGCCGTCGAGGCCGACTTCCGGTTCCACCTCAAGGTCGCGCTGGCCTCCGGCAACCGGTTCTACTCCGACCTGCTCGCCTCGCTCGGCCCCATGATGATCATGTTGCCGCGCACGCGGCTGGCGCACGGCTACACGGTCTCCGACGCCACCCACCTCACCCGGGTGACGCTCGAACACGAGAACGTCTACCGCGCGGTCGCCGACCAGGACGCGGCGGCGGCGCGGGCCGCGATGCGGCTGCACCTGTCCAACTCGCGCGCCCGGCTCCAGGCGCCCTAGCTACCAGCGGGCCGTGTTGGGCGTGAAGTCCGGCACGACCGTCCGCATGTAGGCGGTGTCCTCCCGGCCGCGCTGCCCGCACGTGACGTACTGCTCGTGCAGGGCCGCGAGCGCGTCCTCGTCCAGCTCCACGCCGAGGCCCGGCCCGGTCGGCACGGCCACGCTCCCGTCGCGGAACTCCAGCACGCCCGGCCTGATGACCTCCTCGGCCTTCCACGGGTAGTGCGTGTCGCAGGCGTAGGTGAGGTTGGGCGTCGCGGCGGCCAGGTGCGTCATCGCCGCCAGGCTCACGCCGAGATGCGAGTTGGAGTGCATCGACAGGCCCATGCCGAACGTCTCGCAGATGCCGCCCAGCAGCGCCGAGCGCCGCAGGCCGCCCCACAGGTGGTGGTCCGACAACACGACCTGCACGGCGCCGGCGGCGACGGCGGGCCGGAGATGCTCGAAGGCGATGACGCACATGTTGGTCGCGAGCGGCAGGTCGCTGCGCCGGGCGACGGCCGCCATGCCGTCGATGCCCGGCGTGGGGTCCTCCAGATATTCGAGCACGCCGGCGAGCCGGCCCGCCACCTCGACCGAGGTCTCGACGGTCCAGGCGCCGTTGGGGTCGATGCGCAGGGCATGCCCGGGGAACGCCGCGGCCAGCGCCTCGACGGTCTCGATCTCGTGGCGGGGCTCGTACACGCCGCCCTTGAGCTTGATCGCGCCGAAGCCGTAGTCGTCGACCATGCGCCGCGCCTGGGCGACCATCTGCTCGGGCGTGCGGCCCTCGCCCCACAGGTCGTCGTCCTGGCCCGGATGTCCGGCCCACTTGTAGAACAGGTACGCCGAGTACGGCACGCGCTCGCGTACGGCGCCGCCGAGCAGGTCGCTGACCGGGCGGCCGAGCGCCCTGCCCTGCACGTCGAGCAGGGCCACCTCGAACGGCGCCGCCACGGTGTCGACCGCGCTCGACAGGTCGAGCATGCCGCCGAAGCTGGCTCCCGCGCCGCCGGTGGACGCGCCCAGCGCCGTCACGACCACGCGGCGCAGCCCGTTGAGGTCGAACGCGTCGAGGCCGGGAAGGGCGGCGGCGACGGCTTCGAGGCGCTGGAGATGGGCCCGGTCGGCGTACGTCTCCCCGAGCCCGACCAGCCCGGCGTCCGTGTGCACCTGGACGATGGCGCGCAACACGAACGGCTGGTGCACGCCGACGACGTTGAGCAGCGGCGGGTCGCGGAAGGCGACGGGGGTGACGGAGACCCGGCTGACCCGGCCGCCCGTGGCAGCGTCTCCGCCGGGCGTGGGCCGGTGTCCGGCGCTGGTGGTCATCGCGTGTTCTCCTCCACGGGGTCGTCCGCGTGCCCGGCCGGTTCCCCGGCGGGTCCGCGGCGGCGCACGGCCTTGCTGATCAAAGGGCTGATCAAAGGGCTGATCAGGGGGCGGATCAGGGGCAGGACGGCGACCAGCAGGACCAGCGCGAGCACCGTGCCCGAGATCGGGCGGGTGAAGAAGCCGGTCGGGTCGCCGCCGAAGATGAGCAGCGACTGCCGCGAGGAGTTCTCGATCATCGAACCGAGCACGAACGCCAGCACGAGCGGCCCCGGCTCGAAGCCGAGCTTCTTCATCAGGTAGCCGAGCAGGCCGAAGACGATCACCAGGAAGATGTCGTAGACCTGGTTGTTCACCGTGTAGGCGCCGAGCAGCGTGATGAGCACCGTGATCGGCGCCAGGATCGCGGGCCGCACCCGCAGGATCCGCACGAAGACGCCGACCATGGGGATGCTCATGATGAGCAGCAGGATGTTGCCGATGTACATCGAGTTGATGACGCCCCAGAAGACGTCGGGGTGCTGGGCGACGAGCTGCGGGCCCGGCTGGATGCCCTGGATGAGCAGCGCGCCGAAGATGAGGGCCATCGTGGCGTTGGCCGGGATGCCGAGGGTCAGCAGCGGGATGAACGACGAGGTGGCGGCGGCGTTGTTGGCGGTCTCCGGCGCGGCCACGCCCTCGACGGCGCCCCTGCCGAAGCGCTCGGGCCGCTTCGCGCGCCGCTTCTCGAACGCGTACGCGGCCAGGGAGGACAACGTCGCGCCGCCGCCGGGCAGCACGCCGAGGAAGAAGCCGATGAGCGAGCCCCGCCCGATCGCGCCCTTGGACTGGCCGAGGTCCTTGCGGGACGGCCAGACGTTGCCGACCTTGGCGGGGGAGTGGACCTGGTTGTGGCGTTCCTCGATGTTGTAGAGGATCTCGCTGAGCCCGAACAGGCCCATGGCGAGCGGCACGAAGTCGATGCCCTCGGCCAGGTTGAGGCTGTCGAAGGTGAAGCGCTCCGCGCCCGTGAAGGTGTCGCGGCCCACGGTCGCGAGCAGCAGCCCGACGCAGGCGGCGATGATGGCCTTGAGCTTGTGGCCGTTGCCCACCGACGAGATCAGCAGGACGCCGAGCACGCCAAGCGCCGCGTACTCGGGAGGCCCGAAGTCGAGCGCGAAGCCGGCGACGATCGGGGCCAGCAGCGTCAGGCCGAGGATCGAGACGGTGCCCCCGATGAAGGAGCCGATGGCCGCGATGCCGAGCGCGGTGCCGGCCTTCCCCTGTTTGGCCAGCGCGAAGCCGTCGAAGACGGTCACCACCGAGGACGCCTCGCCGGGCAGGCGCAGCAGTACGGAGGTGATGGTCCCGCCGTACTGGGCGCCGTAGAAGATGCCCGCCAGCATGATGATCGCCGGAACGGGCCCGATGCCGTACGTGAGGGGCAGCAGGATGGCGATCGTCGCGCCTGGGCCGAGCCCGGGCAGCACGCCGATGAGCATGCCGATGATGACGCCGACGAAGCAGTAGAGCAGGTTGGCCGGCTCCAGGACGACGCCGAAGCCGTTGAGAATCGGGGTGAGGTCCATGTGACTTTCTCAGATGAGGCGCGGGAGCGGGACCTGCAGCAGCAGGACGAAGAGCACGTAGAACGCGGCCACGGTGCAGACGCTGATCACGATGGACGACAACCACGACTCCTTGCCCAGCCATCGCAGCCAGACGAACATCAGCAGCAGCGACGGGATCTCGAAGCCGATCACGGGGAGGAGCGCGGCGAGCAGCACGAGCGTCACCAGCGCGACCAGGGTGAGCAGGCTCGCCTTCGAGAACCGCTCGGCGTCCTCGAGGCGGCGGCCCGCGGCGACGAGCGCCGCGGACAGCACGACGATGACGACGCTGATGGCGAACGGCCACAGGCCGGGCCCCGGCTGGGTGAGGCTGCCGAGCCCGAGCGCGTACGACCCGGCCGCGCCGAAGATCCCGGCGCAGAGTCCTGCCAGGGCCGCCGCGATCTGCGAGACAGGCCCCGCGTGCGGTGGCCGTGACTCGTCCAGCTCGGCCTGGATCCGCCCGGTCTCGACGGCGACGTCGTCGAGCGGGCCGGGCGACCCGGCGGGGTCGGGCATGGACATGCGCACTCCTTGGTGGCGGGCGGACGGGCGGGTGGGGGCGGCCTGCCGGGACCTCGGTCAGCCGGCCAGGCTGATCCCGAACTCGTCCAGCTGCTTCTTGTAGGTGGCGGTGTCGCTCTGCAGGGAGCTGAGGACCTCGTCGGGGGTGACCTCCATCGGAGTGAGCGAGTTCTGCTCGTTGAACTTCTTGTACTCCGGCGTGGCGAACGTCTTCTTGGCCGCGTCGAGCAGCTTCGTCTTGACGTCCTGCGGCGTGCCCTTGGGCGCGGTGAGGAAGCGGTACTGCGTCACCTGCACGTCGAAGCCCTGCTCCGTGGCCGTCGGCACGTCGGGCATGTAGGGGATGCGTTCCTTCGAGAAGACCGCGAGCGGCACGAGCTTGCCCGCCTTGACGTTCTCGATCGCCTCGCCGATCTGCATGGTGGAGACGTCGACCTGGTTGCCGAGCAGTGCGGTCAGCGCGGGGGCGCCGCCGTCGAACGGCACGGCCGTGGCCTCGATGCCGGCCGACTTGAAGGTCAGCGCGGAGGCCAGCTGGGCGCCCGTGCCCACGCCGGTCGTGCCGTAGCGGATCGTCTTGCCGGCCTTCTTCATATCCTTGATCGACGTGTAGCCGGACTTGGGGTTGGTCGCCATGACGTAGTCGTCGCGCGAGACGCCGGTGATGACGTCGAACGAGTCGATCTTCGTGGCCTCGGCGGGCGACACCGTGAGCGGCGTGATGGTGAAGAGCGAGGCGTTCTGTACGGCGATCTTGTAGCCGTCGGGGGCGGCCGACTGCAGCTCCTTGGCGTTGAGCGCGCCGTTGGCGCCCGGCTTGTTGAGCACCGGCGCGGAGACGCCGAGCTCCTTGGCCATGCCCTGGGCCAGCGCCCGGGTGATGAGGTCGGTCGAGCCGCCCGGCGAGGCGCCGACGCTGAACTCGATGTTGCCCGACGGGTATTCGCCGCCGTCACCGCCGGTGGAGGTCGTCTTGACCCCGCCGCACGCGGTCAGCGCGATGGCGGCGACGGTGCCGAGGACTCCCGCGAGAACGCGGCGGGGGGCTGTCCGGGATGCCGGCATGGACTTCTCCTTCGTGCGGGCGATGCCCCGCTGTGGATGCGCGGTGGGTGCGCGTGGGGTGCGGTGGAGCGGAGATTCGGACGGACGTCAAGTGCGGATTTGTTCCGTTCTCTGTAGTCTCCGGAGACTAGGGAGCAGCTTCGATGCCTGTCCAGGCTCAATTCGGTATCAAGTGATACTCTTTCCGCATCATGCTAACACTTGATCAGATCCGGGCGTTCGTGGCAGTCGCCGAGGAGCTCCACTTCGGCCGGGCCGCTGATCGGCTGCGCATGACCCAACCCCCGCTCAGCCGCCACATCCAGAAGCTGGAGCGGGTGGTCGGCGTGACCCTGCTGGAACGCGACAACCGGCGCGTGGTCCTCACCGACGCCGGCCGCTCCTTCCTGGACGACGCGCGGCGCATGCTCACGCTCGTCGACACCGCGGGCGACCGTGCGCGCAGGATCGCCAGCGGCGCCGCCGGCACCGTGCGGCTCGGCTTCACGGCCGTCTCGGCGATCAGCATGCTGGGCGCGCTGCTGCGGCGGTTGTCCGAGCAGCTACCCGAGATCGACGTCATCCTGCACGAACGGGTCACCGCCGGGCAGGTCGACGGCCTGCTCCGCGGCGAGCTGGACCTGGGGCTCGCGCGCCCGCCGTTCGACATCGCCACGCTCGACTCCCGGGTCGTCTTCCGCGAGCCGCTGTGCGCCGTCGTGCCCATCGGGCACCCGCTCGCCGGCCTCGGCCGGCCGCTCCTCCCCGACGACTTCGACGGCCTGCCGGTGATCAGCTACAACCCGGTGCAGTCGCGTTACTTCCACGAGCTCACCGTGCACTTCCTCACCAACGCCCACCCCAGGATCGAACAGCAGGTGCACCAGATCCTCACCGCGGTGCTCCTCGTGGCGGCCGGACGCGGCGTCGCGCTGGCGCCCGCCAGCGCGCGCTCGCTCGGCGTGGACGGCGTCACCTTCTGCGAGCTGGTACGCGATCCGCTGGAGAGCGACGAGAACGCCACGGGCGAGCCGGTCGAGCTCCACGTGATCTGGGACCGCGACTCGACCAACCCCGCGCTCTGGCGCGTGCTCGACCTGCTGCCCGACCTCGGAGCCTCACCCTCCGGCCGGCCTTCGATGCCCTGATGGCATCGCCGGATACGAAAATGCACTTGGACAGGAATCGCTCCTGCTCTCTAGCCTGGCGGCAACAGACCTGACCTGCGGCGCACGGGAATCCCACTGCCGCATGCAAAGCAAAGGACCGCCATGCCCAGCTTCACCCCGCACGAGCTCGCGACCCAGCTCAAAAGCGGCCTGCTGTCCTTCCCCGTCACCCACTTCACCGAGGACCTCCAGTTCGACGAGGCGCGCTACCGCGAGCACCTCGCCTGGCTGAGCAGCTTCCCCGTGGCAGGTTTGTTCACCGCCGGGGGCACCGGCGAGGGCTTCTCGCTGACCTCCGCCGAGATCGACCAGGTGGTCCGCGCGGCGGTCGACGAGGTCGGCGGCAGGCTGCCGGTCGTGGCCCCCGCCACCGGCGGCACCGCCAACGCCGTCGCGCAGGCCCAGGCCGCCGAGGCCGCGGGCGCCGACGGGCTGCTGCTCATGCCCCCCTACCTCACGGAGGCCGGTCAGGCCGGTCTGATCGAGCACGTCAGCGCGGTCTGCCGCAGCACGGGGCTCGGCGTGGTCGTCTACAGCCGCGCCAACGCCATCCTGACCGACCGTTCCGTCGAGATCCTGGCCGACAGGAACGAGACCCTCGTCGGCTTCAAGGACGGCGTCGGCAACATCGAGAACCTCGCCCGCATCTACGCCGGCGTCGGCGACCGCCTGGCCTACATCGGCGGCCTCCCGACCGCGGAGACCTTCGCGCTGCCGCTGCTCCAGCTCGGCATGAGCACGTACTCCTCGGCCATCTTCAACTTCGTCCCGCGGTACGCGCTCGACTTCTACGCCGACGTGCGCGCCCAGGACCGGGAGGCGGTCTACCGCCGCATCAGGGAGTTCGTGGTCCCCTACCTGGACATCCGCGACCGCCAGAAGGGGTACGCCGTGTCCATCATCAAGGCCGGGCTGACCGCCGCGGGACGGCACGGCGGGCCCGTGCGTCCGCCGTTGCAGAACCTCACGGAGGACGAGCTCGCCGAGCTGACCGCCCTCGTCAACAAGATCAGCTGAGAGGGTTCCCGCCGGTGTCTCCCACCATCCGACGCGTCGAGGTCGTCCCGGTGGCCGGGTACGACAGCATGCTGCTCAACCTCAGCGGCGCCCACGGACCGTTCTTCACCCGCAACGTCGTCATCACGACCGATTCCGACGGGCGCACGGGCCTCGGCGAGGTGCCGGGCGGCGAGGCGATCCGCCGCACCGTCGAGGAGGCGGCGGCGCTGCTGGCCGGCGAGCCCGTGGCGCGCCACCGCAGCCTGCTGCGCTCGGTGGCCGCCCGGTTCGCCGACCGGGACGCCGGAGGGCGGGGCGCGCAGACCTTCGACCTGCGCACCACGGTGCACGCGGTCACCGGGCTGGAGTCCAGCCTGCTCGACCTGCACGGCCAGCACCTCGGCGTCCCGGTGGCGGAGCTGCTCGGCGACGGGCAGCAGCGCGACCGGGTGCCGATGCTGGGTTACCTCTTCTACGTCGGCGACCCGGGCAGGACCGACCTGCCCTACCGCGTCGATGACGGCGGCGACGACGCCTGGTCCCGGCTGCGCCGCCGCGAGGCCCTGACCCCGGACGCGGTGGTCGCGCTGGCCGAGGCGGCCCAGGAGCGCTACGGGTTCGCCGACTTCAAGCTCAAGGGCGGGGTGCTGCCCGGCGAGGAGGAGATCGAGACGGTCAGGGCGCTGGCCGGCAGGTTCCCCGGAGCGCGGATCACCGTCGACCCCAACGGCGGCTGGCTGCTGGCCGACGCCGTCCGCCTGTGCGCGGGGCTCGGCGGCGTGCTGGCCTACGCCGAGGACCCGTGCGGGGCCGAAGGCCGTTTCTCCGGCCGGGAGACGATGGCGGAGTTCCGGCGTGCCACCGGCCTGCGCACCGCCACGAACATGATCGCCACCGACTGGCGGGAGATGGCGCATGCCGTACGCGCGAACGCCGTCGACATCCCGCTCGCCGACCCGCACTTCTGGACCATGTCAGGCTCCGTCAGGGTCGCCCAGCTCTGCCACGACTTCGGCCTGACCTGGGGCTCGCACTCCAACAACCACTTCGACATCTCGCTGGCGATGTTCACGCACGTCGGAGCCGCCGCCCCGGGCGAGATCACCGCCCTGGACACCCACTGGATCTGGCAGGACGGCCAGGCCCTCACCACCAGGCCGCCGCGGATCGCGGACGGCGCCGTCGACGTGCCCACCGCCCCCGGGCTCGGCGTCGAGCTCGACCGCGCGGCCCTCGCCGAGGCCCACGAGCTCTACCTCCGCCACGGGCTCGGCGCCCGCGACGACGCCGTGGCCATGCGGTATCTCGTGAAGGACTGGGTGTTCGACCCGAAACGCCCCTGCCTCGACCGCTGACCTAGGGTGGCCCCATGGGCATGGTCACGACGGTCGGGCTGGTGCTGCACCCTCAGCGCGACTCAAGGAAGGCGATCGACACCATCCTGCGCTGGGCGGCCGGCAAGGACGCCACCGTGCTCGGCCTGCCCGAGGAGGTGGGCCGCATCGACTGCACCGCCGTGCCGGTCGACGCCGACACGCTCGTCGAGCGGGCCGACCTGCTGGTCGGGCTCGGCGGCGACGGCACGATGCTGCGCACGATGCGGCTGCTCGCCGGGCGGCGCACGCCCATCCTGGGGGTCAACGTGGGGCGGCTCGGGTTCCTCGCGGAGATCGACGTGAGCGAGCTGGCCGAGACGCTGTCGGCGATCGACAACCACCGCTACACGATCGAGCCGCGCATGGCGATCAGGAGCCAGGTCGGGGGCGCGGAAGTGACCGCGTTCAACGACATCGCCCTCGTACGGATCCCCGGAGAGGGGCTGGCCGGCGTGGCGGTGAGCCCGGCCGGCAGCGACTTCGTGCGTTTCGCGGCCGACGCCGTGATCGTGGCGACCTCCACCGGCTCCACCGCCTACAGCTTCTCCGCCGGCGGGCCCATCGTGTCACCCCGCGTGGAGGCCGTGCTCGTCGTGCCCTCCGCCGCCCACTCGGCCTTCAACCGGGCCCTGGTGCTGCCCGCCGACGAGGAGGTGACGCTCCAGGTGCTGCCCACCAGCGGGCGGCTCGCGGTCGAGGTCGACGGGGCCGTGGTCGGGCACCTGTGCCCCGGTGACCGCGTCACGGTCGCCGCCTGGCCGGGTGCGGCCCAGGTGGTGCGGCTGGGCACCACCTTCTACGACCGGGCCCGGCGCAAGCTGCGCGTGGACGGCAGCGCCGAGGCGTACTGACCCGGCACGGGCGCATGTGAACGTGCGCCGTCAGCGTCGGTGACCGTCCGGTGGCCGAACGGGCCGCTTCCGTTCCCGCCCCGCGGCCGGACACCGTGCCCGCTGCCAGGCCGCTGCCGCCCGGGTGATCGTGGTGGAAGAGGCCGCCGACCATCTCTCCCGCGGCGCAGGTCGGCGCCCTCGTCGACGAAGCGTTCAAGTGAGCCATGGACCACCCCGGGGTCCGGCCGTGCACGCGGCCGGGATCCCGATGCCGGACCTCCCCGACGTCCCCGTGATGCCTTCCGCCCGCCGGCCGGGCGAGGGCCCTGGCTAGGTGCTCGCGCGGCGGTGGCGGGCCTGGCGGCCCGGTTCCCGGCGGGGCTCCGGCTCCTGGCCGGGGGAGACGTCGTGGTGGTGGGACGGGTGCGGGGCGAAGAAGTCCTCCCGCGGGGCGTCCGCCGCGCGGGGCTCCGCACGGCGGCGTGAGGCGGACCTGTCAGGGGTCGCGCGCCGGCCGGAGGAGGTCTTCGCCGGCTCCTCCCGGTGGCGGGTGGCCGCCAGGGCGGCCAGGGCCGTGGTGATGGGGACGGCGGCGATGAGGCCGAGCGTGCCGGCCACGCTGCGGACGATCTCCTGGGCGATGACCGGCGTCGTCAGCACCTGCCCCAGAGGCTGCTCCCCGATGCTGAACAGCAGCAGCAGCGGCAGCGACGCCCCCGCGTACGCCAGGATGATGGTGTTGATCACCGAGGCGATGTGGGCCCGCCCGATGCGGCCGGCCGCCTGGTAGAGGCGGGCGAATCCGTACGACGGGTTGGCCTGGGCCAGCTCGGCCACCGTCACCGCCTGCGTGACCGTGACGTCGTCGAGCACCCCCAGCGCGCCGATGATGATCCCGGCAAGCAGCAGCCCCTGCGTGTCGATCGACAGGCTCATGCCCAGGGTCAGCGCGCTGTCGTCGGTGATCCCGTTGAGCCGGGCGAGCCCGAGCGCCGCGTACGACAGCGCGCCCGTCAGCGCCAGGCTGGCCAGCGTGCCGAGCACGGCCATGGACGTGGGCAGCGAGAAGCCGTGCGTGAGGTAGAGCACCGTCAGCATGATCGCCGCCGCCCCGACGATGGCCACCAGCATCGGGGACCTGCCCTCCAGGATGCCGGGGATGACGAACGTCAGCAGCAGCACGAACGTGACCGCCAGCCCGATCAGCGCCGTCACCCCGCGCCAGCGGCCGAACGCGATCACCGCGACCGCGAAGGCCACGCCGAACAACCACAGCGGCATCGCCCGGTCATGGTCGGAGATCTGGTAAGCCCCCTCGGCGTCGCGCAGCAGGATCACGCCGTCGCCCGGCGCGAAGCGCTGCGCCCCCGGGCCGCCCGGCAGGCGGAGCGTGACGTCACGGCCGGCGTCGCGCCCCTCACCGAGCTTGACCGTGGCGGTGCCGCAGGTGGCGGGGTCGGGCCGTGGCGCGCCCTCGGGGGCGGCGGGGCAACGTTTGAGCGTGACGCCGGTGACGGTGCCGGCCAGACGCTCGACGGCCGACGGCTGCGCGCCGCCGCCCTGCTGCTCCGCCCGGCCGTCCGGCCAGAGCCACAGCAGGGCCGCCAGGGTGACGACGGCCACCGGCACCAGGACGGCCAGGCTCGCCATCATCGTGCGCCGCGAGCGGGGTGCGGACGCCCCGTGCCCGTGCCCGGCGCCCATCAGATAACGCCCATCGGGTGAAAGGTCCTCCTCGGCTGACGAACAAGGACAGTACTGCACGCGGTGGGCCTGGGTAGCTGCAACGGCATGACATGCCTGGTGGGCACCTCGGGGTGGCAGTACAAGGACTGGCGGGGCGTGCTGTATCCCCAGGGCGTGCCGCAGCGGCTCTGGCTGGAGACGTACGCGGCGGAGTTCCCCACGGTCGAGAGCAACAACGCCTTCTACCGCCTGCCCCGCCCCGAGTCGTTCGCCGCCTGGCATGACAGGACGCCTGCGCGTTTCGTGATGGCCGTCAAAGCCAGCAGGTTCCTGACCCACATCAGGCGGCTGGCCGAGCCGGAGGAGCCGGTGCGGCGGCTGATGGGCGCCGCGTCGGAGCTGAAGGACAAGCTCGGGCCGGTCCTGCTGCAGCTCCCGCCCACCCTCCAGGTCGATCCCGGCCGCCTCGACCGGTGCCTGGCCTGCTTCCCCGCGCACGTCAGGGTGGCCGTGGAGCCGCGCCACGACTCGTGGTGGACCGGCGAGGTGCGCGACATCCTGAGCGCCCGGGGCGCCGCGCTGTGCTGGGCGGATCGCCGCGGCCGGCCGCAGAGCCCGTTCTGGCGCACCGCCGGTTGGGGGTACGTACGCCTGCACCAGGGGCGGGCCGGCACCTCGTACGGCGACGCCGCGCTGGGGACGTGGGCCGGGCGGGTGCGCGAGGCGGGCTGGCAGGACGCCTACGTCTACTTCAACAACGACCCGGGGGGAGCGGCGGTGCGCGACGCGAGACGCTTCACCAGACTCTGCTAGTGCGTACGCGTCTCTACCGGAACGGCGTCCTCGAGAAGGAGGGCTTCCCCCTCGAGGAGCTCTCCGGGCATGTGCCGGACCGGGGCAACGTCGTCTGGCTCGACCTGTGCCGCCCCTCGGCCGCCGAGCTCACCGCGGTCGGCGCGGAGCTGGGGCTGCACGAGTTGGCGATGGAGGACGCGCTCACCGACCGGCAGCGGCCGAAGGTCGACGTCTACGACAACCATCTGTTCATCACGGTCTACGGGGTGCACATGGACAAGGGGCGGCTGCGCCCCGTCGAGGTGAACGTCTTCGTCACCGCGAACGCCCTGGTCACCGTGCGCGACGGCGACGCCTTCGACATCGACGAGGTGGTCAGGCGCTGGGACACGCTGTCCCGCCTGGCCGGGCACGGGGTGCCGTTCCTGCTGTACGGCCTGCTCGACTACGTGGTGGACGGCCAGCTCGATCTGGTGGAAGAGCTCGACGCGCAGGCGGAGGCCCTGGAGGAGTCCCTGTACGAAGGGGACCCGGGAGACGGCCGGCGGCTGCAGCGCGCGATGTTCGACCTGCGCAAGAACACCACGCGGGTCCGCAGGATCACGATGCCGATGCGCGAGGTGATCGGCACATTGCTCCACCGCGACCAGGACATCGTCGCCGACTCCGTGATGGCCCCCTACTACGCGGACGTCTACGACCACGTGCTGCGGGCGACGGAGTGGGTCGAGGGGATCCGCGAGATGCTCGCGAACGTCCGCGAGACCCGCCTCGCCCAGCAGGGTTTCCGGCTGGACGAGATCATGAAACGGGTCACCAGCTGGGCCGCCATCATCGCGGTGCCCACCCTGATCACCGGCTTCTACGGGCAGAACGTGCCCGTTCCCGGCACCGGGCAGAGCTGGGGGCTCTGGGCGTCCACGGTCCTCGTGGCGATCACCTCGGTGGTGCTGTACTCGGTGTTCAAGAAGAACGACTGGTTGTGAGCACCGGCCCGGCCGCGCGCAGCCCGTCGTACGGCGGCCGGCAGGCCCGGCCGCGCACGTCGGGCGTGACCCGCACCGCGACCCGCACCTGAGCGGCGCCGGACGCGGGATACAGGGGCAGGCAGCGGCGGCCCGCGAGCAGGGTCCTGCGGCCGATCGGGGTGGCGAGCAGCGACAGGCCGTCGTACGTCGCGGGCGTTGCCAGGCGCAGCACCCACAGGCCCTCGGGGGTGCGGGAGCGCGTGCCGTCGAGGGCGTAGTAGTCGAGCACGCTGTCGCTCGCCGAGACGACCGCCCGCATGGTGAACCGGCGCCCCTCGACGGTGAACACCTCCGCCGAGGGCGCCTTGTAGACCGAGTGCACGTAGGCGATCGCGAAGGAACCCGCGACGACGGGCAGGCCGTTCACGGTGAGGCGCCCGGCGCCGCCGCCGGAGCCGAGGGCCGCCACCAGGGCGAGCGCCAGGAGCAGCCGGGTCAGGCCTGTTCCTTGTAGTAGCGGGCGGCGCCCGGGTGCAGCTCGACCGGCGCCACCTGCTGGCCCAGCTTGACGTCGAGCTTCTCGGCCTCGGGGTGCACGGCGGTCAGCTCGGCCTTCTTGGCGAACAGGGTCTTGGTGATGTCGTACGCGAGCTGCTCGTCCATCGAGTCGGGCACCAGCAGCAGGTTCGCGATGCCGACGGTCTTGATGGCGCCGGACAGCTTGTAGACGGACAGGTCCACGTCGAGCGGGACGTACTGCTCCCCGTAGGTGGCGCGCATCTTCTCCAGGACGTCGCCGGTGTCGAGCAGCTTCATGTCGGGCTTGCTCGTCGCCAGGTCGGTGATGCCGGCGGTGGGCAGGCCGCCGACCCAGAAGAACGCGTCGATGGTGCCGTCCTTGGCGGCCTGCACCGACTCGTTGATGGACAGCTGCTGCTTGGTGATGTCGCTGTCGGGGTCGATGCCGGCCGCCTCCAGGATGCGCCTGGCCACGACCTGGGTGCCGGAGTTGGCGGGCCCGAGCGAGACGCGCTTGCCCTTCAGGTCGGCGACCTTGGCCGCCTCGACGCCGGGGGCGGCCACGACGTGTGCGTAGTTGTCGTAGATGCGGGCGATGGCCTTGATGGGCTGTTTCGCGGTGAAGGTGTCCTTGGCGTTGACCGCGTCGGCCGCGGTGTCGGCCTGGGAGAACCCGATGTCGGCCTTGCCGCTGGCGAGGAGCTTGATGTTCTCGACCGACGCGGAGGTGACGGACGCGGTGGCCTGGGTGCTGGCGATGTTGGACGACAACTGCTTGGCCAGGCCGCCGCCGTAGACGTAGTAGACGCCCGTCGTGCCGCCCGTGGCGATCGACAGCCGGTTGCCCGAGCCGCCCGCACCCCCGCCGCAGCCCGCCACGGCCAGGACGGTCGCTGCGACTATCGCAAGAATCCGCTTCACGCTGGGTCCCTTCTCCTTCTTCTGACCAGATGCACGGCGGCGGCCACGGCCAGCACGGCCAGACCGGCGACGATGGGGACGGGCTCGAGGAACAGCAGCAGCACCGCGGCCACGGACGCCAGCACCCGCTCGGACCAGCCGGACAGGCCGCCCGTCGCCATGGCCAGAGCGGCCACGGCGACGGCCGACACGGCGGCCATCAGCAGCACGGTGCCGATCGGCCCCTGCCCGAGCAGCGCCTGCCCGTTGGGCGTGAGCACGAAGGCGAACGGCACCAGGAAGGCCGGCAGCGTGTAACGCCAGGCCATCATCATCGTGCGGTACGTGTTGCCGCCGGTGATCGCGGCCGCCGCGACCGCCGACAGCGCGGTGGGCGGGCTCACCTCCGACAACACCGCGTAGTAGAAGACGAACATGTACGCCTCGGCCTGCGACACCCCGAGCGCGGTGAGCGCCGGGCCGATGATGACCGCCGCGATGATGAAGCTCGCGGTCACCGGCACGGCCAGGCCCAGCAGCATGACGGCGACGGCGGACATGAGCGTCGTCAGGATCAGGTGGCCCGCCGCGAAGTCCACGATGATCGCGCTGAGGTTGAGGCCCAGGCCGGTCTGGGTGATGACGCCGACGATGATGCCCGCCGCCGCGCACACGGCCGTCACGGGCAGCACCTCCAGCGCGCCCTTGGCCAGCGCCTGCCCGATGCGTTTCGGGCCCATCCGGTGGCGCGGGTCGAGGAACGACAGCGCGAACGCGACCGCCGTGGCGATCACCACCGCCTGGAACGCCGACCGGTCGAGCGCCATCAGCACGATGATGAGGATCAGCGAGCTGAAGTGGTAGCCGAAGCGCAGCAGCAGCCGGCCCGCTCTGGGCGCGTCGACCGGAACGGCGTGGGTGCCGAAGCGGCGCGAGTCGATCTCGATGGCCAGGAAGATGCCCAGGTAGTAGAGCAGGGTCGGGATCGTCGCGTACAGCAGCACCTCGAGGTAGCCGACCCGGAGGTATTCGGCGATGATGAACGCCGCCGCGCCGAGCGTGGGCGGCGACAGGATGGCGCCGATGCCGCTCGCGGCCAGGATGCCGCCGGCCGGTTCCCTCGGGTAGCCGGCCCGCCTGAGCACCGGCCAGGCGACGCTGCCGAGGCTGACCGTGGTCGCCACGCCCGAGCCCGACACGGTGCCGAGCAGGAAGCCCGCGGTGGCGACGGTGCGGCCGGGGGCGGAGCGGGACTTGCGGAAGGCGGCGAAGCTCAGGTCGATGAAGAACCGGCTCGCGCCCGAATAGTCCAGCACGGCGCCGTAGATGGTGAACAGGATGATGTAACTCGCCGCCACCTGCATCGGAACGCCGAAGAAGCCTTCGGTGCCGGTGTAGAGCTGGGAGACGATCTGGCTGAGATCGAAGCCCCGGTGCCCGATGGTCCAATCGATCGGCAGGTATGCCCCGTAATAGGCATAAAGCAGGAAAATGACGCAGATGATGCTCAGGGCCATGCCGACGGTCCGGCGTACCGCCTCCAGCAGCAGCACCGTCAGCGCCAGCCCGGCCACGATGTCGAGGTCCGTCAGCGCCGCGCCCGAGCCCCGGTCGCGGAAGTCGTCGATGGCCGCCAGCGGATAGACCAGCACGGCCAGCGAGGCCGCGGCCAGCAGCCAGTCCATGACGCTCGGCCGCTCGGACCGCAGCGCCCCGGCCCTGGCCTCGGACGGGCGCAACCGCAGCAGCCACGCCTTCCGCCGCAGATACTCCGGCATGCCCGAGCGGTAGCAGACGAACACCAGCGGCAGCGCCACGGCCAGGAACGTCATCCGGTGCTGCAACGCCTCGACCGGCCGGAACACCACCACCAGCGCGTAGACCGACAGCAGCCCGCCGAGGATCCACACGCCGAGCCGCAGGGCCCCACCGAGCTGCCGCGCCGGGCGTTCCTGTTCGTGCGCGGAAACCAGGTCGGCCTCGCGGTCGCTCAGCTCGGTCAAGTCGTCCTCCCGACAGGGCGCGTTGCAGGGACTTTACGAGTCGCTTACTTGATCTGGGAAGGGGCCGTTACCTATTTGGTTTCCGCTATCCGTACAAGGGGCGCGAATCGGCCGCCAGCCGCTCGACGGGCACGTCACCGGCCTGGCTGCCGTCCCGCCGCCGCACCGCGATCCCGCCGTCCGCCGCCTCGCGCGGCCCCACGACCAGCTGGTACGGCACCAGCCGGTGCGCCCGGATCCTGGCCCCGAGACTGCCCCGCCCGGCGGGCACCAGCTCCGCCCGCAGCCCGGCGGCCAGGCAGCGCCGCAGCACCGACTCGGCGGCGGGCGACTCCGCGTCGGACAGCGGCAGCACCACGGCCTGAACGGGCGCCAGCCAGGCGGGGAACGCCCCGCCGTGTATCTCGATGAGGTGCGCGACCAGGCGCTCGATGCCGCCCACGACGCTGCGGTGCACCATGACGGGCCGCTCGCCGCCGGCGTAGCTCAGGTCGAAGCGCTGCGGCTGGAAATAGTCGACCTGGACGGTGGACAGGGTTGTCTCGCGGCCGGCCGGGTCGGCGATCTGGATGTCGATCTTCGGCCCGTAGAAGGCGCCCTCGCCCCGTTCCTCGTCGTAGTCGCGCCCGCGCTCCTTCAGCACCTCGCGCAGCACCGCCTCCGCCCGCGCCCACATGGCGGGGTCGTCCACGAACTTGTCGCCCTCGCCCCGCAGCGACAGCCGGTAGCGGGCGGCCCGGACGCCGAGCTGGGCGTGCGCGGCCTCGATCAGGTCGAGCGAGGCCGACACCTCGGCGGCGGCCTGCTCGGGAGCGCAGAAGACGTGGCCGTCGTTGAGCTGGATGGCGCGCACCCTGGTCAGCCCGCCGAGCACGCCGGACAGCTCCGAGCGGTACATCCCGCCCAGCTCAGCCAGGCGCAGGGGCAGGTCCCGGCGGCTGCGCCCGCGCGAGCGGTAGATGAGCGCGTGGTGCGGGCACAGGCTGGGCCGCAGCACGAACTCCTCGCCGCCCACGTTCATGGGCGGGAACATGTCGTCGGCGTAGTGCGCCCAGTGTCCCGACCGTTCGTACAGCTCGCGCTTGCCGAGCACGGGGGAGTTGACGTGCTGGTAGCCGTTGCGGCGTTCGAGCTCGTGGACGTAGTCCTCGACGGCCTTGCGCACGGCCGCGCCCGCCGGCAGCCAGCAGGGCAGGCCGGAGCCGATCAGCGGGTCGGTGTCGAAGATGCCCAGCTCGCGGCCGAGCCTGCGGTGGTCGTTCATGATCGTCCTTTGCGTGGAAAGGGCGAACGACCGCGTTCCCGGGCGTCCGCCCGGGAAGCATGGAATCAGCGCGCCGGGACGGGGTCCGGCGTCGTCGTGACGAGAGCGCGCTGCATGCGACGACCATAACATCCGGCGCAGCCTCCGGCATTCTCGTGAAGAAAACCTTCACGAGAATCCCAAGGAATGGCAAATGATATAAAGAGGCCGTGGCCGAGATCACCCTGGACGTTCGCCAGCTGCAGGTGTTCGCCGAGGTCGGCTACCAGGTCGCGGGCGGCGGCGGCGCGTGCGCCGCGATGGCCGCGCTGCGCCGCGTGGTCCCGCTCGACGCCTACGAGTTCGTCGCGTTCGACCCCGCCACCGGGCGGCACCAGAGCGTCGTGTCCGACGGGCACCCGCGCATCCACCGCGACGCGGCGGAGGAGTACGCCGGGCTGGAGGCCTACCGCAGGGCGCTGGCCACCAGAGCGCCGGTCGGCATGCCCGAGCCGGGCACCGAGCGCTATTTCCGGCGCCATCTGGCCCCCTACGGGTGGCGGGCCGGCCTGACCGCGCCGCTGTTCCTCGGCGGCGACCGCTACACGGGGCTGCTGCACCTGGTGTCCCGTCGCGACTTCCCGGGCCGTACGAAAGCGCTCGTGGCCGCCGTGTGCCCCATGCTGGCCCACGTCACCGACCTGACCCGGTGCGTGATCGACCCGGTGGGGCTGCCGGCCGACTTCCGCGCGGTCGCCTTCGACCGGCTCGGCGCCCGGCGCGAGGTTCCTGGGCGCGAGATCTCGCCCGCGCTGCGGGACGACCCGGCCATGGCCGCCTTCGCCCGCGCGTTCATCGACTCGCGCGAGCTGAGCAGGCACGGGCTCTGGCTCGACGGCGCCGGCGGATGGCACGAGCTGCGGCTGCTCAGGGCGGGCGTCGGGTTCCAGGGCGCGCTGCAGGGCGCCGTCGCCGCCGAGCGCCCGTGCCCGCTGCCCTACGACCTCACGGGCCGGGAGGTGGACGTGCTCACCAGGGTGGCCGCGGGCGACTCCAACCCGCAGATCGCCGCCGCGCTCGTGCTCAGCGTCCGCACGGTCACCACCCACCTGGAGCACATCTTCGCCAAGCTGGGCTGCGACAGCCGCACCCGCCTGACCACCAAGGCTCTCGCCGAGGGCCTGTGCCGCCTCGACGTGCGGGATGCGTCAGGGAAATAGTCCGGGAGATTAAGGAGTGGCGATCGCCCGGAGGGCTGTGGAAGGGTGATCGCCGTGCAGGATGACGTCCACCGCTACAACCGGGAACGCTGGGAAGCCCTGGTGCGGGCGGACGCCCTGTTCACCCGCCCCATGCTCGACCTGGACGCGGAGAAGGCCCGCGACTACCTGGGCCTGGAGAGGCTGGGCCTTCCCGGCGACCTGGCGGGCAGGAAGGTGCTCTGCCTGGCCGGGGGAGGCGGGCAGCAGTCCGCGGCCTTCGCCCTGCTCGGGGCCGACGTGACGGTGCTCGACATCTCGCCGGGGCAGCTCGCGCGTGATCGCTCGGCCGCCGAGCACCACGGCGTCGGCGTCCGCACCGTCCAAGGGGACATGCGGGATCTGTCGGCCTTCGCCGGCTCCACGTTCGACCTGGTCTGGCATCCGTACTCGCTGACGTTCGTCCCCGACTCCCGGATCGTCTTCCGCGAGGTCGCGAGAGTCGTGGCCGCGGGCGGCCACTACTACCTGATGTGCGCCAACCCGTTCTTCTCCGGGCTCACGCACGAGTCGTGGAACGGGGAGGGTTACACGCTCCGGCAGCCCTACGCCGACGAGGCCATGACGTCCTATCCCGACCAGGACTGGGTCTACGACCGCACGCCGTCGGGCCGCATCGTCCGCGAACCCAGGGAATACACGCAGACGTTGGGCCGGATCGTCAACAGCCTGACCGGGGAGGGCTTCGTGCTGAGGCTGCTCTCCGAGGTCCGCGGTGGCGCCCACGACGCCGAGCCGGGAAGCTGGGAGCACTTCATGGCGGTGGCGCCGCCCTGGCTGGAATTCGTCTGGCACTACCGACCCGGCGTCCCGGGAAGCTGAGACATCGTTCCCACGGCCTAGACGGCCAGCCCCGCGGCCACGCGAGCCTGGAGCAGCTCGAACCAGACGGTCGTCGAACCGGCCTCGCGGGTGAAACCCCAGCGGTGGCTGAGCGCCTCGATCAGCGGCAGGCCCCGGCCGCTGGTCGCCTGCGCACTCGTACGGCATGCGCAGGGAGGCCCTTCCGACCCGGCGTCCGCCACGAACACCCGCACCAGCGTGTCCGAGCGCGTCACGGTCACCGTGAACGACCCCCCGGCGCCGGACCGGCTGTGCAGCACCGCGTTCGTGGCCAGCTCGCTGGTCAGCAGCACGACGTCGTCGTGGAGCGGATGGTCGCGGCCGAGCGCGTCCGTCACGAGGCTCCTGGCCCTGGAGACCTGGGAGGGGCTTCCCGGCAGCCGGGCCACGAGATCGTGGCCGGCGGGCGGATCGCTCTCCTCGGTCCCATCGACGCGGTGCGAGTCCGGCGGTGCCACGGCGACCTCCCCCAAATCCGGTGACCTTATGAGACGCGCAAGGGGGGTGCTGGAGATTATCGCGAAAAGGTAGGAATGGGCTTTCCCAAGGTCGCCTGCGCTACCTCCGGCGGCGACCGAGTACGCTGCGATCGACGAGTCGTCCAGACCCCGGGGGAGCGCAGCGTGCGAGGAGGTGGCGTGAACAGCCTGGATGCCGTCTGGGTGCGGCCGTACGACCGGCCGGGTGCGGCGGTCGTGACCGGCGTCTTCGACATCCTGCACGTGGGCCATGTGCGCTATCTGGGAGCGGTGGCCGAGCGCGGGCTGCCGCTGGTCGTGGGCGTCGAGGACGATCCGCGGGTGCGGGCCTGGAAGGGCCCCAGCAGGCCGCTCAACCCGGCGGCCGAACGCGCCGAGGTGCTGGCCGCCCTCCGCTTCGTGACCGGGGTGTTCATCGTGACGGGGCCGCCCGAGGCGCACGGGCCTGAGGACTACATCGACCTGCTCGTCCCGATGCGGCCGGGCGCGCTCGCGCACACGGCGGGCGACCCGCACGCGGGCGCGCGGGCCGCCGCCGCGGCGATCCTGGGCGCGGAGTGCTGGGAGATGGACGCCATCCCCGGCCGCTCGACCACCCGCATCGTGAACGCCGCGGGAAAGGGCTGATCGCGGGCCCTGCCGCCCGGGCGGGCGTGGCGCGCGGGCAGCCGGCGGCGCGTGCGGGCCGGCCGGCGGGCATGTCGCCGGGGCCGCGCGCCATGATCGCGTAATCTTGGCTGTCATGACGGGTGACCTCGTGGCGAGACAGGTGACCAACCTGCTGGCACCGCAGGTGCTGGTCATCGTCATGCCGCCACTCGTGGGCCTGCTCGCGCAGGGCTGGAGCGGGGCGGCGTGGGGCCTGGTGGCCTCGGCGTTCTGCGGGGGAGTGCCGGCGGCGGTGATCGCGGTCGGCGTGCGCTCGGGGCGGCTCGACTCGCACCACATCGTCGACCGCGCCCGCCGCACGCGCCCGCTGCTGGCCGCGGTGGCGGCTGTGCTGGTGGCGCTGGCGCTGCTGGTCCTCATGGGCGCGCCCAGGCTGCTCGTCGCCACCGTCACCGCGATGCTGGCCGCGCTGGCGGTGACCGTGCCGATCACGCTGCGCTGGAAGATCTCCTTCCACGCCGCCGTCTGCGCGGGCACGGTGGTGGTGCTCGCGCACGTGCTGGCCTCCTGGCCGGCCGCGGTCGCCGGCGCCGCCGTGGTGGCGCTGGTGTGCTGGGCCAGGGTGCGCCTGACGCACCACACCTGGCCGCAGGTGGTGGCGGGCACGGCGGTGGGGGCGCTGGTGACGTGGGCCACGCTGGCCGCGTTCGGCCTGCGCTGATCACCGGGGATGATCGCGGAATAGCGGGGTGCCCGCGGCGGTTGCCGCGAGCATGGATGCCACGAAACGCGGCCGGGTACGCGTCGAGCGCACGGCCAAACGGGTGCGGACCTACCTCGGCGGCCGGGTGGTGGCCGACACCGCCTCCGCCCTGCTGGTGTGGGAGGTCCCCTACTATCCGGCCTACTATTTCCCGCTGGCCGACGTCGACGAGTCGGCGCTCAAGCCGGCCGGCACGGCCGAGCACTCGCCGAGCAGGGGCGACGGACTGGTGCACACGGTCACCGCGGGCGCCAGGGAGGTCCCCGGCGCGGCGCTGGTCTACCAATACTCCCCGCTGGAGGAGATCCGCGGCCACGTGCGCTTCCGGTGGGAGGCCATGGACGCCTGGTTCGAGGAGGACGAGGAGGTCTTCTTCCACCCGCGCGACCCGTACACCCGGGTGGACATCCTGCCGAGCTCGCGGCACGTGCGCGTCGAGGTGGACGGGGTGACCGTGGCCGACTCCCGCAGCCCGCACATCCTCTTCGAGACGGGGCTGCCGGCCCGCTACTACCTGCCGAAGCCGGACGTCCGGCTCGACCTGCTGGAGCCCACCGGCACGGTCACGCACTGCCCGTACAAGGGCACGGCCGAATACTGGTCGGTCAACGGCAAGGAGGACCTCGCCTGGTCCTACCGGACACCGCTGCCCGAGAGCGAGCGGGTCGCCGGGCTGATCGCCTTCTACGACGAGAAGCTCGACATCTACCTCGACGGGGAGCTGCAGGAGCGTCCCAAGACCAAGTTCGCCTGAGTTGACAGATCACGATCTCGTACAACACCCTTTCACTATTCGAATAGTGAAAGGGTGTTGTAGTGATCGAGTTTCAGCTGGACCGAGGGTCGGGGGTGTCGACCTACCTGCAGCTCGTCCACCAGGTCAGGCAGGCGCTCAGGCTCGGCACGCTGCGGCCGGGTGACCAGCTGCCGACCGCGCGCGAGGTGGTCGAGCACCTGGCGATCAACCCCAACACCGTGCTCAAGGCCTACCGCGAGCTGGAGCGCGAGGGCCTGGTCGAGGGCCGGCCCGGCATGGGGACGTTCGTGCGCAGGGGGATCGCGGGCCCGACGCTCGCCGAGCACACCCGCTTGCGGCGCGGCCTGGAGGAGTGGGTGCGCGAGGCGCGCGCGGCCGGGCTCGACCAGGACGACCTGCGGGCGCTGTTCACCGTGGTCCTGGCCGATGCCGCGAAGGAGGGGGCGGCATGAGCCCTGTGCTCGAGGCGACCGGGCTCGGCGTGCGTTACCGCCGTACTTGGGCGTTGCGCGACTGCTCGCTGGCGGTCCCCGCCGGGCGCGTGGCCGCGCTCGTGGGGCCGAACGGTGCGGGCAAGTCCACGCTCATGCACGCCGCCGTCGGGCTGCTGCGGCCGGCGCGGGGGAGCGTCGGCGTGGCGGGCGAGGTGGCGTTCGTGGCGCAGGACAAGCCGCTGTACGACGGTTTCACCGTCGCCGGGATGCTCTCCTTCGGCCACAGGATGAACACCCGCTGGGATGATCAGGGCGCCCGCGACCGGCTCGGCGCGCTCGGCATCCCGCTCGACAGGAAGGCGGGCCGTCTTTCGGGCGGGCAGCGCGCGCAGGTGGCGCTCACGCTGGCGCTGGCCAGACGGCCCGACCTGCTCGTGCTGGACGAGCCGCTGGCCAACCTCGACCCCCTCGCCAGGCACGACGTGATGCGCGCCCTCATGGGAGAGGTGGCCGAGCGGGAGCTGACCGTGCTGCTGTCCTCTCATGTCGTCTCCGACCTGGAGGAGACCTGCGACTGGCTCATCGTGCTGAACGGCGGGCGGCTGCAGGTCAGCGGCGACATCGACGACCTGCTGGCCGATCACCTCGTGCTCACGGGTCCCGCCGAGCTGGCCGGGGCCCTGGCCGATCGGCCGGCCGGCGACGTGGAGGTGGTGGGCGGAGGCCTGGCGGGACGGCAGGCCACCCTGCTCGTACGCGGCGCGCCCGCGCTCGACCCGCGCTGGCAGGCCCGGCCTGCGGGGCTGGAGGAACTGGTCATGGGCTACCTGCGCAGCCCCGAGTCGGCCGCCCTGCCGGGGCCCGTGGGGGTGGACACGTGATCTGGCTGACCTGGCGCCAGCACCGGGCGCAACTGCTCGTGACGGCCGGCTTCCTCGCGCTGCTGGGGCTGCTCCTGCTGGGCTCCGCCGTGGAGGCCGGGCTGTACGTCGCCGGCCACGCCGCGCCCGGCTGTCCCGGCCCCGGCGCGGCGTGCGCGGACCTGGAGGTGGCGCTGGGGCGGCGGTACGACGCGGTCTACTCCGTGTTCGGCTGGATGCCGCTGGTGCTGCCCGCGCTGATCGGGGCGTTCTGGGGCGCCCCCCTGCTCGGCCGCGAGTACGAGCGCGGCACCCACCGGCTCGCCTGGACCCAGTCCGTGCCCGCGTGGCGGTGGCTGGCCGTCAAGCTGTCGGTGCTGGGCGGCGCGGTCGTGGTGGGCGGTCTGCTGCTGTCGCTCATGGTGAGCCTGTGGCGCCCGGTGTTCAGGGAGGGGATCGACTCGTCTTTCGGCAACGTCGGCGTCTTCAACATGGTCGGGGTGGCGCCGGCCGCGTGGTGGTTGTTCGCGTTCGTGCTCGGCACCGCGGCGGGGGCCTTCTTCCGGCGTACGCTCCCGGCGATGGCGCTGGCCGTGGCCGTGGTGGCGGCGACGATGTTCACCCTGTTCGGGGTCAGCGACCATTACGCCGAGCCCGCGCGCGTGGAGCTGACCGGCACGGTGGTCCTCGACGACACCGACGCCCGGCTGGTCAGCGCGTCCTGGGTCGATCCGTCGGGACGGGAGGTCGCCGAGCCGGGCGCCGCGAGCGGCTGCCCGCGCCGCCTGGACGCGGGGCGCGGCAGCCGGAACGCGGAGGCGTGGCAGGCGTGCCTGTTCGGCAAGGGATACAGGTACGCCGTGTACTACCATCCGCCGTCCCGGTTCTGGCGTTTCCAGTGGACGGAGGCGGGCATCCTGGTGCTCGTCTCGGCGGCCCTCGCCGGCCTCACCGTCCGCCGCACCCTCCGCCACGCCGCCTGAACTCAGGAGGAGGGCGCCCAGCGGGGGTCGCGGCCGAGGTAGCGGAGAAGGACGGCGACCTCGTCGCCGCCAGGCTCGGTCTCCAGAGCCGCCGCGTACGCGCCCCAGGCGCGCAGCGGCTCGACGATCTGGTCACCGGCCGCGTGCCGGAAGACCTGGGTGACGCTCCAGCCCGCGCAGGGCGTCGGGAGATCCCAGCCGCCCTCGGGGGCGGCGCTGACGACCTCGCGCAGCGCCTCGTGCGAAGCGTCCAGAACATCCCAGCCGCTGGTCGTGATGCCGCTCATCGGTGAGCCCCCTTCGCCGTGGTCGCTCCATGATATCAGAACGGAATGCTTTGTTCCATTATATGGGTATCCGGAAACGTGCGGCGGCCGCCGGGCGGCTCAGGCGATCAGGCGGGCGAGCACCCGGGTGCCGAACTCCAGCCCCTCCACCGGCACCCGCTCGTCCTTGCCGTGGAACATCCCGAAATAGTCGAGGTCGGGCCGGAGCATGAGCGGCGCGAAGCCGTACCCCTCGATGCCGATCCGCGCGAACGACTTCGCGTCCGTGCCGCCGGCCATCACGTACGGCACCGGCCGCGCGAGCGGGTCCTCCGCCATGAGCGAGCCCGCCAGCTCGTCGAAGAACGCCGACGGGTAAGGCGCGGCGGGCGCGTCCTCCAGGTTGACGAACTCGCGGGTGATCTTCGGCCCGAGCAGCGCGTCGACCGTCTCCAGGAACTCCTCGCGCAGCCCCGGCAGGTACCGCCCGTCCACGTGCGCCCCGGCGGTCGAGGGCACCACGTTGACCTTGTAGCCGGCGTCCAGCATGGTCGGGTTCGCGGAGTTGCGGATCTGGCCCTTGAACAGGCTGCCCAGCGGCCCCAGCCGCGCGGCCTCCTCGTCCAGCCGGTCGAGGTCGATGCGCTGCCCGGTGATCTCCGACAGGTGCTCGATGAGCGCCGCGACCGGCGGCGTCAGGCGTACCGGCCACTGGTGGGAGGCCACCCGCGACAGGGCGTGCGCCATCGTCGCGACCGGGTTGTCCACGGCGGGGCGGGAGCCGTGGCCGGCCACGCCGTGCGCGGTGAGCCGCATCCAGGCGGTGCCGCGCTCGCCCACCGCGATCGGGTAGACCCGGTGCCGGCCGGAGGCCACGCTGAAGCCGCCCGACTCGCTGATCGCCTCCGTGACGCCGTCGAACAGCTCGCGGTGCTCGGTGACGGCGTGCCGCGAGCCGAAGTCCCCCGTCGCCTCCTCGTCGGCGAGGAAGGCCAGCACCAGGTCACGCTTCGGGCGCACTCCCCGCGCCGCCAGGTCGAGCACGGTCGCGAGGGTCATCGCGCACGAGCCCTTCATGTCGACCGCGCCCCGGCCGTACACGCAGCCGTCCACGATCTCCCCGGAGAACGGGTGCATCCGCCACTCGGCCGGGTCGGCGGGCACGACGTCGAGGTGGCCGTGGATGAGCAGCGCGTCGGGGGAGTCGCCGTCGATCCTGGCCACGACGGTGGTCCGCTTCGGCGCCGACTCGAACACCACGGGCTCCAGCCCGGCGTCGGCCAGCAGGGTGGCGACGTACTCGGCGGCGGGCCGCTCACCCGAACCCGGATTGGTGGTGTCGAACCTGATCAGATCCGAGCAGATCTCGGCAACGCTCTTCATGCTCTCCCCTTAAGCGTCAACGGCGGCACCTCGGGCGTCTCCAGGTCGAAGATCAGCCCGTAGAAGGCCAGCTCGGCCTCCAGCACCGCGACGATGGTCTCTTCCCTGCGCCAGCCGTGCTGCTCGCCAGGGAACGTCAGCAGGGCCCACGCCTTGCCGTGCCGGTCCAGCTCGGCGGTGAACCGCTCCGCCTGCCCGACGTCCACGATCGCGTCCTCCAGGCCGTGCAACATCAGGCACGGGCCCGACGCGCGGGCGGCGTTCAGCAGCGGCGAACGCTCGGTGTAGCGCTGCCGCGTCTCGGGCAGCGGCCCCACCAGGCCGTCCAGGTAGCGCGACTCGAAGTCGTGCGTCTCCGCGGCCCAGCTCTCCGGGTCGGTGATCGCGTAGTGCGCGACCCCGCCCGCGAACACGTCGCTGTGGACGAGCGCCGCCACCGTGGTCCAGCCCCCGGCGCTGCCGCCGCGGACGGCGATCCGCGACGCGTCGGCCCGGCCCAGCTCCACCAGGCCACGGGCCACCTTGGCGCAGTCCTGCACGTCGACCACGCCCCACTGGTGGCGCAGCCGCTCCCGGTAGGCCCGGCCGTAGCCGGTCGAGCCGCCGTAGTTCACCACGGCCACGCCGATGCCCCTGCTGGTGAAGTAGGCGATCTCCAGGTCGAGCACGATCGGCAGGTGCCCGGTCGGCCCGCCGTGCACGAAGATCACGTACGGGCTCGGGCCGGTGGCCCCCGACGGCGGGTAGAGGTGCGCGTGCACGCCCTCGATCGTCATCGCCTCCGGCGTGGGCAGCAGGTCCCCGTCCGGCAGCGGCTTGGGCGCCGACACGATCTCGTACGCGCCGTCGAGGCCGACCAGCGCCACCTCCAGCGGCGTGTACGGCGTCGCGCGCACCGCCGCGACCTTGCCGCCCGCCACCGACACGGTCGAGGACCAGTGGGTGGCCCCGCCGCCGATCTCGCGCAGGTCGCCCGTCTCTGAGTCCAGCACGCCCAGGCGGCGGCGGTCGGCGGTGCCGTACACGACGACCAGGTCACCGTCCTCCGCGAGCGCCAGGTAGGTCATGCCCGGCTTCCACGCCGCGCCGCCGAACTCCAGCTCCAGCGGCGTGAGGTTGCGGCCCGGCCCGCCGCCGGCGGGTACGAGGTGCACGTTCCACCAGCCGGTGGGGTCGGTGACCGCGTACAGGGCGGCGTCGTCGCGCCACTCGGCCTGGGCGACCGACTCGCGCGGGCCCCCCGCCACCACCCGGTGAGGGCCGGCCGTGCCGTCCGCGCGCAGTTCGGCCACGCAGAGCTCGGTGCCGTCCCAGGGCATGTTGGGGTGGTCCCAGCCGATCCATGCGACCTGCCGGCCGTTGGGTGAAATCCGAGGATTCATCAGGAAATGGTGGGCTTTGACGATGACTCTGGTCCGGCCGCCGTCCAGCGGCACCGCCACCAGGTCCCGCACGTCGTCCGTCTCCCTGACCGCCCACACCTCCTCACGTCCCGGGGGCAGGTACAGGTCCGCGTAACGGTACGTACCCACGGGAGTGATCGCCACCGGGTCCCCACCCGGGTCGAGGCGGTAGAGGCGCTGGTCGGCCCAGTTGGTGAAGACGAGGCCGCCGCCGGGCAGCGGGCGCCAGGAGCGGCCTCCGTACTCGACCACCCGGTTGCGCGCGTTCCAGCCGGGCGGCAGGACGTCCACGCGGGAGCCGTCCGGCAGGCGGCGCACCACGCAGCGCCTGCCGCCCTCGTGCGGGCGGGGCTCGTCCCACCAGACCTCGGTGCCTGAGGGCGTGGCCACCGCCTCCACCCACTGGGGGCCGCCGTCGGTACGGGCCACATCGATCGGACGAATACTCATATATTCACCAATTACCATTCATACAGGGAGGAAGGGGATGATCGGGTGGGTGGAGGATGTACACGATGCCGCCGCTGCCGCCGCTCCTGGGGCTCCTGAGCCACACGCGCTCGAACGCGGCCCGCGGATAGACCCGGCGGACCTCGGCCTCGGCGGGCGCGGCAGGGTCGTTCACGACGACGTCGCCCCCGGCGGTGAAACCCGTCACGACCATGATGTGCCCGTTCGTGGAGTAGCCGGAGCCGGGCAGCTCGTGCGCCTTGAACGACTGGGACGTGATCACGGGGATCCCGGCCCGTACGAACCGCTCCAGCTCCGCCGCCGACCGCAGCCGCGTCACGAAGCCGGCCAGCCCGTACCGGCCCGCGTACGCGACGTTGAACGGCCAGTTGCCGGTGCCCTGGTAGCTCTCGTCGTACACGCCCACGGCCGCGTGGTCCACCGTCGGCGCGGGGTCGTCCGTCCCGACCCAGGCCAGCTCTTCCTGGCCGGGGCCGCGGCCCCAGAAGCCGAGCACCATGGCCACCGAGGCGGGGCTGCACCAGTTGGCGCCCCCGCCGTCCCAGCGCGGGTGGTGCCCGGCGTGCGCGTACTGCGAGTGCCCGGGCACCGCCAGTTCGACGGCCCCCGCCCCGCCGCAGGCCCTCACCCCGCCGCCGGCCCCAGCCTCGCCGCCGGTCCCCACCCCGCCGCCGGTGCCCGGCGCGGCGGCGGCCGGGGAGTGCGGGTGCTGGGGCAGGGCCGAGGCCATCACGCCCAGGCCGGTGACGCGGGCGCCCTCGCCGTGCCGGGTGACGCGCAGCTGGCAGGCCACGACGGGACGCCTGGCGACGAAGGTGTCCACCGCCACGTCGCCGTCCCCGTCGCCCTGGCCGGGTACCGAGGTGCGCGGATCGCCGTGCTCGGACCAGCGGCCCATGACGTACCACTTGGTGCGGGCGCCGGACGCGGTCGTGGCGCGCAGCGCGATCTCGATCCACGTGCCCGGCGGGGTGCGAGCGGTCCACGAGGGCACGAGCTGCGTGGCGGCGAAACCGATCGGGTGCTCCTCACCGATCCAGATGTGCGGCCCCGCGTCGGCGTCGGGCCCTGCGTCGGGTCCCGTGTCGGGCAATCTGAAGCGGGTGAAGGCCACGGGGGACAGGTCGACGGTGAGCACCACCCATATTGTGGTTTCGCACCCCGTGTCGCACATCGGATGGTTTACGTACCGGCCCGGCCCTCCTCGGCGGGCGGAACCGCGCCGGACCGGGGGACACCGCGCACCTGCCTGTCCTGAACGGGTGCGCGGCCCGGCGGTCAGAGGTAGAGGCCCGTGGAGTCGTCGCCGGAGGAGTGGGGGAGCTCCCGGCCCGCGCGGAGCGCGTACAGCTCCGCGAGCGTCGCCCCCGACGGGCCGACGCCCTGCGGCGTGCCGAGCCACGCGATCGCTTCGTCCCTGCTCAGCGGCCCCACCTCGAGCTGCGCCAGGCAGCGGCCCGGGCGTACGACGGCGGGGTGGAGGCGGGCGAGGTCTTCGTTCGTGGTGATCGCCACCAGAACGTCGCGGCCCTGGCCGAGCAGGCCGTCCGTCAGGTTGAGCAGGCGCGACAGACCCTGACCCGCCTGGGCCTTGGCGCCGGCGCTGATCAGCTCGTCGCAGTCCTCCAGGACGAGCAGCCGCCAGCGCTGGGCGTCCTCGTCGGTGTCGTAGCCGACCGCCACCTCCATCAGGTAGCCCGGCTCGTTGAACAGCCGCTCGGGGTCGAGCACGCAGTCGACCTGGCACCAGTCGTGCCACTGCTTGGCCAGCGTGCGCAGCAGCGTGGTCTTGCCGGTGCCCGGCCGGCCGTGCAGGAGGATGAGCCGGCCGTTCACGTCGGAGGGCGTGACGGACATCAGCTTGTCGAGGGACCCGCGCACCTTTCCGGAGTAGTTGGCGCTGATCTCGTCCCACGGCTGTGCCGTGATCGGCCGCTCCGAGCGGGTGCCGCCGTGCGTGCCGCGCCACCAGAAGCCCATCTCGACGTGGTCGACGTCCGGCATCGCCTCTTCGGCGCCGTCGATGGCCTCGTGGAGCACCGACTTGGCCAGTTCCTCGCTCACCGCCGTCACGCTGACCATGGCCGTGCGGTCGCGGTGGCGCACGACGCGCAGCGTCCAGCCGTCGCCGCCGATGAGCCGCGACTCCGGGCCGTCCTCGACCCGCGCCGTGCGCAGCACGCGGCCTTCGGCGGGGCTGAGCGTGGCCTCAGGGCGTACGCGCTCCAGGTTGGCCAGCCGGGACCAGGGCTGCGCGCCCGTCGCGAACGGCGACAGCGCCAGGGCGTCGATGAGGTCGATGGCGGAGTCGGCGTCGTCGATGCAGATGTTCATCGGCAGCCCTGCGGCGCCGGGGCTGGGGAACGGCACCTCCCTGATCACTGACATATCGGTAATGATCTCCGCAGGGTCGTCGGATGTCGAAGGGTTTCCGGGAGGAGAAGTGGTCATTCCTTGTCGAGGGTACCCGTCTGCGAGATGAGATCGAGGCCGGGGACGTCGCGCCAGGTATAGGCGAGCGAGTCGCCCTCCAGCGCCAGCACGATGGTGCCGGGGACGCAACCGCCCTCGTTCTGGCCCAGGGCGAAGGTCAGCCGGGTCTCCTCCACCTTGGTCAGGGTGATGGTGCCCCTGCAGTCGTCGTCGCCGTCGCGTTCCCGCCACCTGGCGGTGGACTCGCCCTCCTCCAACTCCACCGTGTTCTCGTTGTCGTCGGGGTCCATCGGGTTGGTGCTGGTCGTACGGCCCGTCCAGACGCCCTCGAAGCGGGCCGGGATCCGCAGGCCCGCACGGGGTGAGGGCTCGGACCCGGTGGGTGTCGCGCCGGCGGACGCGGTGCTGGATCCGGCGGGCGACGGGCTGTCCGGCGGCCGGTTCTGCGACGGCGATCCGGCGGCCGGCGACCGCGTGGGAGGGGTGGCCGTGGGCGAGCGGTCGCCCTCCGCGAGCGGGGGGCGTACGAGCAGGGCCGTGGTGGTGGCCGCGGCGGCGGCGACCGCGACCGCCGTCGCGCCGATCAGCAGAGCACGCGTGCGGGGGCGCCGCCCCTCGCGCGTGGTCTCCCCGCTGCCGGGCGGCGGCCCCGTGGGGCCGGTGTGGTCGTGGCCGGTGCGCGGTGGCGGGCCGGCGGAAGGCGCTCCCCGCGCGAGCGGTCGGGCCGGGCGGTCGGGGTTGACCAGGGACACCATGAGCTGCTGCGCCGACGGACGGTGCGCGGGGTCCTTGGACAGGCAGGACGCGATCAGCCCGCGCAGGCGCGGCGGCAGGGGCGACAGGTCCGGCTCGGCGTGCAGCACCCGGTGCAGCACGGCGGGGACGGTGTCGGCCCCGAACGGGCTCGTGCCCGTGGCCGCGTACAGCATGGAGGCGGCCCACGCGAAGACGTCGGAGGCCGGAGCCGCGGGAGTGCCGTTGATCTGCTCGGGCGCCAGGTAGGCGGGCGTGCCGATCAGGCCGGAGGTCATGGTCGCCGTTCCCTCCGCCCTGGCGATGCCGAAGTCGACCACCCTGGGCCCGTCGGGGCCGAGCAGCACGTTGGACGGCTTGAAGTCGCGGTGCACGATCCCGGCCGCGTGGATGGCGGCCAGCGCCGTGGCCGTGCCCACCATCAGGCGCTCCAGGTCGCCGCCCCGCAGCGGGCCGCGCTCGCGCACCCGGCCGGACAGCGAGGGGCCCTCCACGTACTCGCTCACCACGTAGGGCCGTGGCCCGCCGGTGGAGACGTCGAGCACCCGGGCCGTGCAGAAGGAGGCGATGCCCGCCAGCGCGTCGAGCTCCCGCGCGAGCCTGGCCCTGGTCTCGGTGTCGCCGGTGCTGAGCAGCTTGACCGCGACCTGCTCGCCGGAGGGGGAGCGGGCGAGGTAGACCACTCCCTGCCCGCCCTCGCCGAGCCTGCCGTCCAGGCGGTAATCGCCCAGCGACGCAGGGTCGTCCGGTGTCAGGGGGGTCACCATGGGCGATACGTTACCGTCGTCACGCCCGGCAAAGATCCCATCGCCATGCGGATGCCAAGATCCACCGATACTTTGGATCGTTCGGTTATTTCACTCCTTAGGCGGAGGTATCAGGGGAAGTGTCGAAGATCACGTTCCGCGAAAGGGCGCGGTACTGGTTCGACAACACCATGTCCAGGGGGACGGCTTCGCTGATCGGCTGGCTGGCCCTGGTGTCGGTCGCGCTCCTCGTCGTGGTCACGGTGCTGACGCTCTGGCTCGCGCCGAACGAACCGGAGGGCGTGACAGGTCCCGGACACGTGCTCTGGCTCGCGCTCATGCACGCGCTCAGCCCTGGCAAGATCTCCAGCGATGAAGGCTCGACGGCCTACATGACGGTGATGTTCGCCGGCTCGCTCGGCGGCATCTTCATCGTCAGCATGCTCGTCGGCCTGCTCTCCAACGGCCTCAAGCAGAAGGTCGACCGCCTGCGCAAGGGCCGCTCGCGCATCGTCGAGTCCGGCCACACGGTGGTGCTCGGCTGGTCCGACCAGATCTTCACGATCGTGGCCGAGCTGTCCAAGGCACAGGCGAGCCAGCGCAGCTCGGTGATCGCCATCCTGGCGGAACGTGACAAGCTGGAGATGGAAGATCAGATCCGCGAGCAGGCCGGCGACCTGGGCAAGACGCGCATCGTCTGCCGCACCGGGCGGCCCACCGAGCCGCACGACCTCGACCTGATGAACCTGACGGAGGCCCGGTCGGTCGTCGTGCTCTCGCCCGAGCGTGAGGATCCCGACGCCCACGTCATCAAGATCCTGCTCGCGCTGGCCAAGCGCGAGGGCGTGCACCCGCCGGCCGTCGCGGCGCTGACCTCCAGCCGCAACCTGGCCGCCGCCCGCCTGGCCGGCGGCCAGGAGGTGCTCCTGGTCGACTCCGACGACACCGCGTCCCGGCTCATCGTGCAGTCCTCGCGCCAGTCCGGGATGTCCGTGGTGTGCATGGACCTGCTCAACTTCGACGGCGGCGAGATCTACCTGCGCACCCCGAAGAAGCTCGTCGGCGTCACGTACGGCGAGGCGCTGCACGCGTACCAGACCGCCTCCGTGATCGGCCTGCGCCGGCCGTCCGGCGTCGTGCTGAACCCGCCGGGCGAGACCGTCATCGACGCCGACGACCAGGTCATCGTCATCGCCCACGACGACTCCCACGTCCGCCTGGCGGCCGGCATGCCGTCCATCGAGGACGGCGCCATCGCCGAGACGACGGGCACGCCCGCCGAGCCGGAGCGCACCCTGCTGCTCAACTGGAACGGCAGGGCCGAGCAGATCGTCCGCTACCTCGACGGCTACGTCGCCCCCGGCGCCGTCCTGGAGATCGCCGCCGACCACCCCAAGGCCGGCACCGGCCTGGCCGGCCTGGCCCACCTCACCGTCAACGTCAAGGACTGCGACACCACCGACCGCTTCGCCCTCGAATCGCTCGGCGTCGGCCTCTTCCAGCACGTCATCGTGCTCAGCGACGACCGTTTCGACCCGCACCACTCCGACACGCGCACGCTCATGACGCTGCTCCAGCTCCGCGACATGCAGAGCGCGCTCGGCGAGCACTACTCGATCGTCAGCGAGATGCACGACGAGAACAACCGCTCCCTGGCCGAGGTCACCGAAGCCGACGACATCGTCATCAGCGACACCGTCATCGGCCTGCTCCTCGCCCAGCTCGCCGAGAACCGGCACCTGGCCGACGTGTTCGGCTACCTGTTCGACTCGCGCGGATCGGAGATCTACCCGCGCCCCGCCGCCTCCTACGTGAAGACGGGGGTGAAGGTGTCGTTCTCCACGGTCGTGGAGTCCGCCAGGCGCAAGGGCGAGACGGCCATCGGCTACCGCAAGAACACGGCGAGGAACGATCCGCCGCACTACGGCATCGTCCTCAACCCGGACAAGACCGAGCCCATCGTCCTGGAGGAGGCGGACTCGGTGATCGTGCTCGCCGAACGCTGACCCCGCGCCGCGGTGGGTTAGCGTGTGCCCCGTGAGGACCATTGACTGGGTGGACGGCGCGGTGGAGCTCGTGGACCAGACGCTGCTGCCCGACAAGTGCGTGATGTTACGCATCCACACCGTGGACGACCTCGTCGACGCCATCCGGCGGCTGGCCGTGCGCGGCGCCCCCGCGCTCGGCGTGGCCGGGGCGCTGGGCGTCGTGCTGGCCGGCGGCGACCCGGGCCGGATCGCCAGGCTCCGCGCCGCCAGGCCGACCGCGGTCAACCTCGCCTGGGGCGTCGACCAGGTCGCCGCGCACCTGCCGGACGGCCGCGACGCGGTGCTCGCCGCCGCGCTGCGCGTCCGCGACGCCGACATCGCCGCCTGCAGGTCCATGGGGGAGCGCGGCGCCGACCTCCTCGACGGCGACCGGCTGCGGATCATGACCGTCTGCAACACCGGCGGGCTCGCCGCCGTCGAACGCGGCACCGCGCTCGGCGTCGTCCAGACGCTGCACGAGCGCGGGCGGCTGGCCGAGGTGCTGGCGCTGGAGACCCGCCCGCTGCTGCAGGGCGCCCGGCTCACCACGTGGGAGCTGGCCAGGATGGGCGCGCCGCACCGGCTCATCGCCGACTCCGCGGGCCCCTACCTGCTGGCCAGGGGCGAGGTGGACGCCGTGCTCATCGGCGCCGACCGCATCGCCGCCAACGGCGACACCGCCAACAAGATCGGCTCGTACGCGCTCGCGCTCGGAGCCGAACGCGCCGGGGTGCCGTTCGTGGTGGTCGCGCCCGAGTCGACGATCGACCGGAACACCCCGTCCGGCGAGCAGATCGCGATCGAGGACCGGGACGAGGACGAGATCCTGGCCATCAGAGGGATGCGCGTGGCTCCGGAGGGCACGCGCGCGGTCAACCCGGCGTTCGACGTGACACCGCACGACCTCATCACCGCGATCGTGACGGACCAGCGGGTGATCCGCCCCTGACCAAATCCCCCATCTCCGGGACCGGTCCGCGCCACCCGCGTTACGCTCGGTCGTCACCGACAGCGACCCCCGGAGCTCACCTGTGGCCATCGACCTGGTATCAAGGCGCGGCTGGAACGCTCGCCCGCCACGCGGCGACTACACGCAGCTCGACTCCGCCAAAGGCGTGAAGGTCCACTACACGGGCGGCAGGGTCGACCCCGGCATCGTCTCCGACCACGACGCCTGCACGGCCTTGGTACGTTCCATCCAGGGCCACCACATGGACGGCAACGGCTGGATCGACATCGGCTACTGCGTGGACGAGAAGACCGAGATCCTCACGCGGCAGGGGTGGAGGTCCTACCGCGAGCTGCGTCCCGGCGACATCGCGCTCACGCTCGACCACGGCACGGGCATGTCGGAGTGGCAGCCCGTGCTGGAGGTGTGCGTGTTCCCCGCGCGCGAGCGGGAGATGATCCGGATGGAAGGCGCCGGCCACTCCTCGTTGACCACGCCCCATCACCGCTGGCCGGTGGAGCGCCGCCGCCGCGGCCCCGGCCCCGTACGGTGGAGGGGGCCCGGCACGAGGTGGCTTCCCGCCGGGAGGGCCGGCCGGACGGTCACGCTTCGTGAGCGCACGTGGGCGACCACCGAGACCTTCGGCCACGACGACCGCATCGCGATCGCGGCTCCCTGCGCCGACCTGCCGGCCGAGCCGAAATGGTCGGACGCCTTCGTGGAGCTGGCCGCGTGGTTCTGGACGGCGGGAGTCGTCGAGGGCGCCCGGGCTCAGGGCGGCGTCGCGATCCACCGGTCGCCGGAGGACGAAGCGCATCTCGTACGCGTCCGCGCCGCGCTCCACGGGGTCTTCGGCCCTCCCGCCGGTCGGCTCCGCCGGCGGGGCAGCGGCGGTCCCCGATGGAGGGAGACGGTCACCGGCGATCGCGTCGCGTTCCGTCTCCCGGCCGGGGCGGGCCGGCGGCTGCTCGGGGTGGCGCCCGGCGGGGTGCCCGCGCTCGACTTCCTGCTCTCCCTGTCGAGGGCGCAGCTCGCCCTGTTCGTGGAGACCTCCCTGGAGGCGGGTGAGGCCGGGCCCGGAGGGCTCGTGCGGAGGGATCGGGCGGCGGCCGAGGCCTTCATGGTCGCCGTGCTGCTGTCCGGGGCGGGAGCGTCGCTGCGCCGGGTGCCGCCGGTCGGTGACACGGGGACGGACGCGTGGATGGTCTCCGTCGACGGACGGCGGCACGTCGTGCCGCGACCGGCCGAAGAGCACGGCGACGGCGGCGTCACCATCAGGAAGGAGACGTACCACGGCCCCATCTGGTGTCCCAGGACCGAGAACCAGAGCTGGCTGGCGCGCAGGGACGGGACCGTCTACTTCACCGGCAACACCATGATCGCCTGCCCGCACCGGATGGTGTTCGAGGGGCGCGGGCCGCATCATCTGCCCGCCGCCAACGGCCCCGGGCTCAACTCCGGCCACTACGCCGTGCTCGGGCTGGTGGGCAACGCGGGCCTGGTGCAGCCGCCCGACGGCGTCCTGCACGCGATCGTCGACGCGATCGAGCACCTGCGCGCACGCGGGCGCGCGGGCAAGGAGATCAAGGGGCACCGCGACGGCTACGCCACCGACTGCCCCGGCGACCCGCTGTACGCCTGGGTCAGGCGTGGCGCACCGCGTCCCGGCACGCCCGCGCCGCCGGCGCCCTCGACGCCGCCGTTCCCCGGGCGGCCGCTGAGATACCCTCCGGTGACGCGCGGCGAGGACGTCCGGACGTGGCAGGCGCAGATGCGCAGGCGCGGCTGGGACCTCGACGTGGACGGCGCGTACGGTCCCGAGTCGCGCGACGTGTGCCGCAGGTTCCAGCGCGTGCAGGAGATCGACGACGACGGGATCGTGGGCCCGATCACCTGGCGGCTGGCGTGGGAGGCCCCGACCAGCTGATCTCACGTAGGGGTGGACCCTGGGTTACTGGGTTCGCGGCCTTCCGCCTACTATCCGAACATGGAACTGGCAGCGGGGTTCGCGCCCGTGTCGCGCGACGACTGGCGGGCGCTGGCGGTGGCGGTCCTGCGCAAATCCGGGATCGAGGCGGGCTCTCCCGAGGAGGCGCTGTCCACCCTGACCTACGACGGGGTGACGGTCGCGCCGCTCTACGACGCGGGCGACCTGCCTGGGGATCCGGGGCTGCCCGGCGCGGCCCCTTACGTCCGCGGAGCCAGGGCCGTGCCCGGCTGGGACGTGCGGCAGCGGCACACCGTGGCCGACCCCGAGGCCGTGCTGGCCGACCTGGAGAGCGGTGTCACCTCGTTGTGGCTGGCCGTCGGGCCGGGCGCCATTCCGGTGGGCGAGCTCGGCACGGTGCTGAAGGACGTCTATCTCGACCTGGCCCCCGTCGTCCTGGAGGCCGGCGAGCTCGCCGCGGAGGCCGCGGAGGCGCTGCTCGGCCTGGCCGCCGCCCGCGGCACCACGCTGAGCGGCAACCTGGGGGCCTCCGGCGCGCTCGGGGCCGAGCTGGCGCGGCGCTGCGTCGCCGGCTTCCCCGGGCTGCGGGCCGTCGTCGTCGACGCGACCCCCTACCACGACGCCGGCGCGAGCGACGCCGAGGAGCTCGGCTGCTCGATGGCGCAAGGGGTCGCGGAGCTGCGGGCGCTCACCGGCGGCGGGCTCTCCGTCGAGCAGGCGCTGGGGCAGATCGAGTTCCGGTACGCCGCCACCGCCGACCAGTTCGCCACCATCGCCAAGCTGCGCGCGGCGCGCCGGCTCTGGGCCAGGGTCGCCGAGGTCTGCGGCGCCCCCGAGCACGGGGGCCAGGCGCAGCACGCCGTGACGAGCGCGGCCATGATGACCGCCCGCGACCCCTGGGTCAACATGCTGCGCACCACGCTCGCCTGCTTCGCCGCCGGCGTGGGCGGAGCCGGGGCGGTCACGGTGCGCCCGTTCGACGCCCGCCTCCGTCTGCCGGACGCCTTCTCCCGCCGCATCGCCCGCAACACGCAGGCGCTGCTGCTGGAGGAGTCGGGTGCGGGGCGGGTGATCGACCCCGCCGGCGGTTCCTGGTACGTCGAACGACGCACCGCCGACCTGGCCGGGCGGGCGTGGGAGTGGTTCCAGGACATCGAGGCCTCCGGCGGGATCGAGGCGGGGGCCCGGCTCGTGTCCGACCGGATCGCCGCCACCCGTGCCCGCCGCGCCGACGACATCGCCCACCGGCGCCACCCGATCACGGGCGTGAGCGAATACCCCGACCTCCACGAGAAAGCCCTCCGCCCGGCCCCGGTCTCCGGCACACCCCCGCAGGCGGCACCGGACGACGTCCGGAGGGAAGCTCCGCCGGAAGAGGCGGGCCCTCCAGGCGCGTCGCGGGCGGGCCGCTCTCCTGAGCCGGTGGAGGCCGGCGGGAGCGCGGGGCTGCCGCGGGTGCGCTACGCCGAGCCGTTCGAGGAGCTGCGCGATCTGGCCGACGCGCAGGCCGAGCGCCCCAAGGTGTTCCTCGCCACCATCGGCCCGGTGGCCGCCCACACCGCCAGGGCCGCGTTCGCGGCGAACCTGTTCCAGGCGGGCGGCCTGGAGACCGAGACCGCGGGCCCGGGCACCGATCCCGAGCAGATCGCCACCGCCTTCGCCGTCAGCGGCACGACGGTCGCCTGCCTGTGCTCGAGCGACAAGCTGTACGCCCAGCACGCCGCGGCCGTCGCCGCCGCCCTGCGCAAGGCCGGGGCGAAGAAGGTGTGGCTGGCGGGGAAGGGGGACTACGACGGCGTGGACGCCACCCTGCACGCGGGCTGCGACGCGCTGGCCGTGCTCCGCACGACCTTCGACGACCTGGAGGTGACCCGATGATCCCGGACTTCTCCGGCATCCCTCTCGACGGCGGGCCCAAGCCGGGGACGAACGCCCCCGAGCCGCCGGGCGAGGTGTGGGAGACGCCCGAGGGCATCGAGGTCAAGCCGCTCTACACCGCCGGCGACCTCGACGGTCTCGACTTCCTGCGCACCTATCCCGGCGCGGCCCCCTACCTGCGCGGGCCGTACCCCACGATGTACGTCAACCAGCCGTGGACGATCCGCCAGTACGCGGGCTTCTCCACGGCCGAGGACTCCAACGCCTTCTACCGGCGCAACCTCGCCGCCGGGCAGAAGGGCCTGTCGGTCGCGTTCGACCTGGCCACGCACCGCGGCTACGACTCCGACCACCCCCGCGTCGCCGGGGACGTGGGCATGGCGGGCGTGGCGATCGACTCCATCTACGACATGCGGCAGCTGTTCGACGGGATCCCGCTCGACCGCATGTCCGTGTCCATGACCATGAACGGCGCCGTGCTGCCCGTTCTCGCGCTGTACATCGTGGCCGCCGAGGAGCAGGGCGTCGCGCCGGAGCAGCTCGCGGGGACGATCCAGAACGACATCCTCAAAGAGTTCATGGTCCGTAACACTTACATTTATCCCCCGGCCCCGTCGATGCGGATTATTTCGGATATTTTCGCGTATACGAGCGAGAAAATGCCGAAATTCAATTCGATCAGCATTTCCGGCTACCACATCCAGGAGGCCGGCGCCACGTGCGACCTGGAGCTGGCCTACACGCTGGCCGACGGCGTCGAATACCTGAGGGCCGGGGTCGCCGCGGGCATGGACATCGACCGGTTCGCGCCGCGGTTGTCCTTCTTCTGGTGCATCGGCATGAACTTCTTCATGGAGGTCGCCAAGCTGAGGGCCGCCCGGCTGCTGTGGGCCAAGCTCGTTTCCGGATTCAACGCGAAAAATCCGAAATCGCTGAGCCTCCGGACGCACAGCCAGACCTCCGGCTGGTCCCTGACCGCCCAGGACGTGTTCAACAACGTCGCCCGCACCTGCGTCGAGGCCATGGCCGCCACCCAGGGGCACACCCAGTCGCTGCACACCAACGCCCTGGACGAGGCACTCGCCCTGCCCACCGACTTCTCCGCCCGCATCGCCCGCAACACCCAGCTCCTCCTCCAGCAGGAGTCGGGCACCACGCAGGTGATCGACCCCTGGGGCGGCTCCTACTACGTCGAACGCCTCACCCACGACCTCGCGGAACGCGCATGGGAGCACATCCAGGAGGTCGAGGCCGCCGGCGGCATGGCCAGGGCCATCGAGGCGGGCCTGCCCAAGCTGCGCATCGAGGAGGCGGCCGCCCGCACCCAGGCCCGCATCGACTCGGGCCGCCAGCCCGTCATCGGCGTGAACAAGTACCGCGCGACCGGTGACGAGGACATCGAGGTGCTCAAGGTCGACAACAGCGCCGTACGCGCCCAGCAGCTCGACAAGCTCGCCAGGCTCCGTGCCGAGCGCCACGAGCCCGACGTCCAGCACGCGCTCGACGCGCTCACCAAGGCCGCCGACAACCCGGGACACGGCCCGGGCCTCGAGCACAACCTGCTGAAGCTGGCCGTCGACGCCGCCCGCGCCAAGGCCACGGTGGGCGAGATCTCCGAGGCGCTGGAGCGGGTCTTCGGCAGGCACGCCGAGCAGGTCCGTACCATCTCAGGGGTGTACCGCGACGAGTCAGGCCCCTCCGCCGCCATCGAACGCGTCCGCCAGGCCTGCGCCGACTTCGAGCGCGCCGAAGGGCGCCGCCCGCGCATCCTGGTCGCCAAGATGGGCCAGGACGGTCACGACCGCGGCCAGAAGGTCATCGCCACAGCCTTCGCCGACCTGGGCTTCGACGTCGACGTCGGCCCGCTGTTCCAGACACCGGAAGAGGTCGCGAGGCAGGCGGTCGAGGCCGACGTGCACATCGTGGGCGTGTCGTCGCTGGCCGCCGGCCACCTCACGCTGGTGCCCGCGCTGCGCAAGGCGCTGGCCGACCACGAAGCCGGCGAGACCATGATCGTGGTCGGCGGCGTCATCCCGCCGGACGACCACGACGCGCTGCGCGCCGCCGGCGCCGCCGCGATCTTCCCGCCGGGCACCGTGATAGCCGACGCCGCGCTCGACCTCATCGACCAGCTGAGGAGGCGTCCATCAGAGCCTCCTGAGGAGACCGTCGCCTTCAGGCGATGGGTGAATCGGGAGCGGGAGGGCCGCCAAGGCCCGGGCGTTCAGTGACAGAACCCCAGACATTGTCGCCCTCCTGCGGATAGGCTGGTGCTTGTGCTTTCGGGCATCGGTCAGGGCTTGGCCGTCGTCTCCCGCGCAAGCGGGGCGAGAAGCCGCTCCCTTCAGGGAGTGGAGGAGTCACAGGGCTACTGCGGGCACATGGTGACGGAGACGGTCCGCTGGGTGGTGAGGGGAGAGGTGATCCGCAACGTGACCTTGTGGACGCCCCCCGCACTCGTGAGGCTGCGCGGCGCGGCCAGATAACGCCGGCCGTTCCGCGAGATCCCCGCCGTCGCGCGGCCGATGACGGACCCGTCGACATACCAGGTGTAGGCGAAGTTCACCGCCTCGCCGGTCCGCTCGACCAGCGCCTGCAACGTCGCCTCGCCGCCGGCCCAGCAGTCGCCGGTCCTCGTGCCGCCGGCCCGTACGTAGACCAGCCTCAGCCGGCCTTTCGTGGCGCGGCCGGTGCCGGTCGAGTCGTCGGGCTGGGGGATGGTGGTACGGCTGCGCCGTGGCCGCTCGGCCCTGGTCGTGGACGGAGCGGCCGTCGGCGCGTCGCTGACGACGGCGAGTCTCGTGGTCTTGGGGGTGGGCGTGGTGGGGGTCAGCCAGACGATGGCGCCGCCGAGGGCGAGCGCGCACACACCGGAGACACAGGCGACGATCACTTTCTTCGCCCGGCGTCGTTTCCGCGGCGGGGGAGCCTCGGACCTTCTCTCGCCGGCCACCAGGGCGTCGACCAGCGCCGAGGACTGCGGCGCCGGCACCGAGTGCGTCGACTCGGGCGCATGAGGAGGCGCGGAGGCATGCGGCTGAGACTCGAACGGCGCCGACTCGAGCCCCTGTGCCGCGGCGAACGGCGCGGGCGGTTCCGACCATGCCGGCACCTCGGACGCCTGCCCGCCGTACCGGTCCTGCCCCTCGTCCCGGGTCCCGTGCCCGGACGGTGCTTCGTATGTCCCGTGCCCGGACGGTGCTCCGAACCCGGCCGGGGAGCCGTGCGGCGCGCCCTGCCCGAACGCCTGCCGCGGGCCGTGCCCGGACGTGGACTCGACCGGCGACGACAGATCGAACAGCGCCTGGAGCGGCGAGCCATCCTGCGCCGGACCTCCCTGCGCGGGACCTCCTTGCGCTGGGCCTCCCTGCGGAGGGCCTTCCAACGCCGGGTCTCCCAGCGGATCCTGGACCTCGCGGCCCGAGCCGTGCGGGACGCCGCCCCGCTGGTGATCAGGCGACGGGTACGCGGCCTGCCCGGGGTCCTGGTGGGAAGCGGGATCGCCGGGAGCCGTGCCCTGCTGCGGCGACCTGGTCCTGCGCCTGGGCAGGGGCTCGCCGACGACCCTGCCGAGGGGCGGCGGCTCACCGGCGGTGCCGCCGAGGGGCGGGGACGCCTCCTGGTCGAGAGTCTGGTCGGCGGTCTGCTGCCAGGCCGCGGAGTCTGCCTCCAGCCGGGACCGATCGGGCGTGTCGAACGCAAGCTGGCCGGGCAGGTCGCGCCCGGACCCGCCGGGTGTCTCGAACTCGGACCGGCCGGGCGGGTCGGGCCAGGCGGCCTGGCCGGGCGCGTCCGGCAGGGCCTCCTGTCCGGGAGCGTGGTGCGCGGGCTGTTCGCCACCGGGCCCCGCCGCGAGCTCGGTGGAAGCCGGCTCCGGTGTCTGCTCCCAGAGCCAGTCGGGGGTGTCGTTCCTGGCCGGTCGGCCGGCGGTCTGATGCTCAGGCGTCTGGTACGGCTCGCCGTACGCGGGCGCCTGCTGCGACCCCTCCGCCTCCGGAGAGCGCGTGCCCTGCCAGGAGCCGGAGGACGTGGAGCCGTCGCTGCGAGCGGAGGCGGCGCCCTGGTGGGAGGCGGCGCCCGGCGCTGGGGGCGTGGCTTCCGCGGAAGGGGCGCGCTGTGCGGGGGGCGTGCCCTTGCGCTGGGGCGCGGTCAGGTGGAGCAGGACGTCGCGCATCGCGGGACGGGCTCCCGGATCCTTGGCCAGGCACGCCGGCACGACCTCGCGCAGCGGCCGCGGCAGCTCGCCGAGCTGCGGCTCCTCGTTCACGATGCGGTTGATCACCACGGGCAGCGAGTCGTCCCCGAACGGCGGCACCCCCGTGGCCGCGAACACGATCACCGACGCCCACGCGAACACGTCCGCGGGCGCGCCCACCGGCTTGCCCGCGAGCTGCTCGGGGGCCATATATGCGGGCGTGCCCACGATGGTGCTGGTCGCCTTCATGCCCGACCCGAGCGCCGCCGCGATGCCGAAGTCCACCACCCGCGGCCCCTCGGGCCCGAGCAGCACGTTGGCCGGTTTGAAGTCCCCGTGGAGCACGCCCGCCTGGTGGATCGCGTCCAGCGCGGTCGCGGTCGCCACGGCGAGCCGCTGCAGCTCCACGCCGGCGTGCCGGCCGGCCTGCTGGAGCGAGGGCCCGTCCACGTACTCGGCCACGATGTACGCCCTGCCGCTGGTCGACGCGTCGAGCACGCGCGCGATGCAGAAGGGCTCGACCATGCGCGCGGTGGCGATGTCCTTGACCAGCCGGCCGCCCATGACGATCCCCTCGCGCAGCGCCTTGACGGCGACGGGGGTTCCGTTGCGGGCCTGGCCGAGGTAGACGACGCCGTGGCCGCCCGCGCCGAGCCGCCCGACCAGCCGGTACGGCCCCACCGCTGCCGGGTCGCCCTCGTGAAGGGGTTCGACGTTGGGCATGAGGGGAGTGACTCCTGTGACGGCTGAGATCAGAACTCCAGCACCCTACTGGCAAATGTCAAGCCTTGTAAGAGATTAGGCTGATCAACTGGGAAGAAAGGGGTAAGTCGGGTGCACTCGCTGGAGGACTACGCCCGCGGCGTACGCGCCGGCTCGCGTACGTGGATCGGCCGGGCGATCACGCTCGTCGAGTCGACCAGAGCCGACCACATGGCCCTGGCCCAGCAGCTGCTCGTCGAGCTGACCCCGCAGTCCGGGCACGCGCGCAGGGTGGGCGTCTCCGGCGTGCCGGGCGTGGGCAAGTCGACGTTCATCGACGCCTTCGGCACCATGCTCACCGGGGAGGGCCACAAGGTGGCGGTGCTGGCCGTGGACCCCTCCTCCACGAGGACGGGCGGCAGCATTCTCGGCGACAAGACCCGCATGGCCCGCCTGTCGGCCGACCCCGCCGCCTTCATCCGCCCCTCGCCCACGTCGGGCACCCTCGGCGGCGTCGCCAAGGCGACCAGGGAGGCCATGGTGGTGGTGGAGGCGGCCGGGTTCGACGTCGTGCTGGTCGAGACGGTCGGGGTCGGCCAGTCGGAGACCGCCGTGGCCGACATGGTCGACACGTTCCTGCTGCTCACGCTGGCGCGGACCGGCGACCAGCTCCAGGGCATCAAGAAGGGCGTGCTCGAGCTGGCCGACGTGATCGCGGTCAACAAGGCCGACGGCGATCACGAGCTGCCGGCCAGGAAGGCCGCGCGCGAGCTGGCGGGAGCGCTGCGCATGCTCCGCTCCGACTCCACGCCGCCGCCCGTGCTGACCTGCAGCGGCCTGACCGGTGACGGGCTGGACAAGCTCTGGCGGCAGGTCCTGGCCCACGAGCAGGCGATCGACCTGCCCGCCAAGCGCCGCCGGCAGCTGGTGCGGTGGACCTGGACCCTGGTGCGGGACCGGCTGCTGGCGGAGCTGCGCCACGATCCGGGCGTCGCGGCGATCACCGAGGAGGTGGAGCGCGACGTCCTCGCGGGCGACCTCACCCCCGCGCTCGCGGCCGACCGCCTGCTGTCGGTGTTCGAACGTCCGTGATCTCCGGTTGTGGTTAGGCTGGCCAGGGTGGATGTCAAGGCCCTGCTGAGTGCCCACCCCGACTGGCTCGCCCACCTCGAGTCCCTGGGCGGCATCGACCTCGCCCTCCCCGATGACCTGCCGTCCGAGCTGCTGCGCCTCGCCGTGCCGCACGAGGACATCAACGCCGTGCTCGCCGCCCGGCCCGAGCCGGGCAGCCCGCAGTGGTGGCTGGCCGAGCGGTGCGCGCACTCGCTGGTGTCGGCGATGGGCGACCTGGACGACCCGCCGCGGTTCCAGCCCCTGCCCGAGCTCGGGCCCTACTTCTACGTGTACGTCTTCCTCGCAGCCCTCCCGCACACCCGCCGCTACCACCGCGAGCTGGGCATCCCGGAGGAGGTGTCCTGGGCGACGTTCGCCGACCTGGGGCGCAACATGGCCGTGCACCGCAAGCGCCACGGCACCGGCGGCCTGCACGCGCCCCACTGGTTCATGCTGCACGCCCGCGGCATCCTGTACGCCCTTGGCAGGCTCCAGTTCAACCGGGGCACGACGGGGCAGCGGACCGCCGCGGCCATCGAGGAGGCGGGCATCGCGGTGGGGCCGCGGCGGCTGGCGCTCGGCGTGCACGTCCCCGACCTCTACGGCCCGCTCACGCCCGAGGCGTGCGACGCGTCGTTCGACCGGGCCAGGCGGTTCTTCCCCCGGCACTTCCCGCAGGAGGACTACCGGGTCATGACGTGCGGGTCGTGGCTGCTGGACGAGCAGCTCGCCCGCCACCTGCCGGCCGATTCCAACATCCTCGCCTTCCAGCGGCGCTTCCACCCGCTCCACAGGTTCGACAACGCGGAGACGGTGCCGTTCGTGTTCGGCGTGAACCCGGCCGACCCGGCCCGCCTGCCGCGCCGCACGCGCCTGGAGCGGGCCGTCGCCGATCACCTCGCCTCCGGGGGCACCTGGTACGGCCGCATCGGCTGGCTGCGCTTCTGACGCTTGTCGTCATGGACGCTGCCCGGGCCGGGGCATCGACGTGGCGGATCGCGACGGCCTCAATCAGCGATGAGCCCTGCCGCCGCTGCCCTGTGTGCACCTTTCGCAACACTTCGTTACTATTGCCTCCCAGTCATACATCTTGTACTTGGAGTAGGTGTGGTAGGGGACGAAGTATCACGTATCCATCAGTTACCGGCGATCAGGGCGCTGGGCGACGCTCTCACTGACGACAGCGACGGCACCTCTCCGGTGTCACATCTGAACGAGGCCGGTCGCATGCCCCCTAACATGCGCATGGGGCCGTTCGCCATGGGCGTGCTCGGCTTCCCGTTCGCGCTCGAACACGACAAGATCGTCGGCTACGCCGAGAGCACGGTCACCAACGCCATCGCCGGACTGCACCAGCGCCGGGAAGGGCTGCACTCGGTCGCCGGCAACATCGAGATCGCGGAAACCAGGAACGAAGAGCATGTCCGACGGATTTAAGATCCCCGTCCCCGGCGGGACCCCCAGCCCGTGGCAGCCCGGCGACGAGGGCGGCGACCTCAAGAACCTGCAGTACCTCACCCTCGCCATGTTGGCGTTCAGCGCTTGCGTCTTCCCGCACCTGGAGAGGACAGTGCTCACGTACGGGCTGACGGTGCCGACCGACCCCCAGGTGGTCCACAGGGCGGCCGACGGCTGGAGCTCCTTCGGCGGCGGCCTGTACGCCGCGGGCCGGACGGCGCAGCAGCAGCACGACAGCGTCTCGCGGGCGAGCTGGCAGGCGCCGGAGCGCGAACTCTACGGGGAACGGATGGACGGCTACGTTCTGGCGTCGGACACCGCGTCCGACTCCGCTCAAACCCTGTCGACCATACTCAGGTGGGTGGCCAACCTGCAGACGTTCGGGATCTACCTCAGCCTCCTCGCGGCGAGCATGGGAGCGACGACTGCGGCCAAGAGCTTGCTCATGGGGCCGGGAGGGCGCCTGTACGGCCGCCTCGTCATGGATTCGGTGGCGGCGGGCATCGAGGGAAGGGTCAGGCAGATGCGGCGTTTCCTCGCCCGTTCCGCGATGGGTGTCGGCTTCGCGGCCGCAGGCGCCATCGCTGCTGAGTTCACCCTCACCGACGGCCTCAAGCCGTCATACGGGGCGGGGCGGCCGGAAGGCGGCGGCGCCGCGGACGTCTGATCCTCCTTCGGGGGCGGGATGGACCCCGCCCCCGAAGGCTCCTTCAGTAGCCGAGCTTCCTCCGCAGGCGATCCAGCTCGCCCATGGCGTCGCCCATCATCCTGTCGAACGCCTGCTGCGCCTCGGCGACCTTCGCCAGTGCCGTGTCCGGGTCGGCCATGGCGGGATCCGGGCCGCCGGACGACTCGCCCATGATCGCGGAGAGCTGGCGCTGGAGGTCGGCGTCGGCGTCACGGATGGCGGCGAGAATCGCTTCGGACATCTCCTTGACGCTCATCCGCTTCGCTCGCGGATCGATGTCGAGCCGGGTCACGCCGCCCTGCGCGGTGCATTCGACCACGATGTGACCGTTGGCCGCCGTGGCCCGGCCGACCGCCGCCGCGGCCTCCTTCTGCGCGGCCGCGAATCTGGCCGCGCGCTGCTGGGTATCTCGCAGGAACGCCTCGACGTCGATGTTCGCGAAGCTGCCAAGCGGGCTCTCCACCAGTTTCCTCCGTTGCGTGTGAAATTCAACAGACGGTTAATAGCACACGTCACTTCTGTCACACCATCCAGGCAGGGCGGCAGAATCTTCGCCCGGCTGTGCTAGATTTTGGCCATGCGGTCAGAAAATGAGCCGAGTGGCCAGAAGCGTCGCTCCTTCATCGAGGAGGCCAGGCGTGCCCAGATCGTCGCGTCCGCCGTGGAGGTGATCGCCGAGGGCGGGTTCGCCCAGGCCTCTCTGGCGCGCATCGCCCAGCACGCGGGCATCAGCAAGGGCGTCATCTCCTACCACTTCGCCGGCAAGGACGAGCTGATGGTGGAGGTGGTCGAGCGGGCCTACGGCCGCATCAGCGAGGCCGTGGCGGCCAGGATGCAGGGCCTGAGCTCGGCCCGCGACCTGCTCAGGGCGTACGTTCTGGGCGTCGCCGAGCACATGCGCGGCCACCGCGCCCAGCTGGCGGCGCTGGGAGAGATCTTCGCCAACCTCCGGGGCGACAACGGGCGCCCCCGCTACGGGATCAAGGCCAACGAGGAGATCTTCCGAGGGCTGGAAGGGATCTACGCGCTGGGCCAGGAGAGCGGGGAGTTCCGGCCCTTCGACCGCCGGGTCATGGCCATCACGCAGTCCTCCGCCATCGACAACATGTTCGCCTACTGGGCCGCCTACCCCGATCACGACCTCGACGCGCACGCCAGGGAACTGGCCGACATCTTCGAAAGGGCATGCACATCATGAAGACCGAGCCCAGGGCCACGACCCGCCTCCACGCGGTCGACAACCTGAGGATCGTGCTGACCGTGCTGGTCGTCGCCCACCACGTGGCGGTCACCTACGGGAACATCCCCCTCTGGTTCTACACCGAGCCCGCCAAGGACCCCTCAGGTGGACTGCTCGATCTCCTGGTCTCCTTCAACCAGGCGTTCTTCATGGGCTTCTTCTTCCTCATCTCCGGCTTCTTCACCCCCCGCTCCTACGACCGCAAGGGCGGCCGCGCCTTCATGCGCGACCGGCTCATCCGGCTCGGCATCCCCCTGCTCGTCTTCCTCTTCCTGCTGCGGCCGCTGGTCAACTTCTCCGGGTACACCGAGTGGGCCGCGCCCGCGGGCATGCCGTACTGGCACTACTACATCGGCTCCTGGGACCCGGGGCCCATGTGGTTCGCCGAGGTGCTGATCGTCTTCGCGCTGGTCTACGTGTTGTGGCGGAGCCGGCGCCGGCCGCTCGACCAGCGTTCCGTCCCTCTCAGGTTCGGCTGGATCGCGCTGTTCGTCCTGGGGCTGTCGGTCGCGACGTTCCTGTGGCGGATCCCGGTGCCGACCGGCAGCTACGTGCCGGTGCTCGGGCTGCCCTCGCCGCAGTGCCTGCCGCAGTACGCGGCCATGTTCGTGCTCGGGTGTGTCGCCTTCAGGCGCGGCTGGTTCGAGACGCTGCCGGCCAAGGCCGGGCCGCTCGGCCTCGTCGCGGCGGGCGTGTCCACCGCGGTGCTGGTGCCGGCGCAGTTCATGACGGCCGGCGCCCTGTCGTCGGCGCTGACGGCCCTGTGGGAGTCGGTCTTCGCGGTCGGCATGATCATCGGGCTGACCGTGGTCTTCCGGGAGCGCTTCGGCAACCAGGGGCCGCGCGGCAAGTTCCTGTCCGACCACGCCTTCACCGTGTACATCATCCACCCGCTCGTGCTGGTCGCCCTCGGCTACGCGCTGAGCCCGATCCAGGCGATCGCGATCGTGAAGTTCGCCATCATGCTCGTCATCGCGCTGCCGGCCTGCTGGGCGCTGGCCTACGCGGTGCGGTCGCTGCCGGGAGCGAAGCGGGTGTTGTGAGCGTCTCCGGGAGCGGGGCGGCCCGGCCGCCGGCCACGCACACGTAGGTGACCGTGCCGACGGCGACCAGGTCGCCTTCCCGCCGCATCGTGAACGTCATCGTGATCGACGTGGTGCCCACCCTGGCCGGGGCGCTCTCCACGGCCAGGACGTCGCCCAGGCGGGCGGGGGAGTGGTGCTCGCAGCCGCTCGCCTTGACGACCAGGTCGGCCCCGCCCTCCCGGAGCCGCCCGTAGCCGCCGTTGGCGCCCAGCCAGTCGAGGAACGCGTCCTCGAAGAACTCGTAGTAGCGGGCCGCGTGCATCATGGCCTGGGCGTCGCAGTGCCGCGGGCGCACCGGGAGGTGGGAGATCATGCCGGCGAGGCGTAGAAGGAGTCGAGGACGTCGCCGTGGAGCTCCTCCACCACCTTGCGCTTGATCTTGAGACTGGGGGTCAGCTCGCCCGACTCGACGGTGAAGTCGTCAGCGAGGATCGCGAACTTCTTGACCGTCGCGTAGCTCGCCTCGCCGGCGTTGACCTGATCGATCGCCTTCCCGACCTCCGCGCGCATGCGCGGGTGCTCGCACAGCTCGCGCGGGTCCGAGGGCAGCGACTCGGCCTGCGCCCACGGCCTGACGACGTCCATGTCGAGGGTGACCAGCGCCGTCACGTAGTTGCGCCGGTCGCCGTGCACGAACACGTGGGACGCGTACGGGCAGGCCGCCTTGATCCGGCCCTCCAGGTAGGTCGGCGCCACGTATTTCCCGCCCGAGGTCTTGATCAGCTCCTTCTTGCGGTCGGTGATGACCAGCCGCCCGGCCTCGTCGAGCTCGCCGATGTCGCCCGTGTGCAGCCAGCCGTCCTGCAGGGCCGCCGCCGTCTCCTCCGGCAGGCCGTGGTAGCCGCGCATGATCCCGCGCCCGCCGATCAGGATCTCGCCGTCGTCGGCGATGCGCACCTCGGTGCCGGGGAACGGCTGCCCGACCGTCCCGAACCGCACCGACTCGGGCCGGTTGAGGAAGCTGCCGGCCGACGACTCGGTCAGGCCGTACCCCTCGAGGATCGTCAGGCCGGCCGCGTCGAAGAACTCGGCGATGTCCTGCGACAGCGGGGCGGCGCCCGAGATGAAGAAGCGGATCCGGCCGCCGAACCGTTCGCGGAGCTTGGCGAAGACCAGGCGGTCGGCCAGGGCGTACTCGATCCTCATGGTGATCGGGACGGAGACCCCGCGCTGGCGGGCCCGCGCGACCCTGATGCCCGTCCGCTTGGCCCAGGTGAAGATGGGCAGCTTCGCGCCGCCCTCGCGCCGCACGTTGGCCACGACCGTGTTGTGGATCTTCTCGAAGATGCGCGGCGCGGCCGCCATGACCGTCGGCCGCAGCGCGCCCAGGTTGTCGGCGATCTTGTCGAGGCGGCCGTCGATCGCGGTGGGCACGCCGGCGTCGATCATCACGACCTCCAGCAGCTTGCCGAACGAGTGCGACAGCGGCAGCCACAGGAAGTGCAGGTCGGCCTCGGAGATCAGCTCGATCTCGCGTACGGCCCCGGCCGCGTAGAGCCAGTTGTCGTGGGTCAGCTCCACGCCCTTGGGCCTGCCGGTGGTGCCCGAGGTGTAGATGAGCGTGGCCAGGTCGTCCTGGGCGATGGCGTCGACCATGGCGTCGTAGTCGCCGCCCGCGGGGTCCTCGCCGAGCGAGCCGAGGGTGATCACCCAGCCGTCGTCGCCCGGCGAGCCGTCGATCACCACGACGTGGGTGACGTCGGGCAGCTCCTTCCGCACGGACCGGATCTTGGCGACCTGGTCGTCGTTCTCGGCGATGACGATCGTGCTGCCCGAGTCGGTGATGACGAAGGCGGACTCGGCGGCCGTGTTGGACGGGTAGATCGTCGTCGTGGCCGCTCCCGTGGACAGCACCGCCAGGTCGGCCAGGATCCATTCGAGCCGGGTGGAGCAGAGGATCGACACGCGCGTGCCCGGCCCCGCGCCGAGCCGGGCCAGCCCCAGGGCCAGGCCGCGGACCCGCTCGCCCACCTCCCGCCATGACAGCGAGCTCCAGCCTTCGTCGGAGGGCACCCGGTACGCCTCGGCGTCTGGAGTGGCCGCGATCCTGTCGCGCAGCAAGGACGGAATGCTGGACATGCCTGACCTCCTGGAGGGTGTGTGGGGCCGACTCTAGGACCACGGCGGCGTCTCAGTCGATGGTCCTGATCGACCGTCCTCCGGGAGCGGCGGTCGCGACCATGCGTGAGGTCCGCACCTCCCAGACGCCGCAGGCGCACCTCAGGTAGGAGACCATGCCCTCGGACGTGCGGTGAGAGGAGACGACGGTCAGGGCGAGAGGGTCGTGCTGATCTGCGGAGTGCATGATTCCAACCTGATGTAATGACCTTATGCATTTCAACGCTTACGGCGGCAACGGGGCGGCGCTCGCGGCGGCGCTGGTCAACGCGACCGACTTCAGCCCGGCGGCGGTCGAGGCGATCCTCACCGAGCACCGCCTGCTGCGCGCGGCCGTCACCCCGGCGCAGGCGGGGGAGCTGCGGGAGTGGTCACGACGGCTGCGCCCGGTGTTCGGGGAGCTCGACCAGGACACCCAGATCAGGCTGGTCAACGACCTGCTCGACGTGACCGCGTCCAAGCCGTACGTGAGCGCTCACGACGGCCGCGAGCCCCACCTGCACTTCTTCTCGGTGGACGCCGACATCGTGGCCAGGGCGAAGGACACCACGGCCGGCGGCCTGGCCATGGCCATGTCGTTCGCCGGCGGTCGGCGGCTGGGTCGGTGCGACAGGGATGGCTGCGGTGTCGTCTACATCGACACCTCGCGCAACGGGCGCCGCCGGTTCTGCTCGCCGGCCTGCGCCAACAGGGTGAACGTCGCGGCGCACCGGGCACGCGGTCTTGCCAGGTGATCTGCACGTCGCATAAACTTTCCATCGTCCTATCGCCGATCCGTGGGGGCAGCCGACGTGAGGATCTGAGGTCGCGGGCACCGCGCCGTTCCGCCCTGTCCTGGGCCTGCGCGCGCACCTGACCTCGGTGGCGATCCTCGCCTCGATCACGGACTCCGTACGAGTTCCCCTGGGTTGCGCGTCTATGCGGTGATTTCCCGCCACGTCACGACATTTCGACGTTTGTGATGGGAGCCGCCTTATGTCTTTCTCTCTTGTCCTCGATCATGTCTCCTTCGCCTGGCCGGACGGTGGCAAGGTGCTCGACGGGCTCGACGCCGCGTTTCCCGCGGGGCGTACGGGGCTCATCGGGCTCAACGGATCGGGCAAGTCCACCCTGATCAAGATCATCGCCGGCGAGCTGGTCCCGCGGTCCGGGTCCGTCTCCGTCTCGGGCGAGGTGGGATACCTGCCGCAGAGCGTGCCGCTCGCCGCCGGCCGTACCGTGTCCGACCTGCTCGAGATCAGCGCGACGCGGGCGGCGCTGCACGCCATCGAGAGCGGCGACGTCGCCGAGGAGCACTTCACCGCGGTCGGCGACGACTGGGACGTCGAGGAACGTGCGCGGGCCGAGCTCGACCGCCTCGGCCTCGGCCACATCGGCCTGGACCGGACGGTCGGCACGCTGTCCGGCGGCGAGGCCGTCATGGTCGCGCTCGCCGCCCAGCTGCTGAAACGGCCCGACGTGCTGCTGCTCGACGAGCCCACCAACAACCTCGACCTCGACGCCAGGCGGCGGCTCTACGCCGCCGTGTCCGCCTGGCAGGGCGTGCTGCTGCTCGTCAGCCACGACCGGGCGCTGCTCGACCTCGTCGACCAGGTCGCCGAACTGCGCGACGGCGCCGTGCGCATGTACGGCGGCAACCTGAGCGCCTACGAGGAGCAGGTCGCGGCCGAGCAGGAGGCCGCCGAACGTACGGTACGCACCGCGGAAGGCGAGGTGAGACGGCAGCAGCGCGAGCTCGTCGAGGCCCGTACCAGGATCGACAGGGGCCTGCGCACGGGCAGGAAGGCGTTCGAGAACAAGAAGGTGCCGAAGATCGTCGCGAACGGGCTCAAACGCAAGGCCCAGGTGAGCGCGGGCAAGCAGCGCTCGCTGCACATGGAGAAGCTGGAGGAGGCCCGCGAACGGCTGACCACGGCCGAGCAGTCGGTGCGCGACGACGCGGAGATCCGCATCGAGTTGCCGGGCACGGAGGTGCCGGCCGGCCGTACGGTCCTGACCCTCCCGCTGGACCCGCCCGCCGGGGGCGAACCCGCCAGGCGAGAGGACGGTCATGAAGACGGCCCCGGCGCCGGAAGCGGCGCTGAGAAGGGCGCTGGGAACGGCGCTGGGAATGGTGCCGAGGAGGTCCGCACGGCCGTGCTGGAGACCCTGGTCGTGCGCGGGCCGGAGCGCATCGCGCTGCTCGGGCCGAACGGCTCGGGCAAGACCACGCTGCTCAGGCGGATCCTGGAGCACGGCGCCCACGTGCCCGTCCGCTACCTGCCGCAGCGGCTCGACCTGCTGGACGACTCGCTCAGCGTGGTGGACAACGTGCGCGCCGCGGCCCCCTCCGCCTCGGTGAACGAGGTGCGCGCCCGCCTGGCGCGCTTCCTGTTCAGGGGCGACAGGGCCAACCAGGCGGCCGGCACGCTGTCGGGCGGCGAGCGCTTCCGCGCGACGCTGGCCGCGCTGCTGTCGGCCGAGCCGCCGCCGCAGCTGCTCCTGCTCGACGAGCCGACCAACAACCTCGACATGGCCAGCGTCGGTCAGCTCGCGCAGGCGCTGTCGGCCTACCGGGGCGCGCTCATCGTGGCGAGCCACGACATGCCGTTCCTGGAGACGCTCGGCATCACCCGCTGGCTGCGCCAGGACAGGGAGGCGGGGCTGGCCGAAACATGATTGACGGCCGGGGATCAACCGGGCGATAGTGTGGCAGGTGGCAGCACCGCGGTTGATTCCCTGCGTTCTCGCCCTGACAACCCTCACACTGTGCGCGTGCTCGGCCGGTTCGCCGTCGCCCACAGGGGGTGAGCCGAAGGTCACCGGCGTGGCCGGCGGCCAGGACGGCGCCCCCTCGGTCAGCGGCGCCACGCCCGCCGCCCCCAGCGCGACCGCTCTCACTCCCGAGGCGTACAAGGACGAGCTCGGCAGCGAGCGCAAGCCGATCCGCGACGCGCTCGACGCGCTGGCGGGCGCGCGCGGTCTCAAAGCGCTGGACCAGCGGCTCGGCCGCGCGGAACTGGCCCTGAGCGGGGGCGCCGACGAACTGGCCGGCCTCACCCCGCCCGAGCCGGTGCGCGCCCGGCACGACGCCTACGTCGCCGGCCTGCGTGCCGTCGCGTCCGCGCTGGCCTCCACCGGCGACAAGGTCGGCGACAGGGACCTGTGCACCTCCTCGGCCGTGCTCACCGACCTCGACGACGCGCTGGACCAGCTCGACGAGGCCGGAGAGGCCCTGGAGAGCGCCGGAGACTACGAGGCCGACGTCGTCGGCGTGAAAGCGGGGAAGAAGCAGACCAGGAGGTTGCGCAACGGCTCGTACGTGCGCAAGAGCACGCTCAACGGCCGCAGCTCACTGGAGATCGACAACGGCGGCAACCGCGACGCGGTGATCACCGCAGTGCGGGGCGGCAGCAAGGCGTTCAGCGTCTACGTGCGCAAGAACGCGACGTACAAGGTGCGGGGCGTGCGCGACGGCACGTACCGGATCTATTTCACGCACGGCGTCGACTGGGACGGCAAGCGCAAGGCGTTCAGCCGCGAGTGCAGCTTCGAGAGGTTCCAGAAGACGGTGAAGTTCAGGACGACCTACACCGCCACCCAGATCCGCTGGCACGACTGGCGGGTCACCCTGCACGCCATCTCCGGCGGCAACGCCCGCACCTCACCGGTGGACCCGGACGACTTCCCCGGCTGACAACCGCGCAAGGCGCGAGGGCCGCGCACCCGCCCGGTGCGCGGCCCTCGGCAGAAGCGAGCCGGCTCAGCTCGAGAACAGCATGCCCACCCAGCTGCCCTTGCGGTGACCCTTGTGCCCGTAGTGGCCGCCGTGGCCGCCGTGCGGCGCGCCCCACGCGGGGCCGGGGCCGGGGGCGGGAGGGGGAGCCGAGTGGTACTGCGACTCCATCCGGGACAGCGTCTCGAGCTCGCCGTAGTCGAGGAAGATCCCCCGGCAGTTGTCGCACTGCTCGATGTGGACGCCGTTGCGCTCATAGGTCCGCATGTTTCCGTGGCACTTGGGGCAATGCATCTAAGTCGCTCTCCTTGGCTCTGAGGTCTCCAGGGTGAAACCTACCGCGCGCAACCCCGTCACGCCCGGACGATTCTGTTGCACGCTTCGATCAACGAATGCTCCACGTCGTCCAGTTCCCGGCTCTCGCGTTCGGCGTTGACCACCGCGACGGCGGCCAGCTGGACGGTGAGCGCCCTGGCCGGTACGTCGAGGCGCTGCCACGGGTCGTCGCCCTGGCCCAGCGCAGGTCCGCCGGAGGCCTGGTAGGCCCCCAGGAACCGGGCCCAGACATCCGGGTCGAGCAGGCCGGCGGCGTACCAGGCGGCCGGCCTGGCGAGATCCCACGCCGGGTCGCCGACGCCGAGATCGTCGACGTCGATGAGCAGCCACCCGTCGCGGTCGACCAGCTGGCCCAGATGCCAGTCGCCGTGCGTGAGCAGCCCCGGCTGCGGGTCGGTCGCGGGCAGGCGCATGAACGCCCTCCTGACGAGCCGCGCGACCGGGCCGTCCCCGGACATGCGCCCCACCGCACGGGCGGCCCTCGCGGGCCCACCGGCCGCGGGCAGGACCGGCAGCAGCGTCAGGGGGACCGCGTGCAGCCTGGCCAGCAGCCTGGCCCCTTCCTCCCACGGGGCGCAGCCCGGATCGTCGTCGCGCGCGACAGGCCGCCCCGCGGGCCACACCGTCACCGCGCGCCCGGCCACCGTCAGCACCTCGGGCTCCAGCGGGGCCAGCATCACGCCGCTCACCGCGGCCGAGGCGGCGGCCCGTAACCTCGGCCGCAACGCCCCGGCGTCGTCGCGCGCCGAGTGAGCCTTCACCACGACCTCGCCCCTGCGTAACACCACGACATCGGTGCGGGTCGGGTGCAGCTCGGGCGCGCCCGTGCCGCCGTACGCCGCGGCGACGCCCGCCAGCTCCGCCTCCAGACTCACCAGTACAGACTAGAGGGCATGAGAGTGGGTTTCGCAGTGCCCCAGTCAGGGCCATGGGCCACCCCGGCCAACATGCGCCGCGTCGCCACGCGGGCGGAGGAGCTCGGCTACCACGAGCTGTGGACGTACCAGCGGCTGCTCTATCCGGTGGGGCACCCGATGGGGCCGACCTACCGCGCCGTGCACGACCCGCTGATCACGCTGGCACACCTGTCGGGCGTGACGCGCGGGATCGGCCTGGGCGTCGCCGTGGTCAACGCGTACGTGCCGCCGGTGCTGCTGGCCAAGCAGCTGGCCACGCTGCAGACGGTCGCGGGCGGGCGGCTGAGCGCCGGCATCGGGCTGGGCTGGTTGCCCGAGGAGTTCACGGCGGCGGGCGTCGGCATGGAGCGGCGCGGCCGCAGGGGCGAGGAGTTCGTCGAGGTGCTGCGCAAGGCGTGGCGCGACGACGTGGTCGAGCACGACGGCGAGTTCTACCGCGTGCCGCCCGCCCACATCGACCCCAAGCCGGCGCCCGCGCCGCCACGCCTGCTGCTCGGCGGCACCGCCGAGGTCGCGCTGCGCCGCGCCGCCCGGCTGGCCGACGGATGGGTCAGTTCCAGCAGGGAGGACCTGGCCGGCATCGCGGGCAGGGTGGAGCTGATCAAGGCGGAGCTGGCGGCGTCGGGACGCGACGCGACCGGGTTCCGGTTCGTGTGCAGGGGCGTCACCCAGGTCCGGCCCGGCGACGAGGACCGGCCGCTGACGGGCACGTACGACAAGATCAGAGCCGATGTGGCCGGCCTGGCGGCCCGCGGCGTGACGGACGTCTTCCACGACCTCAACTTCGACCGCGAGATCGTCACCGCGGCGCCCGAGGAGGCGATGCGCCGGGCCGAGGAGGCCCTGGAGGCGCTGGCGCCCTAGGCCCCGCCGCCGTAGGGCACCGTGATGATCTCCAGGTTGTGGCCGTTGGGGTCTTCCCAGTAGAGGCCGCGGCCGCCGTCGTTGGTGTTGATCACCCCGGGCCGCCGGTGGTGCGGATCGGCCCAGTAGGTCAGCCCGCGCTCCTCGATGCGGCCCCTGATCAGGTCGAACTCCTCCTCGCCGACCAGGAACGCGTAGTGCTGCGGATGCACGGGCCCGCCCGCCTGGACGACGTCGAGCGAGACGTCGTTGCCGAGCGAGACGACGCGGAACGGGCCGTAGACCGGTGGCGGCTCCAGCCCCAGGACGTCGGCCAGGAACGCGGCGGTCGCGTCCCGGTCCTTCGCCGCCACGATGGTGTGGTTCAGGTGCACAGCCATACCCGCAGGCTACGCCAGCGCCACGGGGAGCGTGCCGACGCCGTTGATGAAGTTCGACGGCAGCCAGGTCACCGGGCCCGTCACCGTGATCGCCGACACGCTCGCCCGCAGCTCGGCCAGCAGCGCGCGGATCTCCGCCCGGGCGAGCTGGGCGCCCAGGCAGAAGTGCGGGCCGTGGCCGAACGTGAGGTGCCGGTTCGGCGTCCTGCCGACGTCGAACCGGTCCGGATCGTCGAAGACGGCCTCGTCACGGTTGGCGGACACCGTCCACAGCGCCACCACGTCACCGGCCGCGACCTGCCGCCCGGCCAGCTCCGCGTCCCGCGTGGCGATCCTCCCGACGTGGGCGGCGGGGGTGGTCCAGCGCAGGATCTCCTCGACGGCGGGGTCGACGAGCGCGGGGTCGTCGCGCAGGCGCGCCCACTCCTTGTCGTACGTGGCCAGCGCCAGCAGCCCGCCGGCCATCGCCAGGCGGGCCGTCTCGTCGCCGCCGATGATGAGGTTGTAGCAGTTGAGCAGCACCTCCTCCTCGGTCAGGTCGCTGCCGACGAGCAGGCTGATCACGTCGTCGCCCGGCGCCCGCCTGCGCCGGGCGGCCAGGCGCGTGTAGTAGAGCAGGATCTCGCTCTGGGCGATCATCGCCGCCGGCGGCGTGCTCCCGGCCCGCGGTCCGGCCTGCTGTCCCGCCGGGGTCTCGCCCAGCATGGCCTCGCCGGTCAGCTCCAGCACGCGCTGCCGGTCCTCCTCGGGGACGCCGAGCAGCTCGCAGATGGCACGCAGCGGCACCTGGGCGGCCACCTCCGCCACGAAGTCGCCGCCGCCGCGCCGCACGAACGCACCGAGCAGGTCGCGGGTGGCCTCCTCGATCGAGCGCGTGATGGGGCCGAGCGCGCGCGGGCCGAAGCCGGGCGTCAGCAGGCGGCGCAGGCGGGCGTGCTCGGGCCCGTCCGTGACGACCAGCATCTTGCCCGCGCCGGGATCGTGCCCGCGCAGGAGGGTCCGCAACATGTTGCCCTGGAGCGAGCTGAACGTGTCCGGGTCGCGCACGACGCGCAGCACGTCGGCGTGGCGGGTCACGCTCCAGAACCGCTCGTGCCTGCGCACCGGGTCGTGGGCGCGCAGCCAGCGCCACACGGGGGTGAGGTCGTGGGCGGCGTGGAGCGCGGGATCGAGCAGGTCGAGCGCGTCGATCCCGGCCGGGTCGGGGCCGGGCCTCATGAAGATTCCAGCTCGTCCAGGAGGTCGCCGAGCGGGTCGTCGTCCGGGTCGCTCAGGACGCGGGAGATGAGCTCCTCCAGCGGCAGCTCCTCCAGGAACAGCTCGATGGGCGCCTCCAGGCCGAAGCGGTCGCGCAGCTCGCCGACCAGGAAGACGGCGGTCAGGGAGTCGCCGCCGGCGGCGAAGTACGTCCTGGTCAGGTCCTGCCTGCCGGCCAGGTCCAGGGTGGTCAGGAACAGCTCGGTCACCGCGGTCCTCGTGTCCAGCGGCTGTTCGGGTTCGGGAGGCGGCGGGGCTCCGACGGTGAGCGCGCCGTGGTGCTCGCCCGCGAACGGGTACGTGGGCAGGTGGACCCGCCGCCCGCCGGTCTGCGGCCAGGCGACGTCCTCGCCCCGCACCCACGCGTCACCCAGCGCGGAACGGCCTCCGGCCGCCGCTTCTCCGGCCGCCCCTTCTCCGTGCGCGGCGAGCGCGGCCAGGGCGGCGGCGGCCTCGGCGCGGGTCGTGGCGGCCACGTAGGCGCGGGTGTCCAGGGCGGCGCGGCCCGTGGCCAGGGTGCAGGCGACATCGGCCAGCGAAGGCGCGCCGGGAGCGCGCAGCGCCTCCGCCAGCCGTCCCGCCGCCGTGGCGAGCTGGGCGGGGGTTCGCGCCGACAGCGGCAGCACCAGCGGCGGTCCGTCCCCCAGAACCGGGGCGGGTCCCTCCTTCCCGCGCGCCACGGCGGGACCGCTGTCCCCGCGCCACGGGGCCGCCGCGCGCGTCCCCGTGCTCGAAGCGGGAACGGGGGGTTCTGAGAGGACGACGTGGACGTTCGTGCCCCCGATGCCGAGGGACGAGACTCCGGCCAGGCGCGGGCCGGTCGCGGGAGCGACCCAGTCCGCGGTGGTGGTGAGCAGGTGGAACGGGGTGGAGTCGAGGTCGAGGTCGGGGTGGGGGCGGGTGACGTTCACCGTGGGGACCATCGTGCGGTGCCGGAGCATCAGCGCGGCCTTGATCAGCCCGGTGACGCCCGCGGCCGCGTTCAGGTGGCCGACGTTGGACTTCACGGAGCCGATCGCGCACCCGGACGCGCCGGCGAAGGCCGCGGCGGCGGCCGCCACCTCGATCCGGTCGCCGAGGTCCGTCCCGGTGCCGTGCGCCTCGAGGAACTGCGCGTCCGCGGGTTCGAGACCGGCCGCCGCCCACGCCTCGACGATGGCGGTCGTCTGCCCGTCCACGCCGGGCGCGGTGAACCCCACCCGCCCGGCGCCGTCGTTGCTGAGCGCCGTGCCGCGGACGACCGCGTGGATCGCGTCGCCGTCGGCCAGGGCGTCCTCCAGGCGCTTGAGCACCACCAGCCCGACGCCGTTGCCGCCGACGGTGCCCGCCGCCTTCTCGTCGAAGGGCCGGCACCGCCCGTCGGGCGAGAAGATGCCGCCGGGCTCGTACAGGTATCCCCGCCTGTACGGCGAGTCGATCGACACGCCGCCGGCCAGCGCCAGGTCGCACTCGCTGAGCAGGAGCGCCTGGACCGCCATGTGCACGGTGGCCAGCGACGTCGAGCAGGCCGTCTGCACGGTCATGCTGGGCCCGGTCAGGTTCAGCCGGTACGACAGCCACCCGGCCATGAACTCCCTGTCGGTGAACATCCGCACCTGCAGGGGCCCGAGCCGGGCCCGCAGCCCCGGATCGAGCTGCGCGGCGAGCGCGTGGTCGCTGGGCTCGCCGCCCACGTACACGCCGGTCCTGTCGGGAGCCGCGCGCGGGTCGTGCCCCGCGTCCTCCAGCGCCGACCAGGCCGTCTCCAGCAGCTGCCGCAGCTGCGGATCCAGGGCTCGCGCCTCCGCCGCGCCGAACCCGAACAGCTCGTGCTCGAACCGGTCCGCGTCCGCCAGGAACCCCTTGGACGGCACGTAGCCGGGATGGCGCAGCTCGTCGGCGGGCACGCCGTCGGCCAGCAGCTCCTCCTCGTCGAAGTCGGCGATCGAGCAGACGCCGTCGCGCAGGTTGGCCCAGAAGGCGGCCACGTCGCGGGCTCCGGGGAAGCGGCCGCTCATCCCCACGATGGCCACAGCAGGTGCGTCGGTCATTCGTTACCCTCTCTGTGCTTTCCTGCGCGCGGCGAGCCGTTCGCGCCTGCTCTGGCCGCGCAGTCTCGCCGCGCCGACGTCCGCCCCAGCCGGAGAGCCGGCGGGCGAACCGGCGGGGGAACCGGCGGGGCGGTCCAGCCGGTCGGCGAGGGCGGCGACCGTCGGATGCCGGAAGAGGTCGACCAGCTTGAGCCCGCCGTCCCCGCCGCGCTCGCGCAGCGCCGCCAGGACGGCCAGCAACCTGATCGAGTTGCCGCCCAGGTCGAAGAAGTTGTCGTGCGTGCCGACCCGCTCCAGGCCGAGCGCCTCCGCCCACACCTCCGCCAGCAGCCGCTCGGTCTCCGTGGCCGGGGCGACGTAGGGGCGGCCCAGGTCGGGGCGGGTCGGCGGCGGCTCGGGCAGCAGCGACCTGTCCACCTTGCCGGACCTGTTGACGGGCAACTCCGGCAGGAGGACGACCGAGTCGGGCACCATGTAGCCCGGCAGCCGGTCGCCGAGCCACGCCCGCAGCCGCGCGGCGGGTGGCGGCTCGCCGTCCGCCACCACGTACACCGCCAGCCGGTCACCGCGCACGGACGCCGCCGCCACCGACACCCCGGGGTGCGCCGCGAGGACGGTCTCGATCTCGCCCAGCTCCACGCGGAAGCCGCGCAGCTTGACCTGAGTGTCGACCCGGCCGAGGTAGGACAGCACCCCGTCGGCGTCGTACCTGCCGAGGTCGCCCGTCCGGTACATGCGCTCGCCCGGCGGCCCGTACGGGTCGGCGACGAAGCGCTCCGCGGTCAGCCCGGGCCGGTTGGCGTAACCCCTGGCCATCCCCGACCCCGCCAGGTAGATCTCCCCGGTCACCCCCACGGGCACGGGACTCAGCCGCTCGTCCAGCACGTACGCCCGGCCGTTGGCCACCGGGCGCCCGATCACCACGGGCCGCCCCGGCGACAGGTCGGCCGTGGTGGCGTAGACGGTGGTCTCGCTCGGCCCGTACGCGTCCACGATCCGCCGCCGCGGCGTCGCCCAGCGCTCCACCAGTTCGGCCGGGCACGCCTCGCCGCCGACGGCCAGCGTGCGCAGGTCCGGCAGCGCCGTCTCGCGGGCGTCCGGCGGGCAGGGCAGCGACATGGCGGCCGACGGCGGCAGGAAGGCGTAGGTGACGCGGGAGTCGCGCAGGCGGGCGTACAGGTCCTCGCCGAGCCGCTCGCACTCGCCCGCGACGTGCAGTTCCGCCCCCGCGACGAGGGAGAAGAACACGTCGGACACGGCCACGTCGAACCCGAACGACACGTACTGCAGCACCCGGTCGTCGCCGGTCACGGGGAACTGGTGGCGTACGGCGGTGGCCAGGTTCAGCAGGGCCCGGTGCTCGACGGCGACGCCCTTGGGGGTGCCGGTGGAGCCGGAGGTGTAGAGGATGTAGGCCGTGTTCGCGGGTTCGGGCCGCGCCGCGAGCACCGGCCCGACCGGGGGGATGGGGACGTCGCCGTCGGGGGCGGCCACGGGCACGCCGAGGTCCACGGGCTCGGTCGCGATCAGCAGCCGCACCCCCGCGTCGCCGATCATGAACGCCAGCCGGGCCGCCGGATGCCCGGGATCGAGAGGTACGTACGCGCCTCCCGCGCGCAGGACGGCGAGCGCCGCCACCACCATGTCCGCGCCTCTGGGCAGGCAGAGCCCCACGGGGATCTCCGGCCCGACGCCGGCCGCGCGCAGCCGGCCGGCCAGCCGGTCGGCGCGCTCCAGCACCTCCCGGTACGTGAGCGTGGTGGCGCCGCAGACGAGCGCCGTGGCGCCGGGACGTTCCGCGGCCCGTTCGGCCACCAGGTCGGGGACCAGGCGGGTGCCGGTGGGGGCGGCCGTGCGGTTCCACCCCTCGACGATCAGGCGGCGGTCCGCCGCGGGGAGGAGGCCGGCGGCGCTCACGGGCTGGCCGGGTTCGCCGAGCAGGGCGTCGAGCAGCGTCGCGAAGGCGCGTGCCCAGTGGCGCACGGTCTCCCGGTCGAACAGGTCGGCCCGGTAGACGAGGTGGGCGGCCAGCTCGCCGGCCTGCCGCTCGACGTTCATGAGCAGGTCGAACTTGGCGTCGTCCAGCAGCAGCTCGACGCGCTCCGCGGTGGCGCCGGGCAGGTCGAGGGCCAGCAGGGTGTCGTCGTCGTAGGCCAGCATCACCTGGACGAGCGGGTCGTGGCTCAGCTGCCTGCCGGGGGCGAGGGCGTGCACCACGGCCTCGAACGGGGCCTCGTGGTGCGGCCGGGCCGCGAGGAGGCGCTCGCGCACCTGGCCGATCAGGTCGAGGAACGCGGGGTCGTCCGACAGGTCGGCGCGTACGGCGAGCGTGTTGACCAGCAGGCCGATCATGTTCTGGACGTCCGGGTGGTCGCGGCCGGCCACAGGGACGGCGATGACCAGGTCCCGCTGGCCGCTGATCCTCGCCAGGAACGCGGCGAACGCCGCGAACATCACCATGTACGGCGTCGCGTTCCGCTCGGCGGCGACCTCGGCCAGCCGCCGGCGCGTGCCGGAGGGCAGCGGGACGCCTACGACGCCGCCCGCCGCCGACTGCACGGCGGGGCGGGGCCTGTCGGCGGGCAGGGCGAGCGTCGTGGGCGCGTCCTCGAGCGTCTCCGTCCAGAACGCGACGGAGTCGTCCATGGCGTGCAGCCGCTCCCGCTGCCAGACGGCGTAGTCGGGGTACTGCGGCGCGGGCTCGGACGGCGCGGCGTCCGCCGGTGACTCGCCGGGGGAGGCGAGCCGCCGGTAGGCGCCGGAGAGCTCCTCCAGCAGCAGCCGCAGCGACCAGCCGTCGCACACCAGGTGGTGGACGGTCAGCAGCACGAGGTGGTGCTCGCCGCCGAGGACGTACACCACGCACCGCAGCAGCGGCCCCGCCTCGACGTCGAACGGCGCGGCCGCCTCGGCCTTCATGAGCGCGTGCGCCCGCGCCGCGGGTACGTCCGGCTCGACGCGCAGCGCGGCCTTCCCCTCCTCCGCGACGACCTGGAGGTAGCCGCCGTCGTGCGGCTGGAACACCGTGCGCAGCGACTCGTGCGCGGCGACCACCGCGTCCAGGGCCGCGCGGAACGCCGCGACGTCGAAGGGCCCGCGCACGGTGAAGGCCACGGGCACGTTGTACTGGGCGGTGCCCGGGTTGAGCTGGTCGAGCACCAGCATTCTGGCCTGCGCCGGCGACACGGGGAACTCGTACGTCTCCATCACGACTCCCGGAGGATCGGCTCGATGACTGCGGCGATCTCGGCGGCGGGCCCGGGCCTGAGCAGATCGCTGTGCCCGCAGTCCAGGTCGTGGACCCGCACGTCGCGGGCGGAGCCGCTCCAGCGCTCCGCCTTGACCGCCGAGCCGACGTCGCCGGGCTGGGCGGTGGCCGAGAACAGCAGCACCGTCCCGTCGTAGGGCGGTGGCCGGTAGGTGACGGCCAGCCGCAGATGCCCGGCCACCGTCCCGGCCACCGCTGACAGGTGCTCGCCGGCCAGCCCCGACAGCGGGCCCTCGCTTCCGCGCACGGCGGCGAACACCCGCTCCCGCTCCAGCCGCCCCGGCTGCGCGTAGGGGTGCAGCGTCCGGGTGCGCAGCAGGATGGTCAGCGCCTCCTGCTCGACCTCGTCGGGGTCGGGCTCCACCCCCGGCGGCCAGGGGACCGCGTCCAGCGAGGCGACCAGCCCCACCTGCCGGCCCTCCTCCCGCAGCCGGGCGGCCATCTCGTACGCGAGCAGCCCGCCGAACGAGTGCCCGAGCAGCAGGTACGGCCCCTCCGGCCGGACCGCGAGCAGCCGCGCCAGGTAGTCGTCGGCCAGCTCCCGCATGGTGCCGGGCAGCCGCCAGGCGCCGTCACCGAGCACCGGCGACTGCAGGGCGTGCACCGGCCGGTCCTTCGGAAGGTGGGGGAGCAGCGCGGTGTACGACCAGCCGATGCCCCGGCCGGGGTGCACGCAGAACAGCGGCGCCCGCCCGCCCTCGGCCCGCAGCGTCAGCAGCGGCGACAGGTCCAGCTCGGCCGGCGCCCGATCGGAGCGCGCGTCGAGCCGGATGGCGAGTTCGGCGGGCGTGGGGGCCTCGAACAGGGCGGCGATGGAGGTGCGGACGCCGATCGCGGACTCGATCGCGGCGGTGAGCCGCATGGCCAGCAGCGAGTCCCCGCCGGAGGCGAAGAAGTCGGTGTCCGCGCCCGCCTCCGGCAGCCCGAGCACCTCGGCGAACAGGACGCACAGGTGCTTCTCGCGCGCGGAGCGCGGCTCCGCGGGGTCGTGCGGGCTCGCGGCGGGCCGGGGACCGGCGTCCTGGGAGGCGGCGAGCGGCCCGTCGAGCGGCCCGTCGAGCGGCCCCGGGAGCGGCTTCGGAGGCGGGACGGCGGGCAGGGCGGCGCGGTCGACCTTGCCGTGGGGGGTGAGCGGCAGGCGGTCGAGCGGCACGTACTGGGAGGGGAGCAGATACCTGGGCAGCCGGGCGGCGGCGTGCGCGCGCACCCGCTCCAGCGATCCGCCGGGCACCACGTACGCGACCAGCCGCCGGCCGCCTCCGGGCGCGTCGGCGGCGGCGACGACCGCGCGGGTCACGTCCGGCGAGCTCTCCAGCACCGACTCCACCTCGCCGGGCTCGATCCGGTGGCCGCGGATCTTGAGCTGGCCGTCGGCGCGGCCGGCGAACTCCAGCTCCCCGCCGAACGTCCACCGCGCGAGGTCTCCCGTCCGGTACATCCGCTCGCCGCTCGCGAACGGGTCCGCCACGAAGCGCTCCGCCGTCAGCCCGGGGCGGCCGAGGTAGCCGCGGGACAGGCCCGTCCCCGCGATGTACAGCTCACCGACGACGCCGGCCGGCGCCGGGCGCAGGCGCGCGTCCAGGACGTACACGCGCGTGTTGTCCAGCGGCCGGCCGATCGGCACCGGTCCGCTCCCTGGGCCGTCCTCCACGGGATGGGCGGTGGCGAACGTCGTCGTCTCCGTGGGGCCGTACCCGTTGACCACCCGCGCGCCGTGCCGTGCCGCCCGGCGGACCGCGTCCGGCGGCAGCACGTCGCCCCCCGCCCACACCTCGCCCACCGCGGCCAGTGCCGCGGGCGCGAGGTCGGCCACGGTGCGGAACAGCTCGGCCGTCAGCCACACCGCGTCCAGCCGGCCGTGCAGGATCGTGTCGGGATGGAGCGGGCCCGGCGGGGCGATGACGACGGTGCCGCCGTTCAGCAGCGGCGCCCACACCTCGTACGTGGCCGCGTCGAACGTGTGCGGGCTGTGCAGCAGCACCCGCCGGTGCCCGGCGAAGCGCCGGTCGGCGGCCAGTTCCGCGACGTTCTCGTGGGTGACGACGACGCCCTTGGGCGCGCCGGTGGAGCCGGAGGTGTACATGACGTAGGCGGCCGAGCCGGGGTGCGCGGGTTCCGGCGCGACACCGTCCCCGCCCCCCTCTACGGCAAGCGGGCTGGTCAGGACGGTGCGGGCGCCGCTGTCGGCGATGATCCGGTCGAGGCGGTCGCGCGGCTGCCCGGGATCCAGCGGGACGTAGCAGCCGCCCGCCTTCAGCACCGCCAGCTGGGCGACCACCAGGTCAGGCGAGCGGTCCATGAGCAGCGCGACCGGCGCCTCCCGGGCCACGTCGAGCCCGGCCGCGACCTGGCCGGAGCGGGCGTCCAGCTCGGCGTAGGTGAGGGCGAGCCCGCCGTGCTCGACGGCCACGGCGTCCGGGGTGCGGGCCGCCTGCGCCGCGAACCGCTCGGGCACCGACCCGCCCGCCCGCGCCCGCGTGGCGCCGTTCCAGGTCACGAGAAGCCGCCGCGTCTCCGCCTCGGGAAGCACGTCGCCGCTCTCCGAGCCCTCGGCCACCCGCTCGAACGCCCGGGTCAGGCGGGCCATGACGGCCTCGGCCTCGGCGCGGCCCACCAGGTCGGCGCGGTGGCCGAGCCGCAGCCACAGCCGCTCGCCGGCCACGACCGTGACGGTGAGCGGGTAGTGGGTGGCGTCGCGCACCTCGGTCAGGCGGACGCCGGAGGAGGCCAGGCCGTCGCGGGGGTAGTTCTCGAAGGCCAGCAGCGTGTCGAACAGCTCGCCGGCGCCGCGCCGCACGTCGGCGAGCCGTACGTGGTGGTAGGCCGAGAGCCGGGCCTGCTCCTCCTGCAGGCGCTCCAGCAGGAGGGGCTCGCCCGTCCTGACCCGGACCGGCAGCGTGTTGATGAACAGCCCCACCATCGACTCCACGCCCCCCAGCTCCGGCGGGCGGCCCGACACCACCGTGCCGAACACCACGTCCGAGCGCCCGGTCAGCCGCGCCAGCACCAGCCCCCACGCCGCCTGCGCCAGCGTGTTGACCGTCACACCCGACCGGCGCGCCCACCGGCGCAGAGCCTGGCTCAGCTCCGCCGTCAGCTCGGTCTCCACCCTCCCCTGCCGCAGGCTCGCCGCGCTGTCGGCCGGGCTCGCGCCGGGCCGCAGCAGGGTCGGCCCCGGCAGGCCCGCGAGCGCGTCCCGCCAGGCCCGTGCCGCGCGCTCGCCGTCCTGGGCGCGCAGCCAGGCCAGATAGTCCCGGTACGGCGGCGCGGGCGGCAGCGTGCCCGCCCCCGTGTAAAGGCCGGCCAGCTCGCTCGCCAGGATCGGCATCGACCAGCCGTCCACCAGAAGGTGGTGCAGGGTCAGCACCAGCTCCCGCCGGCGCACCAGGGTGGCGCGGACCAGCGGCGGCCGGGTCACGTCGAACGGGCGCAGCAGGTCGGCCTCCAGGATGCGCTCCAGCTCGGCGTCCGACGGCGGGTCCACCTCGGTCCACGGCAGGCGCACCCGGTGCGGGATGACCTGCACCGGCCGGTCCAGCCCTTTGTGGCGGAAGCAGGCGCGCAGGTTGGGATGGCGGCCGAGCAGGGTCTCCACGGCCGCCCGCAGCCGGGGCGGGTCCGCCGGCCCGTCGACGGCGAACCTGGCCTGGACGACGTACGCGTCGTCGCCGCCGTACAGGGCGTGGAAGAGCAGGCCCTCCTGCGCGGGGGAGAGCGGCAGCACGTCGGCCAGCGCGCGGCTCACCAGTCGCCGTCCAGGTCCGCTTCGAGCGCCTCGACCTGGCCTTGCGTCAGCTCGACCAGCGGGAAGTCCGAGCTCGTCGCGCCGCCCTCGCCCGCCTGCCCGGCCAGCTCGGCGAGCGCGCCGGACCAGAGCCCGGCCAGCTCCCCCGCGCGTTCCGCGCTGATCGCGGCGGCCGCGTAGGACCAGCTCGCCACCAGCCGGGCGCCGTCCCGGCCCGGTTGGGCGACGGCGTCCAGCTCCACCGCGTACGCCATCGGCGCCTCCGGCATGCCGGCCAGCTCGCCGTCGAACCTGCCCAGGTAGTTGAAGCGCAGGTCGGCGGCGGGCAGGGCGGCGAGCCTCGGCGCGGTGCCCCGGTTGAGGTGGCGCAGCAGCCCGTAGCCGAGCCCGCCCGACGGGACGGCGCGCAGCCGTTCCTTGACGCGCTTGAGCGCGGCGGCGGGCTCTCCCCGGGCGTCCAGCCGCACCGGGTGCTGGGTGGTGAACCAGCCGACGGTGGTGGAGACGTCGGCGTCGTCGGTGAAGGCGTCCCTGCCGTGCCCCTCGACGTCGACGAGCACCTCCGTACCGCCGCGCCAGCGCGCCACGGCGAGGGCGAGGGCGGTCAGCAGGACCTCGTCCGGCCCGCAGCGGAAGGCGGCGGGCAGGCGGGTGAGGACCTGACCGGTGAGGTCAGCGGGGAGCCGGGTGGTGAGGGTCGTGCGCGGGCCGCCGCGTCCCTTCCACCCCGGTGGCAGGAGGGTCGCGCCGCCCGCCGCCGTCTCCTCCCAGAAGGGCAGCTCCGCCACCCGCTCGGGACGTTCCGCCTCGGCGGCCAGCAGGCGCGCCCAGCGGGCGAACGACGTGCCCTGCGCAGGCCCGGCGGAGCGGGGCGAGCGCAGCAGCGCCTCCAGTTCGGGGCCGATCAGGCGCCAGGAGACGCCGTCCACGGCGAAGTGGTGCGCGGTGACGACCAGCCGGTCCGGCGCGTGCCAGACGGCGGCCAGCATCCGCCCGCTCCCGGGATCGAGCGCCGCACCCGCGTCCGGCCGGGACGCGGCGTGCGGCGGGTCCGCGCCGGGCGCGTCGCCGGCCGGCGCGGACGGGCCCGGGCCGGTGGCCACGCGGCTGAACGGGACCTCCGGCGCCTCCTCCGGAGGCAGGACCTCCAGCTCCCAGCCCGCGTCCGCGCCCCCGTCCGCGCCGGCGTCCGCGTGGCGCAGCAGGCGCGTGCGCAGCGCCGCGTGCCGGGCCGTCAGCGTGCGCAGCGCCGCCCTGATCCGCTCCTCGTCCGTCCCCGCGGGCACGGGCACGGTCAGCGACTGCGTGAACGTGCCGAGCGGGCCTCCGTGCTCGCGCCACCAGTGCATGATCGGCGTGATCGGGAACCGGCCGGAGGGGGAGTCGGCGACGGTGCGTGCGCCGGCCCGGGCGACGGCTGCCAGCGCGGCCGGGGTCCTGGCGACGAACACCTCGCGCGGCGTGAGCCCGAGCCCGTCCGCCCTGGCCCGGCTGACGAGCTGGATCGCCGTGATGCTGTCGCCGCCCATCCGGAAGAAGTCGTCCTCCGCCCCCACCTCCGGCACGCCGAGCAGCTCGGCGAAGAGGGCGCAGAGCGCCGCCTCACGGTCCGTGGCCGGTTCGCGCGACGCACGCCCGGCCCGCCCCGCCACGGGCGGAGCGGGCAGCGCGGCCCGGTCCAGCTTGCCCTGCGGCGTGAGCGGCAGCGCGTCCAGCACCACCAGGTCGCTCGGCACCATCGGCGCGGGCAGCGCCGCCACGGCCCGGGCCAGGACGTCCGCGGTGTCGCACGAGCGGCCCTCGCGCGGCACCAGATAGCCGACGAGGCGGCCGTCGCGGGGCGCGACCGCCGCCCCGGCGACGCACTCGTGCCCGGCGAGCACCGCCTCGATCTCGGCCGGCTCGATCCGGTGGCCGCGCACCTTCACCTGGTCGTCCGCCCGGCCCAGGAACTGCACCTGGCCGTCGGCACGCCGGTGGGCCAGGTCTCCGGTGCGGTACATGCGCTCACCTGGCGGGCCGTACGGGTCCGCGACGAACCGCTCGGCGGTCAGCCCGGGCCGGCCGAGATAGCCTCTCGCCACGCCGGGGCCCGCGACGTACAGCTCGCCGGGGACGCCCACGGGCACCGGCCGCAGCCGGGCGTCCAGGACGTACAGGCGGTGGCCGGCGAGAGGACGGCCGATCGGGGGGAGGCCGCCGCCGGGGGTGAGCGGGTCGCTGACGCTGGCGGCGACCGTGGCCTCCGTCGGCCCGTACGCGTTCCAGAACCGCACGCCCGCCCACGCCGACACCAGCTCCGCCGGGCACACGTCGGCGCCCGAGGCCAGCCCTCGCAGGTCGGGGTAGTCGCCGGGCGGCACGGTCGCCAGCACCGCCGGCGGGACCAGCGCGAACGTGACCCGCCGCTCCCGCAACACGCGGCCCAGGTCCGCACCGATCAGCGGACCCGCGGGCGGGACGACGAGCGTGCCGCCCGAGCCGAACGCCATGCACAGCTCGGCCACCGAGATGTCGAAGGCCGGCGAGCCCAGCTGCGGTACGCGGCTGGAGGCGTCGAGCCCGAACGCGCTCACCAGGGTGCGGGTCAGGCTCGCGACGCCCGCGTGGCCGACCACGACCCCCTTGGGGCGGCCGGTGGAGCCGGAGGTGTACATCACCCAGGCGGCGTCGTGCGCCCGGATCGCCGGCAGCGGTCCCGCGTCGCGCGGTCGGGCCGGGGGCGGCGGTCCGCCCGGCGCGGCCGCCGGTGACAGGCGCTCGATCGCCAGTTCCGGCAGCGTGCCCGGTTCGGCGACCAGCAGCCTCACGCCCGCGTCCTCGATCTGGTACGCGAGCCGTCCGAGCGGATGGTCGAGGTCGAGCGGCAGGTACGCGGCCCCCGCCCGCTGCACCGCCAGGATCGCCACCACCAGGTCCACCGAACGGCCGAGCGCCAGCGCCACCACCCGCTCGGGCCCCGCCCCGCGCTCGCGCAGCGCGCCCGCCAGGCGGTCTGCCCGCTCCAGCAGCTCCCGGTAGGTGAGCCGCTCGCCGTCCGACTCGACGGCGAGCGCGTCGGGCCTGCGCGCCGCCTGCCCGGCCACCAGTTCGGGCAGGCTCGTGAACGGCGGCTCCGAGCCGCGGCCGCCCGACGTGTCGCCCGCTCTGCCGCCCGCGCTGTCCTCGGCGGGGCACGCAGGGGCCGGCGGCAGCTCGCCGGGGGGGACCAGGGCCGCCGCCGACACCGGCGCGTCCGGGTCGGCCACCAGCGAGCCGAGCAACGTCGTGAACGCCTCCGCCCAGGCCCGGACGACCTCGGGGGCGTACAGGTCGGTGCGGACCTCCAGGCTCGCCTCGAACCCGTCGTCGGCGTCGCGCACGATGCCGATCAGGTCGTGCTCCCCGCCGGTGTGCACCCGCTCGGGGTCGGCGATCTCCCGCAGCCGGGCCACGCTGTCCTGGCGGGGCAGGTGCATGAACACCCACTGGAACAGCGGCGAGCGCCCGGCCACCCGCACGGGGTCGACCGCCCGCACGATCCTGCCCACGGGGACGTCGGCGTGCGCCGTCACCTCGGGGAAGCCGGCGGTGAAATCCGACAGCGACTGCGCGAACGTGGTGTCCTCGCCGAAGCGCCAGCGGATCGGGACGGAGTTCATGACGTAGCCGATGACGCGGTCCAGGCCCTTGGCGGACCTGTTGGCCATGGGCGTGCCCGTGATCAGGTCGCGCTCGCCGGTCATCCGGTGCGCGAACACCGCGAACGCCGTCATCAGCACGCCGTACACGGTGGCGCCCCGCTCCTTCGCGAGCGCGCGCACGGCGGCCTCGGTGTCCCGTCCGACGCGGAAGGCGATCTGCTCGACGCCGAACTCGCCGCCCGGGACGGCCGAGCCGACGGTGAGCGGCCGCGGCGGGTCCGCCAGGTAGCGCCGCCACCAGGCGAGCTGGGCGTCGAACACCCCCGCCGCCTCCAGCTCGCGCTGCCAGCCGGCGAAGTCGGCGTACTGGATCACGGGGCGGCGCGGACGCCGCCAGGACCGGTCCGAGGCGCGGTCGCGCACGGCGCGGTAGGCCTCGGTCAGCTCGCCGTGCAGCACGTCGAACGACCACCAGTCGGTCGCGATGTGGTGCAGCGCCAGCACCAGCGTGGAGCGCGTGCCGTCCACGGTGATGAACTGGCCCCTGATCAGCCGCCCGCCGTCGAGGTCGAACGTACGGCGGCTGAAGGCGTGCAGCGCCTCCCGCAGGCCCACGCCCGTGCCGCGCAGGTCAAGCCGCTCCAGCTCGAACGGCTCCGCCGGCGGGAGCTCCACCCGCAGGTCGCCCACCTCGCCCCTGATCCGCATGCGCAGGCTGTCGTGGTGGTCCTGCACGACGGTCAGCGCCGCCTCCAGGTCGGCGGGGTCCACGGGGGTGTCGAAGTGGTACGAGCAGCACAGGTTGAGCGCCGCCGTGTCCGGATAGAGCGACTCGAACACCCACAGATCCTCCTGCGCCGGGCTGAGCCGCACCGGTACGGAGGGGTCGCGCGGCGGCACGACGTCGGGGATCGCCTCCAGCCTGCCCGCCGCGACGAGCCGCCGCAGCAGCTCCACCCGGCGCTTCCCGTCGAGCGCGGCGAACCGCTCCGCGCTGCTGCCCCGTGACGCGGGTCCCGCGTGTCCCCCCGTCGATGTCACTGTCGATGTCACTGCCGACGTCACATGTCCTCCCGCAGCTCCGCGAGCCGTTCCAGCCCGGCCAGCACCTCGTTCACGCCGAGCCCGAAGTCGACGAAGCAGGCCACCTCGTCGCAGCCCAGGTCGGCCAGGTCGGCCAGGCTCTTGCGGCACGTCTCGGCGGAGCCGAGCAGGCTGCCCCAGGTCAGATAGCGCTGGAAGGCGAACTCGGCGAGCGTGCCGAGCTGCTCGTCGCTCAGCGCTGCCGCCCGGTTCCCGCCGCCCTTGTTCGCCGCGGTCTGCGCCACGTACGACCTGAGGTAGTCCTTGAGCGGGCCGCCCGCCCGTTCCCTGGCGTGCTCGTCCGTCTCGCCCACGTAGGTGTGGGCCATGAGCGTGACGGTGCCCCTGGCCGGGGAGCCGGGCTGCTCGGGGGCCCGGTCGTAGGCGTCCCGGTAGGCGCGGATCTTCCCGGCCAGCTCCTCGCGGGTCTGGCCGATGGTGGCGCCGAGGATGTTCGTCCGCGTCCGCCCGGCCGCCTCCCACGTCGCGGGGCTGCCCGAGGTCGTGGTCCACAGCGGCAGGTGATCGGAGTACGGGCGCGGCTGCGACGTCACCGTCACCGGCTGGCCCGCGCCGTCGGCGAACTCCACCGCCTCGCCCGCCCACAACCGCCGCAGCAGGGCGAGGTCGCGGAAGGCGCGCTCCCTGCGGTCCTCGTACGCGCCGGGGGCGAGCACGAAGTCCTTCGAGTGCCAGCCGGCCGCCACCGAGACGCCGGTCCGGCCGCGCGACAGGTTGTCGACGACGGCCCAGTCCTCGGCGACGCGCAGCGGGTGGTGCAGCGGGAGCACGAGGCTGCCCGCCCGCACGTGGATGCGCTCCGTGGCCACGGCCAGGGCGGCGCTGAGCAGGGCCGGGTTGGGGAAGACCTGCCCGACCTGCTGGAAGTGCCGCTCGGGGGTCCAGACGGCGGTGAAGCCGAGCCGGTCGGCGGCCTTCGTGATCGCCAGGATGTCGTCGTATTTCGTGGCGTGGCCGACGGTGCTCGCGTCGTCCGCGCCGAAGAACATCACGCTGAGGTCCATGGTGCGCTTCTCCTCAGTGGCGGGTGCGCGGGATTCTGGGCAGGCGGGGGATGGCCGGCCCCTGGGCGGCGGTCAGCCGGGTGGCCAGTTCGGCGATGGTGGGAGCGTTGAAGAGGTGGCCGGCGGTGGCGGGCAGACCCTGCGCCGCGAGGCGCGCGGCGACTCGTACGGCCTGCAGCGAGTTGCCGCCGAGCGCGAAGAATCCGTCGTCGAGCCCGATCCGCGCGACGCCGAGCACGTCTGCCCAGACCGCCGCGATCCGCCGCTCCACATCGGTACGCGGCATCCGCGCCCGCCCTCCGTCCGGCCCGGGAGCGGTTCCGGGAACCCCGTCGGTTCCTGGGGACGGGTCGGGTGCTGCTGGGGAGGTAGGGGACATGTCGGGTATGGGCGGCAGGTCGATGGCAGAGACCGGTACGCCGGGGTCGGCGGCCATGGACTCCAGCGCCCGCACCAGCGCGTCCGCCAGCCACTCCATCACCGGCTCGGCGAAGGCGTCCAGGCGGTACTCGACGGTCACGGCGATACCGGCGGGCGCTCCGTCGTCCCCGTAGTCATCCGTCACGTCGACCAGCAGCTCGAACCGGGCCGCCCCGGTCCTGACCACCTCCACCCGCGTCTCGGCGCCGGGCAGCGACAGTTCGGCCCGCACGTTGTTCTGCAACGCCAGCACCACGTCGACGAGGGGATGCCGCCCGGGGCGCCGTACCGGGCCGAGCTCCTGCACGACCCGCTCGAACGGCACCTCCTGGTGCGAGAACGCCTCCAGGTCCGTCTCCCGCACCCGCGACACCAGCTCGCCCGCGGACGGATCGCCCGACAGGTCGGTACGCAGGACGAGCAGGTTGACGAAGAAGCCGACCAGGTCTCCCACCTCGTCGCCTGACCGCCCCGCGACCGGCGCGCCGATGGGCAGGTCGGTGCCCGCGCCCGCCCGTTCGAGCACCACGGCCAGGCCCGCCTGCAGGACCATGAACAGCGTCGCACTGCGTTCCCTGCCCAGCTCGACCAGCCGCCGGTGCAGGACGGGGCCGACCCTCGTCCGCACCGTGCCCGCCGCGCCCGCCGTGCCCGCTGTCTCCGCATCCCGCGTCCGGGGCCTGCGTGGAAGGGCGAGCGGCTCGGGCAGATCCGCCAGCGTCTTCCGCCAGTAGCCGAGCTCGGCGCCGGACAGCGCGTCCACCCGCGTACGGTGCCGCACCGCGTGGTCGGCGTACCGGACCGGCAGGGGAGGGAACGCGGCGGTCCGGCCCTCCAGCCGCTCCCGGTAGGCCCGCGACAGGTCGCGCATGAACGGCGGCAGCGACCACCCGTCGGTGGCGATGTGGTGCATGACCAGCAGCAGCGCGTGCTCGTCCGGTCCCGTCGTGAACAACACGGAGTGGATCGGCAGCTCGGCGCCCAGGTCGAAGCGGTGCCTCGCCGCCGCGGCCACCCGCGCGTCCAGCTCGTCCGGCGCCACCTCGACGGCGCTGAAACCGGGTCTGGCCTGCTCCGCGGGCAGCACCCTCTGGGCAGGCTCTCCGTCATGCGCGGCGAAGACCGTGCGGAGCGGCTCGTGCCGTGCCACCACGTCCTCCAGGGCGCCGCGCAGGGCCGCCACGTCCACGGAGCCGCTGAGCCGTACCAGCATGGGCATGTTGTAGGCCACGCCCGCGTCGATCTGGTCGAGGAACCACAGGCGGCGCTGCGCGAACGACAGCGGCAGCGCGCTCCCCGGCGCCGGGGAACCGTCCGTCACGCCGTTCCCGGAGTTGCTCGCAGGGGCGCCCACCAGAGCGCCGGCGGGCGCCGGGTCGTGGCGGAGGTCCGGGACGTGAGCGGCGACCGCGGCCACCGTCGGCCCCTCGAACAGGGTTCTGACGCCCACCTCCACGCCCAGCTCGGCGTGGATCCTGCTGAGGAGCCTGGCCACCGTCAGCGAGTCGCCGCCCAGCCTGAAGAAGTCGTCGGTCACCCCCACCTCCGGCACCCCGAGGACCTCGGCGAACAGCTCGCACAACCGCCGCTCCACCTCGTCGCGCGGCCCTTCGGCGATGGCCGGCTCGTACGACGGCGCGGGCAGGGCGGCGCGGTCCAGCTTGCCGGTGGCGGTCAGCGGCAACGCCTCCAGCACCACGAACGCCGACGGCACCATGAAGGCGGGCAGCGCCGCCGCAGCGTGGGCCCGCAGCGCCTCGCCGTCCACCGCGTCCCCGGGGCGCGGCACCACGTACGCGACCAGCCGCCGCTCGCCGGGCGTGTCCTCCCTGGCCACCACGCTCACCCGGGCGGCGGCGGGGTGGGCGGCCAGCACGGAGGCCACCTCGTCCGGCTCGACGCGGAACCCGCGGATCTTGACCTGCTCGTCGGCCCGCCCCACGTACTCCAGCGTTCCCGCGCGGCGCCGTACCAGGTCGCCCGTGCGGTACATGCGCTCGCCCGGCGCGCCGAACGGGTCGGCCACGAACCGCTCGGCGCTCGCCGACGGCCGTCCCAGGTAGCCCAGGGCCAGCCCCTCACCGGCCGCGTACAGCTCGCCGACCTCCCCGTCCGCCACCGGCCGCAGCCGCGCGTCCAGGACGTGCACCCGCTTGCCCCGCAGCGGCGTGCCGATGGGCACGGGCCCGCCGCCGGGGGTGATCGGGTGCGTGGTCATGAAGATCATGCCTTCGACCGGCCCGTAGCCGTTGCTCACCCGCAGGCCGGGATGGCGTTCGAGAGCGCGCCCGACGTGCGCGGGCGACGGCGCCTCGCCGCCGACGATCAGGTGCCGCACGCCGGCGAGCGCGCCGGGGTACTCGTCCACGATCACGTTGAACAGGCTGCTCGACAGGTACATGCAGGTGACCTGGTGTTCGGCGGCCAGCCGGGCCATCACCATCGGATCCGGCCGCTGCCCCGGGTGCAGCACGCAGGTGCCGCCGGACAGCAGCGGCCCCCACAGCTCCAGGGCGAACGCGTCCCACGACACCGGCGAGCACTGCAGCCACACCGCGTCGAACGGCGCGTAGTCCTGGCCCGTCACCGTGGCCACGATCGCCCGGTGCGGGGCGGCGACGCCCTTGGGCCTGCCGGTGGAGCCCGAGGTGTACATGACGCAGGCGACGCCGTCGTGGCGGGCGTCGTACGGCAGGGGTTCGAGCCCGGAGGGGGTGAGGACGGCGGCGGCGCCCGCGTCGGCCACCACGGCGCGCAGCCGTTCCTCGGGGAAGTCCGGGTCGAGCACCAGGTATCCGGCGCCGGCCTTCAGCACGGCCAGCAGCGCGACGACGAACTCGGGGCCGCGTTCCATGCGCACCCCGACCAGGCGTCCGGGCCGCACACCAGGGCCTTCCGCAGCCCGGGCCCCGAGCCGCGCGGCGAGCTCCGAGGCGCGCGCGTCCAGCTCGGCGTAGGTCAGCCGCTCGCCCGCGCCGATGAGCGCCGTCCTGCCGGGGGTCCGCGCCGCCTGCCGCGCGAAGACCTCGTGCACACCGCCGGGAGATCCGTTCGGCACGCCCATCGTCACGACCGGGTGAGGCTCGCCGGGCGCATGTCCGTCCAGTGCGTCTCGATGTAGGACAGGCACGCGGCCCGCGGGCTCTCCTCCAGCGCCACCCGCCAGCCCGCGGGCACGCCGATGCCGGCCGGCCAGAGCGAGTGCTGGTTCTCGTCGTTCACCAGCACCAGGTAGGAGCCGTTCTCGTCCTCGAAGGGGTTGGTGGTCATGGTCAGCCTCCCGCGGGTTGCTGCTCGAGGTCGGGGGTCAGGACGTCGATGTGGCGTACGGCGCGGCGGGCCAGCCCCCACAGGGCGGCGCCGGCGCCGAGCAGGCCGGCGATGAACAACATCGCCGCCATGCCGCTGCCCGGCCCGGTCCCGACGAGGGGCCGCAGCAGCCCGGCCAGGCCGGTCCCGGCCGCGGCCTGCGGTTCGAAGACCTGGTCGGCGAGCGGGCCGGAGAAGGCCATCGCGACCGGCGAGGAGATCTGCGAGACGAACATGACGGCGCCGAACACCCGCCCCTGCCGGTCCTTCGGCACCTTGGTCTGGATGATCGACTGCATCGAGCCGTTGACGATCGGCATGATCATCGCGCCGACGAGCATGGTCGCGGTCCAGGCGACGACGCCGTGCACCACGGCCGTCGCGATCTGCGCGCTCACGCACATGCCGACGACGCCGAGCATCATGCCGAGCGCCCGGTTCTTCGGGCCGCCCCATGCGGCCAGCAGCAGGCCGCCCGCGATGCCGCCGGCGCCGATGCCGGCGTTCACGCTGGCCAGCGCGGAGACGTCGCTGCCGGTCCTGGCCAGGATCATCGGCTGCACCACGGCGAACCCGAAGACCATCACCAGGTTGACCGTGAAGAACACCAGGATGAGCCCGCGCAGGCTGGGCTGGGCGAACAGGTAGCGCAGCCCTTCCAGCGAGTCGGCGCCGAGGCGCTTGCGCGTCCCGGCCTCGCCGGGCCGGTCGCCGTCCATGCGCACCAGGCGTACGGTGAGCAGCGCGACGGCGAAGCTCAGCAGGTCGATCCAGAGCACCACGCCGAGGCCGCCGGTCACCACCAGCAGCCCGGCCAGCGCGGGCCCGCCCACGTCGGCGACGCTCTTGGCGGTGGCGAGCAGGCCGTTGGCCCGCTGCAGCTGCTCCTTGCCGACCAGCAGCGGCACGGCCGACGACAGGGCGGGAAACTGGAAGGCGGCGGCGGCGCCGAGCAGCGCGACGGTGACGTAGACCTGCCACAGGTGCAGGTCTCCGAGGAAATAGACGGCCGTCATGGCGGCGACGGCGACGAGCCCGCCGAGGTCGGCCAGCTGCAGGGCGGTGCGCTTGCGGAAGCGGTCGACGATGGCGCCCGCGGTGGGGCTCAGCAACATCTGGGGCAGCAGCGCGCAGAGCGACAGCGCCACCACCTGGGTGACCTGGTGGTCGACCGTCCATGCCTGGATGACCAGGGAGAAGCGGAGAACGGAATTCCCGATGAGGGTGACGACCTGGCCACTCCAAACCAGGCTGAATCTACCCATTCCAGAGAATCGCTGGATAAATCGGTTCTGTTGCGACGGTTGTTTGGACGATGGAGGTTCACCCATGTGTGCCCGAGGCCCTTCTGATGAAAGGAACCCTGAGGTGGCCTACCGTTCACAGCCGCCTCATGTGTACCTTCACACACCGTTATGGGCGGAGCAATACGCTCTTTGTGGTTTTGTAATTACGTCCTGTCAAAGGTCGAGGTCAGCCGCGCGGAGCGCTTCGGCGGCGACCGCATGGCGCATCTCGCGGATGCCGTCGCGGCCCCGCACCGGATGCACGGAGTTCGTCAGCAGCACCACGGTCAGCCGGCGACCGGGATCGACGACGAGCGAGGTCCCGGTGAAGCCCGAATGCCCGTACGCGCCGTCCAGCGGTCCCACGATGGCCGGATCGCCGAGCCGCACCCCCAGCCCGTGGCGGAAGGGGGCGCCCTCGGCACCCTGGTCGCGTGTCATCTCCGCCACGCTCTCCCGGCTCAGCATCGGGCCGCCGCCGCGCCGCAGCGCCTCGCCGAAGGCGAGCACGTCCCCGGCCGTCGCGAACAGCCCCGCGTGCCCCGCCACACCGCCCAGCGCGTAGGCGGTCTCGTCGTGCACCTCGCCCCGCACGCAACCGGGCCCGGGGCGCTCCGCCTTCCACTCGGTCGCGGCCACCCGCGCCGGCGACGCGGGCCGGTAGCCGGTGCCGGCCAGGCCGAGCACCTCGGTGATGCGGGCGCGGACCAGCGCGTCCAGCGGCGCGCCGCCGGCCAGCTCCGCGATCCGGCCCGCCACGACCATGCCGACGTCGCTGTAGAGGTAGGGCCCGCCGACCGGATGGACGATCGGCGTCTCCAGCATCGCGGCCATCCGCGCGGCGGCGTCCGCGCCGGGCAGTTCCAGGTCGATGCGGCGGGTCGGCGGCAGGCCCGCCGTGTGGGTGAGCAGGTGGCGCAGGGTGATCCGCCCGTCGCGCACGGGGATCCGGCGCGCCACGGGCTCGTCCAGGTCCAGCCGGCCCTCCTCGGCCAGCGAGAGCAGCACGACCGTGGTGAACAGCTTGCTGATCGAGGCCAGGTCGAAGATCGAGTCGCGGAGCGCCGGCGGGCGTTCCCCGGCCGGCGTCCCGTCCGCGTCCGCGTACCGTACGAGCTCGCCGGCCGCCGAGGCGGCGGCCACGGACCCGTTCACGGCGATCAGCGCGACCGCCGCCGAGCACACGCGCGACACCCCGTCCGCCAGGATCGTGTCCAGCCGGTCGTTCATCCCCGTCCCCTCATCCCCGTCGCGGTCCTGCCCGCGGTCCTGTCGCGGCCCTGTCGTGGTGTGGTGGCCTCAGCCGCTCAGCCGCTCAGCCGCTCAGCCGCTCAGCCGCTCAGCCGCTCAGCCGCTCAGCGCGTCGCTGAGACGCTCGCCGTGCGACTCCAGCAGCGCGCGGGCCGCCTCGGCGTCGAGCCCGTGCTGGATCATCAGCACCGCGATCTTCGCCTGGCCGCCGGCCGCGTCCAGCGCCGCCACGGCCGTCTCCTGGTCGGCTCCGGTGATGTCCCTGACCATGCGCAGCGCCCGCCCGGCGAGCTTGTTGTTCATCGCCGACATCTCGATCATCTCGTTGCCGTACGTGCGGCCGAGCCTGACCATGGAGATCGTGGAGATCATGTTCAGCACGAGCTTCTGCGCCGTCCCGGCCTTGAGGCGGGTCGAGCCGGTCACCACTTCAGGCCCCACGACCACCTCGATCGTGTGTTCGGCGGCGGCCGACAGCGGCGCGTCCGCGTTGCACGACAGGGCGGCGGTGAGCGCGCCGCGGCCGGCCGCCTCCGCCAGCGCGCCCAGCACGAAAGGGGCCCGGCCGCTGGCGGAGACGCCCAGCACCGAGTCCAGCGGCCCCGCCTCCAGGGCCTTGATCGCGGCGGCCCCGGCCTCCGCGTCGTCCTCCGCACCCTCGACGGACCGGGTCAGCGCCTCGGGCCCACCGGCGATGATCCCCTGCACCAGCGAAGGGTCGGTGCCGAACGTGGGCGGGCACTCGCTGGCGTCGAGCACCGCCAGCCGTCCCGACGTTCCCGCGCCGACGTACAGCAGCCGGCCGCCCTCGGCCATCCGCGCCGCGATGGCGTCGATGGCGGCCGAGATGGCCGGGATGGCCGCCGCCACGGCGGCGGGCACGGCCGTGTCGGCCTGGTTCATCAGTCGGGCGATCTCCTCGGTGGGCAGCCGGTCGATCTGGCTGTAGCGGGGGTCGCTCTGCTCGGTGGACAGCTCGGGTAGCGGATCAATCATGACGCTAATTTCCACCCTTTACTTCTCTCTTGTAAATATCTTTCAGACAATGGGTTCATGACGCACGTACGCACCGGAGCAGAACGGCTGGCCACGACCCCCTCGCTCGCAGGGGGAACCCGCCTCGGCCTGATCACGAACCCCACCGGAATCCTCCCCGACCTGACCCCCACCCCCGACGCGCTCATGGCCGCCGGCGCCCGCCTCACCGCCATGTTCGGACCCGAGCACGGCATGCGCGGCACCGCTCAGGCGGCCGGCAGCGAGGGCGACACGGTGGACGAGAGGACCGGGCTGCCGGTGTACGACACCCACAAGCTCTCGGGCGAGGCGCTGGACCGCGTCGTCGCCGCCTCCGGAGTGGACACCCTGGTCTTCGACATCGCCGACGTCGGCGCCCGCTTCTACACCTACGTCTGGACCATGTACGACCTCATGGAGTCCGCCGCCCGGCTGGGCCTGCGGTTCGTGGTGCTGGACCGGCCCAACCCGCTCGGCGGCACCGTGGAGGAGGGCCCGCTGCTCGACCCGGCGTTCGCCAGCTTCGTGGGGCGGTTCCCGCTGCCCGTGCGGCACGGCAGGACCGTGGGGGAGCTGGCCGTGCTGTTCGGGTTCGACCTGGACCTGCACGTGATCGAGATGGAGGGCTGGCGGCGCGACATGGCGTACGCCGAGACCGGGCTGCCCTGGGTGATGCCGTCGGTCAACATGCCGACCGTGGACACCGCGCTCGTCTACCCGGGCACCGGCCTGTTCGAGGGCACCGACTTGTCCGAGGGGCGCGGCACCACCAGGCCGTTCGAGCTGGTCGGGGCGCCGTACGTCGACGAGCGGTTCGCCCCCGCGCTGGCCGGGCTCGGCCTGCCGGGCGTGCGCTTCCGCGAGACGTGGTTCACGCCGACGTTCCACAAGCACGCCGGCACGCCCGTCCGCGGGGTCCAGCTCCACGTGCACGACCGCCACGCGTTCCGGCCGGTGCTGACGGGCCTGTCGATGTTGCACGTGGCCCGCACCCTCTACCCCGACGACCTGCGCTGGTGGGGCCCCGACCTGTTCATGGACCACCTGTGGGGCTCCGACGCGCTGACCCGCACCATGGACGCCGGCGGGGACCCCCGCGAGCTGTGCCCGCCCCCGGCGCACCCCGACGGCCCGCTGCTCTACGGCGGCTCCGCGGAGGGCTGAACGCGCGCCTGCGGGGGCCGTGTCCAACGGCCCCCGGCGGGTGTCAGGTTGTGCAGGGACGCGGGCCATCACGCCAGATCGCGCCGGTAGAGCCAGAAGACGCGTTCCGCCCGCGCGCCGACGGCACGCGAGTAGAACCGCAACGGCCCGACCCACCCGATCTGGGCGTCGGCCTGCCCGGCGGCCCGCTGGTCGGCCAGGCACCTGCGCAGCAGCACCCGGCCGAGGCCCAGGCCGCGCGCGTCCGGCGCGGTGCCCGTGGGCCCGAACCAGGCAGGCCGCGCGCCCCAGGCGGCGAACCCCAGGACGCGCCCGTCACGCTCGCCGTAGTGCACCCCGGCCGCCTGCGCGGCCTCCCAGGCCCAGGAGTCGTTGAAGTGCTCGCGGACGAACGCCGTGACCCGCCCGCGGTCGTCGCCGGCCGCGTGCACGGTCACGCCGTGCCGGGCCAGCCGTTCGAGGTCGTCCTCCACGGACAGGTCCACGCTCAGGTCGGCCGTCATGTTCCAGACGACGGAGTAGCGCTCGTATCCGAGGCGCTCGGCGAGACAGGCGGCGGCGGTGTAGCGCACGTCGATGCCCGGCCAGGCGTAGCACGGCGTGTTGCCGGCGAAGCGCACCTGCCGGACGCCCTGCCCGGCCAGCCACTCCTCGGCCGCCCGCACCAGCGCCCGCCCGCGCCCGTGGCCCTGCGCCGACGGGTGCACGGCCAGCAGGTCGATGTGCCCGGCCGGGCCCTCGGCGTCGTCGGTGTCCTTGGTGGACGTCGACGCCATCACGACCCCGCCGTCCGTGGTCAGCGCCGTCCACTTCCGCCCGGCAGGGGGCCGCGACAGATGGCCGATCAGGGCCGCGGCCTCCGCGATGTCCAGCCTCAGCGCCGCGGTGGCGACCTCGGACGCCTCGGCGAGCCCGTCGGCCGATCCCGTGGACCCCGGTGTCGCCCACGGGGCGGCCCGCACGATGTGGGCCATCACACCTCGCTCATCGGGCGGGCGATCATGCTGCGGCGCTCGGGGAAGAAGCACGCGTGCTCCTGCGGGACGCCCTCGGTCAGCTGCAGCAGCGGCCGCTCGTCCTCGCACCGCTCGCCGCGGAACGGACAGCGGCGCGCGAACAGGCAGCCCTCGTCGGCCTGGCTCTCGTCCAGCGACTCCAGCGGCTCCACCGGCTGCTCGCCCGGCCGCTCCAGGCCGTGCAGCACCGGGATGGCCGACAGCAGCGACTGCGTGTACGGGTGCACCGGGTCGGCGATGATCGTGTCCACCGGGCCGCGCTCGACGACCTGGCCGCGGTAGATGACGTACAGCTCGCCGTCGCCGCCGATGTAGCGGGCGGTTGCCACGTCGTGCGTGATGAACAGCACGCTCACGCCCAGCCGCTCGCGCAGGTCCTTCAGCAGCGCCAGAATGCCCAGCCGCAGCGACACGTCGATCATCGAGACGGCCTCGTCCGCGACGAGCATCTCGGGATCGACGGTCAGCGCCCGGGCGATGACGACGCGCTGCCGCATCCCGCCGGACAGCTGGTGGGGGTAGCGCGACAACACCGAGCCCGGATCGAGCCCCACCAGCGACAGCACCTCGGCCGCCCGCTCCTCCATCCACGTCCTGGACCGCCCGGTCTGCCTGGCCCGCAGGCTGAGCGGCGCGTGCAGCGTCTGGTGGACCGTCCTGGTCGGGTTGAGCGCGGAGTAGGGGTCCTGGTGGATCATCTGGATCTTGCGGAAGTGCGGCTGGCGCTGCTTGGGCTTGAGCGGCGACATCGGCACGTCGCCGATCACGACGTCACCCGCGTCGTACGTCTCCAGCCCCGCGATGATGCGCCCCAGCGTCGTCTTGCCGCACCCGGACTCGCCGATGAACGAGGCGGCGCCGCCCTTCGGGATCGCGAAGTCGACGCCGCGCAGCGCCTGCACCTCGCGGGCGCCGAGCACCTTGCCGCGCTGCTTGAACGTCTTGACGATGCCGGTCCCGGTGATCATGCGTGCTCCTTCACGGTCACGGCGTGGCAGGCCACCGTCCTCGGCCCGCCGGCCCCGTCGCCGGTACGGGCCTCGGGGTCCATGGTGTCGCACACGTCCATGCGCAGCGGGCAGCGCTCCCTGAACACGCAGCCCTCGGCCGGCACCGTGGCCAGCGTCGGCGGCCGTCCCGGCAGCGCCTGGGCCTCGTCGATGTCGCCGACGAGCCGGGGAATGGCCTTGATCAAACCCCTGGTGTAGGGGTGCCGCGGCGCGCCCAGCACCTCCCTGGTCGGGCCCTGCTCGACGAGCCGGCCGCCGTACATGACGGCCAGCCGGTCGGCGACCTCGGCCACCACGCCGATGTCGTGCGTGATGACGAGCGTCGTCAGGCCGCGCTCCGCGTGCACCTCACGGACGATCTTCAGGATGTTCGCCTGGGTGATCATGTCGAGCGCGGTCGTCGGCTCGTCGAGCACGACCAGGTGCGCGTTGAGCACCAGCGCGAGCATGATGCCGACCCGCTGGCGCATGCCGCCGGACAGCTCGTGCTGGTGCGAGTCGAGCACCCTGGCGCCGTCCAGGCCCATCCGGCCGAGCAGCTCCTTGGCCTCGCGCACCAGAGCGCGCAGGTCGTCCACGCCGTGCGAGCGGCCCAGGTCGAGCAGCTGCTTGCCGACGGTCTTGAGCGGGTTGAGCGAGTTCTGGGCGGCCTGGAAGACGTAGCCGATGTGCTTGCCGCGCGCCTTGCGCAGCTGCTCGTTCCGCAGGCCCACCACGTCGCCGAGCCCGTCGATCTCGACGCTGCCCGCCGAGATCCGGCCCGGCGGCTGCACCGCGTTCAGCAGCGACAGCGCGAGCGTGGACTTGCCCGAGCCGGACTCGCCGACGATGCCGGTGATGGTGCCGGGCTCCAGCGTCAGGTCCACGTTCCTGACCGCGGGCAGCTCGCCCGCGGGCGTCTTGTAGACGACCGTGAGGCCGTCGATGCGCACTCCCGGCGCAGTCTTCGTCACGGTCACTCCTCGCGCAGCCGGGGGTTGAAGATCTCGTCCATGGCGTCGACCACGAGCACGATGGCCAGCGTCAGCAGCAGGATCGCCAGCAGCGGCCCCAGCAGGAAGCCGAGCGCGCTCGGCACGGTCAGCGCCCCCGAGCGGAACACGGCCGTGTTGAGCATCTGGCCCCAGTTGTTCGACTCGTACGGCAGCACGCCCAGGAAGAAGAGCCCGACCTGCGAGTAGACGCCGCCGGTGATGGCGATGAGCATGTTCATCGCGATGTACGGGGCCATGCTCGGCAGCAGTTCCTTGCCCACGATGTGCGTGGTGGACAGCCCGAGCCCGCGCGCCGCCTCGATGAAGCCGCGCTCGCGCAGCGACAGGGTCTGCGCCCGCACGGCCCGCGCCACGCCGCCCCAGCTGAGCAGCCCCAGCACGAGGCCCATCTGCACGGCGCTGTTGAACTTCCACACCGTCGACAGCACCAGCAGCAGCGGCAGGCCGGGGATGGTCAGCTTCATGTCGGTGAGCCGCATGAGCACGGTGTCCCAGCGGCCCCGCTTGAAGCCGGAGAACAGCCCGATGGCGGTGCCCAGCACGACCGTGATGACGGCGGTGACGAGGGCGGCCAGCAGGACGTACCGGGAGCCGGTGACCACCAGGGCGATCACGTCCCTGCCCTGGTCGTCGGTGCCGAGCCAGTGCTCCCAGCTCGGCGGCCTGGTGAGCATGGCGGGGTCGCGGGGCAGCGGGTCGGGGTAGAACAGCGGCCCGAACAGGCCCATGAACACGAACCCGGCCATCAGCACGACGCCCACCAGGCGGCTGGGCTTGCGCTTCATGACGCGCCACACGCCCGTCCAGAAGTTGCGCCGCATGGCGGCGCTCGTCGACGTGCTCTCCAGCAGCACACTCATGCGCCGGCCTCCTCACCGCTGCGGACCCGCGGGTCGATCACGCTGTAGAACAGGTCCGCGATGATGTTGGCCACGATGATGGCCGCCGTGATCAGCAGGAACGCCCCGCTCATCAGCGCGTAGTCGCGCATGGTGATGCTGTCGAGGAGCAGCAGGCCGAGCCCCGGATAGTTGAAGATCCGCTCGATGAACACCGCGCCGCCGAGCAGCAGCCCCAGCGACAGCGCGAGGATCGTGAACAGCGGCAGGATCGCGTTGCGCGCGATGTACCTGAAGATGATCGAGCGCTTCATCCCGCGCAGCTCGGCGGCCAGGATGAAGTCGTCGCCCAGCACGGTCACCACGCTCGACTTCATCGCCAGGATCCACCCGCCGTACGCGGCCAGCGCGTACGTGACCACCGGCAGCACCGCGTGCTCGACCAGCGAGCCGATGTAGCCGGCGTTGAACCCGGGCTCGAAGAGGATGTCCACCGGGCCGTCGGCCGGCAGGATCGGGATGAGCGTCGCGAAGATCGCGCTGAGCAGCAGGCCCAGCACGTACTGCGGCACCCCGTGCAGCAGCGACCCGGAGACGGCCAGGACGTCGCCGAGCTTGCCCGTGCGCTTGATGGCCGCGTAGACGCCCAGGATGATGCCGACGAGGAAGCTCAGCAGCGTGCCCGCCAGCACCGGGAGCACGGTCCACTTGGCCGCCTCGCCGAGCACCTGGGTGACCGGGGCGCCCGCGTGGGTCACGGACTGGCCCAGATCGAAGGTGAGCAGGCCCGCCATGTAGTCGGTGTACTGCTCCCAGAGCGAGCCCGTGGGCTGGAATCCGTACAACACGCGGGTCGCCTGCTCGGCCGCCTCGGGCGCCATGCCCTGCTCGATCAGCTTCTGCACGTTCGCGGCGACCGGGTCACCGGGAATGCTCCTGACGATGAAGAAACTGATCGTGGCGACGACCAGGATCATGACGATCCCGCGGGCCAGATGGCCCGCGAGTCGGCGTGCGATGACCGTCATAGGCTCTTTCTCTACTGCTTCTTCTTGACCAGGCCGAGCTGGATCCAGACCCCGGCCGGCAGGCGCAGCAGGTCGCTGTCCTGCTCGGGCCAGCCGGTGAAGCGGCTGGTGTTGGTGAACTGCGTGTTCACGTAGTCCCAGAGCTGGATCGCGGGAAGGTCCTGGTTGGCGGCCTTGGCGAGCTGCGTCATGATCGGCTTGGCCTCTTCCGCGGAGGCCGCGTTGAGCTTGCCGGTCAGCTCACCCGGGTTGATCGTGCCGACGCCTTCGACGTCGATCTCCTCGGCGCTGCCCATCCAGTTGCCGCCCTTGCCGGGGGCGCTGTGCTTGACCTTGCCCGCGACGTTGGTCCAGCCGTTGGAGGCGCCGTAGAGGCGCTGGTAGATGTCGTACGGCGCCGGGCCGAGCGCCATCAGCCAGAAGCCGACGTCGTACTTGCCGGCCGCGATCTCCTCGAGGTAGATCGGGTAGTCGGCGACGGTGACGACCTCGGCGTCCACGCCGTTCTCGATGAGCTGGCTCTTGATGTTCTCCTGCGCGGAGATCCAGTCGGAGAAGCCGGAGGGCGCGTGCATGGTCACCTTCCACGGCGACCCGTCGGCCAGCGTCCACTTGCCGTTCTTCTTCTGCAGGCCGGCTTCCTTGAACTCCGTCTCGGCCTTGGCCACGTCGTGCGCGTACGGCTCCAGCTTCGGCAGCTCGTCGCCGATCCACTCCTGGGCCGGCTTCTGGTGGATGCCGGTCGTCGTCACGGCCGCCGTGCCGCCCTCGGGCGAGGCGACCTTGGTGACCTGCTGGCGGTCGATCAGGTAGGCCAGGCCGCGCCGCACGTGCACGTTGTCGTACGGCTTCTTCGACTGGTTGAACGCCATGCCGACGGCCACCGGGGAGAAGCCCTTGATCAGGTGGGAGCCGGGCGCCTGCTTGATGCGGTTCATCACGTCGGTCGGGGCGGCGACGAAGCCGGACTGGTCGAGCTTGCCGGCGGTCAGGTAGTTCCAGATCTGCTCGTTGCCGCTGTAGTTGAGGAACTTGACCTGGTCGGGAGCGACGTTGGCGGCGTTGAAGAAGTTCTTGTTCTTCAGCAGCAGCGCCTCGCCGGGGTTGACCCGCTCCAGCGTGAACGGCCCGGCGGAGACGTCCTGCGGCGGCTTGAAGGCGAGCACCTTCTGGCCGACGGCCAGGATGTCCTCGCGCGCCTTCTCGGCGGCGTCGCCGGTGCCCCTGGAGGTCTTCAGGGTGTCCCAGAAGTCGGCGGGCAGCACGCTGTTCCACACGTGGGCGGGCACGACGAGGCTGTCGAGGACGCCGCGGGCGAACTTCGAGCTCGGGTTGGACATGTCCTGGGTGATCTTGATCGTCTTGTCGTCGACGACCTCCACCTCGGCCGCCGCGCCGGCCGCGCCGGGCGTGATCGCGAACGCGGTGCTGCCCTGCGTGTAGGCGATGCCGATGGAGAGCTTGACGTCCTCGGCCGTGACCGGCTTGCCGTCGGACCACTTGGCGTTCGGCTGCAGGTGCAGGGTGATCGAGGAGTTGTCCTCCGCGACCTCCCACTTCTCCGCGATGCCGGGGTAGAACTGGTTGGGGTCGGTCACGTGGTTCTTGACCCAGCCCAGTTTCATCGCGTTGTAACCCAGGTAGGAGTTACCCTTCGGGTGCCAGGGGTTGGCGGGCGCGCTCGCGTCGAGGCCCGGCCTGTTGACGTCGATCGTGGTGAACAGGCCGCCACCACCGCCCGAGCCGCCTGACTTGTCGGGGGTGCCACCACTGCATGCCGCAGTCGCGGTGGCAAGGCCCAGCAACGCCACTACCGCTGCCAGTCGCTTCATTTGCCGCTCCGGAGGATGTCGAGCCTGTTGAGGGATCTGCAGGAGTTGACCGGACACTACGATCGCGTCAGACCGGCGTCAATAATCTCCAGATGTTGTGAGGCTAATGTAACTTTCCTTCATCAGTGTGCGAAGTGGAGCTAAGCGCCGTCAAGTAAAACGTCAGTTCATTACCAAGACGGCAGCCCCGTTGACCTGGTCGTTCGCCAGATCCGTCAGCGCCCTGGCGGCCTCCTCCAGGGGGTAGGGGGCCGTCGTCACCCGCGGCCGGTGGGCCAGCGCGAGCTCCAGATAGGCCCGCCCGTCGGCCCTGGTGTTGGCCGTCACGCTGCGCACGGTCCGCTCCTGGAAGAGGTGACGCTCGTAGTTCAGCGGCGGCACGTCGGTCAGGTGGATCCCGGCGATCGCCAGCGTCCCGCCCCGGTCGAGCGCCTCCAGCGCCGGCGGCACCAGCGTGCCCACCGGAGCGAAGAGGATGGCCGCGTCCAGCGGCTCCGGCGGCGGACCGCCCGTCGCCGAGGCCGCTCCCAGCTCGAGCGCCAGCTCGCGGGAGGCGGGAGACCTGCTGACGGCGTGCACCGTGGCCCCCTGCGCGATGGCGGCCTGCGCGGTCAGGTGGGCCGAGGCCCCGAACCCGTAGATGCCCAGCCGCCCGCCCTGCGGCAGGTCGGCGCGGGCCAGCGCCCGGTAGCCGATGATCCCCGCGCACAGCAGCGGCGCCAGCCACTCGGCGGGAGGCTCGTCCGGCAGGGGATAGACGTAGGCGGACGGCGCGACGAGATAGTCGGCGAACCCGCCGTCGGCGTCCCACCCGGTGTAGGCGGAGTCGGGGCAGAGGTTCTCCATCCCCCTGACGCAGTAACGGCACCTCCCGCAGGTGGAGCGGAGCCAGGCCACCCCGACCCGCTGGTCCGTGCCGACGACCCGGCCGACCGCCTGGTGGCCCGGGGTGGTGCGGGGCCGCCGCGGCGCCAGGTCGCCCTCCGCCAGATGCAGGTCCGTACGGCACACGCCGCACGCCTCCACCCGCACCAGCACCTCTCCGGGCCCCGGCTCGGGCACCTCCCGCTCGACGAGTTCCAGCGGCCCCGACGCCATCGGCCCCGGCCGGTTCACCACCCAGGCGCGCACGTCAGCCGACCCCGGCGAGGCGCTCGTGGGCGAGGGTGGCGTAGAGCGCGGCCCCGTCCGGCAGGACCGAGTCGTCGAAGACCGCCTCGGGCGAGTGGTTGTAGGGGGCCGTGGCCGGGTCACGGCCGGGCGGGCACGCCCCCAGGAAGACGAACGCCCCGGGCACGGAGTCCAGCACGTACGAGAAGTCCTCCGAGCCCATCACCGGCTGCGGCGAGACGAAGTAGCGGCCGGGCCCGAACAGCTCGTCGGCCGTCCTGCCCAGGAAGTCCGCCTCGCTCTCGTCGTTCACCGTCACCGGGTAGCCCATCCCGAACGACGCCTCGGCCCGCAGCCCGTGGGCCGCCGCGACGCCCTCCACGACCTCGACCAGCCGCCGCTTGACCAGCGTCCTGTTCTCCTTGCTGAAGGTCCGCACCGTCGCGTCGAACCGGGCGTCGTCGGGGATGATGTTGTCCTTCGACCCGCCGTGGAAGCTGCCCACCGTCACGACCACGGGGTCGAACACGTCGAACGTCCTGGTCACCATCGACTGCAGCGCCGCGACCATCTCGCAGCCCGCCTGGATCGGGTCGAGGGACCGGTGCGGGCTGGAGCCGTGGCCGCCCCGCCCCCTGACCGTCACGGAGAACGTGTCCGCCGCCGCCATGATCGGCCCAGGCCGCGAGGCGAACAGCCCCAGCGGCAACATGGAGGAGACCACGTGCATGCCGTAGGCCGCCACCGGGCGGGAGCCGGCCGCGTCGAGCACGCCCTCGGCGATCATGTGCTTGGCGCCGTCGTGGCCCTCCTCTCCCGGCTGGAACATGAAGACGACGTCCCCGGCCAGCTCGTCGCGCCGCGCGCTCAGCAGCCGCGCCGCTCCCACCAGCATCGCGGTGTGCAGATCGTGCCCGCACGCGTGCATCTGCCCCGCCAGCCGGGAGACGTACGGCAGGCCGTTCTTCTCCGTCACCGGCAGCGCGTCCATGTCGCCGCGCAGCAGCACGGCGGGGCCCGGCCGCCCGCCCCTCAGGACCGCGGTCACGGAGCTCAGCGCCGTGCCCGTCTTGATCTCCAACGGGAGCCCGTCCAGGGCGGCCAGCACCTTCTCCTGGGTGCGGGGGAGCTGGAGACCGATCTCCGGAGTGGTGTGCAGCGAGTGCCTGAGCTGAACGATTTCATCCCGCATGTCCTGCGCGGATTCAGTGAACGACATGAGGCCATTGTTCATGTCCGTGCCGCCGCGTCCAGTGATGCCACGCTGGTGGCGGTTCGCACACCGAGCGGGCCGGAGGCCGGCGCGGCGCCATCGGTAGGATGGGGCGGTGACCGAGCGTAAGCGGATCGACTTCTGGTTGTCCGACATGGACGGCGTGCTCGTCCACGAGGGGCGTCCGATCCCCGGTGCGGACGAATTCATCAAACGGCTCAGCGAGTCAGGCACACCCTTCCGGGTGCTGACCAACAACTCGATCTACACGGCGCGCGACCTGTCGGTGCGGCTGAGCGCCGCGGGCCTCGACGTGCCCCCCGCGTCCATCTGGACCTCGGCCGTGGCCACCGCGGAGTTCCTCGACGACCAGCGGGCGGGCGGCACGGCGTACGTGATCGGCGAGGCGGGCCTGACGACGGCGCTGCACGAGGTGGGCTATGTGCTCACCGACCTCGACCCCGACTACGTGGTGCTCGGCGAGACCCGCACCTACAGCTTCACCCAGATCACCCGCGCCATCCGGCTCATCGAGGGCGGCGCGCGCTTCATCGCCACCAACCCCGACGCGATCGGCCCCTCCACCGAGGGTTCCCTGCCGGCCTGCGGCGCCGTGGCGGCCATGATCACCAAGGCCACGGGCGTCGCCCCCTACTTCGTCGGCAAGCCCAATCCCCGCATGATGCGCAGCGCGCTCAACGCCATCGGCGGCCACAGCGAGACCACCGCGATGATCGGCGACCGCATGGACACCGACATCGTGTGCGGCATGGAGGCGGGGCTCTACACGATCCTCGTCCTCACCGGCGTCACCGCGCGCGACCAGGTCGAGCGGTTCCCCTACCGCCCGTCCCTGGTGGTCGATTCGGTGGCCGACCTCATCGATCTCATCTGAACCTGACGTTCCCTGACAGGAACACCTGGCAGGCTCACCCGTCATGACCCGCGTTTACCTGGAGACCGGCCCGAAGAAGATGTTCGCCTGCTCGCTCGACTGGCCCGGCTGGTGCCGGATCGCGAAGGGCGAGGAGGCGGCGCTCGACCGGCTGGTGGAATACGCGCCCCGCTACCGCGTGGTGGCGGCGCGGGCCGGGCTGGAGTTCGCGCCGGGCGACCCGGTGGTGGCAGGGCGCGTGCCGGGCAGCGAAATGACCGACTTCGGCGTGCCGTACGCGGTGCCCGATCTCGACCTCGAGCCGCTGCCCGCTCCCGAGGCGGAGCGCGGCGTCACCCTGCTGCGGGCGGCCTGGGGCCTGTTCGACGAGACCGCCGCCGCCTCGCCCGAGGAACTGCGCAAGGGCCCGCGGGGCGGCGGGCGCGACCTCACGAAGATCGTCGATCACGTGGAGAACGCCGAGCGCGCCTTCGCCAGGAAGGTCGGCGTGCGGCACCGGCCCTACCGATCCCGCGGTGACCGCGACGCGATGCGCGAGGAGCTGGCGGAGGTCCTGGCCCGCCCGTGGGAGCCGCCCCAGACGACGGGCTGGCCCCCTCGCTACGCGCTGCGCCGCATCGCCTGGCACGTCATCGACCACCTCTGGGAGATCGAGGACCGGCGGTGAGGCGGGGGAGCAGCCGTTACGGCGAACACCGGACACGGCTACAGGCCGTGACCATATGATGGCGGAAATCGCCCGCCGGTGCCGGCGGCCGATGTCCCATCCGGTCATGGCAGAGGTAGGCGTGCGTGGACATGCGGGCGGAGATTCTCGACCTGAAACTCCGTGTCGAAGAGCTTGAGACGGGCGTCCGGCACGGGGACGTGGCGATCGGGCGCCGCGGCGAGCCCGACCGCCAGGAGGAGTTCCTGCGCGAGATCGGCGACCGGACCAAGAGCCTGCGGGCCGACGTCGCGGCGGTGAAGTCCGCGCTCGCGGACGGCCGGGTCGAGATGGCCGAGCAGTTCGCCGCCGTCGAGACCGAGATCGCGGCCATCCGGCGGGAGGTGAACTCCTGGCCGCCCGGCCCGGAGGCGGATGAGGGCATGGTCGCCGACGAGTTCGCGGCCGTCCGGTCGGGGCTGGAGCACGAGTTCAACTCCCTGCGCTCCGAGATGACCGATCTCGGCATCAAGCTGGACCGCCTGCTGAAGCGGCGTGAGGACGGCTGACGGTCACGCGTCCTGGCCGATGAGCCGGGGGAGCCGGGTGATGGCGGACGACAGGTAGTCCGCCACCGCCTCGGGCACCAGGTGACGCGTGGTGATCTCCTCGCGGTCCAGCGGCACTCGCACCACCTCGTACACTCCGCGCGACGGATCCTCGAACTCCGGTCCGTGCCGCAGCCCGGGGTCCATCGACGCCAGCCGGCAGCCGAAGACGTGCTGTGTCTTGACCGCGTCCTTCCACGCGTACGACACGGTGGTCAGCGGCGTCACGCCGAAGACCGTGGCGCCGAGCTCCTCGAGCAGTTCGCGGCGCAACGTGTCGACCAGCGAGCCGTCCTCCGGCTCGACGTGGCCGCCCGGCACCGACCAGTAGACGTCGCGGCCCGGCACCGTACGCCTGAAGAGCACCAGCCGCTCGTCGCCGTCGAGAAGGACGCCCCGGACACTCGGTCGCATACGGCCACCCTATTTGACCGGTATGTCCTTCGGGTAGCCTAACCTACGGTACCGTAACCCCAAGGAGAAGATCTTTTATGGCGATGACGCAGACGGAGCTGCTGCACGAGCTCGAGCCCGTGGTGGCGGGGGAGCTCGACCGCCACGAGAAAATGGCCAAAGAGTGGTTCCCGCACGAGTACATCCCGTGGAGCGAAGGCCGCGACTTCGACGGCGTCTACGGGGGCGAGGCGTGGCAGGAAGGCGACTCCAAGATCCCCGAGGCGGCCCGCGTCTCGCTCATCGTCAACCTCCTCACCGAGGACAACCTGCCGAGCTACCACCACGAGATCGCCACCACGTTCGGCCGCGACGGCGCCTGGGGCACCTGGGTGCACCGGTGGACCGCCGAGGAGGACCGCCACGGCACCGCGCTGCGCGACTACCTCACCGTGACCCGCGCCGTCGACCCCGTCGCCCTCGAGCGGGCCCGCATGCGCCACATGGAGCACGGCTTCGCCACCGCGTACGGCACCATGCTCCAGCAGCTCGCGTACGTCTCCTTCCAGGAGCTGGCCACCCGCATCTCGCACCGCAACACCGGCAGGGCCTCCGGCGACGAGGGTTGCGAGCGGCTGCTCGCCAGGATCGCCGCCGACGAGAACCTGCACATGCTCTTCTACCGCAACCTGCTCAAGGCCGCCTTCGAGCTCGACCCCAACCAGACCATGCGCGCGGTCACCGACGTCGTCACGACGTTCCAGATGCCGGGCACCGGGATGGACGGCTTCGCCCGCAAGGCCATGATCATCGCCCACGAGGGCATCTACGACCTGCGCCTTCACCTCGACGACGTGCTCATGCCGGTGCTGAAGCAGTGGGCCGTGTTCGACAAGACCGGGCTGGACGCCGAGGGCGAGCAGGCCCGCGAGGAGCTGTCGGCGTTCCTGGCCAGGACCGACGCCACCGCCGCCAGGTTCGTCGAACGCCGGGAGGAGCGCCGCGCCCGCGCCGCCGCCCGCACATGACCTCCCGCACCTGACCCCGGCGCGCGGCGCCGCCCGTCGGTGGCATGATGGCGCCCCATGGATCTCCCCGCCCAGCTGCTCATCTGGTTCTTCACGTTCCTGACGGTCATCGCGCTGGCCGTGGCGGCGCAACGGCTGCTGAACGTCAGGTTCGGCATGGTCCGCACGTTCCTGGCGGCCCTGGTCGCCTTCGGGCTGGCGCAGCCGGTGATGGAGCCGATCCTCGGGCTCATCGGCCCGACCGACCCGGAGACCGTGCCCGGCCCGGGCGCGCTGGGGCTGCTGCTGCTCGTCATCATGTGCGTGGTGCTCATCCCGATGGTGATCCTCGTGCTGGCCGAGGCGCTGGTGCCGCCCGGCTCGGTGCCCGGCCCGCTGGAGCTCGTCCGCTCCGTGCGCGGCCGCGTCTCCCGGGCCAGGCGCTACTCGCAGATCACCAGGATCGCCATCAGGCACGGCCTCGGCCCCTACCTGCGGGGCCGGGGCGAGCGCCTGGAGGACCACTCGGGCAAGATGCGGCTGGCCAGGTCGCTGCGCGAGGCGCTCGAGGACGGCGGGGTCACGTTCGTCAAGCTCGGCCAGGTCCTGTCGACCCGGCGCGACCTGCTGCCCGCGGAGTTCGTCGAGGAGCTGGGGCGGCTGCAGGACCAAGTGGCGCCCGCGCCGTGGGAGCGGATCGAGCCGGTGCTCGCCGCGGAGCTGGGCGGGCCGGTCGACGAGGTGTTCGCCGAGTTCGACCGGACACCGCTGGCCGCCGCCTCCATCGGGCAGGTCCACGTCGCCCGGCTGCACGACGGTCAGAGCGTGGTGGTCAAGGTGCAGCGGCCGGGCATCGGCGCGGTCGTCGCCAAGGACCTCGACATCGTCCGGCGGCTGGCCGTCACGCTGGAGTCCAGGACCCGCTGGGGCCGCTCGCTCGGCCTGCGCGACCTGGGCGAGGGGTTCGCCACCGCCATCCGCGAGGAGCTGGACTTCCGGGTCGAGGCCGCCAACATGGCCGCCGTCACCGCCTCAGGCGGCGGCAGCGTCACCTACCCGGCCCCGATCGGCGCCCTGTGCACCGAACGCGTGCTCGTCATGCGGCGCCTGTCCGGCAGGCCGGTCACCGCGGCCACCCGCGAGCAGGGCCCCGCGCTCGCCCGCGACCTGCTCGACTGCCTGCTCAGGCAGATCCTCGTCGAAGGCGTCTTCCACGCCGACCCGCATCCCGGCAACCTCATGCTGCTCGACGACGGCACGCTGGGCCTGCTCGACTTCGGCTCGGTCGGCCGGCTCGACGCCGGCGTGCGCTCGGCCCTGCAACGTTTCCTGCTGGCCATGAACCGGCAGGATCCCCTGGGCGTGACCGACGCGCTGCTGGAGGTCGTGCCGAGGCCCGAGGACATCGACGAGGCCGCGCTCGAACGCGCGCTCGGCCAGTTCATGGCCAGGCACCTGGCCGGCGCCATGGACAGCGCGCAGATGTTCACCGACCTGTTCAGGATCGTCTCCGCGTACGGGCTGTCGATCCCGCCGGAGGTCGCCGCCGTCTTCCGCGCCCTGGCCACCCTGGAGGGCACGCTCATCCGCCTCTCGCCCGGCTTCAACCTCATCGGCGAGGCCCGCGCGTTCGCCGGCCGCTACCTCGCCGAGCAGGTGAGCCCCGAGACGATCAAGGAGTCCGTCGCCCAGGAGCTGGCCGCGCTGGTGCCGATGTTGCGCCGCCTGCCGCGCCGTGTGGAGCGCATCGCCAGCGCGGCCGAGCACGGCAGGTTCAGCCTGAACGTGCGCCTGCTCGCCGACGACCGCGACCGCGCCTACCTCACCGGCCTGCTGCACCAGGTGCTGCTCACGGTACTCGGCGCGACGGCCGGGATCATGGCGGTCATCCTCCTCGGCATCGACGGCGGACCCGCCGCGCTGGGCACGACGTCGTTGTTCCAGCTCATCGGCTACAACCTGCTGGTGATCTCGGCCATCCTCGTCCTGCGCGTGCTCGCGCTGATCTTCCGCCGTCCCCGCGCCTCGGACGAGCGCCTGTGAGCCCTCGCCGGTAAAGCCTGTGGGGCTCTTGACCGAGGGATGGTCTTGGACATCCAAGGCATCGGGCAGTTTCCCGGTAACACCGGAACCCCTTGGGAGCAGAGGGTGAAAATCATCGGGATTGCGGCCAGCCTCAACAAGGGGTCCTTTATCAACCGGCTGCTCGTCGCCGCGGGCGCCGAGCTGCCCCGCGGCATCGCCTTCGAGGAGTGGCGCGGGCTGGGCGAGATCCCGCCGTACACCCGAGGTCCGGTTCCCGCGCCGGCCGCCGCGCTGGCCCGCCTGGTGGCCTCCGGTGACGCCGTGCTGCTCACCGCGCCCGAGCACAGCCTGCTGCCGCCCGAGCTGGCGTACGCGCTGGACTGGATGGCGGCCCGCGACGGCCTGTCCGGCAAGCACGTCGCCGTCATGAGCGCCAGCGCCCGCGCCTGCGGCGCCATGTGGGCCCAGGCGGAGCTCTACAAGCGGCTCCAGAGCGCCGGGGCGGTCGTCATGGGCGCCGAGCTGGTGATCTCTCCCGCCTGCCCCCATTTCGACGAGTACGGACGCCTCAGGCCGGCCGCCCTGCGGGACCAGGTGCGCGCGGTGATCCGGCAACTCTGCCCCGCCGGGATCCTGGAACCCGTGCTCTCGTTGTCGCCCTGAGGGCCGCCCCTAAGGATCGCGGCGCAGGCGTTTGACGTCGGAGCGGTGCTTCTTGGCGGTGATGCGCCGCTCGACGGCGCCGCGGCTCGGCTTGGTCGGGCGGCGGCGCTTGGGCGGCGGGGCGATGGCCTCGCGCAGGCGCTGGGCCAGGCGGTGCCGCGCGGCCTCCCTGTTGCGCAGCTGCGAGCGGTATTCGGAGGCGGCGATCGTGATCGTGTCGGCGCCCAGCCGGCCGCGGGCCCGCTCCTTGAGCGCCGGCGGCAGCGCGGTGCTCGCGGCCAGGTCGAAGGTCAGCTCCACGCGGCTGTCCGTGGTGTTGACACCCTGGCCGCCCGGGCCTGACGAGCGCGAGAAACGCCAGACGAGCTCGGCGTCGGGGATGACGACCGAGTCGTTGACGACCAGCGGGCCGGGCATGCGTGAAACTCCTGTTCGACGTCCACAGTGAAGTGTCACCGTATCCGGGCGACCCATGCCGGTCGCAACGGCATTTCCCTTGTCGTGCGGCGCGGAGCACCGGCTTGACGGCGGGATGCAAGGGGCGTATGCCAATATCGCGCAACAACGATCAAGGGCGGGGAGGCGCTGTGGCGGCCATCGTCGGCGTGCACGGAATCGGCAAGTACAACTACTACGTGGACGCCGGGCGGTCCGCGGCCGGGGCGGCGGAGGCCATGCGCCGCAAGTGGGACCGCTACCTGCACGCGACGCTGGACGCGGAGTCCGCGGCCTACTTCGCCGAGATCGCCTACTTCGCCCACCACCTGCACGACGGCGGGCCCGATGACCGGGGCGACGACGCACCGGAATCCGCCGCCGCGATGGAGATCCAGGCCCAGGAGGTGCTCGCCGGCTGGGCCAGGAACATGGGCCTCGGCGAGCACATCACAGGAGCGCTCAAATCGGTCACCGGCTGGCTGCTCGACAGGCTGGACGGCAGGTCGGCGGCGTTCGCGAAGCTGTTCGTGCCCGAGGTGGCGACGTACCTCACCGACCAGGCCAGGCGGGAGAGCTGCCGGCAGGTCGTCGCCGACGTCATCCGGCGCAACCGGCCCAGGGTCGTGATCGCGCACTCGCTCGGCAGCGTCGTCGCGTACGAGACGCTCTGGGCGTACCCCGAGCTCGAGATCGATCTGCTCGTCACCCTCGGCAGCCCGCTCGGCATGCGCCACGTCGTCTTCGAACGCCTCCTGCCCGCCCCCATCAACGGCCGTGGCGAGCGGCCCGAGAACGTCGGCCGCTGGGTGAACATCGCCGACAAGGACGACATCGCCGCCATCCCGCCCGCGTTGCGGGAGAGCTTCACCGGCGTCGACGCCGAAGAACTGGTCAACCTCGACTGGATCGACTTCCACACGGCCGAGAAATACCTTGGCTGCCCGGCGCTCGACCCGCATCTGCGACCATTCCTGGCATGACGTGGATCGTGTTCGACTATGGCGGTGTCCTGTCCCTGCCCCAGCCCGAGTCCGACGCGGACGCCATGGCGCGGGCCGCCGGGGCCGACCCCGAGCTGTTCAGCCGCGGCTACTGGGAGCACCGCCTCGCGTTCGACCGGGGGAGCATGACGCCGTTCACCTACTGGTCGGCGGTGCTCGGCAGGCCCGTCACCCACTCCGAGGCCGCCCGGCTGGTCGCCATGGACATCGCGAGCTGGGCCCATCCCGACGAGGGCACGCTCGCCGTCCTGGGCGAGCTGATCGAGGCGGGACGTGACGTGGCGCTGCTGTCCAACGCGCCCGTCTGCGTCAGCGAGGGCCTGGACGAGCTGCCCTGGATCGCCGCGATCGGGCGGCGCTTCTACAGCGGCAGGATGGGCCTGGTCAAACCCGACAAGGAGATCTACGACGAGATGGCCCGCGAGCTCGGCGCCGACCCCGCCGAGATCGTCTTCATCGACGACCGGCCGGAGAACGTCCAGGGCGCCGAGCGGGCCGGCATGACCGGCGTGCACTTCACCGGCGCCGCCGCGCTGAGGGCGGCGCTGGGGTGAGCCGTACAGCACGGTCACGGAACCGGCTCTGGAGGCGTCGTAGGGTGCGGCCACGGCGAGGTCGGGCCGCCCGTCGGCGTCGAAGTCGAGCGGCTGACCGCCGCACGACCGGGCGGTGGCGTGGGCCGTACCCGTGACGAGAGGAAGAACCAGGCAGGCGGCGAGCACAGCGTTCATACCGGAAGTAATGACCAGACAGGTCGAACCGAGCTTTAACGCCACGAGAACGGGTCAGGAGGGCAGGATGCACATCGCCCGCCGACCGCGACGAGCCCTGTGGACGCGGAATTTCCCGTGTCGGGGCCGGCGCGGGACCGTGCCAGGATAGTCGGGTGGACGACATCGACCTCGCTGATCTGGATTTCTGGCGCAAGCCGCCCAAAGAGCGCAATGAGGCGTTCGCCCGGCTCCGCCAGCTGGAGCTCCCGGTGTTCTTCCCGGAGAAGAAGGTCCCGCTCCTCCGCTCGGGCAAGGGCTTCTACGCCCTCGTACGCCACGCGGACGTGGTCGAGGCGAGCCGTAACGCCAAGGTGTTCTCCAGCGAGCCCGCCGTCACCAATCCGGAGCCGCCCGGCTGGGTGAAGCAGGTGTTCGGGGAGTCGATGGTCAACATGGACGATCCGCGCCACGCCCGCCTGCGCAGGATCGTCACCCGCTCGTTCAGCCCGAAGATGCTGGCCGGCCTGCAGAGCGACATCGAGGCGGCCTGCGCCCGCATCGTCGACGACGTCGTCAAGGACGGTCCGCGCGACTTCGTCTCGCAGGTCGCCGCCCGGCTGCCCATCCACGTCATCTGCGACATGCTCGACATCCCGCACGAGTTGCGGGCCAAGGTGCACCAGCACGTCGACATCTCCACCGCCTACACCGGCGTGCGGCCCAGCCTGGCCCGCAGCGTCCAGATGGCCGGCCAGAACATGCTGGCCCTGCTCGCCCTGCAGCGCATGGTCATCAAGCTCGGCCACGAGCGGGTCGCCAACCCCCAGGGCGACCTGGTCTCCCTCCTGGTCAACGCCAACCCCGACGGGGAGAAGCTGACCGACAAGGAGCTCGGCTCGTTCTTCGCGCTGCTCCTGGTCGCGGGCAACGAGACGGCCCGCAACACGATGGCCCACGGCATCAAGCTGCTCACCGACAACCCGGCGCAGCGCGAGCTGCTGATGAGCGACTTCGACACGCACATCAACGGCGCCGTCGAGGAGATGGTCCGCTTCGTGTCGCCGATCATGCAGTTCCGGCGCACGGTCACCGAGGACTGCACGCTGCGCGGCCTGGAGCTGAAGAAGGGCGACAAGGTCGTGCTCTTCTACGGCTCGGCCAACCGCGACGAGTCGGTCTTCGCCGACCCCGACACGTTCGACATCACCCGCGACACCAAGCCGCACGTCGGCTTCGGCGGGCCAGGGCCGCACTTCTGCCTCGGCGCCAACCTGGCCAGGCAGGAGCTGCGGACGATGTTCCGCGAGCTGCTGACCAGGCTGCCCGGCATCCGCTCGGTCGGCGAGCCCGAGCTGCTCCTGTCGAACTTCGACAACAGCGTGCGCAGCCAGGCGTTCGCCCTCTAGCCGTCGCTAGTCGTCGGACACGAGGACGTTCGACCTGATGGTGAAGAACGTGATCAGCGCCGCCACCACCATCATGCCGGCGCTGATCAGCATCGCCATCCTGAAGCCCGCGTCGAACACCGGCGGGTTCTCGAACGCGTCGCCGACCAGGCCGACCACCGGCGGCACCGCGGCCACCGCGAACAGGCTGCCGGTGCGGGCCACCGCGTTGTTGACGCCGCTGGCCGTGCCCGCGTGGCGGTCCTCGACCGTGGCCAGCACGGTCGCGGTGAGCGGCGCGACCGCGCCCGACAGCCCCAGCCCGAAGACGAACACCGCGGGCAGCACCTGGAGCGGGTAGGACGCACCGAAGCCGATGGTGCTCATCCACAGGAAACCGGCGCCCGCCAGCAGGATCCCGCCCGTCATCGGCCAGCGCGGCCCGATGCGTTTGGCCAGCTCACCGGCCCGGCCCGACAGCAGCATCATCAGGATCGTCGTGGGCAACATCGCGAGCCCGGCGGCGATGGGGGAGAAGCCGGAGACGACCTGGAGTTGCACCACGAGCAGGAAGAACACCACGCCCATGGCCGCGTACATGATCAGGGTGACCACGTTGACGGCCGTGAAGACGCGGTCGCGGAAGATGTCGACGGGCACCAGCGCGTCCGGCGACCTGCGCACCTCGATCGCCACGAACGCGGCCCCCAGCAGCAGCCCGGCGAGCAGCGGCGCCGGTGCGCCCTCCTGGATCAGCCCGTAGGTGATCCCGGCCAGCGCCAGCGCCGCGAGGACCGAGCCCAGCACGTCGAAGCGCCCCGCGGCCTGCTCGTCCTTGCTCTCGGGCACGTGCCGCAGGGCGACGAAGACGATGAGCGCCGCGAACGGCAGGTTGATCAGGAACGCCCACCGCCACCCGGCGGTCTGCACCAGCCAACCGCCGAGCAGCGGCCCGATGGCGCTGGCCACCCCGCCGAGCCCCGACCACGTGCCCACGGCGCGCGGCCGGTCGTGCCGGACGAACGACGCCTGGATGATCGCCAGCGAGCCGGGCGTGAGCAGCGCGCCGCCGATGCCCTGCAGCGCCCTGGCCCCGATCAGGAACTCGATGCTCGGCGACAGCCCGCACAGCGCGGAGGCCACGGCGAACCACACGACGCCGATGACGAAGATCGTGCGCCGGCCGTAGCGGTCACCGAGCGAGCCGCCGAGAAGGATCAGCCCGGCGAGGGTGAGCGTGTAGGCGTTGATCGTCCACTGCAGCCCCGCCATGCCCGCGTCGAGCTCCCTGCCGAGGTAGGGGAGCGCGACGTTCACGACCGTGCTGTCGAGCAGGGCCAGGCCCGAGCCCAGCACCGTCGCGAACAGGATCCAGCGGCCGCGCGCCGACCTGAGCTCGACATGGTCGCCGGCATGCAGCTCGTTGGGCCCGGAGGTCATGGGCCCAATCCTGTCACCGCCGCCCGGTCTCGCTTCCGAGGGCTCGCAGGACGAACGCCGAAACCAGCTCGGCGGCCGCCTCCACCGTCACGTCGCCGCTGATCAGCGGCACCCGTTCCGCGCCGATGACCGCGAGCACCATCCGCGCCGTGGCGGGCACGTCGATCACCTGGAAGTCCCCGGACGCCTGGCCGCTGTCGAGGATCTCGACGAGGACGCGCTGCATGGGCGCGACGTGCTCGGCCAGCCGCTGGTAGGCGTCGGGGCCGAGGGCCGCGCTGAGGTCGGCGGCCCCCGGATGCGGATGCGCGAGCAGCCCGGCCAGCTGGAGGCGGACGAACGCGCGCAACCGGTCGGCGGGCGATGCGTCGGCGGGCAGCTCCCGCTCGTAGCTGTCGATGAAGTAGCGGGTCACCCGCTCGGTGAACGCCAGCAGGAGCGCGGTCTTGTCGGGAAAGTAGTTGTAGAGCACGGTGCGCGTGATGCCGGCCTCGCCGGCCACGTCGGTCATGGAGATGGCGTCGATGCCCTGCTCCCTGGACAGTCGCGAGACCGCCTGCAGGATGCGGTCGCGCGTCTGGGCGCGGTGCTCGCCGATGGTGGCCGCGGAGATGCGGGGCATATGCCCATGGTACGGCGTACGGGCGATCTCGCCTGCGGAACATACCGGACATATTTAATCGAATCATTCATTCATTTGCTTGGAAGATTCGGCTATGCTTCCATGGCCTCATGCTGTACGGCACACCGGCCCTCGACCCCGCCGACAAGGCGGTGCTCGCCGAGATCGAGGACATGCGGCAGGATCTGCGCTTCCGCCTGGCCGAGACCCACCGATGGGACGGCCAGCTCCGCAGGCAGCTCCAGGCACGGGCGATCCAGGGCTCCAACTCCATCGAGGGTTACCGGGCGGGGGTGGAGGACATCCAGTCGATCATGGCGGGGGAAGAGCCGCTGGAAACCTCCGCCTCGGTCGCCAAGGAGATCGCCGGCTACCAGCAGGCGCTGACCTACATCACGCTGCTGTCGCGCGCGCCGGCGTTCCGCTACGACGCGGGAGTGCTCAACGCGCTCAACTTCATGATGATCGGCCACCACCGGCACAAGACCCCCGGCGTCGTCAGGCCGGGAAGCGTCTTCATCCGCAACGGGCGATCCGGCGAGGTCGTCTACGAGGGACCGGACGTCGAAGTCGTGCCGGGGCTCCTCGGCGAGCTCGTGACGTGGCTCAACGAGGGCGACCTCGCGGCCCTCAGCTACGTGCGGGCCGCGATGGCCCACCTCAACCTGGTGAACATTCATCCGTGGCGCGACGGCAACGGCCGCATGTCTCGTGCCCTGCAGACCCTGGTGCTGGGCAGAGACCGGATCACCACCCCCGAGTTCGCCTCCATCGAGGAATGGCTGGGGGAGCAGCGCACCACGGTCGAATACTACGACGTGCTCGGCGCCGTCGGCGGGCGCCGATGGAGCCCGCACGGTGACACCCTTCCCTGGGTGCGGTTCTGCCTGAAGGCGCATCACATGCAGGCGCAGCGCGTCCGGCGCCGGCTCGCCGAGGCGGGTGAGATCTGGACCCTGCTGGAGGAGCGGGTCGACGCCGACGGGCTCAACACGCGGTGCGTCTCGGCGTTGTACGAAGCGTTCGTGAGCAGGCGCCTGCGCCGCAGCCGCTATCAGGCCGACGAGGACCTGAGCCAGGGCCAGGCCGCCCGTGACCTGCGCGACCTGGCGGCCAAGGGCTGGCTGCGGCCCTACGGAGAGACGAAGGGCCGCTATTACGAGGCCGGCCCTCGGATGGCCGAGATCAAGGCCGACTTCGCCGGGCGCGCCGCCCCGCTGCGCGACCCCTATCGCGAGGACGCCGGCTAGGGCCGGCGGTCAGGCGGCGGCCCTGACGGTGTGGAAGAGCTCGGCGAGCACCGCGGTGTTGAGCCGGTAGGCGAGCTTGACCTCGCTGACGACGCGCTGCCGCTCGCTGTCGTCGAGCTCCAGCGCGTCGAGCCGGGACCGGTATTCGGTCTTGAACCGGGGCAGGCTGCCCAGCTCGTCGAAGAAGTAGAAGTCGACGCCCCCGCCCCTGGCGTAGCCGTAGATCTTCTGCAGTTCCATCCGGATGAACTGCCCGCCGGACAGGTCGCCCAGGTAGCGGGTGTAGTGGTGGGCGATGTAGCCGCCCGGCCAGCCGGCTGTCTCGCGGATGCGCGCCACGAGGGCTTCGGTGGATGCCGACGGCGCGATCCGGTCGCGCCAGCCCGGCCCGTAGACGGCGGCGAGGTCGCGTTCGAGAGCGGGCTCGCGGTAGAGCTCGGGGAAGACGAAGCGGCCGGCCACCGGGTGCTCGGCCAGTTCCCGTGACACCCCGTCGAGCGCGGTGTAGGCGAAGTAGTGCTGGGCGACCATCTCTCCGTATTCGTGCTCGCTCAACCGGCCGGCCATGAGCTCGGTGAGATAGCCCTCGGACTCGGCCGACTCGTGGTCGGCCCAGGTGGCCTTTCGCAGGCTCTCGGAGAACGACGTCGTCACAGCTCACCTCTACTCCGCTGGTGTTTTCATGACGAAGTGTCACAAACGGTGCTCGCCCGCGTCAAGCTGATGACGACACCATGTCATCAAAGTTCGTCCTACCCCGCCCGGCCCCGCTCAACCGGTGACCTGCTCGGATCGCCCCAGCACGATCAGGGTCAGGTTACGCAGCGACGCGCTGCCGGGCGCGAAATAGTCACTGTGCCCGCCAGAGCCGGCGTCGAAGACGCGGGCGCCGAACGCGGCGCTCATGGGGTCGGTGCCGAACCCGAACGGGCCGAGCTTGGTCTTGGGCACGAACCTGATCCAGTCGTTCGCCCCGAGCCCCGCCCACACCCGCGGCCGGGCGGGCACACCCGGCGACGCCCCGATGCGCGGCTGCGCGGGCCCACCGTGCGAGGCCAGGACGGACCCCGTGCGGGGCGGAGCGGTCAGGGCCGCGGCCGACGGCGCGCCGACGCCGGGGCTGCCGAAGACGGCCAGGTCGGAGACCGGCAGGCCGGGCATGGCCTTGGCGCACACCGCCGAGCCGTAGCTGTGGCACAGGAGCGTCACCGGCGCGTCCGTGCGCCCGCGCAGCCTGGCGACGGTGCGGCGCAGCTCGCCGGCCCCTTCGCCGGCCGCGCCGTCGGCGATCGCGCCCAGGCTCAGCGTGGGCGGGGCGTCGTAGCCCAGCCACGCCACCACCGCCAGCCGCTCGTGCGGCGCCAGCCGGGCGGCCTCGGCCAGCAGGGCCCGCGCCGCGCCCCCGGGCCGCTCGGGACCGTCGTCGAAGGTCGTCACCGTGGTGTCCGCGCCCGGCACGATGACCGCCACCCGGTCGGCTGTCTTCAGCTCTCCGTAGATCTTCACCAGCCGCCCGCCCGGCGGAGCCGGCCACAGCAAGAACGCGCCGGTCGCGACAAGCCCGGCCACGGCGAGGTTTCTGCACATGCCGCGACGTTATGGAGGCCGCGGGGTAATCCGCGTCCCCGCACGGTTCGAACCTGCACGTAGTACTCGGGGGTGACTTTGGGCAGGGAAGGTGTACCGGGATGCCGGAAGAGCACATCGAGAGTCCCCGCTGGAGAGATCTTGTCCGATCATGCAGACGTGGAACGGCGGTTGGGGGAGCTGCTCCGCACCCATGAGGAGCAGGCCATCCGCCGGTGGGCGGAGGCGGCCAACGCGCAGCGCGACGAGCTGGCGGAGATCTACGGCGCCATACTCGGCGCCATCGAGGAGGGCGGGCGCGACCTCGCCGACCTGCGCGGCCTGCTCGCCGAGCTGTCGCGCTCGCGGGCCCGCGCCGGCTACTCGCCCGCCGAGACCTCCAAGGCCGTCTTCGGCCTGAAGGGCGCCCTGTACGAGGTCGTGGTCGACCACGCCGACGACGAGGTGCTGCGCGGATTCATCCGGGTCGCCCGCCTCATCGACGACCTCGGCCTGTTCACGTTCGAGGCGTACGCGCAGGCCCGCGAGAAGATCATCATGGATCAGGCGGAGCAGCTTCTCGAGTTGTCCACCCCGGTGGTCAAGCTCTGGGAGGGCATCGTGGCCGTGCCGCTGATCGGCACGCTCGACTCCGCCCGCACCCAGGTCGTCATGGAGAAGCTGCTGGAGACGCTGGTGGAGACCGGCGCCGAGCACGCGGTCATCGACATCACCGGCGTCCCCGCCGTCGACACGCAGGTCGCCCAGCACCTCCTCAAGACCGTGTTCGCGGCGCGGCTCATGGGCGCGGAATGCGTCATCTCCGGCATCCGCCCGCAGATCGCGCACACCATCGTCACGCTCGGCATCGAGTTCGGCGACATCGTGACCAAGACGTCGCTGGCCGACGCGCTCGCCCACGCCTTCAGCCGCAGCGGCGTGCAGGTGAGCGGCGGGCCGGCCACGCGCGTCAGCGTACGGGCGGAGCAGGCGTGATGGAGCGGGTGCCCATTCTCAAGCTCGGCGACCTGCTGATCGTCTCCATCCAGGTCGATCTGGATGACCAGACCGTGCTCGCGCTGAAGGAAGACCTGGCCGAGATGGTCGTCTCTCGCGAGGCCAGAGGAGTGATCATCGACATCTCCGCCGTCGAGATCGTCGACTCGTTCACCGGGCGGATCCTGGCCACGATCGGCGAGATGTGCCGCATGCTCGACGCGCACGCCGTGGTCGTCGGCATGCGGCCGGCCGTGGCGATCACGCTCGTGGAGCTCGGGCTCTCGCTCGGCGGCGTCCGTACGGCGCTCAACCTGGAGAAAGGGGTTGCGCTGCTGAGCCACGTCAGGGGCGCGGTGCCGTGAGTGCCGGGCGGGAGACGGCCATCGCGGGCAGCGCCGACGTCGTGGCGGTTCGCCGGCTCGTCAGGAGCGCCGCCATCGAGGCGGGGCTGTCCCTCATCGACCAGACCAAGATCATCACGGCCGCCAGCGAGCTGGCGCGCAACGCCCTCGTCTACGCGGGGCGGGGAGAGGTGCGCGTCCACGTCGTCGAGAACGGGCCGAAACGCGGGCTCAAGCTGGTCGTCAGCGACGAAGGGCCGGGCATCGCGGACGTCGAGCGGGCGCTCACCGACGGCTGGACCACCGGCACGGGCCTGGGGCTCGGGCTGGGCGGGTCACGCCGGCTGGTCGACGAGTTCGACCTGCTGTCCGAACCGGGAAGAGGCACGACGGTGACGGTGACGAAATGGGCCCGGTGAATGGCCCGGCGAATGGGCCCGGGGAATGGGCCGGAGACGAGCCCGGAGATGAGTTACGTGACCAGCCGGCGGATGGAGGCCTGGGTCCGCGCCGAAGACCCCAGCGTGGTGGGCGCGGTACGCCGGCGGGCCGTGCAGCTGGCCGAGCGGGCCGGGTTCGACGCCACGCTGGCCGCGGAGATGGCGGTGGCCGTCAGCGAGGCGGTGTCCAACCTCGTCAAGCACGCCGTCGAGGGCAGCGTCATGGTCCGCCTCCATCCCGAGGCCCCCGCCACGGTGGAGCTCATCGCCTTCGACAAGGGGCCGGGCATGGCCGACGTCGCCCGAGCCCTGCGCGACGGCTACTCCTCATCCGGGACGCTCGGCATCGGCATGGGCGCCATCGCCCGCATCGCCACCGGCTACGACGTGCACTCCCTGCCCGGCAGGGGGACCGTGCTCGCCATGCACTTCACCGCCGGCCGCCGGCCCGCTCCGCCGGCGGCGGCCAGCGGCCTGACGCGGCCCATCGGCGACGAGGAGGTGTGCGGCGACTCCTTCGCCATCTCCACGACAGGCCCGGCCACCACGGTCATGGTCTGCGACGGGCTGGGCCACGGCCACATCGCGGCCCAGGCCTCCCAACTGGCCGTGGAGCTGTTCTCGCAGGTGTGCGAGCGGGAGCCGCTGGCCATCGTGGATCACCTGCACCGCAGGATGGGCGTCACGAGGGGAGGTGCGGTCGCGGTCGCGCGCCTCGCCGGCGACGCGGTGACCTACGCGGGGCTCGGCAACGTGTCCGGGTGGGTCGCGCACGCCCAGGGGCGGCAGGGCATGGTGTCGGTGCCGGGCATCGCCGGCCACCAGGGGGCGCGGCTGCGGCAGCTCACGTACGAGCTGCCCGGCCACGCCACCGTGATCATGCACTCGGACGGGCTGTCGGAACGCTGGGACCCGGCGCACGTACCCGGCCTGTTCGCCCGCACCCCGTCGGTGATCGCCGCGTGCCTGCTGCGCGAGGCCGGCACCAGGCGCGACGACGTGTGCGTGGTGGCGGCGAGGCCGGGCCCGTGAAGGCGGCCGAGCTCATTCGCGTCCGCCTCGACGCCGGGAAGGACGTGTTCGTGCTGCGCCGCCTCGGCCGCGCGGCCGCCGAGCTGGCCGGGCTCGAGCCGCAGGACCAGGTCCGGGTGGCGACGGCGCTCAGCGAGGTCGGCAGGGAGGTGTACGGCCCCGGCGCGGCGGCGGTGATCGCGCTCGGCGACGACGAGCTGCGGATCACCCTGAGCCACGGGCAACGATCCGGCCTGGCCGGGTCCGAGGGGGTCAGGCTGGCGGGCCGGCTGGTCGACCAGGTCGAGCTGGACGACGGGCACGTCACGCTCGCCAAGCGGTTGCGGGAGCGGCCGTGGCACGGTCAGGTCGCCGGCATCCGCGACGGGCTGGCCCGGCTGGCGCCCGTCTCCGTCCTCGACGAGCTACGGGAGCAGAACAGGGAACTGGCCGCGACCCTGGATGACGTGCTGCGGCTCAACGCCGAGCTGCAGGAGACCAACACGGGCGTGCTGGCGATGTACAACCAGCTCTCGGCCGAGCTGGAGGAGACCAACAGGGGAGTGGTCGCCCTCTACGCGGAGCTGGATGAGAAGTCCAGCCAGCTCCGCGAGGCGACCGAGGCCAGGAACCGTTTCTGGGCCACCGTCAGCCACGAGCTGCGGACCCCGCTCAACTCGGTCATCGGCCTGGTGCGCTTGCTGGCGGGCCCGGGGGGCGATCCGCTGACCGAGGAGCAGACCCACCAGGTCGAGCTCATCGGCAGGTCGGCCGAGACTCTGCTGGCGCTCGTCAGCGAGCTGCTCGACATGGCCAAGGCCGAGTCGGGCCGTCTCGACCCGCACCCTGCCAGGATCAGCCTGACGGACGTGGTGGAGCACCTGCACGTGACGATGCGCCCGACGAGCGGGCGGGGCGGCGTGGACCTGCGCCACAGCGTGGCGCCCGAGGCCGCCACGCTGTACGTGGACGAGGGCATGCTCGTCACGATCCTGCGCAACCTGCTGTCCAACGCGCTGAAGTTCACCGAGAGCGGCGAGGTGCGGCTGGAGGCCCGCGCGGACGACGACAGGGACGAGGTCGTCATCACGGTGGCCGACACCGGCATCGGCATCGCGACCGAGCACCTGAAGCGCGTGTTCGAGGACTTCTACCAGGTGCCGGGCTCCTTCCAGGCCGGGGCGAGGGGCACCGGCCTGGGCCTGCCGTACGCGCGCCGGCTGGCCGAGGCGCTCGGCGGGACGCTGGAACTGTCCAGCACGCCGGGCGAGGGCACCACCGCCACGCTCAGGCTGCCGCACCACGGCGGCCCGCCCGAGCTGGAGCGGGTGCTCGTCGCCGACGACGACGAGGTGTTCCGCGCGGCCGCCCGCCGCATGTTGCACGGCTTCGCCACCCACGTCGACGAGGCCGCCGACGGCGCCGCCGCCCTCGAGGCGATGGCCGCCGAGCCGCCCGACGTGATCCTCATCGACCTGCTCATGCCGCGCGTCGACGGCCACGCGCTGCTCCTCCGCATGGCCGAGGACGATCGGCTGAGCCGGATCCCCGTGGTCGTGGTGACCGTGGAGCCGCGGTACGCGCCCGAGGGACGGGCGGTTCTGTCCAAGCACGGGTTGCGCAGGGATCAGCTGATCCAGGCCATCCGCCAGGCCAGAGGGGGCGAAGCGTGACGCGTCAGGAAACCGTCCCCGTGGCGGACAGCCGGCCGGGAACCGTCCTCGTGGTCGACGACACGCCCACCAAGCGTTACATCCTCGCGAGATGGCTGCGCAGGGCCGGGCACGGCGTGGTCGAAGCGAGCAGCGGCGAGGAGGCGCTGCGGAAGCTGGCCGGCCGGCAGATCGATCTGGTCGTCCTCGACGTACGGTTGCCCGACATGTCCGGGTTCGAGGTGTGCGAGCGGATCAAGGCTGATCCGGCCACCGCGTCGATCCCCGTCGTCCAGGTGTCGGCCAACGCCATCACCGTGGCCGACCGCGCCGAAGGGCTGGAACGCGGCGCCGACGCGTACCTGATCGAGCCGATCGAGCCCGCCGAGTTCGCCGCCACCGTGCGGGCCATGCTGCGCTACTACCGGGCGCGGTGGCAGGCGGAGCTCATGGCCGGGCGGCTGGCCCGGCTGGCCGGCGTGACGCTGTCGATGAACGAGGCGGAGACGTTCGACCAGGTGCTCGCGGTGGCCGCCGAGGGCACGGCCGACCTGCTCGGCCGGTTCTGCGGCACCCTGGCGCTGCTGCCGGAGGGCTGGACACGGCGCTTCTGCGCCTGGCCGGGCGAGCAGGCCACCTCCCACACGGCCGGTCCCGACGTGCTCGACCGGCTCTCCCGGATGGCGCCGGAGGGGGCCGCGCAAGCCCAGGTGTTCACGGTCGAAGCCGCCGGCTGGCACGCTCTCCTGCCCGGCGTGAACGCGGAGGGCCCCAGCACCGGCGTGCTCTGCCGGACGAGGAAGTCGAGGTCGCCCATCTACCTCGGCGTGGCGAGCGGCCCGCCGCTCGACGCGGACGAGGTCAACCTGCTGCGCCAGGTGGGCCAGCAGCTGGCGCTGGCCGTCGACGCGCTGCGCGCCTACACCGAGGAGCACGCGATCGCGCTCACCCTGCAGCGCAGCCTGCTGCCTGCCGGCATCCCCCGGGTGCCCGGTCTGCAGGTGGCCGTGCGCTACCAGCCCGCCGTCGACAACGTCGAGGTCGGCGGCGACTTCTACGAGGTGCTGCCGATCGACCACCGGGTGCTGGTGGCGATCGGCGACGTGGAGGGGCACTCGCTGCACGCCGCGACCGTGATGGCGGAGATCCGCCACGCCATGCGCGCCACGCTCATCGCCCAGGTCGACCTGCGCGCCTCGCTCGACCTGCTCAACCGGATGATGCGGCGCTATCACCCCCGCGTGACCGCCACCGTCTGCATGGTGCTCATCGATCCGGTGACGGGCGAGGCCGAGGTGGCCAACGCGGGCCACCTCCCGCCGCTGCTCGCCGGGCCCGGCGCCGCCTACCACGGCCTGGGCAACCTCCTGCTGGGCGTGCTGCCGGAACGCTATGAGGTCGACCGGCTGAAACTGCCGCCCGGCGGCACGATGGTGCTGTTCACCGACGGGCTCGTGGAGGACCGGGACACCCCGCTCGACGACAGCCTGGAGGTGGCCAGGCGGCTGGCGGAGACCGTCGAGGACGACCTGGAACAGTTCGCCGAGCGCATGCTGGGGGCGTTCGGCGTGCGCGAGGACGACGTCGCGCTGGTCGTCCTGCGCCGTGATCCCTGATTTCTGCGCCCTGACCCCGGGCGTGGAGTCAGGACGGCCGCTCGGCGTAGTGGCAGGCGGCGTCGTGGCCGTCCCCGGGGACGGGCTCGAGCGCGGGCTCCTGCTCGGCGCACCGGTCGGTGGCCTTCCAGCAGCGGGTGTGGAAGCGGCAGCCGGGCGGCGGCGCCACGGGGCTCGGCGGGTCGCCGGCCAGCATGATGCGCGAGCGGCCCCGCAGCCGCGGTTTGGCCGCGGGGGCCGCCGACAGCAGCGCCATCGTGTACGGATGCGCGGGGCTGCCGTACACCTCGGCCGCCGGTCCGGTCTCCGCCAGCCGTCCCAGGTACATCACGGCCACCCGGTGCGACACGTGCCGCACCACGGCCAGGTCGTGGGCGATGAACACCAGCGCCACCCCGAGCGTGCGCTGCAGCTCGGCGAACAGGTTGACCACCTGAGCCTGCACCGACATGTCCAGCGCCGACACCGGCTCGTCGCACACGATCACGTCCGGCTCGGTGGCCAGCGCGCGGGCGATGCCGATGCGCTGGCGCTGGCCGCCGGAGAACTCGTGGGGGTAGCGGTTCATCCGCTCGGGCGGCAGGCCCACCAGCGAGAGCAGCTCCCCCACCCGGTCCCGCAGGGCGCGGGCGTCCGCGCACAGCCGGTGCACGCGCAGCGGCTCGGCCACGATGTCGAGCACGGTCATGCGGGGGTTGAGCGAGGTGAGCGGGTCCTGGAAGACCATCTGGACGCGGCGGCGGATGTCGCGGGGCACGCCGCCGCGGGTGAAGAACGGCCGGTCCCGGAAGGTCACCTCGCCCTGGTCGGGGCGTTCGAGGCCGACGAGCATGCGGGCCAGGGTGGACTTGCCGCAGCCGGACTCGCCGACGATGCCCAGCGTCTCCCCGGCCCGCAGTTCCAGGTCCACGCCCGCGACCGCGCGTACGGCCCCGCCCCGCGAGAGGATCCCGCCGCGGTAGGTCTTGTGCAGTCCGGTGGCGCGCAGCACTGGCTCGCCGGTCGCGCGGGTCGCCGGCGTGGCCGGTGCGGCGGTCGGCCCGGTGGTCTGCGTGGCGTCCGTGGCGGCGGGTTCAGGCGGGGGCGTCATCGAGCGTCTCCTTCGCGTGGTGGCAGGCGGCGTACCGGCCGGCGCCGGTCTCCAGCGGCACGAGCGCCGGACGCGTGCTCGTGCACACGTCGCTCGCCCGGTCGCAGCGGGGCGCGAACGAGCACCCGGGCGATGCGGTCGCGGGGCTGGGCGGCGCGCCGGGGATGGCGCGCAGCTCCGACGCCGGCCTGTCCAGGTCGGGCACGGCCGCGAGCAGGGCGGCCGTGTACGGGTGGGCGGGCAGGTCGTACAGCTCCTCGGCCTGGCCGCTCTCCACGAGCCGGCCCGCGTACATCACCGCGACCCGGTCGCTCACCTCCGCCGCCACCCCCAGGTCGTGGGTGATCAGCAGGACGGCGGTGCCGAGCTCGCGCCGCAGCCGGTCGATGAGCTCCAGGATCTGCGCCTGTACGGTCACGTCGAGCGCGGTGGTCGGCTCGTCCGCGATGATCAGGTCGGGTTCGAGCGCCACGGCCATGGCCACGAGGATGCGCTGCCGCATGCCCCCGGAGAACTGGTGGGGGTAGTCGCCGATCCGCGTGGCCGCCGCCGGGATGCCCACCAGGTCGAGCAGCTCGACCGAGCGTGCCCTCGCCTCCTTGCGCGACAGGCCCCGGTGGACGCGGAAGAGCTCCCCGATCTGGTCGCCGACGCTGAGCACCGGGTTGAGCGCCGACAGGGCGTCCTGGAAGACCAGCGTCATCGCGCTGCCGCGCAGGGCGCGGCGCTCCTCGGCGGACATGGCGAGCAGGTCACGGCCGCCGAGGCGGGCGACCGCCGAGCGCACCTCGACGCCGGGCTGGTCGAGCAGCCCCATGACGGCTTTGGCGGTGACGGACTTTCCCGAGCCCGACTCGCCGAGCAGGGCCAGCGTCTGGCCGCGCTCGATGGTCAGGTCCACTCCGCGCACCGCGTGGATCTCCCGCCCGCGCGCGGTGAACGTGACGTGGAGGTCGCGGATCTCCAGTACCGGTGACTCGCTCACCGCACCCCTTCCTCGCTGTGACGAATGATGGCGTATGACTCTTCTCTGACGCCGAAATTCACCATCGATGTTGCCTTATGCGCCTGATCCTGGCAAACTTCCGGCAATCGGACAAGAGGGGATACCAAGTGCTGGAAGCCGCGAAGAGCTACAAGGGCTACCGTTCCTACGAATACCTGGAGGCGGGCACCGACTACCGCGTGTTCGACCTGGCGCCCGAACTCGGCCGGGTCCCCGCGTACGAGGGGCCCGAGCTCACCACCGAGCAGTCGGAACGCGTCCGCCGTCTGCTGACCGACAACCTGGTCGTCTCCCTGCACGACCACCCCTCGGTCTTCCCCGACGACATCCGCCAGACGGTCGACTACAACCGCACCGCCCGCCACCACACCGGGTACGCGGGCCTGGCCCGCTCCGGCATGACCGTCGTCTTCGACAACCTCATGGACGGCACCTGCTGTATCACCAGCCAGGCCGGCTGGAAGTGGAACGACGTGGTCGCCGACATCGGCATGCGCCTGTCGGACCTCGCCCACCAGGACTACGTCATCAAGGTCGAGCGCCTGGCCGACGTGCACGAGGCGCACGCGAGCGGCCGCATCGGCCTCGTGCTCGCCCTCGAGGCCGCCACCATGATCGAGAACGAGGTCGACAGGATCGACATGCTGTACGGCTTCGGCGTACGGCAGATGGGCATCGCCTACAGCGAGGCCAACACCCTGGGCAGCGGCCTGAAGGAGCGCGGCGACGGCGGCCTGACCCTGTTCGGCGAGAAGGCCGTGCGCCGCATGAACAAGCTGGGCATCGCCATCGACGTCTCCCACTCCGGCGACCAGACCTCGCTCGACACGATCCGCCACTCCACCAAGCCGATCCTCATCACCCACGCCGGAGCCCGCGCGGTCTGGCCGACCAACCGCATGAAGCCCGACTCCGTCATCAAGGCCGCGGCCGAGCGCGGCGGCGTGATCGGCCTCGAGGCGGCCCCGCACACCACGCTGTCGCCCGATCACCCCCGCCACAGCCTGGAGTCGGTCATGGACCACTTCACGTACTGTGTGGACCTGGTCGGCATCGACCACGTGGCGTTCGGCCCCGACACGCTGTTCGGCGACCACGTCGGGCTGCACGACACGTTCGCCGAGCACCTGTCGCTCAACGAGGCGCACGCCGGCATCGCCTACGACAAGGTGCCGTACGTCGACGGCCTGGAGAACCCCGCCGAGTGCTTCTGGAACATCATCGCCTGGCTGGTCACCCACGGTTACTCCGACGAGGAGATCACCAAGGTGGTCGGGGGCAACGTCATGCGCGTGCTGGAAGAGGTCTGGATCTGATGAGACGTGTCACCGTCCTGGGCGCGCTGGCCGCCCTGTCCGTCGCGCTGACCGCCGCCTGCGCCCCGAGCGTGCCCGGCTCGTCGCAGTCCACCGGCTCGTCCGGCGCGCCCGCCGAGGCCGGCCGGCTGACCATCGGCACCACCGCCGACGTGGTCAACTACAACCCGCTGGTCGGCAACAGCCGTACGGACTCCTGGGTCACCAGCCTGATGTACCCGCACCTGACCCAGATGGACGAGGCCGGCAAGCGCGTCCCGTACCTGGCGACCGAGTGGTCCTACTCCGAGGACGGCAGGACCGCCACGGTCAAGCTGCGCGACGACATGACGTGGTCGGACGGCAAGCCGGTCACCGCCGACGACGTGGTGTTCTCGGTGACGGCGGTGCAGAAGGAGAAGTTCGGCGTGGTCGCCGGGCTCATCACGGCGCTGGACAAGGCGAAGGCCGTCTCGCCGACGGAGGTCGAGTTCGCCCTCAGCCGTCCCGACGGGACGTTCCTGGACAACGTCGGCTTCTGGCTGCCGATCGTGCCCAAGCACGTGTTCGGGAAGGCGCCCAGCGTGCAGAAGTTCGCCAACGACTCCGACTGGGTGAGCGCGGGCCCGTTCAAGCTGACGAAGGCCGAGCGCGGCCAGCGTTATGTCATGGAGCGCGTCGACGACTTCGGCCCCGGCAAGCCGGCGATCAAGGAGGTCGTCTTCCGGGTCTTCCCCGACGTGAACACCGAGGTGCTCGCCCTGCGCAACGGCGAGATCGACCTCATCGGCAACGTGCTGCCGCCCGCCACCGCGGCCGAGCTGAAGAACGACCCCAAGGTCAAGCTCCAGCAGATCCCGTCGCTGGGCTGGGCGCACCTGCAGTACAACACCAAGCGCAAGCCGCTGGACGACGTCCGCGTCCGCAGGGCGCTCGCGCACGCCGTCGACTACGAGGCGATCAGGAACATCGCGCTGAAGGGCTTCGCCAAGTCCTCCAACTCCAGCGTGCTGACCCCCTCGCTGCCCGACTACGCCGACCCGGCGTCGAAGGAGTACGTCTTCGACCCCGAGCAGTCCAAGAAACTGCTGGCCGAGGCGGGCGTGAGTAACCTGAGCCTGAACATGATCTACGACCAGGCCGACCCGAACATCGCCCGCTGGGCCCCCATGGTCCGCGACGCGGCGAAGAAGGCCGGGATCACGATCAAGCTGCAGGGACTCGAGCGCAACACGTACCTGGACAAGACCGCCAAGCGGGACTTCGACATCTACGCCGGCTCGTGGGCGGTCATGGACAACCCGCCCGCCAACCTGGGCCTGGCCTTCAAGACGGGCGGGTTCATCAACTACGCCCAGGTCAGCGACCCCAAGCTGGACGACCTGATCGACCAGGCGCAGCGGGCGCTCACCCAGGAGGAGGCCAAGCAGCCCATCCAGGAGGCCGCCAGGATCATCCACGACCAGGTCTACGACAACGTCCTGTACGTGGAGACGTTCAACATCGCCCACTCCACGAAGTGGACCGGGTTCAAGCCGATGCCGAGCGAGCTGCTGTCCATCCTGAACCCGCTCTCCCTCGCCGCGGCGAAGCCGGCGGGCTGATCCCATGCGGTTCATCGGCATCCGGCTGGCCCGCGGCCTGCTCACCCTCTGGTTCGCGGTCACGGTGACGTTCTTCCTGGTGCGCCTGCTGCCCGGCGACCCGGTGCTTGCCGTGGCCGACCCGAACATGACCGAGGAACTGCGCAGGAAGCTGCTCGCCGACTTCGGCCTCGACCAGCCGCTCGGCGTTCAGTACCTCAACTATCTGGGGCAGCTCCTCCAGGGCAACCTGGGCATGTCGTTCCGCCAGTCGGTCCCGGTGACCAGCGTGCTCATGGAACGGCTGCCGTGGACGCTGATCCTGACGATCTCGGCCATGGCGGTGACGATCGCGCTGGGCATCCCGCTCGGCGTGCTCGCCGCCACCCGGGCCAAGGGCTGGATGGACCGCGTGATCCAGCTCACCGGCGTCACCGCGCAGTCGCTGTTCGTGCCGAGCGTGGGCATCCTCCTCATGTACGTGCTGGGCGTCTGGCTCGGCTGGTTCCCCATCGGCGGGGCGGTCGACCTCGACGCCACCGGCTTCGCCGCCACCCTCAGCATGCTGCACCACCTGGTGCTGCCGTGCCTGTCGCTGGTGCTCATCCAGCTCGGCGGCTACGTCCTGACGATGCGCACCACGCTCATCGACGCGCTCGGCGAGGACTACGTGTCGCTCGCCAAGGCGAAAGGGGTCAGGCCGGGCAAGGTCGTGTGGAAGCACGCCCTGCGCAACGCGCTGCTCCCGACCACCACGATCGCCGGACTCCAGCTCGGCACCCTGGTCGGCGGCGCGGTGCTGACCGAGACGATCTACGCCTACCCGGGCATCGGGCGGGCCGTCTACGAGGCGGTCGGCCAGCTCGACTTCCCCGTCCTTCAGGGCGCGTTCGTGCTGCTCGCCGCCGCCGTCGTGGTGGCCAACCTGATCACGGACGTGGCCTACGGAATCCTCGACCCCAGGGTGCGTACCTCATGACGACGGTCGAGCTCACCCCCCGCCAGCGGACCTGGTCCGCCTTCCGCCGCAACCCGCTCGGCATGGGCAGCGGGGCCCTGCTCATCCTGCTGGCCCTGGTCGCGCTCCTCGCGCCGCTGCTCGCGCCCTTCCCCGAGGGGTACGGCGCCGACACCTCGCAGCCGCCGTCGGCCGCGCACTGGTTCGGCACCGACGACATCGGGCAGGACGTGTTCGCCCAGGTGGTGTGGGGGACCCGGGTCAGCATGGCGGTCGGCCTCAGCGCGTCCGTGCTGGCCATCGTCATCGGGCTGCTGATCGGCGTCAGCGCCGCCTACTTCAGGCGGCTCGACACGCCGCTCGGCGTGCTGGTGGACCTGTCCCTGTCGCTGCCCATGCTGCCGCTGATGATCCTGGTGGCGGCGCTGGCCGGGCCGAGCGTGCGCACGCTGGTCGTGGTCATCGCGCTGTTCAGCTGGCCTGAGGTGGCCCGCGTGGTGCGCTCGCAGGCGCTGGCGATCGTGCCCATGCCGTTCGTGTCGGCGGCCAAGGTCGTCGGCGGCTCGTCGTGGTGGATCGTCCGCAAGCACCTGCTGCCCGGCGTCATCCCGGTCGTCGGCGTGTCGGTCGTGCTGACCACCTCCCGCGCCGTGCTCGCCGAGGCGGGGCTCTCCTTCCTCGGCCTGGGCGACCCGAACAGCTGGTCGTGGGGCACGATCCTGCACAAGGCGCAGCAGTCGGGCTCCCTGGCCTCCGCCTGGTGGACCACCCTGTTCCCGTCAGTGGCGATCCTGCTGCTGGTGCTGTCCACGACCCTGCTCTCCGTGGCCTACAACGACGCTCGCAACCACAGGAGCGATGCATGACCTTCTCCCAGAAGTTGCCCGACGCCTTCTACGCCGGCGCGCTCGGCCGGGTCCGAGCCGAGATGTCCGCCGAGGGGCTGGGGGCGATGCTGCTCGACGACCCGCTCGACGTCGCCTACCTGACCGGCTTCCACCACTTCCCGAACGAGCGCCCGGTCGCCTGCTGGCTGCCGCTCGACGGCGACCCCGTGCTGCTCGTCCCCGACCTGGAGCGGGAGTACGCCCAGGACCAGGGGGCGCGGGCCGAGATCGTCGCCTATCCGGAGTTCCCCGGCGTCAGGCCGCCGTTCGCGGTGCTGGCCGGGCACGTGAAGGCGCACGACCAGGCCGCGTACGCGCCATCCACCAGCGTCGCCAGGGCCCAGGCGCTGGCCGAGGCGTTCCCCGCCACCCGGTGGAGGGCCTCGAACGCGGTCGGCCGCGTACGGCTGCGCAAGCTGCCGGAGGAGATCGTCCTGCACGAGGAGGCCGCCCGCATCGCCGACGCGATGATCGAGGCCGGCGTCGAGCTGGTCAGGGCGGCCGTCGAGGCCGGCGGCGACCTGCCCGCGGAGACGGAGCTGGCCTCCCACGTCATCGCCCACGGCAGCGCCCTCATGTACGCCAGGCACACGGACGTCGTCGTCGTGCCCATGCTCACCGGCGGCCTCGTCTACGGCGGGCCCAACTCGGCCCAGCCGCACCGGCTGCCCGGCGGCGACCGGCTGCGCCAGGGGGAGACGTTCATGCTCTCGCTCGGCTGCGCCGTCGGCGGCCGGTTCGTGGAGAGCGAGCGCACGTTCGTGATCGGCGAGCCGACGACGCAGCAGGCCCGCTACTACGAGACCGTCCGCGAGGCACAGGAGACCGGCACCGAGGCACTCGTCCCGGGCGTCTCCTGCGAGGAGGCCAACCGCCGCTGCCTGCGGGTCATCGAGGAGGCCGGGCTGGCCGAGCACATCCGCCACCGGCAGGGGCACGGCATCGGGCTCGGCTTCCACGAGCCGCCGTGGTTGTCCGACGGCGACGCGACCGAGCTGGCCCCCGGCATGATCCTGTCCAGCGAGCCCGGCGTCTACGTGCCGGGCCACGCCGGCTACCGCATCTCCGACACCGTCCTGGTCACCGAGACGGGCCCGCGCCGGCTCACGGCGTACCCGCGCGAGCTCACCGACGTCATCATCTGAAAGGGACCCCGTGTTCGTCGACATCAACGACAACCCGCTCAACGTCGAGATCCTCGGCGACGGCGAGCAGACGATCATCGCCCACCACGGCGCCCCGGGCCTCGGCTCGCTCGCCGAGCCCCGGGCCAGCTTCGGGCGGCTCGCCGACGAGTACCGCGTCGTCGTGTTCGACGCCAGGGGCTCGGGCACGAGCGGCCAGGCCGGCCCGTTCACCCACGAGCAGTGGGTCGCCGACGTCGAGGGCCTGCGCCGCTGGCTCGGCGCCGAGCAGGTGATCGTCGCCGGCGGTTCGTACGGCGGCTTCATCGCCATGGAGTACGCCGCCCGCCACCCCGACCGGGTGAGCGCCGTCGTGCTCCGCGACACCTCGGCCGACAACGCCAACCAGGAGCTCGCCACCCGCAACGCCGCCGCCTCGTCCCGGGTGAGCATCGACCAGGCCAAGCTCGACCGGATCATGTCCGGCACCGTGCGCGACGACGACGACCTGCGCGACTGCTGGCGGGAGATCCTGCCGCTCTACGACCACGACTACGATCCGGCCAAGGTGGAGCAGCGGGTGGCCGCCACGCCGTACCACTATCAGACGCACAACTACGCGTTCGCCGTGAACCAGCCCGCCTACGACATCAAGCATCTCCTGCCCGGCATCACCGCCCCTGCCCTGATCACCGTCGGCAGGCACGACTGGATCACCCCGGTCGAGTGCAGCGAGACCATCGCCGCCCTCATCCCCGACGCCGAGCTGCGCGTCTTCGAGCGATCGGGGCACTCGCCGCAGGTCGAGGAGGCCGAACTGTGGGAGGCGACCGTCCGCGGGTTCCTCCGCAAGGTGCGCGAACGGTCCTGAACGCGCGATGATGCCCCCGATGGATGATCTCGACGACCTCGACCGCAAGATCCTCGCCGCGCTGCACGTGAACGGCAGGGCCAGCTGGACCGACATCGCCCAGCTGCTCGGCATCTCCACCACCACGGTGGCGCGGCGGGCCCAGCAGCTGTTCGCGGCTGGGCTGGCCCGCGTGGCCGTGCTGCCGCACCTGGAGTGCGACGGTCCTGTCAACACCTTCATCGTCCGGCTCACCTGCGCGCCCGGCAGCCAGTTGCGGGTCGCCGGGCTGCTCGCGGCCAACCCCGACGTCCGCTACGTCACCATCGTCACCGGTGGCTACGACATCGTCTTCGAGCTGGTCGCGCCCAAGGACCGCGACCTCTACTCGATGCTGGTCGAATTCGTGCACGCCATCCCCGGCGCCCAGCAGAGCAGCGCCGACCTGGTGCTGCACACGTACAAGGTCAGCTACGACTGGAGCGTCCCCGTGCTGGGGGAGCAGGCGGCGTCGTTCGCGGTGCCGCCGCGCGCCCGGACGTGCGGGCGCTGCCACCTCGACGACGTCGACCGCGAGGTGCTGGCCGCGATGCGGGAGGACGGGCGGGCCAGCTTCCAGTCGGTCGGGCGGCGCCTGGGCATCAGCGAGAGCACCGCCAGGCGGCGGCTGGAGAGCCTGCTGGAATGCGGCTGCGCCATGGTGACCACGTTCATTCCGGCCGCCGCGCTCGGCTACGAGGCCGAGATCCTCTTCTGGCTGTCGGTCGAGCCCAGCCTGCAGGACAGCGTGGCCGAACGGCTGTCCGGCGAGCGCGGCGTGCGGATGATCGCCTCCATGCTGGGGCAGGCCTCGCTCGTGTGCGAGGTGATCGTCCCGACCACCGCCGACATCCACCGCTTCACCTCCCGCACCTTGGCCTCGATCCCCGGCATCCACTCCTGGACGGCCGGCGTGCAGGTGCTGACCGTCAAGCGCGGCTTCCTCATGGTGCCGTGGGCGGAAGACCGCATCGCCGCCGCCCTGACCGCCTAGCGGGTGTAGCGGTGCTTGGCGCCCGGCGGGAAATACTCCGGATCGCCCGACTCGCGAAGGCGGATGAACGGCGGCTGCCGCGCGGCGGGCACGTAGTGGGCGAACTCGCTGTTCAGCCGGAGCAACTGCGCCAGGATCGACTCGCCCGCCGCCCGGGCGATCTCCTCCGATGGCTTCTCGCCCGGCATCAGCTCCACCGTCACCGTGAGATGCCGGTCGCGGTCGGCGTCCTCGCTCGCCTCCAGCACGAACTTGCCCGTCACCCGGCCGCTGATCGCGGGCTGCTCCAGGCCGATCGCGATGTTCTCAGGGAAGACGTTGGCGCCGTAGTAGGAGACGGTGAAGTGGCTGCGGCCGAACACGTACACGAACGGGCGCTCGGGGCCGCGCGCGGCCGGCTCGGGGCCGCGCGCGGCCGGCTCGAAGCCGTGCCTGCGGACGAAGGCCAGCATCTCGTTGTACGCGACCAGCCCGCCCTCGTCGGCGATGTGGTAGCGGATCAGCGGGACCCCGTTGTCGCCCGAGAACAGCAGCGTGCCCTGGTGCTCCTCGAAGAACCGGACCTCGGGGTCGTACTGGACGAGGGTCGGCAGCCGCGACTCGCGGAAGAGCTCCCTGGCGGCGTCGGGACGGGCGGACAGGAACCGGCGGATCTCGACCGACAGCGGGGTCTCGTTGCCCAGCACGCCCGCGTCGGCGGTGCCGTAGAGGGAGGCGATGCCGCGTACCGGGTCCTCGATCCCCGCCCGACCGGCGACCAGCGCGCGCCACTCCTCGCTGAACACCTCGCCCGCCGTGACCAGCCTGACGTTCCAGCGGTGCCACGGAAGGTCCTCGGTGTCGATGACGTTCTTGAGGAACGGCGGGTAGCCGAGCAGCACGACCTGGTCGAAGTGGGGGGCGAGCTCCGGCAGGACGCGCAGGATCTCCCTCCGGTCGGTCCCTGGGGCGACCACGGTGATCGGGTAGCCGCGCGCGGCCAGCTGGCGGCAGCAGTCGACCGTGAACAGGCCGCCCACCCAGGTGCCGAGGGCGGCGAACGAGTCTGTCAGCTTCTCGGCCGTGAACTGTGAACGACCGAGCTTGCAGCTCCTCGCCGTGCATGGGGTGCACGGTCTGGTCCGCGTTAGGCAGCGTGACTCACTGCCCAGCCCGTTTCACCGCGTGCGGCGATGTTGCGGGCTGCGTTGACGTCGGCGTGCTCAGCGAAGCCGCACGACGTGCAGGAGAAGGTGGCCCGGCCGGGCCGGTTGCGCCGGTCCACGTGCCCGCACTGCGAGCACTGCTGTGAGGTGTAGGACGGGTCGACGTGGATGACGGCGACACCGGCCCGGGCCGCCTTGTAGGAGATGAAGCTCCCGAGTTGGTGGAAGCTCCACGCATGCAGCGTGACCCGCTGGGGCTTGCGAAGCCGTACCCGGTCGCGGATGCCTTGGAGGTCTTCCAGGGCGATCCCTTGTCCGGTGCGTTCCGCCTCGGTCACGATCTGCTTGGCGATGACATGATTGGTGTTGGCGGCGAACCGCGCCTCGGCCCGGCGCCGCTTTTTCAGCAGCCGCTTGGCCGATTTGGTGGCTTTGGCCTGCAATCGGCGGCGCAATGCACGATGCCGGTGGCGGACCGCGTTCAGCCCTTTACCGCAATGCCGGGTGCCGGTGCTGGTGGTGGCGATGTTGGCGATGCCCAGGTCCACGCCCAGGAACCCCTGCGGCGCGGCGGCCGGGACGTCGGGGACCTCGATGGTGGCGTGCAGGAACCACATCCGGTCCCGGCACACCAGATCTGACTCGCCACGCCGATGGGCGGCCAGCAGGGCCAGCTGCTGGTCTGAGCCGGTGAAGGCCACCCCTTTCAGCCGGCCGCCGGTCGTCCAGATCGACACCGTCCGCGCCTCGTGTTGCCAGGACAGGCACCGGTCGTCATACGGCTGAGCCGCCAGCGGCCGGAAGGAGACCGGCTTGGCTTCGGCCTTGACCCGGCGCGCCGATCCGGGCTTGCCCAGATTCCCGGCGGCCAGGTTGGCGTGCAGCGTGCGGTAGGCGTCGCACACCTTCTTGATCACATGCTGGGCGGCCTGGGCCGCCAGCCCGAACCCGGCCTTGATCTGATCGTAGGCGTGCCTGCGCAGATCGAAGTTACGGAAACAGTGGCGCTGGAACGCCAGTGCCGCGACCAGATTCGCCGCTCGGTTGGCGGCGTCCAGGGTGGCTTCCAGCGCCGCCGCCTGCTGCGGCGTTGGCAGCAGCTTCACCTGCACCACCAGTTTCACAATCGAACACACTATCAAGAAGTCCACGTCGCAGCGCGGGAACCCCAACCCCGATATCAGCGCTGCGCAAGGAGTTTGCGGTCCACATCCGCCGGTATCGGCAGGGCAGCCGGCTCTGGTCCCCCTCGTATGTCTCCGCGTCCTGCGGCGGGCCACCCCTGCCGATCATCAGGGAGTACATCGAGAACCAGAAGCGGCCAGGCTGAGCCACCCGCACAGACCGACTGTCAGAGCACTGCTCGGGCCTGGAGGCCCTCCCGCGCTGTCGTTTCCTCCCGGGCGTAAACGTAAACGCCCGGGGTTCCACGCCAGATCACGCTGAAGACCTCCTCGAAGCGCGGCGATCACCTGCTCGTCGGCCGCCGACCTCGGCCAGAACGACGGCTCGCCGGTGGAACCGGACGACACCGCCACGATGTCCCCGATCACGCCGTCCCTGCACAGGTCAGGGAGGGGATGGCGACGCGTGTAGGTCTCCTTGGTCGTCATCGGCGGCCGCGCGAAGTCCTGAGACGTACGGATCTTCCCGGGATCGATGGAGTTCTCCGCCAGAAAGGCGCGATAGGCGGGAACGCTCGCCGCCACCTGCTGGAAGAGCGCAACCGGGTCCATCAGCCGACTCTACGGCGAACCCGCCCCCAACGAAACGCCCACACCCGGTGCCTACCCGGTGGTGGCCGCCGTGAGCGTCTCATTCGCCGGGGCGGACCAGACCCGTCTCGTAGGCGAAGACGATCGCCTGGGCCCGGTCGCGCAGCCCGAGCTTCATCAGCACCCGCCCCACATGCGTCTTGACCGTCTGCTCGGCCACGAACAGCTTGGCGGCGATCTCCTGGTTGGACAGTGCCTGGGCGACCAGGGCGAGCACCTCCGTCTCCCGCTCGGTCAGCTCGTCGAGCCGCCGCCCGCCCGGCACCGGCCGTGGACCGCCGAGCCGGGCGAACTCGCGGATGAGCCGCTTGGTGATCGACGGGGCGATGAGCGCCTCCCCACCCGCCACCACCCGCACCGCCTCCGCGAGCTGCGCGGCCGAGGCGTCCTTGAGCAGGAACCCGCTGGCTCCCGCCCGCAACGCTTCGTAGACGTAGTCGTCGAGGTCGAACGTCGTCAGGATGAGCACCTTCGTCGACTCCTGGCGGGCGAGGATCTCCCTGGTGGCCTCGAGACCGTTCATGACCGGCATGCGCACGTCCATGAGCACCACGTCGGGATCGAGCTCGGCGGCCCGATCCACGGCCTCCCGCCCGTCGGCCGCCTCGCCGGCGACCTCGATGTCCGGCTGGCCGCTCAGGAACACGGTGAACCCCGTGCGCACCATCCCCTGGTCGTCGGCGATCAGAACCCGGATCAAGCGTTCTCCCTCGTCACGATCGGCAGCACTGCGCGTACCTCGAAGCCTCCACCGGACACGGGCCCGGCGTCGAGCGAGCCCCCGAGCAACGCCGCCCGTTCCCGCATCCCCACGAGCCCTTGCCCCGCACCGCGCGCCGTGTCCTGGCCTGGCCCGCGAGCGGCCTCGCCGCCCGCCCGACGTGCCCCGTTGCGGGAAGCCTCGTGCGGGACGTCGGCAGGGACATCAGCAGGGACATCAGCAGGGACATCAGCAGGGGCGCCGGAGCCGCCGGTGCCCGCGGCGCCGCCGGGGCCGCTGCCCGGACCGTTGGCCACGCACAACCGCAACTCGTTCCCGTCGCGGGTGATGTCCACCGCGACGGGCGCTCCCGGCGCGTGCCGCATCACGTTGCTCAGCGACTCCTGCACGATCCGGTACGCCGACAGCTCAACGGCGGGCGGGAGCCCGTCGATCGGGCCCGACCGCTTGACGAGCACGGCCAGCCCGGCGGCGCGGGCGTTGGAGAACAGCTCGTCGATCCGGTCGAGCCCCGGCTGGGGCGCGGTGTCGGTGCGGCCGTCCTGGTCGCGCAGCACGCCGAGGACCTGGCGCAGCTCCGCGATCGCCTCCAGCGACAACCCGCGGATCTCGGCCAGGCCCGCCTCCAGCTGCACCGGGTCGCCGGCCGCCTTGAGCGGCACCGCCTCCGCCTGGATCGCGATCACCGACATGTGGTGCGCGACCACGTCGTGCAGCTCGCGGGCGATGCGGGTGCGCTCGGCCAGCACGGCCTTGGCGCTCTCGGCGACCTGGGAGCGGAGCTCCTCGACCACGAGCTTGGCCGTGGCCGAGCGCCTGACTCGTACGTTGTAGCCGAACAGCACCGCGACGGCCGTGACGACCGATACGAGCGGCATCGAGTTGGGGTCGGCGATCCAGGCGGTGAGGACCGTGAGGATCCAGACGACCCAGGTGATCTGCCGGTCGCAGCGCACGGCCACGGAGTAGAGGACCAGCAGGTAGGCCACGATCACGGGGGGCGCGTAGGGGATGGCTCCTGGCGGCCCGGCCGTCTTGGCCACCCAGAGGACGAGAGGCATCGACACGAAGGCGACCCGCCACGCGGCCAGCGGCCACCGGTCGCGCAGCACCACGGGCAACGCGACCGCCACAGCGGTGAGGTAGGTGAGCTGCTCGCCGACCGGCAGCCGGGCCCGGAGACTCCAGTCGTTCACCATGGACTGGGTCACCCCGAACAGGGCGAAGGCCAGCGCCAGCTCGGCCAGCTGGAGGAGGTTGACCGTCCTCAGCGGCACGAGCACCGCCAGCCAGCGCGGCACGGTGAAGACCAGGCGGCGGGGGGACGGTGGCGGGTCGGCGTCACCCTGCCACAGGGCTCGCGCGAAGGGCCGCACCAGCCTCAGCGCCACATCGCTCGCCGGCCCGTCGCTCCACCGTGGCGAGTCACCCTTGACGTGCTCGTCGCCGGGCGCGGCGCGCGGACCCGTCACGGACGGGGCGCCAGGAGCTCCGCCGGGCCCTGCCACGGGCTCCGTCGTGGGCTCTGTCGTGGGCTCTGTTGTGGGCTCTGTTGTGGGTTCCGTCGTGGGTTCCGTCGTGGGTTCCGTCGCGAACGTCGAAGGCATCGTCGCGGGCATCGTCGCGGGTTCCGTCGCTGGTCCGGCGCCGGTCGTGCGGTCGGCTGCCTCGCCGGAGGCCGCGCGGGAACGGCCGGGACGCCGGCGGGCGAGGTCGCGGGCGCGTCGGACGGAGATCACCTGGTCAAGCTTACGGTCGGGTCGTCGTCGGCCGCGTCACACCAGGGGTTGATCCCGCTGTCGCCCTCAGGTATCCGATTACATGCTTACGATCGCCGTGAGCGAACATCGGCAAGGAAGGGAACAATCCGAGGCTCCGATGAATTGAGTCGGATGTACTCAACCCTTTGGAGTTCGCATGAGTGAGAGCTTGATCCTTCCGGTCCTGCCGCTCGACGACGAGGTCGTCCTGCCGGGCATGGTGGTTCCGCTGGACCTGTCCGACTCCGACGTGCGCGCTGCCATAGACGCGGCCCGTGCATCTGGTGGCAACAAGCCGCGGGTCCTCCTCGTTCCCCGCATCGACGGCCGTTACGGCGCCATCGGCGTGCGCGCGGTGGTCGAGCAGGTCGGGAGGCTTCCGGGCGGCGAGCCCGCAGCCGTGGTGCGCGGCGTCGACCGCGTCCGCGTGGGCACCGGCACGACAGGCCCCGGCGCCGCGTTGTGGGTCGAGGCCGACACGATCGACGCCGTCGCCGCCGGCGAGCGCGCCCAGGAGCTGGCCAGGGAGTACAAAGCGCTGGCCACGACGATCCTGCAGAAGCGCGGGGCCTGGCAGGTGGTCGACCAGGTCAACCAGATCGACGACCCCTCGGTGCTGGCCGACAGCTCCGGCTACACCCCCTGGCTGAGCAGGGCGCAGAAGGTCGAGCTGCTCGAGGCCGCCGATCCCGCCGACCGGCTGGCCAAGCTGGTCGAGTGGTCGCGCGAGCACCTCGCCGAGCTCGACGTCGCCGAGACGATCCGCAAGGACGTCCAGGAGGGCATGGAGAAGCAGCAACGCGAGTTTTTGCTGCGCCAGCAGCTCGACGCGGTGCGGAAGGAGCTGAAGGAGCTCAACGGCGACTCCGAGACCGAGGAGGAGGACTACCGCGCCCGCGTCGAGGCGGCCGACCTGCCGGAGAAGGTGCGCGAGGCCGCGGTCAAGGAGGTCGACAAGCTGGAGCGGACGCCCGACCAGTCCCCGGAGACCGGCTGGATCCGCACGTGGCTCGACACGATCCTCGACATCCCGTGGAACGACCGCACCGAGGACACCTACGACATCGCAGGCGCACGGGCCGTGCTCGACGCCGACCACACGGGCCTGTCCGACGTGAAGGACCGCATCATCGAGCACCTGGCCGTGCGCAAGCGCCGCCAGGACAAGGGTCTCGGCGTGGTGGGCGGCCGCCGCAGCGGCGCCGTGCTCGCGCTGGCCGGTCCTCCCGGAGTCGGCAAGACCTCGCTGGGCGAGTCCGTGGCCCGGGCGATGGGGCGCAAGTTCGTCCGCGTCGCGCTCGGCGGCGTGCGTGACGAGGCGGAGATCCGCGGTCACCGGCGCACCTACGTCGGCGCGCTGCCCGGCCGCATCGTCCGCGCGATCCGCGAGGCCGGCTCGATGAACCCCGTCGTCCTGCTCGACGAGGTCGACAAGGTCGGCGCCGACTACCGCGGCGACCCCACGGCCGCCCTGCTCGAGGTGCTCGACCCGGCCCAGAACCACACGTTCCGCGACCACTACCTCGAAGTCGAGCTCGACCTGTCCGACGTGCTGTTCCTGGCCACGGCCAACGTCCTGGAGGCCATCCCCGGGCCGCTGCTGGACCGGATGGAGGTCGTCACGCTCGACGGCTACACCGAGGACGAGAAGGTCGCGATCGCCCGCGACCACCTGCTGCCCAGGCAGCTGGAGCTGGCCGGGCTGACCGCCGAGGAGGTCACGGTCGAGGAGGCGGCGCTGCGCAGGCTGGCCGCCGAATACACCCGCGAGGCCGGCGTGCGCTCCCTGGAGCGGTCGGTCGCGAGGATCCTGCGCAAGGTGACCGCCAAGGACGAGCTGCCCGTCACGGTCGGCGAGGACGACCTGGTCGGCTACATCGGGCGGCCGAGGTTCGTGCCGGAGTCGTCACTGCCCGAGTCCCGCCAGCGCACCTCGGTGCCGGGTGTGGCCACCGGCCTGGCGGTCACCGGCGCCGGCGGCGACGTGCTCTACGTGGAGGCGTCGATGGCCGACCCGGAGACCGGCGAGACCGGCCTCACGCTGACCGGCCAGCTGGGCGACGTGATGAAGGAGTCGGCCCGGATCGCGCTGTCCTACCTGCGCTCGCACGGCGCGGAGCTGGAGCTGCCGGTCACCGCGCTGAAGGACCGTTCGGTCCACGTGCACTTCCCCGCGGGTGCCGTCCCCAAGGACGGCCCCTCGGCCGGTGTGACGCTGACGACCGCGCTGGCCTCGCTCCTGTCGGGGCGGCTCGTCCGGGGTGACGTGGCCATGACCGGCGAGATCTCGCTGACGGGGCGGGTGCTGCCGATCGGCGGCGTCAAGCAGAAGCTGCTGGCCGCGCACCGCGCGGGCATCACCACCGTCCTCATCCCGGCCCGTAACGAGCCGGACCTGGACGACGTGCCCGAGGAGGTCCGCGACGAGCTGACCATCCACGCGGTCAGCGACGTGCGCGAGGTCCTGGATCTCGCGCTCACCCCGGCTCAGGTCGCCTCCTCCGTGGCGGCCTGACCCCCACCGCCCGCCGTATCCGAACATGTCCGGGTACGGCGGGCGGCGTGTCTGCGCCCGTTCGGCGGCGGGATGTCGTACCCGGCCCTGGCCGGGGAGTGTCAGTCCCGGCCGTGTGAGCCGTCCGTCACCAGCAGGGCCTCCAGCTGCGTCAGGAGCGAGACCGCGCGTTCGGCGTCCTCCCCGTCCGGTACGGCCCGGCGTACCACCTCCGCCACGGGTGTGGTGGCCCGGCGGAACAACGCCTGCACGGTGGTGTCGGGGACGCGCACCCGGGTGCGCCGGCCGTCGTCCGGGTCGGGTTCGGTGGCCAGCAGGCCGCGCTCGCGCATCCGGGCGACCGAGGCCGACACGTGGCTCTGGGCGAATCCCGTGCGGGCGTGGATCTCGCCGACCGTGCTCCCCGGATGGCGCAGGACGTCCTCGAAGACCGCCTCCTCCCCGGGGGTGAACATCGGCTCTCCCTCGTCGCCCGTCGACATCGACAGCTCCACCAGCCGCCGCCCCAGCCTGCGCAGTCTCGCGGTGTTCATGACCATGGCAGGACATTATATCGCTACCGATGCATCTCCAGCGATATAAATCGCGAAGTGACACGAATCACGCGCCGACCGGGGAATGGGGGCATCTCGCCGCGTCGTTAGCAACCGCGTGAACGAGGCATACGCGAACGACCAGGGCGCCCGCCGGGGCGCCTCGTGTTGTCGCATGCGTATGGGGCGAATGCCGGCCCGTTAGAGCACCCCGTCCGCCCGTTCTCCTCGAAGGTCCTCATGATCACACCAGGTTTCGTGCTGCGCAGGCTGAGCCACCTGCCCTTCCACCCGGGCATGCGCTGAACGCCGGCCACCTGCTGTTCGATCCTGTACGTTTCCGCGGCCCCGACGACGGCCGCCCTCAGTGGTGGGGATGATCCGTGATCCAGGCTTCAGGCCTGCGCAAACACTATGGCGAGACCGTCGCCCTGGACGGTGTCGACCTGCACGTGCGCGAAGGCGAGATCCACGGCGTGCTCGGCCAGAGCGGCGCGGGCAAGAGCACGCTGCTGCGCTGCGTCAACCTGCTCGAACGCCCCACCGCGGGCACCGTCACGGTCGCGGGCCAGGATCTGACCGCGCTCGGCGACGGCGAGCTGAACCGGGCCAGGCAGCGCATCGGCATGATCCACCAGCACTTCGCGCTGCTCTCCTCGCGCACGGTCGCCGGCAACGTCGCCTTCCCGCTGGAGGTCATGGGCGTGCCGCGGGCCGAGCGCCGGCGCAGGGTCGCCGAACTGCTGGCCCTCGTGGGGCTGGACGGGCGCGGCAAGGACCGCCCCCACCAGCTCTCCGGGGGGCAGAAGCAGCGGGTCGGCATCGCGAGGGCGCTGGCGGGAAACCCGTCGGTGCTGCTGTCGGACGAGGCCACCTCCGCCCTCGACCCGGCCACCACCCAGTCGATCCTCGCCCTGCTCAAGCGGCTCAACACCGAGCTGGGCCTGACGATCCTGCTCATCACTCACGAGATGGACGTCGTCAAGACGGTCTGCGACTCCGTCGCCATCATGTCGGAGGGACGCATCGAGGAGTCGGGGGCCGTCGCCGACCTCATCAGGACGCCGGGTTCCCGCCTGACCAGGGAGATCTTCCCGCTGCCCGAGCCCGCCCGGCCCGGCGTGGTGACGCTGACGTTCACCGGTGACCCGGGCCGGCCGGTCGTGTCGGAGGTCGTGCGGAAGTTCGACGTGGACGTCAGCATCCTGGGCGGCTCGATCGAGGAACTGGCGAGCGGATCGGCCGGGCGGCTGCGCGTCGCGCTCGACGGAGCCGAGACCGGTGCGGCGCTGGCGTACCTGCGTGACTGCGGGCTGATCGTCGAGGTCGCGGGGGAGACCAGGGAAGGCAGGGCCGCATGACCTGGGAGGAGATGCTGCCCCTGCTGTGGCCGGCGACGGTGGAGACGGCGCAGATGGTCGGCTGGTCGACGTTGTTCACCGTGCTGTTCGGGCTGCCGCTCGGCGTGGCGCTCGTGGTGTTCGACCGCGGCGGGCTCCGGCCGATGCCGGCGCTGAAGCAGGCGCTCGGGTTCGTGGTCAACATCGGGCGCTCGCTGCCGTTCATCGTGCTGATGATCGCGATCATCCCGTTCACCCGCCTCGTCGTCGGCACCACGATCGGCACCGCCGCCGTGGTGGTGCCGCTCACGGTCGGTGCGGTGCCGTTCTTCGCGCGGCTGGTCGAGACGGCCCTCAGGGAAGTCGGTACGGACGTCGTCCAGGCCGCCCAGGCCATGGGCGCCGGCCGCGCGGCGATCGTGCGCAAGGTGCTGCTGCCCGAGGCGCTGCCCGGACTCGTGGCGGGCCTGACCGTGACCGTGGTCGCGCTCATCGGCTACTCCGCCATGGCCGGCACGATCGGCGGCGGCGGGCTGGGCGACCTGGCCATCCGGTACGGCTACCAGCGGTTCGAGACGCTGGTGATGATCGTCACCGTCGTGGTGCTCATCGTGATCGTGCAACTCCTGCAGAGCCTGGGCGACTGGGTCGCCAGGCGCCTATCGCACAAGTAAGGAAAGAATCATGAAATTTGGTCGCATTGTGGGTGCGGTTGCGCTGGCGTTGTCGCTCGCCGCATGCGGTACGTCACAGTCCGCCACGAAGGAAGCCGAGTCGGCCGACAGCGTGCTCAAGATCGGCGCCAGCCCGGTGCCGCACGCCGAGATCCTCGGCTTCGTCAAGGAGAACCTGGCCCCGGCCGCCGGCCTCAAGCTGGAGGTCGTGGAGTTCACCGACTACGTGCAGCCGAACACGCAGCTCGACGAGGGCCTGCTGACCGCGAACTACTTCCAGCACAAGCCGTACCTCGACGACTTCAACTCCTCCAAGGGCACCGAGCTGGCCTTCGCCGCGCCGGTCCACCTGGAGCCGCTCGGCCTGTACTCGAAGAAGATCACCGAGCCGCAGGCGCTGCCGGCGGGCGCCACGGTCGCCGTCCCGAACGACGCCACCAACCTGGGCCGCGCGCTCAAGCTGCTGGCCGACCACGGCATGGTCAAGCTGAGGGACGGCGCGGGCACCGCCGCCACCGAGCGCGACGTGACGGAGAACCCGAAGAACCTGCGCTTCCAGCCGCTGGAGGCGGCGCAGCTCCCGCGCTCGCTGGAGGACGTCGACGCCGCGGTGATCAACGGCAACTACGCGATCGAGGCCGGGCTCAAGCCCGCGTCGCAGGCGCTGGTGCTGGAGAAGGGCGAGGGCAACCCGTACGTCAACGGCCTGGTCGTGCGGGCGGGCCACGAGAAGGACGCGAACATCGTGACCCTCGGCAAGCTGCTGCGGGACCAGCGGGTCAAGGATTTCATCCAGCAGAAGTACGCCGGCTCGGTGATTCCCGCAGAATGATATCGAGAACGCGTGTGACGGCCGGGAATAACGGGTGATCAATGCCATTGCGGTGGCAAGTCATTTGTAAGCGGCGCGCAATCCGCCGGGCGTATTAAAACAGGGTCAGCAAAACCTCTCCCGAGGAGGCCCAAGTGCGATTCGTCTCGCGAATCATGCTCGGCGTCGTCGCCGCCCTTCTGGTGGCGCTCATCGCTCCTGCCGCCGCGAACGCGACGGCAGGCGGCACGGCATCCGAAACCCGCTCCTACTACGTGAGCTGGGGACCTTATGACTCCACCGACCACAAGGCCGAGGCATCCGGCCACGTGGCGGTCGACAAGAAGCGCGTCAAGCACTGGTACGTGAAGTGGGTGCCGGTGAAGAAGCAGGTGTGCTGGGAGGACCGTAAGGGCCACAAGCACTGCAAGTGGGTCGTGAAGAAAATCAAGAAGCACGTGTGGCAGTGGCGGTACGACCACTCCTACACCGTGCGCAGCACCCTCTCCAACCACAAATGGTGGGGCCAGAACAAGTGCGCGTGGGAAACGTTCAAGGTTGTGCGTGAGGACGGTTCCTCGTATGTCGAGCGGTTCCGCAACTGCGACAGGCACCCGAGGCGCTTCTCCTTCCACGCCACGGACGTCGACCACATCTACGTGGACGTGAGCAGGGGCGGCCGTCACCACCCGGCCGGCCACCACAGCGGCTGGCAGGACGTCTTCCACGCGGGCGCCTGACACGGCGGCGTAGGAGCCGCGGCCTCGACGACGGGGCCGCGGCTTCGCCATGCCGGAGGAAGCCCGCGAATCGGGTTATGGCGGGAGGGCAGGCGACCGAATACTGTTCTGTTCATGTATCCGGGAGCCATCGCAGCAGCCACCCCAGACAAGCCCGCTGTGATCATGGCGGGCTCCGGGAAGGTCGTCACCTACCGCGAGCTGGACGAGGAGTCGAACCGGCTGGCCCACCTGTTCCGCGCGGCGGGACTGCGGCCGGGCGACCACATCGCCTTCATGCTCGCCAACCATCCGCTCTTCCTGGCCATCGCCTGGGCCGCACACCGCTCGGGCCTGTCCTACACGCCCGTCAGCTCGCGGCTGCAGGCCGACGAGCTGGCCTACATCGTCGGCAACTGCGGCGCCCGCGTCTTCATCTCGAGCGCCGACCTGGCCGGCGTCGCCACCTCGATCGTCGACGCCACGCCGGGCGTCGAGCTGCGGCTCATGCTCGACGGCGTGGCCGACGGCTTCGCGTCGTACGAGGAGGCGGTCGCGAAGCAGCCGGTCACCCCGATCGCCGACGAGTGCCTCGGGGCGGACATGCTCTACTCCTCCGGCACCACGGGGCGGCCGAAGGGTGTCAAGACGGCCTCCACGCACGGCCCGCTCACCGAGCCCGGGATGTTGTTCAAGCTCATCGAGGCCCTCTTCGCGCCGTCGTCCGGCAGCGTCTACCTCTCGCCGGCGCCGCTCTACCACGCCGCGCCGCTGCGCTACTCCCTGACGTTCCAGCGGCTCGGCGCGACGGTGGTGGTGATGGAGCGCTTCGACCCCGAGCAGTACCTGGCGCTGGTGGAGAAGTACGGGGTGACGCACTCGCAGCTCGTGCCGACGATGTTCATCAAGATGCTCAAGCTCCCGCCAGAAACCCGCGCAAAATACGATATTTCCTCGCTCAAGTATGCGATCCACGCCGCCGCCCCCTGTCCCATCCCCATCAAGGAACAGATGATCGACTGGTGGGGCCCGATCATCCACGAGTACTACGCGGGCACCGAGGGCAACGGCTTCCTCTACGTCGACTCCGAGAACTGGCTCCGGCGCAAGGGCACCGTCGGCCGCTCCCTGCTCGGCATCGTGCACATCTGCGACGAGGACGGCAACGACCTGCCGCCGGGCGAGCACGGCACGATCTACTTCGAGAACGGCGGCCGCTTCGAGTATCACGGCGACCCCGGCAAGACCCGCGCGGCGCAGGACCCGCGGGGGAGGGGCTGGACGACCCTGGGGGACATCGGCTACCTGGACGCCGACGGCTTCCTGTACCTCACCGACCGCCGCTCGTACATGATCATCTCGGGTGGGGTGAACATCTACCCGCAGGAGGCCGAGAACGTGCTGTCGGTGCATCCGAAGGTCGCCGACGTGGCGGTGTTCGGCGTGCCGGACGAGGAGATGGGGGAGCAGGTCAAGGCGGTGGTCGAGCCGGCGTCCATGGCCGAGGCGGGCCCAGGGCTGGAGGCGGAGCTGATCGCGTACTGCCGCGAGCGCCTCGCGCACTACAAGTGTCCCAAATCGGTCGACTTCCGCGAGGAGCTGCCCCGCCACCCGACGGGCAAGCTCTACAAGCGCCTGCTGCGGGACGAGTACTGGCCGGCGCGAACGTAAAAGTTCGGCCACGGTCGGAAAGCGCCGGCGGCGGCCGCGAGCAGGGCAGGGCCGCCGTCCGCGAAAAATTTCTGACCACGATCTCGCTCCCTGCGACCGGCCCTTGACCAGCGGTGATAAACGACATGTCAAAGCGCCCCGACGCGGCCGATCACGACCTTAAACGGCTCTTACGCGTGACTTGGCACTCTTGAGTCATCGGGACTTGAGGGAGATGGACGAATGGACGCGAACGAGCCTCGCGAGCAGAGCACCGGCGGGTGGAGCCAGTTCGGGGCCACCCCGCCGTCCGCCGGGGGCTTTCCCCGGCGCGACACGATCAGGATGGAGCAGCCGCCGCCCCCGCCGCCCGCGCCGCCGAAGAAGCCGGGTTTCTCCGCCGGCAGGAAGGCGATCGCCGGGCTGGCACTGGCCGCGGTGGCCGTCGGCGGCGGCGTCGTGGGCGCCGCCGTGGCCACCTCGTTCCAGCCCGAGCCGGTCGCCAGCACCGGAACGCCGAGCCCCGTCTTCAAGCCCGCCGCCGACCAGCTGACCGTCGCCGACGTCGCGGCGAAGGTGCAGCCGACCGTGGTGATGATCAAGGGCCAGACCCGTGAGGGCTCGGGAGTCGTGCTGTCGGAGGACGGCCTCATCCTCACCAACAACCACGTGGTGGAGCCCGGCGGCGGGCAGATGACCGTCAAGTTCAGCGACGGAAAGACGGCCAAGGCCACCGCCGTCGGCACCGATCCCGCCACCGACCTCGCGGTCATCCGCGCGGAAGGGGTCTCGGGGCTGCCCAAGGCCACGCTCGGCGACAGCGACAAGCTCAAGGTGGGCGACGCCGTGCTCGCCATCGGCAGCCCTCTCGGCCTGGCCGGGTCGGTCACGGCGGGCATCGTCAGCGCGCTGGACCGTACGCTGACCACCGGCGACGAGCCGCGCCAGCAACTCCCGCCGGGCTGGCCCCAGCAGCAGCAGGAGAGCAGCGGCACCACGATCGGCGGGGCGATCCAGACCGACGCCTCGATCAACCCGGGCAACTCCGGCGGCGCGCTGGTGAACGCCGCGGGCGAGCTGGTCGGCATCAACACCGCGATCGCCTCCGAGGCGGCCGGCGGCGGCGTCGGCTTCGCCATCCCGGTCAACACCGCCAAGCAGGTGTCCGAGCAGCTCATCACCAGTGGCAAGGTCACCCACGCCTTCCTCGGCGTGAGCGTCACCGACGCCACCGGCGACGTGCCGGGCGCCCTGGTCCGGCAGGTCACGGCGGGCAGCCCGGCGGAGAAGGCCGGTCTGCAGGAGGGCGACCTCATCACCAAGATCGCCGGCAAGGCGGTTGACGGCGGAGATACTGTGGTGGGACAGGTCAGAGGTTTCAAACCCGGCCAAGAGGTCAAGATCACATATATGAGGGACGGCAAGGCCGGCGAGGTCACCGTCACCCTCGAAGAGAAAAAATAACAAGGACCCCCTCATGGACGGGTGTGCCGTTGAGATCGCTGCGGACTCGGCGGCACACCCCCCATATCAGGAGAATCGGCGGCCCTCGTCGCGGCGGTAGGCCCATCCGGCGGCCACCGCCGCGGCCACGGTCCACACGGCCAGCATGACCACCGAGACCAGGTCAGGGCTGGAGCCCGCCGTCACCGCCCACAGCAGCTCGGCCGCGCCCCTCATCGGCGTGTACGGCGAGACGACCCCGATGAAGTCGGGCAGGTAGGCCGGTGGCACCAGCAGCCCGCCGAGGATCGCGAGCGGGAAGAACAGCAGCTGCGACACCGCGATCACGGCCTTCGACGGCAGCACGTAGCCGAGGAACAATCCCATCAGCATGAACGGGATCCCGCAGGCGACCAGCACGCCCAGCCCGGCCAGCAGCCTGAGCGGCGTGATCGTCGCCTCCGTCAGGAACGCCGCCACCAGCAGCACGGGCACCACCGAGGCGAGCATGACGGCCAGCGTCGACACCATCCGCCCGGCGAAGCGCGGGAACGGGCCCGCGGGAAGCGTGCGCAGGTAGGCGTTCCACGGTTGCTCGCGGTCCGTGGCGACGGCGATGCTCAGCCCGATCAGCGCGCCGGACGTCGCGCCGAAGAACATCATCGACGCCGATGCCATCGTGGCCGCCTGGGCGTGGTCGCCCGCCATCGGCACCACGAACGCCACCATGGAGATGGCCGGGAACAGCGCGCTGGCCAGGAGCCCGATGGGCACCCTGATCTGCTCGGTCATGAGATAGCGGGTGTGGGCGGCGACCATGCTAGACATGCGCGGCCTCCTTCGAGGTGATGGCGAGGAACGCCTCTTCGAGCGTGGTGGGCTTGATCTCGAGACCGGTGAACGGCGTGCCGCCCGTCACGAGCTCGACGACCAGCCGGTCGGGGTCGGTGGTCACCAGGCTGACCCGGCCGTCGCCGTCGCGCTCGGCGCCGAGCACACCCGGCAGCCGCGCCACGTCGGGCAGGTCGGCGGTGAAGGAGACGCGCCGCACCCCCACGATGTCGCGTACGGACTCCATCGTGTCGTCGGCCAGCACGCGCCCGTGGCCCACCACGACGACCCGCCTGGCCAGAGCCTCGATCTCCTCGATGTAATGGCTGGTGACGAGCACGGTGCCGCCCTCGTCGTGGAAGGAGGCGATGCCGTCCCACAGGGAGCGCCTGGCCTCGACGTCGAGCCCGGTCGTCGGCTCGTCGAGGAAGACCAGCTCGGGGTTGCCGGTGAAGGCCAGCGCCACGGCCAGGCGCCGCTTCTGGCCGCCGGACAGGCCGCCGACCTGCCGCTTGACCAGGTCGCTCAGGCCGAAGCGGGACAGCAGCTCGTCCTTGTCGCAGGGCTCGGGGAAGTGCGCCGAGACGAAGTCGACGATTTCCCCGACACGTGACGTCTCGGGCAGCCCCGTCTCCTGCGGGGTCACGCCGATGCGGCGCCGCACGGCCGGGTCCTGCGGCGAGCCGCCGAACAGCGTGATCGTGCCGGAGGACGGGCGGCGCAGCCCCACGAACAGGTTGATGAGGGTGGACTTGCCGGCGCCGTTGGGGCCGAGCAGCCCGACCAGCTCGCCCGCGCGGATGTCGAGCGAGACGCGGTCGAGCGCGAGCACGTCTCCGTAGCGGCGGGTGACCTCGGCCGCCTGGGCGAGGACGGTCATGTAACGCCTCCAGCGTTGTCGAGCAGGGCGCGAATCGCCTTGGTGTATTCCTCGAAGGCCAGCCGCCCGCGTCTGGTCAGCGCCACGAACGTGACGGGCGTGCGGCCCTTGTGCGTCTTGGTGATCCGCACGTATCCGGCCTCCTCCAGCTTCGTCAGGTGCACCGACAGGTTGCCGGCGGTCATGCCGAGCAGCTCCTTCATGGAGCCGAAGGCCATCTCGTCGCCGTCGGCGAGCACGTTGAGCGCGGCGACCACCCGCAGCCTGGCCTGCGCGTGGATCACCGGGTCGAGATCGGGCAGTGCCTTGTCCCCGCTCACCTCTCGCGCCGCCGCAGCCAGACGCCCGCCACGATGAATCCGCCCCCGAGCAGCACGGCCGTCAGCAGGGCGTGCCAGCCCGCGCCGAGCAGCACGCCCAGCGCGTTGACGGCGGCGACCCAGGCCCCGACGAAGAACATCGGCCAGTTGAGCCAGATCGCGCCGCCGGCCATGTGCAGCACCGCCACCACCAGCAGCGACGTGCCCGCCCAGAGCAGGCCGGTCTCGTCGGGCGGCAGCAGGGGGCCAAGCCTGGAACAGATGACGACCATGAGCAGCATGCCCGCCATCCACGCGTAGCCGAACATCGCGCCGCGGGCCGAGCTCTCGCCCCGGACGAGGCTGTTCATCCGCACGATGCCGAACGCCGCGATCGCGCCCGCCACCATCTGCGCGGCCATCAGCACCGCCAGCGCCTGCATCTGGGAGATCGGCGCGTACGCCCGCTCGTCGAGCCCGTAGTGCAGGAAGAACGCGGTGAAGCCGATCAGCCAGGCCACGCCCCAGGGCATGTAGAGCAGCAGCGGGTCGCCGGAGAGCCATTTCGTGGTGGCGGTGCGCTGCTCCTCGATGACGCGGAGCATCTCCTCGGGGCTCGGCGCCCGGTCATCGTCTACCAATGCAAACTCCTCGATGTCGCAAACTGGTTTGTAGCTTAAACCAGATTGCCATGCCAACTCCACCCCGGGGAGCGGGCGTTCGGAGCGGTGCCGGCCTAACGCCTGGTCAGGACCTCGGACTCCCACAGATCCCGGTAGTAGCCGGGTACGGAGACGAGCTCGTCATGGCGGCCTCGCTGGATGACGCGGCCCTCGTCGAGCACGACGACCTCGTCGACCGCCTCCAGGCCCTTGAGCCGATGCGTCACGAGCAGCGTGGTGCGGTCCCTGGTCACGTCGAGCAGGTCGGCCATGAGCCGGTCGGCCGTCTCCTCGTCGAGCGCCTCAGCGGGCTCGTCGAGCAGCAGCACGGGAGGGTCGTACAACAACGCCCTGGCCAGGGCCAGCCGCTGCAGCTGCCCGCCGGACACGGTGGTGCCGTCCTCGCCCAGCTCCGTGTCCCAGCCGGTGCGCTCGACCCACGCCTCGAGCCTGGCATCCCGTACGGCGCGCCGCAGGTCCTCGTCGTCCGCCTCGGGGCCCGCGAGACGCAGGTTGTCGCGCAGGCCTGCACGGAAGATGTAGGGGTCCTGGGTGAGCCCCGTCATCAGCGTCCGCACGTCGTCACCGGCGAATTCGCGCAGGTCGGTGCCGTTCACCGTGATCGTGCCCGACTCCGGCTCCGCCAGGCGCATCAGGGCGGCCAGCAACGTGCTCTTCCCTGCCCCGCTCGGCCCGACGACCGCGACCCGCTTGCCGGGCGTGAGCCGCAACGACACCCCGTCCAGCGCCGGCCGGCCGCCGGCGCCGCCCGCCGTGCCCCGGGAACCGGGCGGCCTGGGGGTGTGTTCACCGGCTGCCGGAGCGGCGCCGGGGGACGACGGGACACCGGACGGGGGCGCCTCCCTGGCGGCGTGGCGCACCACCAGATCGTCGATCTCGACGGTCAGGGGTCCGCCGGGCACCGGCGCGGGTGCGGCGGGCTCGCCGACCGCCGGTTCGGCGGAGCGGACCTCGCGCAGCCGCCGCAGCGCGGCCGTGATGCCCGTCATGCGCTCGCCCGCGGCCGCCAGGGGCAGCACCGGCTCGAAGGCCACCAGGGACGTCAGCGCCAGCACCGCCGTCCCGACGGAGCCGGCGCCCGCCCCCTGGGCGAGCAGGACGACGGCCGCCACCGTCAGCCCCTGCACCAGGGTGCCTCCGGCCAGGGCGGCGGCATGGACGCGGGCCTGGCGGCGTTCGAGTGCGGCCAGGGACTCGTCCGCGGCCAGGGCCCTGGCCAGCGCCGCGTCGTCGGCGCCGTAGGCGGCCAGGTCGGCGGCGCCGTGGACGAGGTCCGCCACCCGCCCCGCCAGCGCCGCCCTCGCCGGGGCGATCCTGGCCGACCAGCGGCGCGCGGCGGCGGCCGTGCCCGCGGGCAGGACCACGCCGGCCAGCACCAGGCCGGCCACCAGCACCAGCGCCGCCACCGGCAGGATGGTCAGCCCGATGACGACGGCGGCCAGCCCGGCCATCGCGGCCGCCGCGGCGGGCAGCAGGCAGCGGACCAGCAGGTCCTGCACGGCCTCGGTGTCGTCGACCATGCGGCTGAGCAGGTCGGCGCCGCCGTGCCGGGGGCGCTGCGGCGGGATCAGGGCCCGGTAGAGCCGCTCACGGGTGCCCGCCTGGGCGCGGAGCGCGACGTCGTGACCTGTGAGCCGTTCGGCGTAGCGGAAGACGCCCTTTCCGGTGGCGAACGCCCTGGTCGCCACGATCGCCACGCTCAACGCGGCCAGCGGCGGCTGTTCGGCCGCCCTGGTGATCAGCCACGCGGCGGCGGCGATCAGCCCGAGCCCCGCCAGGTCGGCCGCCGACCCGGCCAGTACGGCCCAGGCGAGCCGCGTCCCCATGCGCCGGTTCATCGCCCGCCCTCCTCGCGCCGCACATCCGCCACCCGCCGGCCACCCCGAGCCGCCTCGTCCGCCCCGCGTCCTGAGGGGACGCCGGTCGCGTCCGCGATCCCGCCCCTTGAGGGGACGCCGGTCGCGTCCGCTGAGGGGACGCCGGCCAGGTCCGCCGCCCCGCCTCCTGAGGGCATGCGGGCCGCGTCCGCCGTCGCGGCGGGGCGGGTGGTGTCGGAGACGACGCGGCCCTCGTGGACGCGCACGACACGGTCGGCGAGGTCGATCATCGCGGGGCGGTGCGCCACGATGACGGCCGTACGGTCCCGGGCCAGGTCCGCGGTGGCCGCCACCACGGCGGCCTCGCTCCGCCCGTCCAGGCGGGCCGTGGGCTCGTCGAGCAGCAGCACGGAGGCGTCAGGACGGCAGAAGGCCCGCGCCAGCGCGATCCGCTGCCGCTGGCCCGCCGAGAAGTCGGCCCCGCGCTCGCCGACCACGGTGTCGAACCCCCTCGGCAGGTCGGCCACGAAGCCGGCGTGCGCGGCCGCGGCGGCCCTGCGCACTTCATCGAGGGAGGCCGACGGCGCGCCGAGCCGGATGTTGCCGGCCACGGTGGTGGCGAACAGGTGCGGCCGCTGCGCCACGAACGCCAGCCGCGCCCGCCAGCTCGCCAGGTCGAGCTCGCGCAGGTCCGTGCCGTCGATGAGCACCCGTCCCTCGGACGGATGGACGAAGCCGAGGATGAGGTGGAGCAGCGTGCTCTTGCCCCCGCCGCTCTCGCCGACGAGGGCGACCCGCTCGCACGGGCCGATGGTGAGGGAGACGTCGTCGAGCGCGGCGCCGTCCCGGCCCGGGTAGCGGACCGTCACGTTCTCCAGCCGGATCTCCGGCGCGCTGGCCGCCGACGGAGCCCCGGACCCGGGCGTGCCCGTCTCCGGGGACGTTGCCGGGCGGCGTACGGGGTCGCCGGAGGCGGAACGGTCGAGCACGGCGAAGGCCGCGTCGGCGGCGGCCACCCCTTCCATGGACGCGTGGAACCGCGTCCCCATCGCCCGCAGCGGCAGGTACGCCTCCGGCGCCAGCAGCAGGACCAGCAGGGCCGTCGTCAGGTCCAGCGACCCGCCCAGCAGCCGCAGCCCGATGGGCACCGCGACAAGCGCCAGCGACAGCGACGCGCACAGCTCCAGGACCAGCGACGACAGGAACGCCACCCGCAACGTCCGCATGGTGGCGCTCCGGTGGGCGTCGGCGACCTGCCGGATGACGCCCGCCTGGTAGCGGGCCCGGCCGAACGCCCGCAGGGTGGGCAGCCCGCGCACCACGTCGAGGAAGTGGCCGCCGAGCCGCGACAACGCGAGGTACTGGCGCTCGGTGACCGCCTTGGTCGTCATGCCCACCAGCGCCCCGAAGACGGGGATCAGCGGCAGCGTGACCAGCACGATGACCGCGCTGGCGAGGTCGGCGGCGAACAACCGGACGAGCACGGCCACGGGCACGACCGCGGCGACCGCGACGGCGGGCAGGTAGCCGGTCAGGTAGGCGTCGAGCCCGTCGAGGCCGCGCCCGGCGAGCGTGACCAGCTCGCCGGAGCGGTGCGCGGCGAGCCTGCCCGGTCCCAGCTCGCGCAGGCGTGCGAGCAGCCGGTGGCGCAGCGCCGACTTCACGCCGGTCGCGGTGCGCCCGGCGAAGACACCCTGCGACCAGGCAAGGAGCGCGCGTACGCACACCACTCCCGCGAGGACGGCCAGCGCGGCGGCCGTGAACCTGCCGGACAGCACCCCGGCGAGGAGTTCGGCCTGCACCAGCACGAGCAGCCCTGCCAGCACGGCCGCGGCCAGGGTGACGGCGAGATGGCGGCGGACCGAGCGCTCGGCCCGCATGAGCCGCAGGAGATCCTTGTGCACGTGCCCTCAGAAGAACGACGGGAACCGGAAGGCGTCCTTACCTGGACGGAAAGTCCGCCATACCCATACTTGCGCGCCGAGCATGATGGGTGCGAACGGCAGCACCATGAGACTGAGCACATTCAGCGTGGCGGGGGGCGCGCTGTGCCCCAGCAGGTACGGCATCGCGCCCGCCAGCACCCCCAGCGCGGGGATCGCGGCGACCAGTCCCGTTCCCAGCAGCGCCCGCCCCGACCGCGTGCCGCCGAACTCGCCCGGCGTGCGCCAGGCGAGGAACGTCCATCCGTGCAGGGCGAACAGCAGCGTCATCACCACGCCCAGCAGCACCCCGAGGGGGTGGATGGGCGGTGACGCGAACCCGGTGGCCGCCGCGTACAGGGCCATTCCCCAGCCGAACGAGAGCCCCAAGGACCCGAACGCGATCGCCGCGTCCCAGAAGCCCCGCCACGCGGAGCCGTCGAGCCTGCGCCGGAACCACAGCCCGGCGTCGCGCACGACCCAGCTCAGCAGCATGGCCACGACCAGCGGGTACAGCCCGAACAGCACCTCGCCTTCCAGGAGCGGGTAGACCCCGAACAGGGTTCCGGCGACGGCGACCAGCCACACCTCGTTGGCCAGCACGTACGGGGCCACGGCGGCCACCATGCGGTCGCGGGTCTCCCGCGTCCTGCCGAGGACCGGCAGCAGCAGCCCCACGCCCAGGTCGAAGCCTTCGAGGGCGAAATAGCCGGCCAGCAGCACCGTGAAGAAGACGAACCAGATCACTTCCATGGGTCACGCACTCCTCAGTAGCTCAGCGCGGGGGATCGCGGCTCGTCCGCCGCGGCGGCGCCCAGGGCGGGTTCGCGCGGTCCCCGCCTGACGATCCGGGCGATGAGGACGTAGTCGACGACGGCCAGCAGCCCCAGCACGGCGGTGAAGGCGACGAGCGAGGCCGTGACCATGCCCGTGGTCAGCCCGGGCGACATGGCGTCGGCCACGGTGAGCCGTTCCCGGATCATCCACGGCTGACGCCCGACCTCCCTGGCCGCCCAGCCCAGGATCGACACGATGAAGGGCAGCGGCGTCATCAGCATCAGGATCGGGTGGGTCCAGCGCCACTTGTGCAGCACGCCGGCCATCGGCAACATCCCGAGCAGCACGACCAGCGCGAGCAGATGCCCGGCCTCCATCATGAGAGCGAGCGGCAGCGCGGCGCCCACGTTGCCGTCGAACTTGCCCTCGGCGACCCCGCCGAACTGCGCGTAGCCGAAGCCCAGCGTCACGAGGATCCCGATGGCCGCGGTGTACACGCCCATGCGCATCGACCGGGTGAAGAACTCCAGCTCCTTGGTACGGCGCCGCAGCTGGTACGCGCTCGCGCCCACCAGCACCATGCCCCCGGTGAACAGCCCGGCCCCGAGCACGTGCGGGAAGGCGAAGATCAGCGCCTTGTTGGTGAGCAGGGCGCCGAAGTCGGTCAGCACCATCCGGCCGCCGCTCACCACGGAGCCCGCCGGGTTCTGCAGGAAGGAGTTGGCCACCATGATGAAGAAGGCGCTCGCGTACGCCGTCAGCGTGACGAGCCAGATGCACGCCACGTGCGCCCACGTGGGCAGCCGGCCCCACCCGAAGATCCACAGCCCGAGGAACGTGGATTCCAGGAAGAACGCCACGAGGGTCTCCATGGCCAGCGGCGCGCCGAACACGTCGCCCGCGTGGTGGGCCAGCCCGCTCCACGCGAGCCCGAACTGGAACTCCATCACCAGCCCGGTCACGATGCCCAGCGCGTAGTTGACGACGTAGATCTGCCCCCAGAAGCGCGTCATTCCCTCGTGCACCGGCCTGCCCGAGATCGCCCATCGCGTGTGCATGATCGCCACCAGTGGCGCCAGTCCCAGCGTGAGCACGACGAACAGGAAGTGCAGGCTGCCCGTCACCGCGAACTGCGTGCGGGCCAGGTCGAGTACATCCATCACGACTCCGTTGTTGTGCTGCCTACTCTAGACAGCCTACATATAGACAGCCTACATGTAGGCTGTCTATATGCGAGACGGATGTCTAGGATCGGAACCATGAACCCGGACGCGCTACGCGGACACATGGACGCGCTGCTGCTCTCCGTGCTGGAGCGGGAGCCGCTGCACGGCTACGCCATCATCGAGGCGCTGCAGGAACGCAGCGGAGGCGCGCTCAACGTGCCGACGGGCACCGTCTATCCCGCGCTGCGCAGGCTGGAGCGCATCGGCTACCTCGCCAGCGAGTGGGCGACCGTCGGCGGCCGCAGGCGCCGCACCTACCGGCTCACCGGCGCGGGCAGGAAGCAGCTCGAGGGCGAGCGCTCGGCCTGGCGGGAGTTCACGCAGGTGATCGGCGGCGTCCTGCGCGCGAACGCCGTCGCGCCAGGGTGAGAGAGCGGGCGCGTCAGGCGGCGGGCGGCCGCGGGGCGCGGGTGATGCGCATGCACCGGGCGGCGCAATAGATCTGCATCCCCCACACGGCCCAGGTCACCAGGTTGGCGAGCATGGCGGGCAGGGCCTCCAGGCTGTTGGGGTCTTTCGTGCCGTAGGAGAGCACCAGCCCCAGGCCGCCGGTGATCGGCAGCGACGCCCACACGATCCACCCCAGCGACCTCGTCACGAGCCGGGGCCTGTGGACCCACCGGGCGCCCCGGCTGAGCGCGAACAGCGCGATCCCGCCGTACGCGCCGGTGGCCAGCTGGACGCCGTCGAGCAGCAGCGAGAGCGTGTGGTACCACTCCGGCTGGTAGGTCCAGGTGTCGTCGCTGGGCGGGTAGAGGCGCCACAGCAGAGACCACATGAGCACCGTGATCGGCAGGCCGGCGAACAGCAGGACGCCGAGCCGCCGGCCGGCGGATGCGGTCAGCTCGGCCTGGTAGCCGGGAGCGATCCTGGCGACCTCCCCGAACTCGGCCACCGCGGCCCGCTCCGCCTCGGCCCGGTCCAGGCCCTCCGACTCCAGCGCGTCGGCGGTGTCGGTCAGGCTGTCGCGTGCTTCGACGACCAGGTCACGCTTCAGGCCGTGCGGGCCGGCCAGGGCGCGGTCGAGATCGGCCACGTAGTCGTCGATACGCATGAGGTCAAGTCTAGGGAGTGAGAACCCGGGGGCCCATCCGGGATTTCCCCGATGTTTCCCAGGGCGGGCTTGATATGTAGGAAAAATCCTACGTATAGTGTCCGACATGCTGATCTCTCCCGCCCAGACATGACGCCCGACCACGTGTTCACCGCGCTGGCCAGCCCGGCCAGGCGCGAGCTGCTCCGCCTGCTGCGCGACGAGGGCGCGCAGCCCGCGGGCCGGCTGGCCGAACGGTTCGACATGAGCAGGCCCAGCGTGTCGGAGCACCTCCGGGTGCTCAGGGACGCGGGGCTGGTGTCGGAGACGCGCAAGGGGCGCGAACGGCACTACCGGCTGGAGGCGGCGCCGCTCATGGAGATCCGCGACTGGCTCAGCCCGTACGAACGGTTCTGGCGGGAGAGGCTCGCCACCCTCACGACCGTGCTCGACGAGATGGAGGACGACGATGCCCCACGACACGACGGCTGACGACCTGCGCGCGATCAGGGTCGACCAGTTCATCGCGCACCCGCCCGCGAAGGTGTGGCGCGCGCTGACCGAGCCCGAGCTGGTCGCCCGCTGGCTGATGCCCAACGATTTCAAGCCGGAGGTCGGGCACCGGTTCACGTTCACCACGGAGCCCAAGAAACAGGTGGGCTTCGACGGCGTCGTCCACTGCGAGGTGCTGGAGATCCGGCAGGAGCGGCTGCTGAAGATCAGCTGGAGCGACGGCAAGCTCGCCGACTGGACGGTCACCTGGCGGCTCGTGCCCGAGGGCAGGGGCACGCGGCTGTTCCTCGACCACGAGGGCTTCGACCCGGACGACGAGCTGCAGCAGCTGTCGCGCCGGATCATGGGCGGCGGCTGGCGCAACGCCGTCTTCCGGGCCATCACCGCCGTCGTGGACGGGCTCTGAGGGGCCCGCGGCCTACGACCACCAGCGATGGCCGGCCAGGCGGCGCATCTCCACGGCGGCGGAGGCGAAGTCGGCGGAGGTGGCGTGGTCGCCCTCGGACAGCCCGGCGTAGAGGGCGGCCAGGTGGGCCGGCGTCGCGGCGGGATCTCCCTGGTCCGCGCGCATGGTGCGCTCGTCGGCCAGCGCGCGGCGGCGGGAGAACCAGCGCACCATCGGCCGGCGCAGGCTCACCCGTACGCCGCGCGGGGTGAGCGCGAACACGCAGTCCTTGACCCGCACCCCCGAGGGATGGGCCAGCCCGGCGAACCGGCACGCCGACAGGTCCAGCCCCGACAGCGCCAGGTCGCCGGCGTCCACCCGGCGCAGCGAGGTCAGCGTGGAACTGCCCGTGCCCGTCACGACGGCGGGGCCGCGCAGCACCGCGCCCTCCAGGTCGGCCTGCGAGTCGGTCAGCCGCAGCGTCGTCGGGCCCGACACCGACACTCCGCGCAGGTCCACGCCGCAGCGGGCGACGACCACGTCGAGCAGGCCGTCCGCGCGGGCCCTCGCCGCCGAGAGCCGGCCGGTGGCCGACAGGTACGCGTCCGCCGCGAAGTGGGCGGCGTCGAACCCCGCGTTCCCCATGACCTTGCGGAACGAGAGCGTGCGGCCGAAGCGCGTCCCCCTGAAGGCGGCTCCCCCGAGCCTGGCGCCGTCGAAGGCGGCGTACCCGTCGAACCTGGCCCGCTCGCACGACAGCCCGTGGCCGAACACGGCCTGGCTGAACAGCGCGTCGCGGGACATCAGCGACCGGTCGAGCGAGACGTGCCCGCGCACGGTGACGCCGTGGAAGGAGAGCTCGCGGGCGAACCTGGCGCCGGCCAGCGACACGTTGCCCTCGAACCGGGCGCCGAAGAACGAGGCCAGCCGGTCGAACCTGGCCTCGTCGAGCGACACGTCGCCCGCGAACGTCACGCCCGGCAGCCGGACGTCGCCGGTGAACCGGGCGCGGTCGAAGCGCGCCCGGCCCGGCCTGCCGCCGGCGGCCTCCATGACCTGGGCCAGCAGTTCGCCGGTGACGGTCGTGCCGCGCAGGTCGAGCAGGCGGCCGGGGCGCAGCTCGCCCAGTGCTTCGGACAGGCGGTCAGGGGAGAGGTGGGCGAGGCAGTGGCCGGCCGGAGGGACGGCGACCCCGGTGCAGCTGACGGAATGCGCGCAGGTGACCCAGTCCATGGGGTCGTCATACCCGCGACGGCGCATGTCAAGGTTCGATGATTTAACGTTCTATCCACTTTTATGTGGAAAAATGCGGGCCAATTACCCTCTATTGTGCCGGACATGCGCGCTTTATCCCGAGCATCCCTGACCGCCCTGATCGTGGCGGCCATGCCCGCGGCCCTCCTCGCGGCGCCGGCCACACCGGCCCTCGCCGCGCCGGCCGCTCCCTGCGACACCCCCGCCACGCACCGGATCTCCCAGGTCCAGGGCGACGGCGACGCCACCCCGCTGGCTGGCCGGACCGTGCGGGTCGAGGGCGTCGTCACCGGCGACTTCCAGCGGACCGACCAGCTCGGCGGCTTCTTCCTGCAGGATCCCCGGCCGGACGCCGACCCGCGGACCTCCGAAGGGCTCTTCGCGTACGCGGGGGAGCCGGTCAGGGACGTCAAGCCCGGCGACCGGGTGCTGGTCACCGGACGGGCCACCGAGTTCAACGGGTGGACGGAGCTGTCGCCGGTCACCGCCGTGGACGTGTGCGGCACGGGACGCGTGGCGGCGCGGCCGTACCGGCTGCCCTCCGGTGAGCTCGAGGCCGTCGAGAACACCCTGCTGACGTTCCCGCAGCCGCTGACCGTCAGCGAGCACTACAACCTGGGCCGCTACGGCGAGGTCACGCTCTCCGCCCAGGGCAGGCTCTACCAGCCGACCGACCGGCCGGGCGTGGACCCGGCGCGGAACGCCCGCCGCTCGCTGCTCGTCGACGACGGCTCCACCAGGGAGAACCCGGCCACGCTGCCGCCCGTCGTGCGCGCCGGCGACGTGGCCTCCGGGCTCACGGGCGTGCTCGGGTACGGGTTCGGCGCGTACCGGCTGCAGCCCACGAAGCCGATCGCGTACAGGCCCGCCAATCCGCGCCCGCGCAGGCCGTCCCCGGTGGCCGGGAACGTGAAGGTGGCCTCGTTCAACACCCTCAACTGGTTCACCACGCTCGGCTCGCGCGGGGCGGGCGACGCCGAGGAGCAGCGGCGCCAGCTGGCCAAACTGGTCGCCGCGCTCAAGGGCCTGGACGCCGACGCGGTGGCTCTCATGGAGGTCGAGAACAACGGCCAGACCGCGCTCCAGGCGCTCGTGGACGCCGTCAACGCCGAGGTCGGAGCGGGCACGTACGCCGCGCTCGCCCACCCCCACCCGGGCACCGACGCCATCCAGGTGGGCCTGATCTACAAGCCCGCCAGGCTGGCCCCGGTGGGGGAGCCCCGGGCGTCGCGGGACGCGGTGTTCAGCCGGCCGCCGCTGATCCAGACGTTCCGCGGGAAGAGCGGCGGGCGGCCGTTCACGATGGTGGTCAACCACCTCAAGTCGAAGGGCAGCTGCCCCTCCAGCGGTCCCGACGCCGACCAGGGCGACGGCCAGGGTTGCTGGAACGCCACCCGCGTCGCCCAGGCCCGGGCGCTGCTCGGCGTCGTCGCGGACCTGCCAGGCCCGATCGTGCTCGGCGACCTCAACGCCTACGGCGAGGAGGACCCGATCAGGACCCTCGAGAAAGGCGGCCTGACCAGCGTGACCAAGAAGTTCGTGCCCGCGCGGCAGCGCTACAGCTACGTGTTCGACGGGCTCGCGGGCGAGCTCGACCACGTGCTCGTCGGCGGGGAGCTGCGCAGGAGGGTGACGGGCGCGACGATCTGGCACATCAACGCCGACGAGCCCCGCATCCGCGACTACAACACCGAGTTCAACCCGCCCGATCTCTACCGGCCGGACGCCTACCGTTCCTCCGACCACGACCCCCTGGTCGTCGGGCTGACCTTGCCCGGCGGCGGACGGTAAAACAGCAGAAGGGGGACAGCAGATGATATTTGGCAAACTGTCCCCCTTTTCTAGCTGTGTGAGGAGTCGTAATCTCAACGCAAGGGGATCTTACTGACGTCAAGAGGGTTTGATGGGCGGCCACGCGTTCAATCGCCTCACGAGTTCACCGGTCACCGGCGCCTACCCTGTGAGCGCGGAGGCTCTGTCGCCCGAGAGGGCCCACGCCGTGCTGCGGATGGCTCTCGGAAATCTCGCCGGTGACGCGGAGCAGCGGAAAACGGTGGCGGCGCGTTCGTACGCGCATCCGAATGGCTTCGACCGGATTTCGTTGCACCGCGAGCCCCAAGGGCTGGAAGTCCGGGTGCATCTCTGGTGGGCCGGCGTTGTTTCGGACGAGACCATTCATAATCACGCATGGGATTTCAGCTCGCTCGTGCTGTCCGGATCGTTGCGCTTCCAGTTGCTGCACCGGGCGCGGGAAGGCGAGACCTACGACTGTTACGAGTCCACGATGCCGCCCGGCGGCGTGCTGGGCGACTACGGTTTCGCGCGGACCGGCCGCGTCTCGCTCGGCGTGTCACTCGACGCGGAGGTCACGGCGGGGTCGTTCTACCGGATGCACCGTGACACCTATCATCGTGTGCTGGCCGCGCCCGGGCGGGATCCGATGACCGCCACCATGGTGGTCAGGGGCCCGGTGCGGCGGAGCTTCTCGCACGTGCTGGTGCCCTCGGGGACGCGGATGCCGCCGTCGCGGTCGATGCGGCACCTCGCGGAGGGCGAGATCATGGACAAGCTCGGCTCGCTGCTCGACGTGCTCACCGGAGCGTGAGCGTCAGTCCTCGTCGTCGAAGACCCGCTCCTGCGCAGGCCCCCACGGCGGCGTCGAGGTCAGCAACATCTTCAGCGCGTCGCCCTCGTAGGTGAACTTCGTGCCTCTCGGAATGGTGACGAGATTGCCCTGCTTGCAGTTTTCCTGCCGGTTTTCGATGTGGAACGTCCCGTGGCCCTCGAGGACGTAGTAGACGAAGTCGCACTCCAGTTGGCACAACCACGCGGGAAGGCGGCCGTCGATCTCGATGATGAGGTGGTTGCTGCTCGTCACCGCGCTGCTCGACTCGAAGAGTTTGCCCCTATGCCCGAGTTTCTGGAAGCTCCATTCGTGCGGCTCGAAGAACACGTGGGTGCTCATCCTCACCTTCCCGGTCCGTGGAGGGCTGTGAACCTGCCGGTGCTCCACTGGGAGCCTAGGCCGTGCTCTGACCGCGCGTGGCCGAACGTACAAACCTAAATTCTTTCATCTTCGAACGCGGTTATCAATGAACCTCGCGTTCGCCGGCCTTTCCTTTGTGGATCCGCTTGCCGAGCCAGGCCAGAGCGAGGCAGAGGCCCGCCCACAGGACGGAGCTGATGAGGTTGGTCCAGATGCCCTCGACGTCTATCTTGAATCCGGTCAGGACGGCCGACAGTACCGGCTGGATGAATTCCCATGTTTGGGCCACGGACAAAGCGCCGAAAGCCAGGTAGAGAAACGATTCGCGTGTCCATGCGGCCAGCCGGCGTGCCGCGCTCGCCCGCTCGGCGGCCCGCCGGGTTTCCACCGTTCCAACCGGCCGCGTGCGGCGGATCTCCAGCCATTTCGTCAGCGCGACCATGACCTGCGTGGTACACCAGACGAACTCCGTCGGGTCGTACTCCTCGAAGAGCCAGGCGCCGGAGGGGCGCTGGCGCTCCATCAGATAGCGCACCGCCCGCTCCGCCGCCTCCTGGCAGCGCGGATCGGAGGGAAAGTCGGTGAGGGCGAGCAGGGCCCAGCCGGTGCCGAAGTGCACACACCGGCACGGCGTGCGGTCCAGGGCGGCCGTGAACCACTCGTCGTAGCTGTTCTCCCACGACCCGTCGGCCTTCTGCCGATCAAGGAGGTACGTCACGCCCTCCCTGACCCAGTCGAAGTCCTCCGGCACCCCGGCCAGCCGTACGGCGTGCAGGACCTGCGCCGTCGTGGCGGCGTTGGGGGCGGCGCCGACCGTGATGCCCCAGCCCTTGCTCTCGGGCTCCTGCATGTGCCGCAGCCGCGTGGTGATCTGCCCGCGGATGTCGTCCAGGCGGTCCTGCAGGGACAGCGCCCAGAGGGTGAGCGCCGTGGGCAGGGTGCGCGGGTTGCCGATGTCGTCCTTCGTGGTGGCCGCGGCGCCCTGCTCGTCCACGCACTGGCGCAGGTAGTCCACGGCCCGCCGGACGTGCTCGTCGTTGCCGCAGTGCCAGCCCATGTCGCGCAGCGCGATGACGACCCACGCGGTGGCCTCGGCGGGGGAGTACTTCATCTCCCTGGCGGGAAAGCCGCCGTCGGGGTTCTGCCGGCCGCGTAGCCAGCCGGCCGCGCTGGTCAGCATCTCCGAGGTGGGCTCCGCCTTCATCGCCAGCATGCCGCGGATGCCGTCGAGCGTCCCGCCCCACTCCGTCGGATCCTCGTCGACGTGGTGACCCCACCCGGACGAGGCCGGCGAGGACTTGTAACACGATCGCAGCCACTGCTCCGCCCGGCGCAGGCCGCGCTGGACGTCAGGCTCCTCCTGACCCACCACTCCAGGCATGTTCCCCCAAGCGGTACACGATTGACCTCATATCCTTTTATCGCGGCAATGAGGGCTGGCGTCACAAGGATGCTCAATCGGTTGGAGTGTCCTCCCGGCGTGTCGCATCGTAGGCTTGCTCGCATCCGGACGACGACGGAGTCGTCCGGTGGACGACCCCCATACAGAAGGCGGCGTGCAATGGCGCACGTGAATCAACCGCCGGCGCGCGGGTTGCGCGTCGGGACATGGAACGTCCGGGAGGGCTGGAAGGGCGACGGAGACGACACGGGCACGCACGACGTGGTGCGGCTGATCCAGGAGCTGGACCTGGACGTGATCGCTCTCCAGGAGGTGCCCTTCCGCGGCGGTCGCTCCCCGATGCTGGAGTCGATCGCCGGGCAGACCCCGCTGCGGCACGTCGCCGGCCACGTGCTGTCGCAGGCGATGCACGTGCCGGGCTCCGCCGGCATCGCGCTGGCGGCCAGGCTCCCCCTCGACGGCGTCAACCGCGTCATCCTGCCCAACCCCGAGCTGGCCGCGAACGGCCTGCGCTCCTTCGACAAGGGCCTGATGACCGCCCGGATGGCCTGGCACGGCCGCATGATCGCGGTCGCCGCCCTGCACATGGTGCCCTTCGGACGGTTCGGGCGCCGGGCCGAGGACCCGGCCTTCAGCCACATCTGGGACCGGGCGGGCAAGGAGATCGAGCGGGTCATGCTGCCCCTCACGTTCGTGGGCGGCGACTTCAACACCTCCAGGCGGGACCTGCTCGACCTGCCTCTCGAGCCGGTTCACTCGACGGGGCGCGACGCCGTGCTGCACAGCGAAGGGGCGCGTGCGGTGACGCTGAAGACCGTCGAGACCTTCTCCGACCACCCCGCCCAGGTGGTGGAGTTCGCTCTGGCGTAGAGCCGGAATCACCGGGCAGGGTAATGAGTTCTATCCGTCACAGACGTACCAACGAACGAGGAGCCTTTTGTGGCGACCATCGAAGTGACAGAGAAAACCTTCAACGACATCGCCGACAAGGGGATCGTCCTGCTCGATTTCTGGGCCGAGTGGTGCCCTCCGTGCAAGAAGTTCGGACCGATCTTCGAACAGGCGTCGGAGAAGCACGACGACATCACGTTCGGAAAGATTGACACTGACGCGGAGCAGGGGCTCGCGCAGGGGTTCGACATCACCTCGATCCCCACGCTGATGGCCATCCGCGACGGCATCGTGGTCTTCGCCCAGGCGGGCGCCATCCCGGCTCCCGCGCTGGAAGACCTGATCAGGCAGGTTCGGGCGCTCGACATGGACGCCATCAGGGCGGAGCTCAACGAAGAGCTGAAGAACGCCCAGAAGAACTGACCCTGGCGAGCCCCGCCGGTACCGGCGGGGCTCTCGCGCGCCGGCGGGCTAGGGCTTGCGGCCGACTCCGACGTACCCGAAGGTGATGCCCTTGCCCGGGTCGCCCGGGTCGTCCGTGCGCCAGTCGTACGGGTGCACCAGCCCGGGCTCGGCCAGCTCATAACCGTCGAAGAAGCGCAGGATGTCCTCGCGGGTGCGCAGGTTGAGCGCGGCCGTGGCCGTGCGGTAGACCTCCAGGGCCTGCGGGGTGATGTCGGGCGTGGGGTCCACGGCGTGGCTGACGACCAGGTGGCTGCCGGGCGCGCTCGCGTCCCGCAGTTTCGCCACCACCTCGTGGGCGAGCTCGTCGGGGACGAAGTGCAGCACGGTCAGCATCAGGAACGCCACCGGCCGGTCGAAGTCGACCAGGCCGTCCAGCCTGTCCAGCAGCGTCTCCGGCCGTCGTACGTCTGCCTGGAGGAAGTCCACGTCGTCGCGGCGGGCCAGCAGCGCCCTGCCGTGCACGCACACCACGGCGTCGTAGTCGACGTACACGACGCGCGCCTCCGGGGCGATCTCGTGCGTGTTGCCCTGGGTCGGCAGGCCGGCTCCGAGGTCCACGATCTGCCGCGTGCCCTCGTCCACGAGATGGCGTACGGCGCGGCGCAGGAACGCCCGGTTCGAGCGGGCGGCCTCCTTGGTATGGGGGAAGTTCTTGAGGATCTGCTCCGCCGCTGCACGGTCGGCCGCGAAATTGTCCTTGCCGTCGAGAAAGTAGTCATACATTCGCGCGACGTTAGGGACGTTGGGGTCGACCCCCTCGGGGGCATCATCCACGTTTTTCTCCCGAAATTTCGCCCTGTTTGCGGCGATCATAGCGGGGTAAACGCCCGAAATCTCCGGAAAACGGGATGACCGAGAGCGCTATTGAGACGCATGTCACGTTCTGTGACAGGCATGCCCGGCGCGGTGCGCAGGCGAAAGCCCGGCCGCCCCGCGACGGGACGGCCGGGCCGCTCGTGTCCGGTGCCGTAAAGGGGCCGGACGCGTGGTCAGGGGTCAGCCGCGGTAGAGCTCGGCCACCTCGAAGGCGAGGTCGAGCGACTGGCTGCGGTTGAGCCGCGGGTCGCAGGCCGTCTCGTAGCGCGTGGCGAGGTCGGTCTCGCCGATCTCGTGGCCCCCGCCCACGCACTCGGTCACGTCGTCGCCGGTGAACTCGATGTGGATGCCGCCCGGATGCGTGCCGAGCGACCTGTGCACCTCGAAGAAGCCGGCCACCTCGTCGAGCACGTCGTCGACCCGCCGCGTCTTGTGGCCGCTCGGCGCCTCGAAGGTGTTGCCGTGCATCGGGTCGCAGATCCAGGCCACCCGGGCCCCCGTCGCGCTGACCTCCTTGACCAGCGCGGGAAGGGACTCGCGGATCTTGGAGGCGCCCATCCGGGTGATGAACGTGAGCCGTCCCGCCTCGTTGCCGGGATTGAGCTTCTCGACGAGCGAGACGGCCTCCTCCGGCGTGGTCGTGGGGCCGAGCTTGACGCCGATCGGGTTGCGGATGCGCGAGAAGAAGTCGACGTGCGCGCCGTCGAGCTGGCGGGTGCGCTCGCCGATCCAGACCATGTGCGCCGACACGTCGTAGGGCAGGCCGGTGCGGGAGTCGATGCGGGTGAGCGCCCGGTCGTAGTCGAGGATGAGCGCCTCGTGCGAGGAGTAGAACTCCACCGTGTGGAACTCCTCGGGGTCGGCCCCGCAGGCCCGCATGAACGCCAGCGCCTGGTCGATCTCCCTGGCCAGCTTCTCGTAACGGCGCCCGGCCGGTGACTCGGCGACGAAGTCCTGGTTCCAGGCGTGCACCTGGCGCAGGTCGGCGTAGCCGCCCTTGGTGAACGCGCGCGCGAGATTGAGCGTCACGGCCGAGGAGTGGTAGGCCTTGAGCAGCCGCCACGGGTCGGGCCTGCGGGCCTCGGGCGTGAACTCGACGCCGTTGACCATGTCACCGCGGTAGGCGGGCAGCTCCACGCCGTCGCGGATCTCGGTGCCCTTGGAGCGCGGCTTGGCGAACTGCCCGGCGACCCGGCCGATCTTCACGACCGGCACCTTGCCCGCGTAGGTCAGCACGATCGCCATCTGCAGCAGCGTCTTGAGTTTGTTGCGCACGTTGTCGGCGGTGGCGCCGGCGAAGGTCTCGGCGCAGTCGCCGCCCTGCAGGACGAACGCCTCGCCGCGGGCCACGGCGGCCAGCTGGTCCTTCAGCTGGTCGCACTCGCCCGCGAAGACGAGTGGGGGCAGGCCGCCGAGCTCGGCGACGACCTTGTCGAGCTCACCGGGGTCGGGCCAGTCGGGCTGCTGCGCCGCGGGGAGGGCTCGCCAGGAATCGAGATCCACGAGATTGCTGCTCACGAGATACGAGGGTATTCCACTGCGTCGGCCCCACCGACCCCATTGTCCACGTTGTGAGAAGGCAGTTGTCCGGATACGGGCTCACAGCGGCGGGCTTTCCCTGACGTACACGTGCTCGGGACGCACACCGAGCCCGACGAACCGCGGGATCACCCGGTTGACCAGCGGGACCTTCGTCAGGTCCGTGGGCAGCCCCGACGGGTCGAACCGGCGCGACAGGGCCGGCCGGATCACCAGGTTCTGGACCAGCCGCTGGGCCGCCTGCGTGACCCTGGTCGGCGCCATCCGCCTCCGCTGCACCAGGTGCAGCGTCGGCTCGGGGACGGGCGCGCCGGACCTGAGCGAGCCGGCCAGCAGGTTGGCGGCGGCGACCGCGTCCTGGACGGCCAGGTTGATGCCCACCCCGAACACCGGCGACATGGCGTGCGCGGCGTCCCCGATGCACAGCAGCCCGGGCCGGTGCCAGCGGCGCAGCCGGTTGAGCTTGACCGTGAGCACGCTCACGTCGTCGTAGCCGCCGATCCCGCCGGTCCGGTCGGCCAGCCACGGCAGCAGCCTGGCCACCGGCTCGCGCAGCGCGTCGATGCCACCGCTCACGAGCGCGGAGTATCCGCCCTTGGGAATCAGGTACGCCAGCTGCCAGTAGGTCTCCCGGTTGATCGCGACCATCATGTTGCCGCTCGAGATCCGCAGGAACGTGTCGTCACGATCCCCGTCGTTCCTGGGCAGCGCGAACCACACCACGTCCATGGGCGCCCTGAGATCCTCGGGCACGAGCCCGGGCCGCTCGCGCAGCGTCGAGGAACGCCCGTCGGCGGCCACGGTCAGGGCTGCCCTGATCTCGTGCTCGCCGGACGCGTCCCGGTAGCGGAGCCCCCGCACGGCGTCGCCCTCGCGGACCAGGTCGTACGCCTCGGCGTTCATCAGCAGCCGGAAGTTCGGATATCTGCCGGCCGCCGACGTGACGAGGTTGAGGAACTCCCACTGCGGGACGAACGCGATGTAGTCATACTTGCCCGGCAGACCGCGCAGGTTCGCCAGCCTGATCTCGCCGGTGTCGGTGACGATGCCGACCTCGTACGCCTTCCTGTGCGGGAGGCGCAGGAACTCCCGCGCCAGCCCCAGCTCGTCGAGCACCTGCAGGGTCGACGGGTGGATGGTGTCGCCCCTGAAGTCGCGCAGGAAGTCGCCGTGCTTCTCCAGCAACGTCACCTCGACGCCCGCCCTGGCCAGCACCAGCGCGAGGACCGCGCCCGCCGGCCCGCCGCCCGCTATCACGCATCCCATGAGCCATCACCCGGTGAACCAGAAGAGCCGGGGCCGTGGGCATCCGACATGCCCGGGCAACCGAAGTACATGCGTGAGCCGCCTCTCTCACAGGGGAGTGGACATTGACTTCCTTCCCACGCCCGCAGGCGGGACATCCCCGGACCGGGATCTCCAGCGAAGGAGGAACCGATGGACGACGACCTCCACGCCCTGTCCGGCGCCTACGCCGTGCACGCGCTGCCGTACGCCGAGGAGGTTCTGTTCGAGGACCACCTGCGCGCGTGCCCCGGCTGCGCGGCCGAGGTGCGGCACCTGCGTGAGACGGCCGCCTGGCTGGCGGAGGCGGCGGCCGAACCCCCACCCGCCACCCTGCGCGCCCGCCTGCTGGCCGCCGCACACCGCCGCACCAGCCCGCAGGAGGGCCCTCGCGCCGGTCCGCCGGAGGATCGCCGCGCCGGGTCGCGTGAGCGCCGCCGTACCGGTGCGCGGGAACGCCGCCGTACCGGTCCGCCGGACGGGTGGCGGCGGTCGAAGGTGCCGGCAGGGCTGGCGGCGGTGTGCGCCGCGGCCGCGGCGGCGTTCGGGGCGGTGGCCGTCGACGCCCGCCGCGACCTCGGCGACCTGACCGCCAGGACGGGGGAGGTCGCCGCCGTGCTGGCCGCGCCCGACGTCCGGACGGTGCGCCTGCCGGTCTTCACCGGCGGCACCGGCACGGTGGCGGTCTCGCGCTCCGCGGGACGGATGGTGTTCACCTCGTCGGGGCTGCGGGACCTGCCCGACTCCCACGACTACGAGCTGTGGCTGACGGGGCCGGAAGGCGCACGCCCCGCCGGGCTGCTCGACCGGGCGGCCGGCGGGGTGACCGTGCCCGTGGTGGCCCCGCTGGAGGGCGGGCGGCGGGTGGCGCTCACCGTCGAGCCCGCGGGCGGCTCCGAGAGGCCCACCACGCGCCCCATCATGGTGGCCCGCCTGCCCGCCGCCTGAACGCGCGGACCCCGCGCGCCCCGACGGCGCGCCACGCGCGCGGCCGGGCCGGGCTTTCCCGTCAGCCGTGGGAGAGGCGGCGCAGGACGACGTCCAGCGCGGACAGCGAGCGGTCGCGGACCCTGGCGTACTCCTCCTCCGGATACTGCCGGGGCCCGTTCTCGACCAGCAGGATCAGGTAGAGGTAGGCGCGGTAGAGGTCGAGCCGGGTCAGCGCCGAGGGGGTGAGCTCCAGCGGCGTCACCTCGCGGTAGCCGGCCAGCAGCGGATCGTCCTCGCGCAGCTCACCGAAGATCGTCGGGGTGACGAACTCGGCGATCGGGTCGCCCCAGAAGGCTCGCTCGTGGTCGATGATGGCCTGGATCCTGGGCGGGCCGCTCAGGTCGAGGAAGACGTTGCCCGCCCACACGTCGAAGTGCACCAGCCGGGGTGTCGTCACCTCGCCGAGCACCGGAGAGGCGGCCTCGAACACGGCCATGAGCTCGGCCGCCGGGCGCGGCAGCGGGGCGGGATAACGTTCGGTGTCGCCGAGCAGCGCGGCCACCATCGACAGGAACGCCTCGCGCCACGTGGCGCCCACGATGCCGGCGTGCGGGTAGCCGAACACCTCGCCCGTCACCGTGTTGAACCTGGCCAGGTGGCGGCCGAGCTCCCTGCGCAGCGCGTCCTCGCCGTCGGGCTTGACGTCGTTCCACGACACGCCGTCGAGGGCGCTCAGCATCAGGTAGTCGCCGCCGAGCACCGGGTCGTCGAAGCCGGCCCGCAGCAGTGACGGCACCGGGACGCCCGCCTTGAGGGCGTGCTCGTAGGCGGCGGCCTCCATGCGCAGCAGGTTGCGTTCGTAGCTGAGCTGGTCGAGCTCGGGCGGCGGCGACAGCTTGAGCACCACCTCGCGGCCGTCGTCGAGCGCGAGCCGCCAGACCGCGTTGGCGAAGCCGTCGGTCAGCTCGGTGGCGGACGCGACGCCCGCGCCCAGCGCGCGCCGGGCCAGCGCGTCGAGCTCGGCCGCGGATAACCGGCGCTTCGTCCTGCTGTCCACGAGAACCCCTTCCCCTCAGGCGGACTCCCTGCGCACCAGGTGCGTGTCGAGAATGACGACGGGCTGGCGCAGCTCCTCGCCGTTGATGCGGGCGACGAGCAGCCGGGCCATCTGGCGGCCCATGGCCTCGGTCGGCTGGTGGACGGTGGTCAGCGGCGGGTCGGCGCTGAGCGCGGCCTTGGAGTCGTCGAACCCGATCACGGCCACGTCGCCGGGGATCGACCGCCCCGCGGCCTTGAGCACGCGCATCGCGCCCAGCGCCATCGGGTCGGACGCGGCGAAGACCGCGTCGAGCTCGGGATGCGTCCGCAGCAGCTCGGCCATCGCGACGGCCCCGCTCTGCTCGGAGAAGTCGCCGTAGGACACCAGCTCCGGCAGGCCCGAGGGCAGCAGCGCGTCCCGGTAGCCGGAGAGCCGGTCGACGCCCACCCCCATGTCCTGCGGGCCGGCGATCGCGGCGATCGCGCGGCGGCCGAGGCTCAGCAGGTGTTTGACCGCCTGCCGGGCCCCGGCCCTGTTGTCCATGTCCACGTAGCTGTAGGGGTCGAGGCCGACGGGCCGGCCACCGAGCACGGTGGGCACGCCCATCGCCTCCAGCCGGCCCGGCAGCGGATCGGCGCCGTGCAGCGACAGGAGCAGCACGCCGTCGACGTGCTGCCCCGTCAGGTAGTTCTCGAGTCGCTCGTGCTCCTCCGGCGACCTGGCCATGGCCAGGATCAGCTGCAGGCCGGTCTCGGCCAGCGCCGAGCCGATGCCGCGGATGGTGCCCGCGAAGTACGGCTCGTCGAAGACGCGCAGCTGCGACTCGGACACCACCAGCGCCACGGTGTCCGTGCGGCGCGTCACCAGCGCCCGCGCCGCGCGGTTGGGCACGTAGCCCAGCTCGCGTATGGCCAGCTCAACGGCCTCGCGGGCCCTGGCGCTGACGTTCGGCGAGCCGTTGATGACTCTCGACACCGTGCCCCGGCCCACCCCGGCCCGAGCCGCGACTGCCTCAAGAGTCGGTCGGTTCATGTCGCCTATTCTGCCGGATGATCTCCGAGTACCAGAGCGCGCTGTCCTTGGGCAGCCGTTCCAGCGTCTCGTAGTCCACCCGAACCAGGCCGAACCGCTTGCCGTAACCCCAGGCCCACTCGAAGTTGTCCATGAGCGACCAGGCGAAATAGCCCTCCAGGGGCACGCCCGCGTCGATGGCCTGCTTGCAGGCGCCGAGGTGCGCCTCGACGTACGCCCGCCGCTCGTGGTCGTGCACGCGGCCGTCGTCGAGCACGTCGTCGAAGGCGGCCCCGTTCTCGGCGATCACCATCGGGATCGCGGGGTAGTCGCGGGCCACCCTGGTGAGCACCTCGACCAGGCCGGACTCGTCGATCTCCCAGCCCATCGCCGTCGTCGGACGGCCGCCGTTGACGAACGACACGTGCTCGCTGCCGACCCACGGCGACCCCGTGTCCGTGGGGGCCGCGGCGGCCGACTGGGCGCCGCCTGGTGCTCCCGAGACCGTGAAGCGGCTGTAGTAGTTGACGAGCAGCACGTCGATGGGCGCGTTGACGATCTTCATGTCGCCGGGCTGGACGAAGTCCATCTCGACGGGCAGGTCGGCCAGCACGTCCTCCGGATAGCTGCCCAGCAGCAGGGCGTCCAGGAAGAACCGGTTCTGCAGGCCGTCGATGCGCCGGGCCGCGTCGAGGTCCTCCGCGCTGTCGGTGGCGGGCGTGACCGCGTACAGGTTCACGCTGCCGCCGACGCGCCGGGCGCCCATCGCCTGCACGGCCAGGCCGTGCGCCAGGTTGAGGTGGTGCGCGCCCCTGATCGCGTTCTCCGGTTCGCGCCTGCCAGGAGCGTGCTCGCCGGAGGCGTAACCGAGGAACGCGGCGCACCACGGCTCGTTGACGGTGCTGAACGTGTGCACGTGGTCCTTCAGCGCCTCGTGCACCGTCGCCGCGTAGTCGGCGAAGCAGTAGGCGACGTCGCGGTTGGGCCAGCCGCCCCTGTCCTCCAGCTCCTGGGGCAGGTCCCAGTGGTAGAGGGTCAGCCAGGGGTCGATGCCGTGCTCGCGCAGCTCGTCGGTGAGCCGCTTGTAGAAGTCGAGGCCCTTCTGGTTGATCCTGCCGGTGCCGGCCGGCTGGATGCGGGGCCAGGAGACCGAGAAGCGGTAGGCCGACAGGCCCAGCCGCGCCATGACGGCGACGTCGTCCTTGTACCGGTGGTAGTGGTCGATGGCCACGTCCGCGTTGTGCCCGTTGAGCACCCGTCCCGGCTTCCTGGTGAAGGTGTCCCAGATGGACCGCCCTCGCCCGTCCTCCTCGACGGCCCCCTCGATCTGGTAGGCCGAGGTCGCCGCGCCCCACGCGAAGCCCGCGGGGAAGCGCAGCCCGGTACGCGTCTGTTCCTCTTGTGTCGTCACGCCTTGACCGCACCTTCCATGAGTCCGCCGACGATTTGGCGGCCGAATGCGACGAATACTGCGATGAGCGGGATGATGGACAGCGCCGTTCCCGCGAAGATCAGCGAGTACTCCGTGGAGAACCTCGCGTTGAGCGAGTTGATCGCGATCTGCACGGTCGGGTTGTCCTGGTTGAGCACGATCAGAGGCCACATGTAGTCGTTCCACATGAGCATGAACGTGTTGATGCCGAGCACGGCCATGCCGGGCCTGACCGCGGGCAGCACGACGTTCCACCAGATGCGCAGCGTGGCGGCGCCGTCGACCCGGGCGGCCTCGACCAGCTCCATCGGCACGGACTGCCGCGTGTACTGCGTCATCAGGAAGACACCGAACCCGTTGAGCAGGTACGGCAGGATGACCGCCTTGAGCGTGCCCGTCCACTCCAGGCTCACCATGAGCCGGTAGAGCGGGACCACGCCCATCTGCTGCAGGGGCACCGCCATCGTCAGCAGCACGAGCAGCAGCAGCGCGTTGCGTCCCTTGAAGTTCAGGTTGGCGAACGCGAAGCCGGCCAGCGTCGAGATGATGATGACGGAGAGGGTGACGACGCTCGCCACGATGAACGAGTTGGTCAGGCCGGCCACGAACTTGGCCTCGGGGTGGTTGAGCACCGCGATGATGTTCTGGCCCAGGTTCCCGCCCGGCAGGAACTTCGGCGGGGAGGCCACCGCGTCGGAGTTCGTACGCGAGGCGATGACCAGCATCCAGTACAGCGGGAAGGCCGACAGGAAGATGGCCAGCCCGAGCAGGACCCTCGTGAGGACGGACGGTTTCCAGATGGTCATCGCGTGCCCCCGATCCTGCGCACGAACAGGAAGTTGATCGCCGCTCCGATGAGGATCAGCAGGAACAGCAGCCAGGCGGCCGCGGAGGCGTAGCCGTAGTCGAACTCGCGGAAGGCCTCCTTGTAGACGAACATGGCCACCGTCTGGAACTGGCCCTGCGACCCGCCGTCGGGATTGCCGTTGTAGAACGTCATCGGCTCCGAGAACAACGTCAGGCCGCCGATCGTGGAGTTGAGCACCACGAAGATCATGGTGGGGCGCAACATCGGCAGCGTGATCTGCCAGAACTGCCTGCGCTGGGAGGCGCCGTCGATGGAGGCGGCCTCGTACAGGTCGCGCGGGATCGTCTGCATGCCGGCCAGGAAGATGATCGCGTTGTAGCCGGTCCAGCGCCAGTCGACCATGGTGGCGATGGCGATCCATGACGGCACCCGTTCGGCCCGCCAGTTCGTGTTCTCGACGCCGAACATGCCGAGCAGCCAGTTGACCAGGCCCCAGTCGCGGGCGAACAGCTGGGTGAACACCACCGCGACGGCGACGACCGACGTGACGAGCGGCAGCAGCACGCTCATGCGGATCGCCAGCCGGAAGCGCAACCGCTTGTTCAGCGCGTTGGCCAGGAACAGCGCCAGCAACATCTGCGGGACGGTGGCCATGACGAACATGGCCACCGTGTTCACCGTGGCGCGCCAGAAGTCGTCGTCGCCCAGCAGCGCGGTGTAGTTGCCCAGCCCGGCCCACTCGGTGGTGCCGGTCAGGTCGTAGTCGTACAGCGAGTAGTAGAGCGTGAACGCCAGCGGGAACAGCCCGAAGGCGGCGAACAGCAGGAAATACGGGGACACCAGTGCGTACGGCATCGCCTTGACGTCCAGGCGGGAACGCCAGCGGCGGCCGGGCGGACGGGCGCGGCGATTACCGCTCCGCGTCGCCCGGGGAAGGGTGTCGATGCTCATAACAGACCTTTCACGGCAACGTGCCCGGCCCGCCGCGGGGCGGGCCGGGCGGGGAGATCAGCCCGCGGCCTTGACCGCGTCGTCGACCAGTTGCTGCCAGGCCTTGCCGTAGGGGACCGAGCCGTCGTCCATGCCCTGAATGACCGCCTCGGTGGCGTTCTTGACCTGGGCGTGCTTCACGCCGAGGAAGACCGGCTGGAGGCTGGCGGCGGACTTGGCGAAGATGTCACCGATGGGGGCGTCGTTGAAGTACTCGTTCTTCGCGCCCTGCACCGCCGGGTCCTGCTGGGCCTTGGTGTTGCTCGGCATGTTGCCGAAGTCGGTGAAGACGCTCGCCTGGGTCTGCGCCTGCGTCAGGTAGTCGGCGACCATGGCCGCTTCCTTCGGGTGCTTCGACTGCTTGGGCACGGCCAGCCAGGAGCCGCCCCAGTTGCCGCCGCCGCCGGGCACCGCGGCCACGTCCCACTTGCCCTTGCCGTCGTCACCGGCGTTGCCGCTGACCGCGCCGAGCATCCAGGACGGGCAGCCCAGCGTGGCGAACGCGCCCTTCTGGGTGCCCGTCGCCCACTCGTCGGTGAAGTTGCGCAGCTTGGCGGTCAGGCCGTCCTGGCTCAGCTTCTGCACGAAGTCGAACGCCGTCCTGACCGCCGGGTTCTTGTCGACGATGAGGTTGTTGTCCTTGTCGAAGTAGGAGACGTTGCCGTTCTTGGCCGCCTCCTGGTACAGCACCACCTGGTACAGCGTGTTGGTGCCGTCGGCCCACTTGGTGTCCTTGACCTTCGACTGGAACCGCTTGCCGACCTCGAGATATTCGTCCCACGTGGGCCACAGCGCGCTGACCTCGTCACGGTCGGTCGGCAGCCCGGCCTTCTCGAACAGGTCCTTGCGGTAGCACAGGCTCATGCCGCCGATGTCGGTGCCCAGGGCGAACAGCTTGCCGTCGGGGGCGACACCGTTCTCCCACTTCCACGCGGGGTAGTCGGCCTTGCGCGACTCGAGGCCGTGCTCCTTCAGGTCGGCCCACCACTCGGTGCGCGCCTTGGCCAGGCCCATGCCGCCCTCGTCGATGCCGACCACGTCGCCCGCGCCGCTGCCGGCCTGCAGCCACTGGATCATCTGCGGCCAGTACTGCTGCTCGAACTGGTCGGTCAGGTTCTCGTGCTGGATCTGGATGTCCTTGTGCTCGGCGTTCCACTTCTCGACGGCGTTCTTGTAGCCGAAGTTGGTGCCGCCGCCGAACGTCTGCACGCGGATGGTGACCGGTCCCGCAGGGGCGGACGATGCCGGCGCGCCGCTTGACTCGGAAGTGCCGCCGGAACCGCACGACGCCACGGTCAGCGCGACCGCGGCCAGGGCCGAGGCCGCGGCGAGACCGCCGCGACGCTTGCTGATCATCATGGTGGACCCCTTCTCGGGTGAATGTGTTGGGGAGAGCACCGCGGCCTCGGGTTCCGCCGCGGTGGGAGTGTTTGGGAGCGCTCCCACAAAGGGTGCACTTGCCCGCTCTGTGCGTCAATCCCGCGAAACGCAACCGTTACCAATGGTGCGGTTTATCACTGTGTAACCGGATTTATGGCCTCAAACCTCGCAAAGACCCGATTGGGAGCGCTCCCACCACAAGAGACATCTTTTGTGTCGCATCAAGGGCATGTCGCCGGGCCTGCCCGTCACCGCGTGGAGCGGGCGGCGAAGGCGACGACGGCGAGCAGGACCGTGGCCGCGGCCAGCGCGGGCACGGGCCCGGCGGCGACGTGCAGCGCGGCACCGCCCAGCGCCCCCAGGAACATCGCGGCGATACCGGCGGCCCGGCGCCGGGCCGCCCGCCCCGGGCCTTCGGCGAAGAGCGCGGTGAGGGTGGTGGTCAGAACGTTCGTGTTCATGTCGGGCACCGCCAGCTCGCGTACGGACGCGCTCTGTATGCCCATGCCGCCGGCGAGCAGCGCGATGAGCGCCGCCTGTGCCGGCGGCTCGCGGAATCCGGCCAGCTGGGCCGTCACCAGGGCGACCGCCACGAGCAGAGCGTGCACGGCGGTGAGCAGGACGAACGCCCGGCGCTGGTCCGTCACCCGCCCGGTCGCCCGTCCCGTGGCCCAGGCGCCCGCCGTGAAGGACAGCAGGGCCACCGGCGGCCCCCACAGGGACAGCCGCTCCTCCCCGGCCAGGGCGAAGCCCACGAAGACGATGTTGCCCGTCATGTTGGCGGCGAAGACGCCGTGCAGGCCGAGAAAGCTGACGGCGTCCACGATCCCGGTCACGACGGTCAGCAGGACCAGCAGGGCGGGCACGGTGTCGTGCGGGTTCGCGCCAGGAGGGAAGAGCCGGTCGGCGAACCACCGCAGCCCTCTGCTCACCCGCTCGCCCCGGCCGGCCGGCCGGGGGTCTCTCCCGTGCTCGTCGCCGGGGCGGGACCTCTCGACTCCGTCACAGTTGGATACTCTCCGTAACCGCGCGGCTCCCGCAAACCCGACACGCTCAGGAGCGTGACGGCGTCGTGCGATAGAGATCGTCGACGGCCGCCAGGACACGCTCGCGGGCCGCGCCCGCGGGGACGACGTCGATGAGCACGTACGCGGCCAGCCCTTCGGCCAGCGCCACCAGGGCGGGCGCGGACCGGCCGGGGTCCACGGCGGCGGCGATGCGCCCGGCCCGCTGGTCGGCGCGGATGAGGTCGGCCATCTGGCGGTGGAAGCCGTCGTACAGCACCCGCAGCCGGGCCGCGATGCCCTCCTCGGCGAACGCGAGCGCGTGGAAGGACTGCCGCACACGCATGTGGGCCTCGGTCGCGGGGTCGTGGGGGATGAGCTCGGTGAGCACGGTGACGAGCACGACGCGCGGCTCGGCCGCGTCGAGGTCCTGGCCGACCCGCTGCCTGATGCGGGCGCTGCTCTGCTCGTTGCCGCGCTCGAAGGCGGCCTCGACGAGCTGGCGCTTGGCGGGGAAGTAGTGCTGGACGCGGCCGGGCGAGATGCCGGCCTGGGCCGCCACCTCGCTCAGCGACACGGCGGCGAGGCCGCGGTCGGCGACGATCGCGAGGACGGCGTCGGCGATCTGCCTGCGCCGCTCCTCGTGCTGAGCTCCTGGTCCACGGGTGCGCCGGTGCGCCATGCCATCCCCTCTTATCGATGTGATCACATCGGTTTGACCGGTTCAGTGTAGCCGGGATACGGTCGTGCGCATGGCAGATCAATGCGATCACATTGGATTGGTGTGAGGGCGGTCCGGCTCGCCCGGCTGCTGCCGCTGGCCGGCTCCCGCCGCCTGCTCGCCCTGGGAGTGCTCAGCGCGGGCGCGGCGGTGCTCGGACCGCTCAGCACGATCCCGCTCGGCCTGCTGATCGACCACGGCGGCGCGGCGCAGGTGATCGCGCTGCTGCTCGTGCTGCTGGGGCAGGAACTCTGCACGGCGCTGCGCGAACCGGCCGGAGCCGCCGTCGCCCGGCGCGTCGACGGCGTGCTGCGCGCCAGGGTGCGCGCCGCCGCGACGGCCATGCCGCTGGCGCGCCTGGAGCACCCGCGGGTGCAGGCCGACGTGCGGCTGGCGCTGACCGGACACCGCGGGCGGACGGCGGGCACGGCGGCGGTGGCGCTGGCCGGCGAGGCGAGCAGGGCGACGTCGGCCCTGTTCGGCGCCGTGGTGCTGGCCGTGCACGTGTGGTGGATGGCCCCGGTCGCGCTGGCCCTGTCGATCGCGCAGAACCGGCGCATCACCGCGATGCTGGTCGGCCCCGGCGGTGCGGAGTCGCTGGCCGACAGCCCCGAGCAGGTCATGCGTCTGCGCCGGGCCGGCTACCTGGCCGAGCTCACCGGCGGTCCCGGCGCCGCCAAGGAGATCCGCGTCTTCGGCGTGGACGGTTTCCTCATCGGCCGCTACGTGACGGCCATGCGCGCGTTCCTGACCCCGCAGACGCGCGGGCGCCGCGCCGTCGTGCGCGGGTACGCGGCCGTGCTGGGGCTGCAACTGGCCGGGGCCGCCGCGACGTTCGGGACGCTGGCCTGGCTGACCGCCGCGGGCGCGCTGGGGGCCGCCGCCCTGGCGCAGAGCGTGCTGGCGGCCCTGCTGGTCTTCGCGTACGGTGCGGGCGGCCACCAGATGTTCGAGATCGCCCACGGGAGCAAGCCGTACGAGGCGACCCTGCGCCTGCTCCACCCCCCTCTCAGCGCCACGCCGGCGATCGCCGGGCCTGCCGACCGCGACGGCGAGGGGCCCGGGCTGGTCAGGGTGACGTTCGCCTACCCCGGCCGCGCGGAACCGGTGCTCAAGGAGCTCGACCTGCGGGTGCGGCCGGGGGAGCGGCTGGCCGTGGTCGGGCTGAACGGCGCGGGCAAGACCACCCTGGTCAAGCTGCTCACCGGCCTCTACACCCCCCAGAGCGGCACCGTCAGCGCCGCCGGGGACGCCGCCGTGGTCTTCCAGGACTTCGCCCGCCACCCGCTGCCGCTGCGCGACAACGTCCGCCTGGGCGCGCCCGCGTACGCGGGGACGGACGCCGACGTGCTCGCCGCGCTGGCCGCGGTCGACGCGCTCGACCTGCTGGAGGTGCTTCCCGGCGGGCTGGACACGCCGCTGTCGCGGTCGTTCACCGGGGGCCGTGACCTGTCCGGAGGGCAGTGGCAGAAGGTGGCGCTGGCCCGGGCCGTGTACGCGCTCGACGCGGGCCGGCGGATCCTGATCGTCGACGAGCCCACCGCCCATCTGGACGCGCGGGCCGAGCAGGAGGTGTTCGAGCGGCTGCTGGACCGCACGCGCGGGCGCACCCTGGTGCTCATCTCGCACCGGTTCGCCACCGTACGGCGGGCGGACCGGATCGTCGTCCTCGACGGCGGCGCCGTGGCCGAGCAGGGCGGTCATGCCGAACTGCTGGCTCTGGGCGGCCGTTACGCGCGCTGGCACCGCCTCCAGACCGCCCTGATCGCGCAGGCGGGCCGGTGACCGCGACCCTCCGTACGCTGCTGACCCTGGCCTGGCGCACCGACCGGCGGGCCTTCCTCACCCTGGCCGCCTTCCTCGCCCTGGGCGCCGTCAGCCAGGGCCTGGTCGGCGTCTTCCTGCGGGCGCTCACCGACGCCGCCACCGCCGGCCACGGCGCGCAGGCGTCCCTGTGGGGCCTGGCGGCCGGAGCCGCGCTGGCCACCGGTGTGGCCCTCGGCCGCGCGGAGCTGGCGCTGATGGAGGAGCTGGCCGAACGCATGGGTCTGTCCGTGCAGGAGGAGATCCTCACCCTCACCTCGGGCGTGCCCACCATCGAGCACCTGGAGCGGCCCGCGTACCTGGACAAGCTGGCGATGTTGCGCGACGAGAGCCGCCAGCTGTACTTCGCGGTGTGGGCGCTCGCGCTGGTCGCCGAGCACGCCGTGCAGATCGGGCTCGGCGTCGTGCTGATGGCCGCCGTGCATCCGCTGGTGACGCTGCTGCTGGGCGGCGCCGTGCTGCCGTCGCTGCTGGTACGCGGCCGCGCGGCCCGCCACGTCGACGCGGCCACCGGGCGCACCGCCGAGACGGCCCGGCTGGAGCGGCACCTGTCCGAGTCCGTCACCACGCCGAGGACGGCCAAGGAGATCCGGATCAGCCGCGCCGCGCCCGCCCTGGAGGCGATGGCCGCGCACCGGTGGGAGGAGGTGTCGGCGGGGTTGTCGCGGGCCGGGGTCCGGGCCGCGCTGCTCACGTTCGCGGGGTCGGGCACGTTCCTGGCCGGGTACGTGTCGGCGCTCGGCTGCGCGGCCTGGCTGGCCGCCCAGGGACGGGCCACGGCGGGCGACGTGGTCCTGGTGGCCACGGTCGGGGTGCAGTTCGTCACCCAGGCCTCCCGGCTGGCCTTCCACCTCGGGTCGGTGGCCGCGGGCCTGCGCGCCGCCGCGCGGCTCGCCTGGCTCCGCGCCTACGCCCGCACCCACGACCCGGCCTTGGCGGAGTCCGGCGACGACGCACTCCGCGCCGGGACGAGGGCGCCCACGAGTGACCACGGCCGCGAACGCGTCGCCCGCGGGGCCGAGCCGCCTGAGAGCTTCGCGCGGGGCATCACGCTGCGGAACGTGACGTTCACCTACCCCGGCACCACCCGGCCGGTGCTGCGCGGGATCGACCTGAGCCTGCCCGCCGGCGCGACCGTCGCGCTGGTCGGGTCGCACGGCTCGGGCAAGACCACCATGGCCAAGCTGCTGTGCGGCCTCTACCAGCCCTCCGGCGGCGAGATCCTGCTGGACGACGTCCCGCTGCGGGACGTGCCGGCCGTGCGCTGGCGGCGCAGGATCAGCGCCGTGTTCCAGGACTGGGTGCCGTTCGAGCTCACCGCCGCCGAGACCGTCGGCATCGGCGACCTGCCCCGTATGGACGACCGCCCCGCCGTGGAGCAGGCGCTGGCGCGGGCCGGCGCCGCGGACGCGGTGTCCGATCTGCCCAGGGGCCTGGACACCGAGCTGGGCGACAGCTTCGAGGGCGGCGTGACGCTGTCCGGCGGGCAGTGGCAGAGCCTGGCCCTGGCGCGCGCGTCGATGCGGGAGGAGCCGCTGCTGCTCGTGCTGGACGAGCCGACCGCCTCCCTGGACGCTCCCGCCGAGAGCGCCGTCTTCGCCCGGTACGCGCAGGCCGCCCGCCGCCACCGCGCCGCCATCACCCTGCTCATCACCCACCGCTTCCCGACGGTGCGCATGGCCGACCTGATCGTGGTGCTGGACGGCGGGCGGATCGCCGAGCAGGGCACTCACGGCGAGCTCATGGCCCGCCAGGGCCGCTACGCCGAGTTGCACGCCATCCAGCGGGCGGCGGCGGACGGTTAGGCCGCCGGCCGCCCGGGTGGCGGGGCGGAAACGCGAGCGAGCGCGCGTTCCGCACGGGACGCGCGCTCGCTCGCGGTGATCGGGGTCAGGCGGCGTACTCGGGGTAGCCGTAGCCGACGACCTGGGACTTCGGACGGGTCCGCTCCTCGACCTTGCCGTTGCCGGTGTTGCCTTCGATCGTGGAGATGGTGCCGTCGCCGTTGTCCTTCACGACGAAGCCGACGTGCTGGATGTCGGTGATCTTCTTGCCGCCGTCCCAGGAGAAGAACACCACGGCGCCGGGCTTGGCCTTGGTGCCGAAGCGGTCGTTGGCGGCGAACCACTTGGCGTGGGTGACGGTGTAGGCGTCCCAGCCGATCTGCGGGCGGGCGCCGGTCTGCTCGCCGACCCAGGAGACGAACATCGAGCACCAGGCGGCGTTCAGGTACGCGGCCCGGTTGCCGCCGTCGCGGGCGATGGTCTCGGCGGCGCGCCGCGAGTCGGCGTACCACTTCTGGTACGGGGTGCCGCCGCCGGCGGCGTTCTCGGAGGTGCCGACCTGGGACTTGGCGAAGTCCAGCACCTGGGAGGCGGTCACGTTGACCGTGGTCTCCTTGGCCGCGCGCTTCTTGGAGTCGGTCACCGGGGAGACGGCGGCCGGCTTGTCCGCGGGCGGGGTGTCGGCGTTGGCCGCGGCGACGTTGACGCCGAGGGCCGAGGCGAGGACGCTGGCGCCGAGCGCGGCGCAGGTGATGGTTCGCTTGGGGATTGCGGTAAGACGGAACGTGGCCATCGAGGGGGTAACTCCTTGCTTCCATGCCGCTTACCGGGTTAGCTGACGGGTTCGGGCGTGGAAGCTGCCCTACGGCACCGGAGTGCCGATTCACCCCAAAGGACTTGGGTCCCCGGTTCCGCGTGATGCGGATTCAGCGGTCACAGGACGATCCTGTGATCTATCGTGCGATGGTCAGACATAGCCGGACAAACCGGACGTATGCCGTAAGATGCCCCACAAGGTAATACATGAGGCAAGAGGATTACAACTGCATAAAGGCCCAGCTAGGCCAGTTGCCGGCGAGCGTCGGCCAGAAGCCCTGACATGGCAAGGGATTCGTCAAGGGGCATGATCGGGGATTCGGTCCTGCCCTCGGCCGTGGCGGCGCGGACCTCGCGGAGCTCACCGGCGTATCCGTTGTCGGCCGGATCGAGCACATGCTCTTCCGGCTCCATGGAAGGCCCGGTGAGGACGATCCGCTCCGGCGCCCAGAACGGCGCGTGGATGTCCGCCCGCATCCGCGTACCTACAACACAGGCCTGGTTCGGGTAATTCCCCAGCAAGGAGGTTTCCACGAAAGCCCGCCTGCCGCCGGGATAGAGCAACACCCCGCCCGCCTCCGCGTCAACCCCGCTCGGCGCCAGGGAGCCCGTCATGCGCAGGCCGGTGGGCATGCCCAGAAGCAGCTGGGCCAGGCCGAACGGGTAGACCCCCAGGTCGAGCAGCGAGCCCCCGCCCAGCTCCGGGGCCCACAGCCGGTGCGCCGGATCGTACGGCATGGCGAAGCCGAAACTGGCCTGCACCGACCGGATGTCGCCGAACCGCTCGTCGGCGGCGATGAGGCGGATCAGCGGGTTGAACCGCATCCACGCTTCCATCAGGAACACGCCCGCCTCGCGCGCCAGGCGTACCATCTTCTCCGCGTCGTCCACGGTCGCGGCCAGCGGCTTCTCGCACAACACGGCCTTGCCCGCGGCGATGGCGGCCTGCGCGACCCGCAGGTGCTCGGTGTGCGGCGTCGCCACGTAGATCGCGTCCACCGCAGGGTCGGCGCACAACCGCTCATAGGAGCCGTACGCCGACTCCGCGCCCAGCGCGGACGCCAGGGCCTGCGCCCGCCGCAGATTCCTGGAGCCGACGGCGCCCACCCGCATCCCGGGCTCGGCCACGATCGCCGCTCCCACAGTCCGCGCTATGACGCCCGTCGCCGCGATGCCCCACGTGAAGTCCCGCACGCGGAAGATGCTAGACGCATCAGATCAAATTGAACGTGTCAGGATCGCCTCCGATGCGAAGGCCCCTGTTCAGCGCGCCGACGGCGGCCATGCTCTCCGGATCGAGGATGAAGTCGAACACGTCGACGTTCTCGGCGATCCGCGACGGCGTCACGGACTTGGGAATGACGACGTTGCCGAGCTGCAGGTGCCAGCGGAGCACGATCTGCGCGGGAGTCTTGCCGTGCTTGTCCGCCAGCACCGCGAGCGCCGGATCCTCGAGCAGCCCCTTGCCCTGGCCGAGCGGGCTCCACGCCTCGGTGAGGATGCCGTTGGCCTCGTGGAAGGCCCGCATCTCCCGCTGCTGGAAGTACGGGTGGAGCTCGATCTGGTTGATGGAGGGTGTGATGTCGGTCTCGTTCATGAGCCGGGTGAGCGTGCCGACGGTGAAATTGGACACGCCGATGGCCTTGGCCCGCCCGTCACGGTAGATCTTCTCGATCGCCTTCCACGCCTGTACGTACTTGTCCTGCTTCGGCACCGGCCAGTGGATGAGATAGAGATCGACGTAGTCGAGCCCCAGCCGGGCCAGGCTCTCGTCGAAGGCCTGCTCCGTGCGGGCGTGGTCGGCGTTGCGCAGCTTGGTGGTGACGAACACCTTCTCGCGGCGCAGGCCGGACGCGCGCACGGCACGCCCCACGCCCTCCTCGTTCTCGTAGGCGGCGGCGGTGTCGATGTGCCGGTAGCCGGCCTCCAGCGCCGTCGTCACCACCTGCTCGGCCTCGCCGGCAGGCACCTGCCAGACGCCGAAGCCGAGTTGCGGGATCTGCACGCCGTCCGTGTTGAGCATGAGCGAGTTCATGGCCTCCATTGTTCACGCACCGTTTCTGGCCGCTTAAGGCGGCCGGGCTAGCTTGAAGCGGTCGTGAACGCGCCATCACCCGGCTGGGAGGACTGGAGTGGTCGAACAGGCGTCGGCCTGGGTGGAGTCACCGCTCCAGATGCTGTGCGCCGTCGAGGCCCACCACGCCGGGCTCCTCGGGACCGCCACGGCCGTCGTGCCGCGGGCGGGGCTGCGCCCGCTGACGGCGACCCGACGGGAGCTGCGTGCTCTCGGGCTGCCCGACGGGCTCGAACTGGCCGAGCCGCGCGAGAACATGCCGAGACGACTGCACGCCGTCGGCGACGCCTTCTCCGGCAAGGTCCAGCTGCGCTGGCTCACCTCCGGCACCGGCATCACCTCGGGACGCATCGTCATCGTCGACGACGGCCTGGCCACGCTCCGGCTGCTGGAGCTGCTGGCCGCCCGGCCTTCGCGGCCGCTGCTGCGGGCCCGCGCCAGGCCCACCGTGGCGCGCTCGGCGCTCGGCCTGGCCGCCGCGCTGCGGCTGCGCATGAGCGAGGTCTCCGTCTTCACCGCGCTGCCCGTGACCGGCGAGCTCGCCGCCGCCGTCCGCCGTGCCGGTGTCGACCTCGTACGCCACGACTTCGCCTGGTTGCGCGCCCAGCCGCCCAGCGCGGAAGGGCCGGACGAGCGCACGATCGTGCTCGGCACCTCGCTCGTCAGGAACGGCCTCGTGCACCGCGACCACTACCTGCGCTGGCTGAGCGAGCTGGCGGCGCGGGAACCGCTCGCCTACTACCCGCACCGCCGCGAGGACCCGGTGGACGTGGCCCTGATCCGGGAGCGTCCCGGCATCACCGTGCACGACGCGGGCGTGCCCGCCGAGCTGGCGTTGCGCGGGCTGGACGCGGGCCAGCGCGTCCTCAGCCTCCCCTCGACGGCGATCACCTCGCTGCGGGTGCTGCTCAGCCCGCGCGGTGTCGCCATCGAGCCCGTGAACGTTCCCGATGACTGGTGGACCAGCAGGGCGGAACCTGCCCTGCGCTCGCATTTGACTGGAGTGTCTGGGTGAGAGTGCTGGCGGTTGCCGACTCCGACTCGTACCTGAAGTGGGCGGCCTGCCTGCTCGGCGACCTGCCCACCGGGAGCGTGACGGAGCTGGCGGTGGTGCGCACGCCGATCGCGCCCTCGCCCGAGCAGATCGCCGCGGCGGTGAGCGGCCCGATAGAGGGCCGGGCGGGCCGGGGAGAGGCGCCGCCGGTGCTGTCGGCGCGGTCGGTGCGCAGGCTGGCCGAGCGCACGCAGCCCGACGTGATCCTCGTCGCCTGCACGGGCCCGGTCGTGGACGTGCTGGTCTCCGAGGTGTTCGCGGGGCTGAAACCGAGGCCCGTGTTCGTCGGCGGGCTGCCGGGCATCTCGGTGCCGGCCACGGAGAAGGCGTGGGTGTTCCGCAGCGGCTGCGACCTGTTCGTGGTGCACAGCGAGCGGGAGGTGGCCGAGTTCCGCGACATCGCCGGCCGGCTCGGCGGGGGAGGGGCGCTCGGCCTGGCCAGGCTGCCGTTCCTGCGTCCCGACGCCGTGGCCGAGGGCGGGAACCGGATCGTGTTCGCCACCCAGGCCAAGGTGCCGCGCCCGCGCGAGGAGCGCGAGCGCGTCCTGCTGGCGCTCGCCGAGCTCGCCGGGCGGCGGCCGGAGCTCGACGTGGTGGTCAAGCTGCGCGCCCTGGAGGACGAGCGGCAGACGCACAACGAGCGCCACCACTACCAGCGGTTGTGGCGGGAGATGGGCGAGCCCGGGCGGCTCGCCTTCGCCGCCGGGCCGATGCACGACCACCTCACGCGGGCGGCCGGGTTCGTCACGGTGAGCTCGACGGCGGCGCTGGAGGCGATCGCGCTGGGCGTGCCCTCGCTGGTGCTGAGCGACTTCGGCGTCAGCGCCGAGCTGATCAACCTGGTGTTCGAGGGCAGCGGCCTGCTGGGCACGCTGGACGACCTGGCCAAGGGCGACTTCCGCACCGCCTCGGCCGAGTGGTGCGCGGCCAACTACTTCCACCCGCCGGAGCGCGACGCCTGGGCGGGGCTGCTGGCCGGGCTGGTGAGCGACCGGCCGGGCACGCCCGCCCGGTCGCTGCTGGACGGGCCCGAGCACGCCGCCGCCCGGCGCAGGGCCCGGCTGCGGGTGGAGGTCCATCCCACGATGTTGCGAGCGGGCTACCGCGCCAAGCGCCGCATGCGCCGCTATCTGAAGGCCCTGTCCTAGCAGCCCTGTCCTAGCAGCCCTGTCCTAGCAGCGCCGTCCTAGCCGGGCTCAGATCGTTGATCTGAGCTTCCTGCGCAGCCTGGTCAGCGCGCCGGACCTGGCGGGAGGGGCCACCAGGTCCAGCGCCTCGAGCCGCCTGCGCTTGAAGTAGCGGGCGTCGAACGTGATGGCGTCCGGCCGCAGCTCCGGATAGGTGCCTGCCTGCATGCAGTAGCCCACGGCCCGCACGAGGCCGGGCAGGTCCACGGCGGGCGGCTCTTCGATCACGCCCTCCGCCGACAGCCGGGGCAGCAGCGCGTCCACGATCGTGACCGGGACCCTGTTGCTGTTCTCGTACGGCGTCAGCCGCTCCAGCACCATGCCGGTGCCGTACGACGCGACCCGCAGCCCGAAATAGCGCCGCGCGGTCACCAGCCCGGTCGAGAAGCAGCCCACGACCAGCTCGGGCCGCAGCGCCGCGAAGCACACCTCGGCGGGCACGCTCTCGGCGGCCACCGACAGCTCCACCCCCAGAGGCCCGGCCGCGGCACGCAGGAGCCTGGCGTGCCGGCGCCCGGCGGCAGGGTGCGGTTTGAACACGACGTGGGTGCAGCCGCGGGCGGCCAGCGCCGCCAGCATCGTCTCGTGCAGCGCCGCCTCCTCCTCCGGCGTGACGATCTCCAGCGCCGACAGGTACTGGCCGAGGATCACCGCCTGTCCGGCGGGCGGCCCGGGCGCGGCGGCGGCCACCTCGTCCAGCACCGACAGGAAGCGCTCGCCTGGCAGGAGCTCGGGCGCGACGCCGTACTCGCTGAGCAGCAGCGGCGTCAGCCCCGGCACGAGGTCCAGGTGGAGCAGCCGCCCCACGCGGCGGAAGATCTCGGCGGGCAGCGGGTCGCGGGTCGGGCCGTAGCTCATCAGCCCGTCGGAGTAGACGGTGATCGGGCAGTCGCGCACCAGCCCCGCGATCGTGCGGGCGGGCGGCACCGCGATCGACTCCACCACCAGCTCCTCGACTCCGTCCAGCCCCCAGCGGGAGCGGATCAGACGCTCCATCATGGGCACCTCGACGACCCGCGCCCGCCAGTCGGACGGATGCAAGGGGGCGATGAGCTCGTTCCACGAGACGACCTCGTCGAAGCGGCCGCGCAGCGGCGCGAAGCCGGGCGCCCCGTCGAGCGGCGTCGCCACCTCGGGCACGGCCGCGTTGTTCGACACCACGAGCACACGCCGGCCGGTTCCGAACCGGCCGTCGTCGACGGCGGCGGCCAGCGACATCGCCCCGAACAACGTCGAGGCGTAGAAGACCTTCACGGGGGCTCCTCCCGGTCATGGCGGACCCGGCTGTGCCGGCTGAAGGGCCGGCTGAAGGGCCGGCTGAAGGGCGGGCTGGGGGGCGGGCTGGGGGGCAGGCCGGGCACCAGGGCACGCAGCAGCGCCTCGCGGTCGCGGGCCATCCCCGCCACCGACTCCGCCACCAGTTCCGGGGGCAGCCCGCCCACCATCCCCGCGCCGCGCTCCTCGAAGCGGGCGCGCAACCCGGGCGTGAACCGGTCGCCGATGTCCAGGTGGTGGGCCAGCAGCGCGCAGAAGTTCCGCACCGCCTTGGGCAGGAACTCCGGCTCCACGTCCTTGAAGACCAGCTCGAACGCGTCGAAGAAGTGCAGCTGGCGCTCGTCGCCCACCTGCGTCAGCGATCCGGAGACCATGCGCCGGTAGAACACGCCGGCCAGCGACACGACCGCGAACGTGGCGGCCTCCCTGTGCAGCCGCCAGATCCACGGACGGTCCTCGGCGGTGTGCAGCGAGCCGGGGAAGTGCAGCAGGTCGCCCAGGGAGCGCCGGTAGATCCCGGCCCACGCGTACGGGTAGTCCACCATGGTCCGGACCCCAGCGGGCATGATGGCGCCGCGCGCGTCGAGCACCGCGCCCCTCGGGGTGGCCAGCGGGGCCCGGTGCACGACCCGCTTGCGGCCCTCGACCTGGACGTGGTCGGTGCGGACGAAGTCGCACCCGAGCCCGTCGACCGCCTCGACGAGCCGCGCCAGGTAGCCGGGGGCCAGCCAGTCGTCGCCGTCCAGATACGTGACGTACCGGCCCGACGCGGCCGACAGCCCCGTGTTGCGCGCGTCGGCCAGCCCGAGGGGAGCGCGGTTGCGCACCAGGCTCAGCCCGGGCAGATCGAGGAGGAAGTCCTCCACGATGTCGCCCGTGGCGTCCTCGGACCCGTCGTCCACGACGATGAACTCGAAGTCGTGCCGGGCGTTGCGGCGGAGCGAGGCGAGCGCGTCGGCGATGAAACGCTCGCCGTCCCGCACCGGCACGATGACGGAGAGATTGATCACTGAGCGGACCGGTCAGACGGTCACCCGGCGCAGGCGGGCCTTGGGGGCCTGCTCGCCGGGGAAGACGCGCTTGACGCCGTCGCCCATGGCCTGCTCGATGATGCGGATGTCGCGTACGAGGTGCTCAAGGCCCGCCGGCTCCAGGGAGGCGGCGTGGTCGGAGCCCCACATGGTCCTGTCGAGCGTGATGTGCCGCTCGACGCAGACCGCGCCGAGCGTCACGGCGGCCAGCGAGATCTGCAGCCCGCGCTCGTGCCCGGAGTAGCCGACGGGCACGCCGTAGCGCTCCTTGAGCGTGGTGATCGTGCGCAGGTTCGCCTCCTCGGGAGGCAGCGGGTACGTGGACGTCGCGTGCATCATGATCAGCTTCTCGGTGCCGAGGATCTCGACGGCCCGGTCGATCTCCGGCAGCGTCGACATGCCGGTCGACAGGATGACCGGCTTGCCGGTGGCGGCCAGGACACGCAGCAGCTCGTGGTCGGCGACGCTCGCCGAGGCCACCTTGTGCGCCAGGACGTCCATCTCCTCCAGGAACTCCACCGACGGCACGTCCCATGGGGAGGCGAACCAGTGCAGCCCTCCCTCGTCGCAGTATTTCGCGATCTGGCGGTACTCGTCGTGGCCGAACTCGGTCCGCTCCTTGTACTCCAGGTACGTCATCTCGCCCCACGGCGTCTGCCGGATCTGGCCCTTCTGCTCCTCGGGCACGCAGATCGCCGGGGTGCGCTTCTGGAACTTGACTGCCTGGCAGCCCGCGTCGGCGGCCACGTCGATGAGGCGGCGGGCGAGGTCGAGGTCGCCGTTGTGGTTGATGCCGATCTCGCCGATCACGTAGACGGGCTCGCCGTCGCCGACCGGCACGTCACCGATCGCCACCGGGCCGAGCCTGCGCTCGGTTCTCGCCTCGGCGACGGGTGCCGCGGGGCGGGCGGCCACGACCCGGTCGCACAGCTCGCGCACCGCGCCCGACCCGCCGGGCCTGGTCAGCACCACGCGGGCGGCGGCGCGCACGCGCGGGTGCGCGTCGGGCGTCGCGACGGGCCAGCCGACCTCGGCCATCGGGCCGAGGTCGTTGACGTCGTTGCCGACGTAGGCGACCCTGGCCGGGTCGAGACCCTCGATGTTCAGCCAGTCGCGCAGCACGGTGCGCTTGTCGGCGAGCCCCTGCAGCACGGGCACGCCCAGCTTGCGGGCGCGGGCCGCCACCACCGGGTTGCGCTCGGTCGACATCACCAGCACCTTCACACCCGAGCGCCTCAGCAGCGACACGCCCATCCCGTCGGAGCGGCTGACCAGCACCATCTCCCGGCCCTCCGAGTCGACGTAGGCGCGGTCGTCGGTGTGCACGCCGTCGAAGTCGGTGATGACCGCGTCGACGTCGATCGGCTCCGGCTCGTCGAGGAACGGGGCCAGCGCACGGACCAGCTCCAGGTCCTCGGGGTCGTCGATCTCGACGGCGTGCTGCGGCGGCACCGGCTGCACGGCGACCTCGCCGAAGAAGCGGTGCCCGCGCTCGCGCAGGCCGGAGGTGCGCATGACGTAGAAGGCGCCGTTCTCGCGGAACTGGGGTTCGCGGTCCTGGCGGCGCGGCCTGACGGCGGGGTCGTGGTTGACGCCCCCGCCGGTGGCCGTCCAGAGGAACTCGTGCGTCGGCAGCCCCGACACGACCGAGTCGGCCTGGCCGTCCAGCACCTTGCGCACCGCCGCCGACAGGTCGGCGGGGTCGATGAACGCGCTCGTGCACTGGACGAGCACCACGACCTCGGGGTCGGCGCCGAGGGCGTCGAGCGCGTGCAGCACCGCCGACTCGCTGGAGGCGGTCGAGCCGCTCAGCTCCTCGGGCCGGTCGACCACGGTCGCCCCCGCCTGCCTGGCGGTCTCGGAGATGCCCGCGTGGTCGGTGCTGACCACGACCTCGTCCACGAGCTCGGCGCGCAGGCACGCCCGCACGGCGCGGGTGACCAGGGGCACGCCCCCGACCAGGGCGAGGTTCTTCAAGGGAACGCCCGCCGAACCTCCGCGGGCGGGAATGACGGCCAGGACTCGCACGGTGGGTCTCCTCGGTACGTCGGATTGCACCCAGAAGCTAGAAGGCCGGGTTGAACGGCCAGCGTCACCGTCATTAACTTTCCATGGGGATCCGGTAGAGCGACTCTGGCCGGCCCACGGGTGGTCCGGACGGGGGCGCGCCGTCACTGCGCGAGCGGAAGCCGCAGGACGAACCTCGCCCCGCCCGCGCGGTCCTCGACGGCGATCCGGCCGCCGTGCGCCATCGCCACGTCCCGCGCGATGGCCAGGCCCAGCCCGGTGCCGCCCGCGTCACGGCTGCGCGCCGCGTCCAGGCGGGTGAAGCGTTCGAAGATGCGCTCGCGGTCCTGCACGGCTATCTCCATCCCGTCGTTCTCGACGGCCAGCACCGCCATGCCGTCCGCGCGGGAGACCGTGACCAGGACCCGGGACTCGGCGTGCCGCTGGGCGTTGTCCAGCAGGTTGGTCAGCACCCTGCCGAGCTGGACGCGTACCCCTTCGACCACCACCCCCTCCGCCAGCTCCACCTGGACGGGCACCTTGTCGGAGCGGGTGGCCAGCTCCTGGCGCACCAGCACGGCCAGGTCGACGTCCTCCTTGGCGGCGTCCACCTGGGATCCGATCCTGGCCAGGAGCAGCAGGTCGGTGATGATGGCCTCAAGGCGGTCGGTGTCGCGCAGGCTGCCGCTCACCAGCGACTCGACGTCGGTGTCCTCCGGGTAGAGCTGGGCGCTCTCGAGCTGGGCGCGCAGCCCGGCGATGGGGGTGCGCAGCTCGTGCGAGGCGTCGGAGGCGAACCGGCGCTGCTGCTCGGCGGAGCGCTCCAGCCGGGCCAGCGTGTTGTTGACGGACCGGGCCAGCTGGGCCAGCTCGTCGTCGCCCGGCGGCTGCGAGACCCGGTGGCTCAGGTCGCCGGCGCGGACGGCGTCCAGCTCGGCTCGCATGATCGCCACCGGCCGCAGCGCCTTCCCCGTGACCAGCCACGTGGTCCACGAGGCCAGCGCGATCAGCACCGCGACCTGGACGAGGACGATCACGTCGAGAACGCGGGTGTCGAGCACGTCGGGACTCCTGCGGCCGGCGTACACGACGGGGGAGTCGGCGAAGATGGTCACCCGTACCGCCGACAGGTGCACGCACTCGCTCGGCAGGCAGTTCGTGGTGCTGATGTCCTGGGTCTCCTGCGTGGGGCGCACGTCGCTGAGCGGCGGCAGGTTCCTGGCCGCGTCGCTCGTGGCGAGGACCTGCCCGTTGGGGCCGACGACCTGGATCAGGTCGACCGACGGGTCGACCACCGGGATGGCGGCGCCCGCGGGGAGCGCGCCGCCGCGCATCTCGGCGGCGATGCGCTCGGCGGTGTCCCTCGTCGACTGGAAGACGCTCGCCTCGATGACGGACCTGGCCACCACGATGCCGACGATGGCGAGGGGGATGAACACGAGGGCGGCAACGGCCGTCGCGATGAGGGTCACGCGTCCGCGCAGGGACCTGGCCCACCAGGGTGCCATCCCCTGAGGTTACCGAGCGTGATTGCCGCTATATGTCGGGTTAAGACAAAGATTCACCCAACCGTGGAGCGCTGGATCCAGACCGTGGTGTCCGGCGGGACGGAGCCGTCGCGCGGCAGCGGCCCGCTGGACAGCAGCACCTCGCCCGTCACGTCGGGACGCACCGGCTCCTCGCCCGTGTTGACCACCACGACCAGGCCGGGGTCGCGCTCGATGGCCAGCACGTCCTCGGGGGAGTCGAGCCACGCGAGCGTCCCGCCGCCGAGCGCCGGGTGCTCCTTGCGGATCCGCAGGGCGGCCCGGTAGAGGTTCAGCGTGGAGCCGGGGTCGTCCTCCTGGGCCTGCGCCGACAGCGCCGCCCACGAGGCGGGGATCGGCAACCACGGGTCCGTCCAGCCCATGCCCCCGGAGCCGGTCCACGGGATCGGCACCCGGCAGCCGTCGCGGCTGTCGCCGCGGCGCAGGAACGCCGGGTCCTGGCGCAGCTCGTCCGGCAGGTCGAGCACCTCGGGCAGGCCGAGCTCCTCGCCGTTGTAGAGGTAGGCCGAGCCCGGCAGGGCCAGCATGAGCAGCGTGGCCGCCCGGGCGCGGGCCAGGCCGCCGTGGCGGGTGACGTGGCGCGGCTTGTCGTGGTTGGACAGCACCCACGTGGTGGGCGCCCCGACCAGCTCCGCCTCCTTCAGCGACTTCTCGATGACCGTACGGAACGACTTGGCGTGGAAGTCGGCCAGCATGAAGTCGAAGTTGAACGCCTGGTGCAGCTCGTCCGGGCCGATGTAGCGGGCCAGCCGCTCCGGCGAGGACACCCACGCCTCGGCCACCGCCATCCTGCCGCCCGGGTAGGAGTCGAGGATCGGCCGCCACTCGCGGTAGATGTCGTGCACGCCGTCCTGGTCGAAGTACGGCACCTGCTCCCCGCCCAGCATCTCGGCCTGGCGCCCGTCCTTCGCTCCCACGTCGGGCAGTCCGGGGGCCTTGACCATGCCGTGCGCCACGTCGATGCGGAAGCCGTCCACGCCGCGGTCGAGCCAGAACCGCAGGATGCCCGTGAACTCGGCGCGCACCTCCGGGTTCTCCCAGTTGAGGTCGGGCTGCTCGGGCGCGAAGAGGTGGAGGTACCACTGCCCGTCCTCGACCTGGGTCCAGGCGGGGCCGCCGAAGATCGACTCCCAGTCGTTGGGCCGGTCGCGGAAGATGTAGCGGTCGCGCAGCCCGGCCTGGAACCACGGGTGCCGGTCGGAGGAGTGGTTCGGCACGAGGTCCACGATGACCCGGATGCCGGCCTCGTGCGCGCCGGCGACGAGCGCGTCGAAGTCGCCGAGCGAGCCGAACATGGGGTCCACGTCCCGGTAGTCGGCCACGTCGTAGCCGCCGTCGGCCATCGGCGAGGTGTAGAAGGGGCTCAGCCAGATGGCGTCCACGCCCAGGCGCGCGAGGTAGGGCAGCCGGCCGCGCACGCCTTCGAGGTCGCCGACGCCGTCGCCGTCGGAGTCGGCGAAGCTGCGGGGATACACCTGGTACACGACGGCGTCGCGCCACCAGTCGTCATTGCCGAGCATGTCTGTCCTTCCCCCGGATGTCCCGAGATGTCGGGATGGTCTGGTGAAGGATGCCGCGATCGTTCTCCGGCGGTCAAGTGCAACTTGCGGAAAGTTGCAGAGATCACCGTCCCGCGCTGGAACGGCCGGTCGCGAGGTCAGAAGGTGTGGGGATCCCGTCGCGCATTGCGCAAGTTCTTGCGGTCCCGGCGGAACCTCCAAGGAGGCTGCGGATGTCAGCGCGCATGTGGCATCCCGCCCCTTGATCACGCTACGGTTGCCCTCTGCCGTGGTCAGCATTTCAACTAGATAGTGGTGTGCTCGCATGAGGGTGTTGCCCGTAGCCGTCATCGTCTCGCTCCTGCCGGCCGCGCCGGCAGCGGCTCAGGCCCACGCCGGAACGACGTATTACGTCGACTCCCGGTCGGGCGACGACGCGGCCGCCGGCACCAGCGCGAGCACCGCGTGGAAGTCCCTCGACCAGGCGATCTCCGACCTCAAGCCCGGCGACACCGTCAGCGTCAGGCGCGGCAGCGGCTTCACCGCCCCCATCACCCTCACCGCCAGCGGCACGAAGGCCCAGCCGATCACCATCACGACGTACGGTTCCGGGGCCAGGCCCAGGATCAGCGGCTCCGGCGGCGACTGCGTCGTGGTCGAGGGCCATCACTGGCGCATCAGCGGCCTGCGGGCCTCCGCCTGCCGCTGGGCCGGCTTCCGGCTCGACGGCGACGACAACGAGCTGATCGGTGTGCAGGCCGACAAGAACATCGCCGGCGCCTTCGTCACGCCCTCCGGCGCCCGCAACACCATCCGCGACAGCGTCTTCACCGACAACAACCGGATGAGCGTCAACGACAAGGGCGGCGACAACGACTCCGGCGCCTTCGGCGTGCTGCTCAACGGCGACGACAACGTGGTGACCCGCAACACCATCACCGGCAGCTTCGCCAGGAGCGAGGACTACGGCACCGACGGCGCCGCCGTCGAGGTCTTCGGCGGCGACCGCAACCGCGTCACCCACAACACCGCCAGCAACAACGAGACGTTCACCGAGCTCGGGGCCAAGAAGGGCAAGACCGCCACCGGCAACGTGTTCGCCTTCAACGTCGTGACCTCCTCCCGCAAGCGCGGCTCCTTCCTCATCACCCGCGGTCCCCGCCACATCGTCGGGCCGGTCAAGGGCACGGTCGCCGTGCACAACTCGGTCTACCTGCCGGCCCGCGACACCGTCGGCTGGTCCTGCCACGACGGCTGCGCGCCGTCCATCCTGAAGCTGCGCAACAACGTGATCGTCGTCGGCGGCGAGACCGGCTTCGAGGACGGCAAGGGCGCCGACGAGGGCGGCAGCGTGTACAAGGGCCGCAAGGCCAGGTTCAAGCTGGGCCCGAAGTCGGTCATGGCCGATCCGAAGTTCACCTCCCGCACCGACCTGCGCCCTCGCGCCGGCTCCCCGGCGCTCGGCCGCGGCATCGTCCTGCCCCCGTCGTGGTACGGCGGCAAGGCCTTCGCCAAGGACATGAAGGGCAAGGCGCTGACCGGTTCGCCCGACGCGGGGGCGTACCAGCGCTGACCCGCGCCATCGGCGCCGGGTCTAGAGTGAGCGACGTGCTGCACGATGTTCGCGGGCCTCTGGTGAGGCAGCTCGCCGAGTCCGACGCTCCACGCCATTACTGGCACATGGGCGACGAGGACGGTCGGGCCTGGTTGTTCGAGAGCGTCGAGGGCGACGGCGAGCACTGGGCGGTCAGGCAGGTGGAGGTGGGCGCCGACCGGGCGGCCCGCCGCTACTGGTGGCGGCGGCTGCAGGACGACGACGGCTTCCTGACCGACCAGCCGCTGGAGATCTGGGAGCTCACCGAGATCACCGAGGCGGCGTTCGAGGCCGTCTGGGCCGCCGCCGGCTGAGCCCGCCTACCGGGCGGAATAGCTCGCCAGGCCATTGATCATCAGGTGGACGGCCGTGTCGAGGGTGCGGGCCGTCTCGTCGGGGTCGTCCGGCACGTGGCCCTGGATCTCGGCCGTGATCAGCCCTGTGACGAACGCGTGCAGCACGTCACTCGTCCTGCGCAGCTCGGGGTCCGGCACCCCGGCCTGCCGCAGGATGCGGTAGAGGGTCGTCCAGATCACCAGCGTCCTGTCCTCGATGATCTCCGGGTGGGCGTGCAGATAGGTCCACATGGCCGGGTGGCTGCGCGCGTGCCGGTAGTAGGCCAGGGCCAGCGTCCTGAGCTGGCCCTGCCAGGAGGTGCCGTCGTCCGGCGGGAGGTGCACGCGCTGCTGGATCGTGGCGCAGATCAGCCGGATCAGCGCGTCCTTGCTCGCCACGTGGTGGTAGAGCGACATCGGGTTGACATCGAGCTCGGCCGCCAGCTTGCGCATGGACAACCCCTCCACGCCGCCCTCGTCTATGAGGCGGAGCGCCGTCGAGCTGATCTCTTCCAGTGTCAGGGGCGTTCCTCTGCGCGCGCTCACAGCCATACGCCGTATGGTAGCGTCCGCCATACGGTGTATGGCTACTCAAGGGAGCTCTCTCATGGCACGCATCCCCGCCCCGCCGGGCCTGCCCGTCGTGGGCAACACGCTGCAGATCCCCTCGCACTCGCCGGTGGAGCACTTCGTCAAGGTCGCCTCCCGGTACGACGAGGGCATCTTCCAGCTCGAGATCGCCGGTCGCACGCTCGTTCTCGTGTACGACCCGGATCTCGTCGCGGAGGTGTGCGACGAGAGCCGGTTCGTCAAGCGCATCGGGCCGCCGCTGTCGATCGTGCGCGACTTCGCCGGCGACGGGCTGTTCACCGCCGACCGGGACGAGCCCGTCTGGGGACAGGCGCACCGCATCCTGATGCCGGCCTTCAGCCAGCGCTCGATGAAGGCGTACTACCCGCAGATGCTCGAGGTCGCCGAGCAGCTCGTCGCGTCGTGGGCCGGCCGCCAGGGGGAGGACCTGCCCGTCGCCGACGACATGACCAGGCTCACCCTGGACACGATCTCGCTCACCGGCTTCGGCTACCGCTTCCACTCGTTCGACTCGCCCGAGCTGCACCCGTTCCTCACGGCCATGGGCGGCGCGCTGACCGAGGCCATGCTGCGCAACCAGCAGCTCCCGTTCGTCACCAAGCTGCAGCGCAGGCGCGAGGAGGCCTATCGCCGCGACATCGCCACCATGCAGGAGCTCGTCGACGACGTGATCAGTCAGCGCCGTTCCGGGAGTTCGGCGGGCTCGAAGGACCTGCTCGGGCTCATGCTGGAGGCGTCCGACCCGCGCAGCGGCGCCCGCCTGTCCGACGAGAACATCCGCGACCAGGTCCTCACCTTCCTGATCGCCGGGCACGAGACGACCAGCGGCCTGCTCTCCTTCGCCCTGTACAACCTCCTGCGCGAGCCCCACACCCTGGCCCGCGCGTACGACGAGGTGGACCGGCTGCTGCCGGACGACGAGCCGCCCTCCTACGAGACGATCATGAAGCTCGACGTGATCCCCCGCGTCCTGGAGGAGACGCTGCGCGTCTGGTCGCCGATCCCGCTGTTCGCCGTGAGCCCGATCGGGAACACGGCCGAGAACACCACGATCGGCGACTACACCCTGCCCGAGGGCGCCAGGGCCGGCGTGCTGCTGCCGGCCTTGCACCGCCACCCCAAGGCGTGGGACCGGCCCGGCGAGTTCGACATCGACCGCTGGCTGCCCGAGCAGAAGAAGGACCACCACCCGGCGGCGTACAAGCCGTTCGGCAACGGCGAGCGGGCCTGCATCGGCCGCCAGTTCGCGCTCACCGAGGCCAGGCTCGCCCTGGCGCTGATCCTGCGACGCTTCGCCGTGTCCGACCCGAGCGTCTACCGCATGAAGATCAAGCAGACGCTCACCCTCAAGCCGGACGGCTTCACGCTCAGGGTCCGCGAGCGCCGCGCCCACGAGCGGGCGGTCGTGGCCGTTCCGCAGGAGCGGCAGAGCGAGCAGCAGGAGATCGCCGTCACCGGCGTCCCCCTCACCGTCGCGTACGGCTCCAACCTCGGCACCAGCGCCGACCTCGCCGAACGCCTGGCCGAGCGGGCGGGGCGGGCCGGGTTCGCCACGACGCTGACGGCGCTGGACGAGCTGACGCCGCCGGACGAGGGCCTGCTCGTCGTGGTCGCCTCCTCCTACAACGGCAAGGCCCCCGACAACGCCCAGCGCTTCGACGCCCTGGAGTCGCTGCCCGACATGTCCGGGGTGCGGCTGGCCGTGCTGGGCTGCGGCAACACGCAGTGGCCCACGTACCAGGAGTTCCCCAAACGGGCGTACGAGAAGCTGACGGCGGCGGGCGCCGTGCCGCTGATCGAACGCGGCGAGGCCGACACGGACGGCGACTTCGACGGCGACGTGTCGGCGTGGACGGCCCGGCTGTGGGAGGCGCTGGCAGCCGAGTACAGCGCGCCCACCGCGGGCGCCGGCCCCCGCTACGAGATGGAGGTGCTCAGCGAGACCGAGGTCCGGCCGGCGGTCGTGTCCGAGCGGGCCTTCCCGCTGACCGTCGTCTCGACCGCGGAACTGACCGGCGACCCCGCGGGACTCTGGGACTTCTCGATCGAGGCGCCCCGCCCCGGCGTGCGCTCCATCGTGGCCAGGCTGCCCGAGGGCGTCACGTACACGGCGGGCGACCACGTGGCCGTCTTCGCCAAGAACGACCCCGAGCTGGTGGAGTGGGCGCTGGGCCGCCTGCGCGTCCCCCGGGACCGGGTCGTACGGCTGCGCGCCGTCGGAGCCACCCACCTGCCCGTCGGCACGCCGGTCACGGCGGGCCTGCTGCTGACCGAGTTCGCCGAGTTGCAGGAGGTGGCCACCAGGTCCGACCTGGAGGCGATGGCCGCGCACACCGGCTGCCCGTGGACCCGCGGCCAGATCGCCGAGCTCACCGCGAGCTACGCCGACGAGATCCTCGCCAAGCGGGTCTCCCCGCTTGCCCTGCTCGACCGCTTCCCGGCGATCGAGCTGCCGCTCCCCGCCTTCCTGGAGATGGCCGGGCCGATCAGGCCGCGCTACTACTCGGTCTCCTCCTCGCCGCTGGCGGATCCCGGCCTCGTCCGGCTCACCGTCGGCCTGGTCGAAGGGCCCGCCTGGTCCGGCTCCGGCACCTACCACGGCATGTGCTCGGCCTACCTGGCGGGGCTGAAGGAGGGCGACGTCTTCTACGGCTACGTCCGGGTCCCCGCGCCGCCGTTCCGGCTGCCCGAGGACCCGGCCACGCCGGTGATCCTCGTCGGCCCCGGCACCGGGTTCGCGCCGCTGCGCGGCTTCCTGGAGGAGCGGGCGCTGACCGGTGCGACCGGGCGGGCCACGGTGTTCACCGGCTGCCGCCATCCGGACCACGACCAGCTGTACGCGGGCGAGCTGGCGGCCTGGGCCGCGTCGGACGTGGTGACCGTGCACGCCGCGTACTCCGCAGTGCCGGGGCATCCGTACCGGTTCGTGCAGGACGCCATCGCCGCGCGCGCGGACGAGGTGTGGGAGCTGCTGGAGCAGGGCGCCCACGTCTACGTCTGCGGCGACGGCCTGCGGATGGCGCCGGCCGTGCGGCAGGCGCTGCTGGACGTCCACCGCCGGGCGACCGGCCGCGACGGCGCGGCGTGGCTGGCCGCGCTGGAGGAGGGCGGGCGCTACCAGCAGGACGTCTTCGCCTGACCCCGGCTCGGTGGCGCGCTCCGGCTCCGCGTCCGCGCGCCGACGCTCCCGAAGGCCCTCGGTCAGCAGAACGCGGTGTCCAGGGCCTTCTGCAGGGCGTCGGCGGAGGCCGTCTCGCTGTAGGGGTTGCCGGACATCACGAGCGTGCGGCCGTCGTCCGAGCGCAGCGCGTACGTGATGTAGCCGAAGACGCCGCCGCTGTGGCCGTGGACGCTCTTGCCGCACGTCAGGTCGAACTTCTGCAGGCCGAGCCCGTACCCCATGCCGTCGGCCACCGGCTGCGTGGTGCGCATCTGCTTGAGCGCGGACGTGCTGGTCAGCTTCCCGCCCAGCAGGGCGTCGAGGAAGCGGGCCAGGTCGGCCGTGGTCGAGATCATCTCGCCTGCGCCGTACTCCAGGGACGGGTTGATCCGGGTGGCGTCCACCACCTTGCCCTTGTGGACGGCGTAGCCGCGGGCGTGCGGCTTGGGCATCGACTGGCGGTGCCCCGGCAGGGACGTGCGGGTCAGGCGGAGGGGTCGCAGGATCCTGGCGGTGATGGCGTCGGCGTACGAGCCGCCTGTCAGCTTCTCGATCAGCATGGCGGCCACCACGTAGTTCGTGTTGGAGTAACGCCAGCCCTTGCCCGGCTTGAAGTACGGCGGCTTGGACAGCCCGACCGCCAGCAGTTCCTCCGGCGTCTGGTCGTAGCGCGACTCGACCGGCCGGAAGTCGCGCACCGACCAGCCGGGGATGCCCGCGCCCGCGTAGTCGAACAGCCCGCTGGTGTGATTCAGCACCTGCCGCACCGTGATCGGGCTGCCCTCGGGCAACGCGCCGGGCAGGTGCTTGGAGATCGGGTCGTCGAGTGACAGCTTGCCCTCGTCGGCGAGTTGCAGCACGACGGTGGCCACGAACGTCTTGGTCACGCTGCCGATGCGGAAATGGCCTTCGGGGTCGGCCGGTTTGCGCGAGACCACGTCGCGGTATCCGGCGGCGGCCGTCCAGTCCTTTCCCTTGTCGCTGACCCGGACCAGGGCCGCGGACAGGGCCTTGGCCTTCACCAGGTTGTCGAGCTGTCGTTCGAGTGACGCGAGACGGTCGTCCGCGGGTGCGAGAGAGGTCAGGACGAGCGAAAGAGCGGCTATCTTCAGGGAAATCATGGGGACGACTGTAGAAATCAGGGGAGGACCCGGCCATGCGGTCCGCCATACGATGACCTGCGGAAAACCGCAATACGCTTTATCGACAATCCGGACTTAACGCTGCATGCTGGGATATATACCGCAGCATGTGCGACACATCCGTGGAACATGCCCGACATCTCTCCACGGCACTGTGGGAGCCTCTGGAAAGGGGGGCGCGATGCTGCTGCGACTGAGGGTGTCTCTTCCGGACAGGCCAGGCGGTCTGGGGCAGATCGCCAAGGCGCTGGGGGCGCTGGGAGCCGACATCCTGCAGGTCGTCGTGCTCGAACGCGAGTGCGGCCGCGCCGTGGACGACTTCACCGTCTCCTGGCCGGGCCCGATCACTCCGTGCGAGGCGAGCGAGCGGCTGTCCTCCATGCCCGGCGTACGCGTGGAAGGGGTCTGGCAGACCAAGGAGATGCCGGGATCCGCCCCCGACTACGACCTGTTGATGCACGTCGCGGCCGAGCCCGCACGAGGGTTCGCGACGCTGGTGGACGCGCTGCCCGGGCTGTGCGGGGCGGAATGGTCGGTGGCCGTGGCCGACGGCGCCGTGCGGCACGCCTCGCTGGCCGCCCCCGCCGAGTTCGACCCGCCCGAGCGCCCGCCGCGGGCCATCACCGTCGACGCCCGCGAGCTGCGGCTGATGTTGCTCCCGGTGCTCACCCAGGGCCTGCACGTGGTGGTCGCCAGGTCCGGCGGGCCGGTGTTCCACCGCGCCGAGGTCGAACGCGCCGCGCGCATCGTGGACGTGGTCGCCACGCTCGCCGCCCGGCCCACGTCCGTACGCGCGGGTCATTGACCGGGCGATCACCTCGTCACTAACGTGATCGGTGCGAACAGGAGCCGCTCTTGACCGTTCACGAGCCCAGCATCGGCCGCTACTACGAAGACTTCACCGTCGGGGACGTCTACCAGCACCCCATGGGCCGCACGATCAGCGAGGCCGACAACACCTGGTTCACGCTCCTGACCATGAACACCAACCAGAACCACTTCAACGCCCACTTCGCCGCCAGGGCCCCCACGGGCAAGATCATCGTGAACTCCGGCCTGACCGTGGCCATCGTGCTCGGCCTCTCCGTCATCGACGTCAGCCAGACCGCGATCATGAACCTCGGCTGGGAGGGCATCCGGCTCACCCATCCCGTGTTCGTGGGCGACACCGTCTACGCCGAGTCGAAGGTCACCGCGAAACGGGAGTCGGGATCGCGCCCGTACGCGGGCATCGTCACCTGCTACACGCGCGGCCTCAACCAGGACGGCGACGAGATCATGTCGTGGACGCGCACCGTCATGGTCTACAAGCGCGACGCGCCGCACGACAAGGACTACTTCCCGCGGGCCAGGAGCGGCCCTCTCTGACGGCCCCTTCGACGGCCCCTTGACGGATCGAGAGCCATGGACTTCGAGCTGACGGACGAGCAGAAGGCGTTCCGCGAGACCCTGCGGGCGTTCGTGGACAAGGAGATCCAGCCGGTGGCCATGGAGTGGGAGCACTCCGGCCGATACCCGGCCGAGATCATCGAGAAGATGAAGCAGATGGGGCTGTTCGGCCTCAGCGTGCCCGAGGAGTACGGCGGGATGGGCGCCGACATGGTCTCCTTCGCCCTGGTCTTCGAGGAGATCGCGCGCGGCTGGATGGGCGTGGCGGGCACCATCGGCTCCCATTCGCTGGCCTGCTGGATGATCGCCCGCCACGGCACCGAGGAGCAGAAGAGCCGCCACCTGGCCGACCTGGCCGGCGGCGTCCGCCGCACCGCGATCGCGCTCACCGAGCCGGGCGCGGGCACCGACCTGCAGGGCATCCAGACGCGTGCCGTACGCGACGGCGACCACTACGTCGTGACCGGCACCAAGACGTGGATCACCAACGCCCGCCACGCCGACCCGCTGCCCGTGCTCGTCAAGACCTCGATCGAGGAGCCCGCCCACAGGGGCATGTCGGTGCTGCTCGTCGACCCCTCAGCGGAGGGCTTCAGCGTCAGCCGCGACCTGCCGAAGCTCGGCTACAAGGGCACCGAGACGTGCGAGGTGGTGCTCGACGCGGTGCGCGTGCCGGTGTCCTGCCTGCTCGGAGGCGTCGAAGGGCGCGGGATGCAGCAGGTGCTCGGCGGGCTGGAGATCGGCCGCGTCAACATCGCGGCCCGTGCCGTCGGCGTCGCCCAGGCGGCCTACGACGCGGCGCTCGCCTACGCCCGGGAGCGCACGGCCTTCGGGCAGCCGATCGCGGACTTCCAGGCCATCCAGCTCAAGCTCGCCGACATGGCCACCGAGATCCAGGCCGCCCGCCTGCTCACCTACTGGTCGGCCGCGCGGGCCGACAGGGGGGAGCGGGTGGACATGGAGGCGGGGATGGCGAAGTACTTCGCCTCGGAGGTGGCGCTGAAGGCCTCGCTGGAGTCGATGCGGATCCACGGCGGGTACGGCTACTCGCAGGAGTTCGTCGTCGAACGGCTCTACCGGGACGCGCCGCTGATGGCGATCGGGGAGGGCACCAACGACATCCAGCGCATGGTGATCGCCCGCGCGCTCGTCTCCGGCAAGGGCCGCCTCGGCTGGTGATCCGGGGAAGCGTCCCGCGGGCGCATCTCTTGGGCTGATACGGGTATGTTGGTGCGGGTGTCTGCAGCCGCCCCCGCCTCCGCGCCCCCTCACCCGCTTCCCTCCACCCGGCTCGCCTGGCTGGACGCCCTGAGGGGCATAGGTGCGATGGCGGTGGTGGCCGAGCACATGCTGCCCTGGTTCATCCCCCAGATCCGGCCCTACTTCTTCAACATCGGTGTCTACGGCATCCTGGTGTTCTTCCTGGTCAGCGGCTACATCATCCCCGTCTCCCTCGAACGCCACGGCGACGTGCGCACGTTCTGGTTCAGCCGGTTCTTCCGGCTCTACCCCCTCTACCTCAGCGTGATCGTCGTGGTGCTGGCCCTCGCCTGGTGGGTGCCGGTGCGCGAGGCCGTCCCGCGCGACGCGAGCGCGGTCGCCGCACACGCGACCATGCTGCTCGACGTCGTCGGCGTCGGAGGCATGGCCGACACGATGTGGACGTTGTCGTACGAGATGGTGTTCTACCTGCTGGTCACGGCGCTCTTCCTGCTGAGGGGCCACGGTCACAGCGGGCTGCTGGCGATGGTGTTCGCGGCCGGCGCCGTCGTGGTCGGACTGGTGACGTCGGGGGCGGTCATGGCGGGCGTCTGGCCGGCGTACGTGTCGTGCGCGGTGTTCGCCGTCGGGCTGGCGTGCGTCGTCACGGGTCGGTTCCGCACCACCGCCGCCTGCGTGCTCGGGGTGATGGCGCTGCTGTTGCTGCTGCTGAGCAGCCGGGTCCCGTGGCTGGGGGTGGCGGTGGTCGCGGTGATGTTCGCGGGCACGGCCATCCACCGCTGGGAGCGCGGCGACGGGCGGCTGTGGCCGGTGGCGGTCACCACGGCACTGGTCGTGATGGCGCCCCTGTGGGCCGTGACCAGCGGCTGGTGGTGGGTGCAGGGTGACGTGTGGCTGACCACGATCGTGCTGACCGGTCTCACGTTCGCGGGCGGCATGGCGCTGCGCGGGCGGCGGCTGCCCAAGGTGCTCACCTGGCTCGGGATGATCAGCTACTCGCTCTACCTGGTGCACCACCCGCTGCTGAAGTACTTCGTGGCGGTCACCGGCGACCTGCGCAAGGCGGCGCTGCCGGTGCAGATCGGCATGACCGTGCTGGTCCTGGCCCTGATCCTGGCCGGCAGCGCGCTGACCTACCGCTTCGTCGAGAAGCCCATGCAGGAGCTCGGCCGGCGCCTCTCAGGCAGGGGCGGCGACCGGCTCGAGAGCCCGGGCGATCTCCGGGCGCAGCCGGAGCGCGCGCGCGACGACGGCGTCCTCGGCGAGGAGGAGGGCCAGGTGCCTGACGGCGTGCGCGACCACGTGGGCCAGAGCGACGCGCTCAGGTGACGGCGTCGCGGGCGCCCGGCCCCGGGCGATCTCCAGCACGGGCAGCTCGGCCGCGGGCAGCCACGGCTCCGGATCGGGGCACACCGCGTACGTCAGGATGATCTCGCCGGCGGGGTCGTAGCGCCAGCTCGTGGAGTGCACGACGGTGGCCGGATCGGCGGCGGTGACCCCGCTGATCCGCCGGGCGGCCTCGTCAGGGCTTTCGCCGTGCTCCGGCTGGGTACGTGCATGCCGGTAGGACCAGCGATCGTCAGAGCCCACCCGGAGCATGAGCGTCTCAACCGAGACCATGTGTCTTCCCGTCACCGCCACCAACTTACTGCCATCCACGTGCAGATGCGTCACATGCGCATATGCGTCCCGCTCTTGAACAGCTCGGCCGTTCCGGCTGGAGTCGATGAGGTGCGAGAGAGAGGCCGACAGGCATGCCCGGTTCGCTGGTGCTGATGGGGTCGGGGGAGACGAGCCCGACCATGGTCGAGATCCACCGCGCCGCGGCGCGTACCCTGCGCGCGGGGCCGCGGGCCGTCCTGCTCGACACCCCGTACGCCTTCCAGGAGAACCGCGCCGACATCTCCGCCCGCGCCCGACGCTACTTCGCCCGCAGCGTCGGCCTGGACGTCGAGGTGGCGGCCGGCGTCACCGGGGCCGACTGGGTGTTCTCCGGCCCCGGCAGTCCCACCTACGCGCTCGACCGGTGGGCCGCCTCGGGGGTGGCCGGAGACCTGCGGGCGCGCGTACGCGCCCGCCAGGGGGTGACCGTGCTGGCCTCGGCGGCGGCCTGCACCGCGGGCCTGGCCACCGTGCCGGTCTACGAGATCTACAAGGCAGGCGCAGAGCCCCACTGGCGTGCGGGGCTCGACCTGCTGGAGCCGCTCGGCCTGCGGGCCGTGGTGATCCCCCACTTCGACAACGCCGAGGGCGGCACCCACGACACCCGCTACTGCTATCTCGGCGAGCGGCGGCTCTCGCGCATGGAGCGCGAACTGCCGCCCGGCACGGCGGTGCTCGGCCTCGACGAGCACACGGCGCTCGTCATCGACCTGGACGATGAGTCCGCGCACGTGGCGGGCCGCGGCGGCCTGACCGTCCGGCGGCCGGGCTCACAGGCCGTCCTGGCCGCGGGGACGCGCACCGACCTCGCCGAGCTCCGCCGCCTGGCCGAGGGCCGCGCCACCGTCTCCCGGCCGGCCGCGCCCGCGCCCGGGGCCGAGCCCGCGCCCGCCCGGGCGACGCTGGAGGAGACCGCGCGCGCCTGCGAGAAACGCTTCAACGCCGCCGTGACAGAACCCGACATGGTGGCGGCCGCGCAGGCCGTCCTCGACCTGGAGACCGAGATCGTCAGGTGGGCCGCCGACACCGAGGAGGACTCCGGCGGGGTCGACCAGGCCAGGGAGCTGATGCGGCTGCTCATCGCCCGGCTCGGCGAGCCGGCCTCGACGGCTCGCCTGCGCTCCCTGGGGCTGGGCGCCGTGGTGGAGCCGCTGATCGCGCTCCGCGCCAGGCTGCGCGACGAGGGACGTTACGAGCTCGCCGACTCGCTGCGCTCGGCGCTGCTCGACGGGGGCGTGGTCGTGGAGGACACCCCCGGCGGCCCCCGCTGGACCTCCGCGTCGTGATGACGCGGCAGGTAAAAGCACGGTAAGGTGACTTCGTCACTCGGGGTGATTGTTCGACCACGCTTGGCGCTGTGCTACGTGCGTGCGAGACTCGAAACCATGGAAGGTGATGAGGACATGACCGCACTGCCTGCGGACGGCTGGCTCGAGTCCCATTCGCCTCCCCGGCGTGCGCGGCTGTTCTCCCTGCCGCCGACCGGCGAAGATTACACCGTCGAGGACTGGCTCAAGCTTCCTGAGACAGGGGAGCGGATCGAGTTGATCGACGGGAGTTACGTCGTGAGTCCCATGCCCGGCTACGATCACGCGATTGCGGCGAAACGCCTCGTCCGCATCCTTGATGACGCCCGCACCGGGGGCTACGAGGTCGTTGAGACGGGAAATCTCGAGATCGGTGACGACGGGTTGATCCCCGACATCGTGGTGGGGCACGCCGAGGCGATGCTGGCCGGGGTGGCCAAACTCGCGGCTGACGACGTCGTCTGCGTCGTGGAGATCGTCAGCCCTGGCAGGGGCAGCCACCGCCGCGACTACGACGTCAAGCCGCCCAAATACGCCGCAGGAGGCATCCCCGTCTTCATGAGAGTGGAGCTTCTGGGTGACGGGGCACCTCGCGTCGAGGTTTTCCGTCTGGCAAGCCAGGGTTACGAGTTGGCGGCGGAGGCCAAGGCGGGCGACACGCTGACGATCAGCGAGCCGTTTCCCATCTCCTTCGACCCCGCCATCCTCGCCGGGCCACGATAGCTTCGGCCGACAGGTCCCGGCGGTCAGCGCGCGGACTCTCGCATGCCCGCCGGAGCGGGCTAGCGTCGTGGGGGGTCGATGCGGGCGCCGTCCAGGGTGAAGATCATGACACGGCTGAGGTCGACGCCCACCTTGGCGGGGTCGCCGGCACGCCAGACGGGACGGTTGCCCAGCCGGACGATGAGGTCGGAACGGCGGTGGATGCCGCTGTTGGGGTGCTGACCCACCCGCTCCTGCTCCTGGTGCTCCTCCTGCTGCGAGAACAGCCGCTTCACCAGCCCTGTCAGCCTTCCTGATCCGTTCTTCGAGCCGTTGACGCGCCGGGCGGGGTCCGGCGGCTCGGGCACCGGCGCGAACGACATCCCCGACTCGAGGTAGGCGAGCCACTCGTGCCCGTGATATTCCAGCGCCCGCACCCGCCCGTAGAACGAGGGCCCGTCGTATGTCTCCGGCACCGGCGCCAGCCCGTCGGGGCGCAGGCCGACCAGGACCTGCCCGCCCGTGTGCTGGGAGATCGCGTACGCCCTGGGATCGCTCCACGGCATGGTCAGCCGGTGCGGGCCGAAGTCGAGCATGACGTACTGGTTCTGCGGTGTCCTGACGTTGGCCGCCAACAGGTTGAGCTGCTGGGAGTTGAGGAAGGCCGCCACGAAGGCTGTGGCTGGATCGTTGTAAATCTGGGCCGGGGTGCCGACGTCCTGGAGGACGCCGCGGTTGAGGATGGCGATCCTGTCGGCCAGGGTCAGCGCCTCGACCTGGTCGTGGGTCACGTAGATGGTGGTGACGCCGAGCGATCTGACCAGGGCCGAGATCTCCATGCGCAGTTCGGTGCGCATGCCCGCGTCGAGGTTCGACAGGGGCTCGTCCATGAGGAACAGCTTGGGCTGGCGGACGATGGCCCGGCCCATCGCGACGCGTTGCCGCTGGCCGCCGGAGAGGGTGCCGGGGCGGCGCTCGAGCGTCTCGTCGATGTGCAGGGCCTTGGAGAGTTCGGTGACGCGCTCGCGCACCATTCCCGGGTCCGCCTTGGCGATCTCCAGGGGAAAGGCGATGTTGCCGCGTACGGTCCTGTGCGGATATAAGGCGCCGTTCTGGAACACCATGGCGACGTCACGATCGCGCGGGGCCAGATGGTTGGCCATCTGGCCGTCGAGCCAGAGCTCGCCTTCGGTGATTTCCTCCAGGCCGGCGATCATGCGCAGCAGCGTGGACTTCCCGCACCCGGAAGGGCCGAGCAGGACGAGAAACTCGCCGGCTTCCGCCTGCAGGCTGAGGCGGTCGACTGCGAGGTAGTCGCCCGGATACACCTTGGTCACTTTGTCGAGAACGACCGAGCTCATGGGCCCACACCTTGCGCGCGTGTCACCTGTGACGGGGGCTGATTGATGAGGTAGTACATCGCGCCTTAACGGTACATGTCCACCCTTGATGTAAAGAATCTCGTTCAGTTGCGTTTCGGTCGGGGGTTATGGGCATCCGTAGGCATTGATTTCCGGTTATTAGGGGTGTGGAAGGGCTTGCGCAAACTTGCGGAAAGAGCTTTCATGGTCGAAACGTACCGGGGGAGACTATGACCGCATGGTGGCGCGACGCCGTGATCTACCAGGTTTACGTACGCAGCTTCGCCGACGGCAACGGTGACGGAGTCGGCGACCTGATCGGCGTTCGCGATCGCCTGCCGTATCTGGCCGGGCTCGGCGTCGACGCCGTCTGGCTGACCCCGTTCTACACCTCGCCGATGGCCGACTTCGGCTACGACGTGGCCGACTACCGCGACGTCGACCCGCTGTTCGGGACGCTCGCGGACGCGAAGGCGCTCATCGACGAGGTGCACGCCCTCGGGATGCGGGTGATCGTCGACGTCGTCCCCAACCACACCTCCTCGGCCCACCCCTGGTTCCAGCAGGCGCTGCGCGGCGAGGGCCGAGACCGCTACATCTTCCGCGACCGGCCGAACGACTGGGAGTCGATCTTCGGCGGTCCGGCGTGGACGCGGGTCGAGGACGGGCAGTGGTACCTTCACCTGTTCGACCCCGCCCAGCCCGACCTCAACTGGGACAACGACGAGGTGCGCGGGGAGTTCGAGTCGATCCTGCGGTTCTGGCTCGACCTCGGCGTCGACGGCTTCCGGGTGGACGTGGCGCACGGCATGGTCAAGCCGGAAGGGCTGCCCGACATCGGCCGCGGCAACCAGGCCACGATGGTGGGCAGGGAGCCGGTGCCGTTCTTCGACAACGACGGCGTCCACGAGATCCACCGTTCGTGGCGGCGCGTGCTGGACTCCTACCCCGGCGAGCGGATCGGCGTGGCCGAGGCGTGGGCCCCCACACCCGAGCGGCTGGCCCGGTACGTCCGCCGGGACGAGCTGCACCAGGCGTTCAACTTCCACTACCTGTTCGCCCCCTGGGACGCGGCCGAGCTGCGCGAGGTGATCGACTCCTCGCTGGCCACGGCCGGCTCCGTCGGCGCCCCCACCACCTGGGTGCTGTCGAACCACGACGTCAAGCGGCACGTCACCCGCTACGGCAGCCTGGCGAGAGCCCGCGCCGCCGCGCTGCTCACGCTCGCCCTGCCCGGCTCGGCGTACGTCTACCAGGGCGAGGAGCTCGGCCTGCCGGAGGTGCTCGACCTGCCGCCGGAGCTGTGCCAGGACCCGCAGCGGCTGCGCGACCCCGACAGCGGCCGGGACGGGTGCCGCGTCCCGATGCCGTGGACGCGCGAGTCCGGCTGGACGCTCCCGTGGTTGCCCATTCCCGACGAGTGGGGGGAGCTGAGCGTGCAGGCCCAGCAGGGCGTGGCCGGCTCGACACTGGAGCTCTACCGTACGGCGCTGCGCCTGCGGCGTGACCTCCGCGGCGAGCTGACCTGGCACGAGTCGCCCGCGGGCACGCTGGTCTTCTCCAGGGGCGCGTTCGCCTGCACGGTCAACCTCACCGCGGACCCCGTGGACTTCGAGGTCGACGGGGAGCTCCTGCTGGCCTCCGACGTCCCCGGCGCGGCCGATTCGGCGGCGTGGTGGAAAGTAAAGTGTGAGGCATGAACGGTCACGCTCGCCTAGCCGACATCGCCGCCCAGGCCGGGGTGAGTGAGGCCACGGTCAGCCGGGTGCTCAACGGCAAACCCGGCGTCTCGGCCGCCACCCGCCAGGCGGTCATGACGGCGCTCGACCTCATGGGCTACGAGCGGCCACCCCGGCTGCGGCAGCGCAGCAACGGGCTGATCGGCCTGGTGACGCCCGAGCTGGACAATCCGATCTTCCCCGCGTTCGCCCAGGCCATCGAGAAGGCGCTGACCCAGCACGGCTACACGCCGGTGCTGTGCACGCAGCTTCCTGGCGGCGCTCCCGAGGACGAGTTCACCGAGCTGCTCGTGGATCGCGGGGTCAGCGGGATCGTCTTCGTGTCGGGCCTGCACGCCGACACCACCGCGCGGATGGACCGATACACCCGCCTCACCGATCGCGGGCTGCCGATCGTGCTGGTCGACGGCTACAGCGAGCACATCGACGCCCCCTTCATCTCGCCCGACGACCGCCTGGCCGCGCGGCTGGCCGTCCAGCACCTGGTCGACCTGGGCCACGAGCGCATCGGCATCGCGCTGGGGCCCCACCGGTTCGTCCCCGTGATCAGGAAGATCGAGGGCTACAAGCAGGCCATGGCGCAGCTGCTCGCCACCTCCGACGTCGACGAGCTGATCGCGCACTCGCTGTTCTCCGTCGAGGGCGGGCAGGCGGCCGCCACGCAACTGCTGGCCCGCGGCTGCACCGGCATCGTGTGCGCGAGCGACCTGATGGCGCTGGGCGCGATCCGCGCCTGCCGGCAGAGGGGGTTGTCGGTGCCGGGTGAGGTGTCCGTGGTGGGGTTCGACGACTCGCCGCTGATCGCTTTCACCGACCCGCCGCTGACCACCGTGCGCAAGCCGATCGGCGCGATGGCCTCGGCGGCCGTGCAGACGCTGCTCGAAGAGGTCAACGGCGCCCCCGCCAGACACGTCGAGCTGATCTTCCAGCCGGAGCTCGTGGTCCGCGGCTCCACCGGCTCGGGCCCCCTGGTCAACCGGTGACCCGCGACATCCTCGTCCTCGGGGGCGCCGGGGTCGACACGACGGTCTACGTGCCCGAGCTGCCGCTTCCCTACCGCGACACCTACCAGGTGCCGCCGGTCGTCGACCGGATCGGCAACACCGGCGCGGGCGTGGCGCTGGGCTGCCACGCGCTCGGCCTCGCAGTCGCGTTCGCCGACCTGATCGGTGACGACCCGCAGGGCGCGCTGGTCCGCCGGGCGCTGGACGCGGTCGAGTGCCGCTGGGGGCACGCCGAGGCGGGCACCCGGCGCAGCGTCCTGCTCGTGGGGCCCGACGGCCGCCGCACCTCGTTCTACGACGCGAAGGTCACGCCGGGCGAGCGCCTGGCGCGCGAGCTCTACGCGGACGTACGCCCCCGGCACGTGCACGTGTCGATCATGGACTTCTGCCGCCACGCCCTCGACGACTTCGACGGCGTCCCGATCTCCACCGATCTGCACGACTGGGACGGCGCCGCCGACTACCACAAGGACTTCGCCTACCGCGCCGACCTCGTGTTCATGTCGGAGGCCGCCCTGCCGGATCCGGTCGCGGCCATGCGCGACCTCATCGCGCACGGGCGCGCTCACACGGTCGTGTGCACGCGCGGCGCCAACGGTTGTCTCGTCCTCACGCGCGGCTCCGGCGTGCGCGCCTTCCCGGCCGCGCCGCTGCCCGGCCCGGCGGCCGACAGCAACGGGGCGGGCGACGCGTTCGTCTCCGGCTTCCTGTACGGCACGGCGCACGGCAGGCCGCTGGAGGAGTGCGTGCGGCTGGGCTCGATCGCCGGGGCGCACGCCTGCACGGTCACCGGCACGCACGAGTCGCCGATCACTGAGGCGCTGCTGCTCGCGAGAGCCGCTCCTCAGTAATGTGATAGTACGATTGAGCCGTGCTCGATCTCGTACGCGGTGTCTCGCCCGTCCTGGAGGTGCCCTTCCACGACGACGGCGCCCTCGATCCCGACGGCTTCGCCAGGGTGGCCGCGGAGGTGCTGGCCACGGGCGTCACGTCGGTCATGTTCCCCGGCTTCGCCGGCGAGTTCCACAAACTCGACGACGCGGAGCGCGAGCTGCTCACCACCCTGCTGCTCGACGTCACCCGCCCGCGCGACGACGTGGCCGCGATCGTCTCGATCCCCGACCACGCCACCTATCACGCCGTCGCGCAGGCCGTACGCGCCGCCGAGCGGGGCGCCGACGCGATCAACCTGCTCCCGCCGCACTTCATGAGCCCCTCCCGCGAGGCCGTGCTGGCGCACGTGCGCGCGGTGCTGGCCGCGGTGGCGCCGCTGCCGGTCGTGCTCCAGTACGCCCCCGCCCAGACCGGCACCGCGCTCGACGCCGGCACCCTGCACCGGCTCGCCGCCGAGCACCCCAACCTGCGCTGGGTGAAGGTCGAGTCGGCGCCGCCGGGCCGGATGGTCGCGGCGCTGGCGGAGGGAGAGCGGCCGCTGCCCGCCCTGGTCGGCTACGCCGGGCTGCACCTGCCCGACGCGCTGCGCCGCGGCGCGGTCGGTGTGCAGCCGGGCTGCTCGTTCACCGACCTCTACGTGGAGTTGTGGCGGCGCTGGGAGAGCGGCGACGAAGAGGGGGCGCTGGCCCTGCACACCCGCATGCTGCCCTACCTGTCCTACTGGATGCAGGGCGTGGAGCTGATCGTCGCCGCGGAGAAGGAGATCTCGCGCCGGCGCGGCTGGATCGGCTCGGCGCACTGCCGGGCCCCCGGCCACCGGCTCGACGAGGAGGAACACCGGATGATCGACCGGTTCGTCGAGGAGTTCGGGCTGGCGCCCGCGGCATGATCGCCGGCGGGCCGGCCCGCGTCCCTTCACATGAGCGACCTTTACCAGCGACGGAGAGCGGCGTGGAGCTACAGGGCCTGCACGGGCAGGTGGTCGACAGGATCGGCGGTTCGCTCGCGGCGGGTGAGCTGCGCGCCGGTCAGGTGCTGCGCCTGGAGGACGTCCAGGCGCGGTACGCCGTCTCGCGCACGGTCGCCCGCGAGGCCGTGCGCGTGCTGGAGTCCAAGCGGGTGGTCACCAGCCGGCCGCGCATCGGCGTCACCGTGCGCCCGATGAGCGCCTGGAACCTCTATGACCCCCAGGTGATCCGGTGGCGGCTCGCCTCGCCGGGGCGCGCGGCGCAGCTGCGCGAGCTGGCCGAGCTGCGCGCCGCGGTGGAGCCCGCCGCCGCGGCGCTGGCCGCCGGCCTCGCGGGGCAGGGCGTGCGGCAGGAGCTGATCGCCCACGCGCAGGCACTGACGAGCGCGGCGCGCGACGGCGACAGCGAGGGGCTGGTGGCGGCCGACGCCGCCTTCCACCGCGTGCTGCTCGCCGCGTCGGGCAACGGCATGTTCGCCCAGCTCGCCGAGGTGACCGAGGAACTGCTCAAGGCCCGGCGCGACCTGCTGCTCCTGCCCGAGCGGCTCGACACGGCCGCCGTCAGGCGGCACCTCGACGTGGCCGAGGCCGTCGCGGCGGGCCGCAGGGCGGAGGCCGCCGAGGCGGTGCGCTCGATCGTGGAGTCAGCCCGCGACGAGGTCGAACGCCTTCTCGACGGCGACACCACGCTCGCTTAGCCAGAGCGCCGGCGCAGGCACGGACACGCCCGCGCGGGCGGGGTCGCGGGGGGTCAGGCGGGGTCGCGCTCGCTCGGGGCGGCGGTCTCGGCGGCCAGCCGTCCGGGCGCCGTGAACGGCGCCGACGCCATCGCCACGACCGCCCCCAGGAACATGGCCCCCGCGATGACGAGCAGGGGGGCGTCGAACGACCCCGTGGCCTCCTTGATCACCCCGATCAGCGGCGTGACCGCCAGGCCCGCGATGTTGGCGACGGAGTTGATGAGGGCCACCCCGGCCGCCGCGGCCACGCCCGTCATGAACGACGTGGCGCTGCCCCACAACGCGGGCACGGCCGACCACGCGGCACCGGTGGACAGCGCCAGCAGTGCGAACCCGAGCACGCCCGGCCCGGCCAGCACACTGCCCACCAGCATCACCCCGGAGGCCGCCATCGGCACCGCCATGTGCAGCGCGTGCCTGCCCCGCCGGTCGACGCCGCGCGCCACGAGCACCATCGCCACCACGGCCAGCGCGTACGGCACCGCGGTCAGCAGCGCGCTCACGAAATCGCTCGGCTCGCCGAACCCGCCCTGGATCACCTGCGGCATCCACAGAGTCAGCCCGATGCTGTTGAAGGAGTACAGGAAGAAGAACAGCGCCAGCAGCAGCACCCCCGGGCTGGACAGCGCCTGCCGCACGGAGACCGTCCGCTGGCCGTCGATCTCCGCCTGCTCGCGCGCGAGCCGCTCGACGAGCCACGTGCGCCCGCGCTCGGGCAGCCACCCGGCCTCGCGCGGCTCGTCGGTGAGGAACCTCAGCACCACGAACCCGAGCGCGACGGCGGGCAGGCCCTCGATGACGAACAGCCACTGCCATCCGGCGACGTCGAGGAACCCGTCCATCTTCATGATGAAGGCGCTGATGGGCGCGCCGATGACGGTGGCCAGCGCGGCGCCGACGTAGAAGCGGCCCATCGCCCGCCCCCGGTGGCTGGCGGGGAACCAGCGGGCCAGATACCAGATGATGCCCGGGGTGAACCCCGCCTCGGCGGCGCCGAGCAACAACCGCACGATGATGAACGACTTCTCGCCCTGCACCAGGGCCATGCAGGCCGACACGATCCCCCAGCTGATCATGATGCGCGCGATCCAGCGGCGGGCGCCGATCCTGGCCAGCACGATGTTGCTGGGCACCTCGAAGATCACGTACGTGACGAAGAACATGCTGACCCCGAGCCCGAACTGCGCGGCGGTCAGCCCGATCGCCTCGTTCATGCTCAGGGCGGCGACCGAGACGTTGGACCGGTCGATGTAGGCCACGATGTAGCAGACGACGATCAGCGGCATCAGGCGGCCGGTCACCCGGCGCATGGTCTCTCGCTCCAGCTCGCCGACGCTCATCCCGTGACCTCCTGTGCAACATATGCACACTGCGAATTAATGGTGATACCATTACCCTGCTGCAGGTATTCGGTCGTGTCAACACCGTTGTAAAGGGCAGAGCCTGATGTCGCAGACCGTGAGCAGGGCGACCACGATCCTCCAGCTGGCGTGCGACGGCCCGCGCAGCCTCGCGGAGATCGGCGACCGGCTCGGCGTGCACCGCACCACCGCGCTGCGCCTGCTCCACACGCTCGCCGAGGCCGGCCTGGTCCGGCGGCTGCCTGACGGCACGTGGGGCGCGGGGCGCGGGCTCGCCGCGCTGGCGGCCCGCGCCGGCGGCCAGTTCGGGCTGCGCGACCTCGCCCACCCGCACCTCGCCGCGCTGCAGGAGTCGACCGGCCACACCGTCCACCTGGCCGCCCTGCGCGAGAGCACGATCGTCTACGTCGACAAGCTCTCGCCGCCCGGCCCCGTCCGCATGTACGCCCGCATCGGGCGGCCCGTCCCCCTGCACACGGCGGGCGTGAGCAAGGCGATCCTCGCCCACCTGCCCGCCGCCCACGCCGACGAGGTGCTGGAGGGCTGGGAGTTCACCCCGTACACTCCCGCTACGCTGATCACGAGGGCCGCGCTCGACCAGGAGCTGCGGGCCGTGCGTGAGCGGGGGTGGGCGGCCGATGAGGGGGAGTTCGAGGAGTTCGTCCACTGCGTGGCCGTGCCCGTGCGCAACGCATTCGGCGACGTGACCGCGGCGGTCTCGCTGACCGCGCTGCGCGCCCAGGCCGATCGCGCCGCCCTGCATGCCCTGCTCCCGCCGGTGCGCCGGTGCGCAGGCGCCATCTCCGAGCATCTCGGCTATCAGGAGGATCCATCATGACCGTCGCCGTCCACGTCGGCCCCGAGCCCGTGCCCGTCCTCATCGAGGCCGTGGAGCGGGCGGGCGGCAAGGTCGTGCCGCTGGAGCGGGCCGAGGCGATCGTCTACTACGGCAGCGACGAGCCCGCGGAGATCCGGGCGATGATCCACGGCGGCGTCCGCTGGGTGCAACTGCCGCACGCGGGCGTCGAACGATGGGCGGCCGCGGGGGTCATCACCGAGCATCCGGTCTTCACCGCCGCCGCGGGCGCCTACGGGCCGGCCGTGGCCGAGCACGCGCTGGCACTGATGCTGGCGGCCGCGCGCGGCCTGCACCGGCACGCCAGGGCCACCTCGTGGGGGCCCAACACCTCGAAGGAGTTCGCCGGCTCGACGGTCTCGATCGTCGGCTTCGGCGGCATCGGGCGGGCGCTCATGCCGATGCTGGAGCCGTTCGGCTGCCGGGTCCTGGCGGTCACCGACAGGGGAGAGGCGCCGGGGGCGGCGGAGATCGTGCCGCGCGCCCGCTACCGCGAGACGCTGCCCGAGGCCGGCTACGTGGTGGTCGCGGCGCCCGCCACCCCGCAGACCCGCGGGATGTTCGGGGCGCGCGAGTTCGGCCTCATGCGCTCGGACGCCTGGCTGGTGAACGTCGCGCGGGGCGGGCTCGTGGTGACCGAGGACCTGGTGGACGCGTTGCGCGCGGGCCACATCGGGGGCGCCGCCCTCGACGTCACCGACCCCGAGCCGCTGCCGGACGGGCATCCGCTGTGGGAGCTGGACAACGCCCTGATCACACCGCACTGCGCCAACCCGCGCGAGGCCTACTGGCGCGGCCTGGCCGAACGCGTCACCGCCAACGTGCGCCGCTTCGCCGAAGGCGCCCCGCTCGAAGGCGTGGTCTCCCCGTCCCAGGGCTTCTGACCCCTCCACCGGCGTCGCCGGGCCGCATGACCGCGGTCCCGCCATGGCCGCCCTCGTCCAGCGGCGATCGAGGTGAGTGACCACCGATGCCGCCGTCCGGCCTGCCACGCGAGGGGGAGCCTCCGGCGGACGACGGAGCTCGGCCGGCAGGCGGTGCCGGCGCAGGCGAGCGCGGGCGCTTCCGGCACATGGCGCGGGCTCGTTCTCCGGACGGTGCGCGGGCGTCGCGGTGCGGTCGGGTCCGGCAGCGGTGCGGGCTCGTGAGGCGGGCGGGTCAGGCGGGCGACGGATGGTGACGGGTGCCGGGGGCGGCGGCGTCGGGCCGGTCGCGCAGGTTGATCCGCGCGCCCGCGCTCAACCCCGAGTCGTGCACCTCGAGCCCCACGGGCGTGCGCCCCTTGGCCAGCTCGAACACCAGGGCGCCGGTGAACGACCGCCCTGCCTCGATCCGGACCGGCGTGATCTCCTTGCCCGCCTCGTCGAGCAGCCTGATGCCGGGGTGCGACGCGTCGTCCTCGTCGATCAGCTTCTGCTGCCCGGGGTAGAGCACGCGGGCGTCAGGGCCGACGTTGTCGATCGTCACGCCGATCCGGCAGACCCGTTCGGCCGCGGACTTCGCGGGCTTGGAACACTTCGTGCTCGTCACGGCGAACTTCAGCTTGCCGTCCTGCACGGGCCCGTCCGCACCGGCCGCGGGAGGAGGGCGGAACACCCAGGCGAGCACGGCCAGCAGCAGGACCAGCAGCACCGCCGCGACGACCAGGACGGTCAGGCAGCCGCCGAACACGCTGCGCTTGCGCTCGGGCGGCCGGTAGCCGGGCAGCGGGCCCTGCCCGGTCCCCGTGCCGGTGACGGGGCCGGTGAAGGTGTGGTGCGGCGGCGCCTGGCCGGTCCGGTGGTGCGGCAGCGGCCCGCGTCCGGTGGCGAGCGGGCCGGTGTGCTCGGGATGCGGCGCCTGCGGACCGCGTGGGGTGTGCGGCAGCGGCCCCGTCCGCTCGGGATGCGGCAGGTGGCCCTGGCCGGTCGCCGTGGGTCCTGTGCGTTCGGGATGCGGCAGGCGGCCCTGCCCGGTCGCCGTGGGCCCCGTGCGCTCTGCCGGCGGCGGTTGCGGGCTCCGGCTGGAGCCGGGGGTGGGGCCCGTCCGCTCGGCGGGCGGGACCTGCTGCGGGCCGCGGCGGGCGGCCTCGGGATGGCGGTGCGGAGGGGGCGATCCCGGCGCGGCACGGTCGGGCGGCGGGCGGTGCGGAGCCCGCGGCATCAGCGGCCCGAACTCCGACGGGTTCCACGCGTTGGTCAGGTGCTTGGTCGCGGCCAGCTGCGCGGCCGGCTCGTCGGCCGCCTCCACCAGCTCCAGCAGCAGCTGCCTGGCCGCGGGCCGCCGCGCCGGGTCGGGATGGATGGCCGCCGCCACCAGCCGGTCGAGCGGGGCAGGCAGCCCTCGCAGGTCGGGAGGCGCGGTGCGGGCCCTGGCCGCCATCACGTAGGCGTCGCCCTCGCCGAACGGGTGCCCGCCGAGCCCCGCGTACGCGATGAGGGAGCCCCAGGCGAACACGTCGCCCGCCGGGCTCGTGCGCCCCTCGAAGACCTGCTCGGGAGCGATCCACCCGGGCGTGCCCATCACCATGCCGGCGTTGGTGTGCCGGGAGTCGACGTGCGTCGAGCGCGCCAGCCCGAAGTCGATCACCCGCGGCCCGGCCAGCGTCAGCATCACGTTGGCCGGCTTGAGGTCGCGGTGCACCAGCCCGGCAGCGTGGATGGCGGTCAGCGCGGCGGCCACGCCGACGGCCGCGGCGTGCAGCACCGACGGCGACAACGCTCCGTGCTCGATGAGGTGGTCCTCGAGGGAGATGCCGTCGATGAACTCGGTGACGAGATAGAGGCGGCCGCGGTCCTCGCCGTGGTCGAGCACCCGCGCCGTGCAGAACGACGCCACCTTGCGGGCGTTGGACACCTCTTCGTGGAAGCGCGCGCGATAAACCGGGTCGGCGGTGAAGTCGCGCCGGATCGCCTTGAGCGCCACCCGTGACCCGTCGGCGGCCTTGGCGAGGTAGACCACCCCCATGCCGCCGGAGCCGAGACGGCTGAGCAGCTCATAGGGGCCGATCGCCGGCGGATCGTCCGGCTTCAGCGGAGAGCCAGCGGAGCGCCCCAACGTCGCCGTCCTCTCGCCGTCGTCATCCCGTCTCAACCCGACCCGATCCTCCGCCCCGGCCGGTCGTCATGCCGCGACCCGCACCGTTCAGCCGCACGGCATCCCGTTTGTACCCCAAGACTCTAACGGAGGAAGGGCCTACTCGTCGGCCACTAGGCGTGAGCGGGCTTGCGGCGCGCGGGGATCATCGTCACCCGCAGCCGTGCGAGATCGAGCGTGTGGGGCAGCGGCCGGTGCGGCGAGACGAGCCGCCCGACCGGCTTGGGCCGCGAGCCGCGCAGGATGCCCGCCAGGAAGGCCGTGCCGACGACGAGCGTCAGGTGCACGCCCTCGCAGCCGGGTCTGGCCCACCACTCGCTCGCGGCGGTGCCGTCCAGCCAGATCTCGGGAGCGAAGGTGTTCGCGTACGGCAGGCGCGGACTGCGCTGGTGGACGGCCATCGGCACCATGACGGTGGTGCCCGCGGGCAGGGCGGCGCCGTACCAGGAGGTCTCCACCGTGGTGAGGCGGGTCAGCGCCGGCACGGGCGGCCACAGGCGCAGGCCCTCGCGCAGGCAGGCGCGCAGATGGCAGGGGTCGGTGCGGGCCGCCTTGCGGTGTGCCGGGTGTGCGGCCAGCAGGGCGAGGGTCTGCATCAGCCCGGGCGCGGTCACGCCGAGCCCCATCAGCCAGAACGCCGCCTGCATGAGCCCTCGCGACTCGGCCTGCCCGGGGGTCTCGGCGATCAGCCCGGCCAGGCTGCCGGGCTCGGCGCGGCGCAGGTGGTCGATGATCCGGGCGTCGTAGCGTCCGGACAGGAGCTGCTGGCGCCGCCTGGCCCGCAGCCGTCCCGCCCGCGTGAGGTCCGCCAGCAGCCGCGTGAGCTCCTCGTCGCCGGCCGCGCCGTCCCCGTAGACGCAGCGCCGGGCGACGCGCTGCCAGCGGCCGTTGAGCCGCGCGTAGTCCACCACGCCCTCGGTCAGCTCCTTGGCCTCCTCGCGGGCGATCTCGATGAACGCGGGGCGCAGCACGTCCGTCGGCAGGCCCAGGGGGCGTGTCTCGACGGCCGGTGCGTACGCCTCGTCGTCCTCGGCCAGCACGCGCAGCGCGTCGCGCTTGGACATGATCAGCAGCGCAGGGCCGCGCGGGCCGCGGACCAGGACGGGGCGGCCGCCGTACCGGGCTTCGAGCTCCGACAGCAGCGTGCGGGAGCGCAGCAGGTCGCGTCCGGGCGTGAGGTGGGGCGTGCCGGGCGGGACGAGGGCGGCCTTGAGGCGCAGGCTCTCCAGCGCGGTGGCCCTGGGCAGCCCTCTAGGCACGCGCGGCCTCCCGGAGCCCGGCCGGCGCCCGCGAGGTCCTGGCCTGGTGGGCCCTCGGCCCTGAGCCCGCGGGCGCCTCCTGGATGGCCGGAGCGGGGAGGAAGTTCATATGCCGATGTGATCGCCGCGGGGCCCCGTTCGCAATCCGGGGTTTCGGTCAACGGAACGCCTGCCGCCGCGTGCGCCGGAGGTGTTCCGGTGACCGGAACGCCTCCGGCCTCACGGGACGCGCGGCGGCCAGGAGCAGCTGGAGGGGGAGAGCGCGGCCGAGATGGCCTGGGCGGCGCCGCGCACGGAGATGCCGAGCCTGGCGAGCTGGGCCGCGTGCGCGGGCGCGGCCACGCCCAGCGCCATGCACACCGTGCCCGCGGGCCCGAACACGGGCGCGGCCACGCAGGCCACGCCCTCGGTGTACTCCTCCTGCGCGTACGCCACGCCGTGCCTGCGGACCTGGGCCAGCTCGCGTTCCAGCGCGGTCAGGGTGGTGACGGTGCGGCGCGTCCAGCGTTCGAAGGGGCCGCGCGCGATCAGCTCGTGGCGCAGCCGGGGATCGAAGGCCAGCAGCGCCTTGCCCATGGCCGTGCAGTGCAGCGGCGCCCGGTCGGTGCCGTCGGAGCGCGAGCCGACGCGGTTGTGACCGTAGAGGCGCTCGACGTAACGGGCCTCCAGGCCGGCCGGCACGGCGAGGTTCACCGTCTGCCGGGTGGCCTCGTACAGGTAGAGCAGGTACGGCAGCACCACCGCGCGGGTGCCCGGCACGAGGGCGCGGGCGGTGCCGGCCATCGTCTCCAGCAGCTCGCCGGGCACGTAGCCGTTGCCGACCCGTCGAGCCAGCTCGCGGCCGCACAGCACGCCGAGGATGCGGTGCGCGGTCGACTTGGGCAGCCCCGTGCGCCGGCACAGCTCCGACAGGCTCACCGGGCGGGCGGCCACGCTGAGCGCGAGGAGGATGTCGATCCCGCGTTCCAGGCTGCCCGGTTGCGCGGCCCGGCGGTCGTCCGTGACGTGCTGCCCGTGACCGGCCGTCTGTGTCGGCATGACTGTCCTTTCGCTTTCCGAGGAGCGAAAGGGGCTTCCCGGGGGCCGCGATTGTGCATGCCTTGACCTACCCGGTTGACCACTCGTTGATACCCGGTCAACGTGGTCTGATGATCTTCGCGGATCCGTAAATGTCCACGTCACAGCGGTTTTAGGTCTTTGGTCGGGCCTGCGGGCGTACGCCCGCTTCCGGGGCGCTACCTCAGCGCGGCGGCCTCCGACGCGAGCTTCTCGATCCGGCCCCAGTCGCCCGCCGCGAGCGCGTCGGCCGGGGTCAGCCAGGTGCCGCCGACACAGCCCACGTTGGGCAGCGCGAGGTAGGCGGCCGCCGTGTCCGCCCGGATGCCGCCCGTCGGGCAGAAGCGCACGTCCGGCAGCGGCCCGCCCAGCGACTTGAGGTAGGGGACGCCGCCCGCGGCCTCGGCGGGGAAGAACTTGAGCTCCTTGATCCCGCGTTCGGCCAGCGCCATCGCCTCCGACACGGTGGCCGCGCCGGGCAGGTAGGGGACGCCGCTCGCGTCGAGCGCCTCGACCAGCGACAGGGTGGTGCCCGGCGAGACCAGGAACCTGGCCCCGGCTGACACCGATGCTGAAATATCGGCAGAAGTCCGGATCGTTCCGGCGCCCACGGTCGCCTCCGGCACCTCCGCGGCGATCCTGGCGAGCGCCTCGCGGGCGGCCGGCGTGCGCAGGGTCACCTCGATGACCGGCAGCCCTCCGGCGACCAGGGCCCTGGCCAGCGGCACGGCGCTCTCCGCGTCGTCGATCACCACGACGGGGATCACCGGGGCGAGATCGAGCAGGCTACTCATACGTTCTTCTCCTCGTCGGCCCCGCATGGGGACCTTCCGTACTGATATTTCCGGACTGATGCTTCCGGCCCGCGCTTCCAGCGAGGCCGTCCGAACCCTCGGGGGATACGGCCTCAACCCACCGGTTCCCTGCGCGCGCGCCGGCTCAGCCAGGCCGCGGCGCCCGTCAGCGCCGGCTGCGGCGCGACGATCAGCGCCGTCCCGATGGCGGAAAGGTAGTCCGCCATGTCGGGATTGGCGGTGAACCGCGTACGGAAGCCGCCGGCACGCACGCGCTCCACGATACGGGGCAGCACTCCGCCGCCCAGGTAGACCCCGCCCCTCGCGCCCAGGGTCAGCGCCACGTTCCCCGCGAAGCCGCCCAGCATCCCGCAGAACACCTCGACCGTCTCGGCGCACAACGAGTCGTCGAGCCCGGCCACGATGTCCGAGGCGGTCAGCTCGGGCGCGGCGACCCCGTTCACCTGGGCCAGCGCCCGGTGCAGCCGGACCAGGCCCGGCCCGGACAGCACGTGCTCGGCGACGACGTGCGCCAGCCCCTGCGACTGGAGGACCCGTACGATCTCGAACTCGCGCCGCTCCACCACCGGCACCGTGACGTGCCCGCCCTCGCCAGGGATCGGCGTCCAGCCGCCGTCCGAAGGCGCCAGACCGCCCACGCCCAGCCCGGTGCCCGGCCCCAGCACGGCCTTGACACCGTGGCAGAGGCCGGGGCCGCCCAGGTGCACCAGGTCATCGCCCTCCAGGTGCGGCAGCGACACCGCCAGCGCCTCGAAGTCGTTGAGCAGCCGCGCGTACGGGACGTCGAGGTCGCGCACGGACCCCGCCCACGGGGAGTTCGTGAGCCGGTAGCGGTCGCCGTCGACCGGCCCTGCCACGGCCAGGCAGACCGCCCCCGGCCGCGCCCCGGCCGCGTGCTCCGCGAGATAGGAGTCCACGGCTTCCGGCAGCGTGGCGTACGCCGACCCCGCCAGGACCGCGACGTTCGACGGCCGCGCCCCCATCGAGGTGACCAGGCCGAACCGGGCGTTGGTCCCCCCGATGTCGGCGACGAGCCAGGGAAGGTCAAAGGCACTCACGCATACCTCCGGCGTCCACGGGCGGCGTCAGGATCGCTCGCCTCACCCGGCGGGATGCCACGGCCTTCCGCGCCGGCCCTGACGGCCGCGCGCCCTTCACCGTCCCGCTTCCGCCGTCCCGTACGGTCGCGCGCCGTCGCCGGCGCGTCACCGGGCCAGTCCGGCGGGGCGGGCGGCCACGGGGGCGCCGGCCTCCAGGTGGGAGGAGCCCGCCTCGGCGGGGAACCCCAGCCCGGGGCCGTGGTGCGGCGACTCGGCGCCGCTCACCCCGAAGATGCCGGCCCCCTGCTCCGCGTGCCCCGCCATGCGGCGGAAGGCGGCGAACAGCTCGCGTCCCGTCCCCACCCACTGCGCGTCGCTCAGCGGCCGCCCCTCCGGCGTACGACCGGCCAGCTCCTCGGCGGGCACCAGCAGCTCCAGGACGCCCGCCGCCGAGTCGAGCCTGACGACGTCCCCGTCGCGCACCAGCGCGATCGGCCCGCCGTCGGCGGCCTCGGGCGACAGGTGGATGGCCGCGGGCACCTTGCCGGACGCGCCGGACATCCGCCCGTCGGTCACGATCGCCACCCGCTGCCCCCGGTCGAGCAGCACGCCCAGCGGCGAGGTCAGCTTGTGCAGCTCGGGCATGCCGTTCGCGCTGGGCCCCTGGTAGCGGATGACCGCCACGAAGTCCTGCCCGTCCAGCTCGCCCGCCTCGAACGCCTTCAGCAGATCGAGCTGGTCGTCGAAGACCTTGGCCGGCGCCTCGATCACCAGGTGCTCCGGCTTGACCGCCGACACCTTGCTGACGGCGCGGCCCAGGTTGCCCTCGACCATGTGGATCCCGCCGTCCGCGGCGAACGGCGCGGCGACGGGACGCAGCACGTCCAGGTCGGCGCTGCCGCCGGTCACCGGCGACCAGAGCAGCTCGCCGTCCACCAGGACAGGCGCCTCGCGGTAGCGGTCGAGGCCGCGTCCGGCGACGGTGAGCACGTCGGCGTGGAGCAGCCCTTCGTCCAGCAGATCGCCGATGAGCACCTGCATGCCGCCGGCGTCGCGGAAGTGGTTCACGTCCGCCTGGCCGTTCGGGTAGATCTTCGTGAGCGACGGCACCACCCGCGACAGACCGGCCAGGTCGTCCCAGGTCAGCACGATGCCCGCGGCGGCCGCCATGGCCACCAGGTGCAGCGTGTGGTTGGTCGAGCCGCCGGTCGCCAGCAGGGCGACGCAGGCGTTCACGATGGCCTTCTCGTCGACCACCTCGCCGATCGGCGTGTACTCCCCGCCGTGCGCGGTGATCCGCACCGCCCTGCGTCCCGCGGCCCCGGTCAGGGCGTGGCGCAGCTCGGTGTGCGGGTTGACGAACGTCGAGCCCGGCAGGTGCAGGCCCATGACCTCCATCAGCGCCTGGTTGGAGTTGGCGGTGCCGTAGAAGGTGCAGGTGCCGGGGGAGTGGTACGACTTGGCCTCGGCGTCGAGCAGCTCGTCCCTGCCCACCTTGCCCTCGGCGAACAGCTGCCGGGTGCGGGCCTTGACCTTGTTCGGCAGGCCGGAGGTCATCGGCCCGGCCGGCACGAAGAGCGCGGGCAGGTGCCCGAAGTGCAGCGCCCCGATGAACAGCCCCGGCACGATCTTGTCGCACACGCCCAGCAGCAGCGTCGCGTCGAACATGTCGTGCGACAGCGCGATCGCGGTGGCCATGGCGATCACGTCGCGGCTGTAGAGGGACAGCTCCATGCCGGGACGCCCCTGCGTGATGCCGTCGCACATCGCGGGCACCCCGCCCGCCACCTGCGCAACGCCCCCGGCCCCGCGCACGGCCGCCTTCAGCTCCTGCGGGTACGTCTCGTACGGCTGGTGCGCGGAGAGCATGTCGTTGTAGCTGGTCACGATGGCCACGCCCGGCTTCGCCGTGCCGCGCAGGGCGGGCTTGTCCTCGCCCGGCGCGCCCGCGAAGCCGTGCGCCAGGTTCGCGCAGCCGAGGTGCGCCCGCGCGGGCCCCTTCGCCCGCGCGGCCTCGCCGTCACGGCGGATCCGCGCGAGGTACGCGGTCCGGCTGGCGGCGCTCCGCTCGGCGATCCGGTCGGTGATCTCCTGTATGACGGGGTTCATGCACGCTCCTTCGTCGGGCCGGGGAACCCGAGGTCGCTCCGTGTGATGACCGGCCCGACGACGGGCCTGCTGACCGGCTCGCTGACCGGCCCGATGACCGGCCCGACGACCGGCCCGATGGCAGACCAGGTGGCCGGCCGGATGGCGGGCCCGCTGAACCGCCCGAGGACCGGTCCGGTGGTCGGCCCGCCGCGCTCGTTCACGCGTCCTCCTCGTGCCACGCACGACCGCTGCGGCCGAGCAGCTCGTGGGCTCCCGCGGGGCCGGTCGTCCCCGCGGGGTAGGGCTCGGGCACGTCGGCCTGCGACTCCCAGGCGTGCAGGATCGGGTCGATCCAGCGCCAGGCCGCCTCCACCTCGTCGCGCCGCATGAACAGCGTCGGGTTCCCGGCCAGCACGTCGGTCAGCAGCCGCTCGTACGCCTCCGGCACCCGCGTCGTGAACGTCTCGCCGAAGCTCAGCGACAGCGGCACCGGCTTCGGCGTCACCTCGCCCGCGCCCGGCTCCTTGGCCATGATGTGCAGCCGGATGCCCTCCTCCGGCTGCAGCCGCAGCACCAGGCGGTTCGGTGCGCCGCCGGGGTAGATGGAGTGCGGCACGTCCTTGAACTGCACCACGATCTCCGAACGCCGGTACGGCATCCGCTTGCCGGTGCGCAGGTAGAACGGCACCCCCGCCCACCTCCAGTTCTTCACCTCGGCCCGGATCGCGGTGAACGTCTCCACCCGCCGCGACGCCTCGGTCGGCGGCGTGGAGGCGGGCTCGTCGAGGTAGCCGGGCATGCCGTCCGCGCCGACGTACTGGCCGCGCACGGTGAAGCGGTCGACCTCGGTGCCCGTGATCGGCCGCAGCGCCTGCAGCACCTTGACCTTCTCGTCGCGTACGGCCTCGCGGTCGCTGCGGGCGGGCGGCTCCATCGCGGTCAGCGTGAGGAGCTGGAGCAGGTGGTTCTGCACCATGTCGCGCAGCGCGCCGGCGTGGTCGTAGTAGCCGCGCCTGCCGGGCGTCCCGACGGTCTCGGCCGCGGTGATCTGGACGTGGTCGATCCACAACGAGTTCCAGATCGGCTCAAGGAAGGCGTTGGCGAAGCGCAGGACCAGGAGGTTCTGGACGGTCTCCTTGCCCAGGTAGTGGTCGATGCGGAAGATCTGGTGCTCGTCGAAGATGGCGCCGACCTCGTCGTTGATGCGCTGCGCGCTCGGCAGGTCGTGGCCCAGGGGCTTCTCCAGGACCACGCGCGAGCGCGGCGTCACCAGCCCGGCCTGGTCGAGCTCGCGGCAGAACGGTCCGAACGTGCGGGGCGGGCTGGCCAGGTAGAACACGCGATCGCGCTGCTCGTGCCCGGCCAGCAGCGCGGTGAGCGCACCCCAGCCCGCTCCGTCGGCCCCGCCGGCGTCTCTTCCGGTGCCTGCGCCGACGTCGACCGAGACGTGGTGCAGGCGGCCCAGGAACCGCTGCCAGCCGGCCTGGTCGTCGGCCGGCACCTGGTCGCGCACCTCGGCGTCCACCTTGCCGCGGAAGTCGGCGTCGGTCAGCCCGCCCCTGGACATGGCGATGATGCGGGATTCATGGGAGAGCCGGCCGTCCCTGTCGCAGTGGTAGAGCGCCGGGATCAGCTTGCGCATGGACAGGTCGCCGGTCCCGCCGAAGACGACGAGGTCGGCGGTGTGCGCACTGGCGTGATCCGCGGGCTGATCTGTAGGGCGATCTGCGGGTGAGGTCGAGAGGGGGGACACGGTTGAGAGCTCCATGATCTACCAAGCAGGGACAGAACGGACAATAACCAGAGTTTGGTGCATACACAAGCGGAGTTTTGGCATCTGAGATAAAAAAGTCTCGACTTTTCATTACCTAACCCCATGTGGTTCACTTAGCCGATGCCTCGACGTACTGCCGCGAGCCTCGCCACAAGTGGTGAGGTGCTCCGCCTCATCCGCTCCGGAGAGGCCGTGACACGCGGAGATCTCGGCCGGGTGACCGGCCTGTCGCGTCCCGCGGTGCAGTTGCGCGTCGGCGAGCTGCTGGAACGCGGCCTGGTCGTGGAGCGCGCCGACGCCCCGTCCACCGGCGGGCGGCCGCCGGTCCGGCTGGAGTTCAACGCCTCGGGCGGGGTGGTGCTGGTGGCGGCGCTCGGCGCGAGCCGCACCAGCGTCGCCGTCTGCGACCTGGCCGGGCGCCAGCTCGACGGCCGCGAGTTCGCGATGGACGTGGAGCAGGGCCCCGACATGGTGTTGCCGCTGCTCATGGACACGTGGGACGAGCTGCTCGGCGGCCGTCCCCGCTCGATGGTCGCGGGCGTCGGCATGGGAGTGCCGGCGACGGTCGAGTTCGCGCAGGGCCGCACGGAGAGCGCCCGCGTGATGGCCTCGTGGACCGGCGTGGTGATCCCGCCGATCATCCGCGAGCGGTTCCCCGTCCCGGTGCTCGTCGACAACGACGTCAACGTGCTGGCCATCGGCGAGCACCGCGGCGCCTACCCCGAGCTCGACGACCTGATGTTCGTGAAGATCTCGACGCGGATCGGCGCGGGCGTCGTCGCCGGCGGCGGGATCCTGCGCGGCGCGCTGGGCGCCGCGGGCGAGATCGGGCACATCCCCGTGCTCGACGGTGGCGACGTGTTGTGCCGGTGCGGCAACACCGGCTGCGTCGACTCCGTCGCCAGCGGCACCGCGCTGCTGCGCGACCTCCGGGCGCGCGGCAAGGACGTCACGACGATCGCCGACGTGACGGCGCTGGTGCGGGCGGGCGACGCCGAGACGATGGCCACCGTGCGCGAGGCGGGGCGCAGGATCGGCGAGGTGCTCGCCGGGGCGGTCAACATCCTCAACCCGTCGGTGGTGGTGCTGGGCGGCGACGTCGCCGAGGCGTTCGGGCCGCTCGTGTCGAGCATCCGCGAGGTCGTCTACCGCCGCTCCACCGCCCTCGCCACCCGCAGGCTGCGCATCGAGCCGAGCCGGCTCGGGGCGGGCGCCGGCATCAGCGGGTGCGCGGTGATGGTGCTCGACCACGTGCTGTCGCCCGAGGCCGTCGACGAGGCGATGACGGTCTCCGCCCTGCGCCCGGAGCGCGCGGCCTCCGGCTAGAGGTCCCAGCGCGGCCGGGAGCTGTCCTCCACGCCCCCGTCCGCGCGGAAGATCAGGTGACGGTCGAGGTCGGCGGCGAACCACCGGTCGTGCGTGACCACCAGCACCGTGCCCGCGAACCCTGACAGCCCTCGCTGCAACGCCTCCGCGCCGGCCAGGTCGAGATTGTCGGTCGGCTCGTCGAGCAGCAGCAGCGTCGCCCCCGACAACTCGAGCAGCAGGATCTGCAGCCGGGCCTGCTGCCCGCCCGACAGCGTCTCGAACGGCTGGCCGCCCGCCGGTGCCAGCTCGTAGCGCGCCAGCGCCGCCATCGCCTCGTTGCGGGTCATGGCGTGCTCGCGCATCACGACGTCGGCCGCGGCCCGCCCGCGCAGGTCGGGCCGTTCGTGGGTCTGCGCGAAATGTCCCGGCGTGATCCTGGCGCCCAGCCGGGCGACGCCGGTGTGCGCGATCGGCTCGCCGGCCAGCAGCCGCAGGAAATGGGACTTGCCGGTGCCGTTCGCGCCGAGGACGCCGACGCGCTCGCCGTACCAGATCTCCGTGGAGAACGGCCGCAGCAGCCCGCTCAGCTCCAGGTGCTCGCACATGACCGCCCGCTTGCCGGTGCGGCCGCCGCGCAGCCGCATGCGCACGTTCTGCTCCTTCGGCGCGCGCTCGGGCGGACCGGCCCGCTCGAACCGCTCCAGCCTCGTCACCGCCGACCGGTACGCACCCGCGAGCGCGTCGTTGTTCGCCGAGCGCTGACGCAACGTGTGCACCAGGCCGCGCAACCGGGCCCGCTCGTCCTCCCAGCGCCCGCGCCGCTCCTCGAGCCGCTCGGCGCGGCGCCTGCGGGCCTCGGCGTAACCGGCGAACCCGCCGCCGTGCACCCACGCCCCGCGCCCTTCCACCGTGATGATCCGGTCGGCCGTCTCCGCCAGCAGCCACCGGTCGTGCGAGACGAGCAGCAGGGTCTTGGACGACTGCCTGATCGCCCGCTCCAGCCACTGCTTGCCCCGGACGTCGAGGAAGTTGTCCGGCTCGTCGAGCAGCAGGATCTCGTCGGGCCCGCGCAGCAGCGCCGCCAGCATGAGCCGCTTCTGCTCCCCGCCGGACAGCGTGCCCACCCCTCTGTCCCGAACCCGTGAGTACGGCAGCCCCAGCGCCTCGGTCGTGCACACGTCCCACACGACCTCCAGGTCGTAACCGCCCGCGTCTGCGTAGTCGGCGACGGCCTGGGCGTAGGCGAGCTGGCGTGGCTCGTCGTCGCGCAGCACGATCGCCGACTCGGTCGCGTCCAGCGCGGCGGCCGCCTCTCGAACGCTTCGCGGCGCCACGCTCAGCAGCAGGTCGTGCACGGTGCCCGAGCCGAGGAACTGCCGCATCACGCCGATGCCGCCGCTCCCGGAGATCCGGCCGCCGGCCGGGACGAGCTCGCCCGCGATCAGCCGCAGGAGCGTGGTCTTGCCCGCGCCGTTCGGCCCGACCAGCGCCGCCTTGGCGCCGTCGCCCACCTTGAACGACACGTCGTTCAGCAGCGGCCGCCCGTCAGGCAGCAGATAGGCCAGCCCGCTCACCTCGATGTGTCCCACCCGGACCTCCACTCGACCAACGTTCTACAACTAGACCATCGATCCGGTATCCCGTACAACGTATTATCTCCCGGGTGGACACCGTGTGGTCGCGCCCCCCGAAGGCGCCCAGGCAGACGCTGACACCCGGCAGGATCGTGGCCGAGGCGGTGGCGCTGCTCGACGAGGAAGGCGTCGGCCGGCTGACCATGCGCCGCCTGGCCGAGCGGCTCGACACCGGCTCGACCACCCTCTACTGGCACGTCAAGACCAAGGACGACGTTCTCGACCTGGCTCTCGACGCCGTCTTCCACGAGGTGCGGCTGCCCGGCCGCGAGGGCGGGTGGCGGGCGGCGGCGCACGAGCTGATGAGCGGCTGGCGGGGCGCGCTGCTACGCCATCCCTGGTCGGCCACCATCCTCGACCGGCCGCTCCTGGGCCCTAACGCGCTGGAGCGCACCGAGTTCCTGTACGAGACCCTGGCCGAGGCGGGCTTCCCCGCGCCCAAGATCGCCGCCTACAGCCTGGCCAACTACGTCATGGGCTCGGTCATCATGCAGGTCACCTGGCAGCGACGCGACGAGGGCGGCACGGGCGCCTTCCTGAAGGAGCGCGCCGACCTCTATCCGTCTCTCGCGGAGCACGGTCTCGACTTCCCCGGCGGGCCCGCGCACGATCCCTCCACCGAGTGGGACACCACGTTCGCCGAAGGTCTCGGCTACCTCCTCGACGGGATGGAGCAGGCCGAGCAGGCGCGGCGTCGCGGGCCCGGCTGAACCGGCTCGTCACGAGCAGGGCGGAACGCTTCATGCCGGAGGTGCGGGCGGAGGACTGCTCGCGATACGGGTGACATGTCGCCACGGCGCACGGCCGGCAGGGCGCGCCGTCACGGCGAGCAACCCGTCGGCCTTCACGACCGGCCAGGAGGGGCGGTCACGGGGGGCGGCGCGTGCGGTGCCGCCGGCCTGCCGTAAGGGGAAGGGCTCGGCGCGGGCGCGGACGGCGACCAGGATGCGGTGGAGCGCGAGCCGGCCCCAGGCCCGGCGGTGTCCGCCCTGCCGGCCCCGAGCCCGGCGGTGTTTGCGCTGCCGGGCCTGGGCCCGGTGGTGTCCGCGCTGCCGGCCCGGAGCCCGGCGGTGTCGGCGTTTCCGGCCCGTGGTGCGGCGGATCCGGCCACGGCGCGCCGCGACGGGGTGGATCGCGCCGCTTCGGCCCGGCCGGCGGCGGATCCCGCCGAGCCGGACCGCGGCGCGGTGGACCTCGCCCTGACGCGCTGCGCCGAGGCGGAGCGCGTGGCTGTCAGCTGGGAGGCGACGGACCGCGCGACGACGGGCTGGGCGGGCGGGGCGGCGGCGGGCGGGGCGGCGCGGGAGACAAGCCGGGAGGTACGCGCGCCAGGGTGTGCGGTGCGGGCGTCGAGCCCGGTGCTGCGCACGTCAAGCCGGGAGGTGCGCGAGCCGGGCGGGGTGGCGCGCGAGCCAGGCCGGGAGGTGCGCGAGCCGGGTGGGGTGGTCCGCGTGTCGGACCGGGCGACGACGGGCTGGGCGGGCCGGGCGGCTTGCTGGGCGGGCCGGATGGCATGCCGGGTGGAGGCGGGAGGGGCGTGCGGGGTGGAGGCGGGCGGGGTGTGCCGGGTGGAGGCGGACCGGACCGGCTCGGCGGAGGCGAGCTGGGTGGAGGCGGCCGGCGTGCCGTCCGGTGACGGGGTGGCCGTGCGGGTGGCGGTGGGACGCTCCGTGACCGGGGGGAAGGGCGGGACGTCGCCGGGGACGCGGTCGGAGACGGCGGGCCAGTCGAGCGGGTCCAGGTCGCTGGGGTACGGCGTACGCACCACCAGGACGGCGGCCGCGATCAGCATGACCACGCCGAGCAGGACGCCGGTGACCATCAGCGCCCGCCCGCGCCACCCGCCCTCGTCGTCGGGCGCGGCGGGCCCAGGTGCACGGCGCGGTCCAGTCATCCCTCACATGCTAGAGATGTGGCGCGCCGATCGGGCAATGTGCTGGTAAATCACTAAAAATCCAGGGATGTCCGGTAGCGAGCTCAGCACGTGCACAGCAGCCCGCGCAGCGCCGTCTCCAGGCACAGGCCGGAACGCGCCGGGCGCGGCCACGGGAAACGCACGAGCGATTCGTCCACCCGTACGGTCGCCCCGAACCGGTCCAGCTCCCACAACCACACCTCGCCCGCCTGCTCGCCCAGCTGCCTGGACACGCCGGCCGTGAGCTGCGGCCGGTGCGAGGCGTTGACATGGGCGAGCACCCGCTCGGCCGTCTCGGCGAGCGGGTCGGGCGCCGCGCCCAGGTAGTCGTCGGCGTCGAGCATCCCCGACTCCTGCCCGGTCAGGTAGACGACCTGGCCGACGTCCAGCCGCAGCAGCCGGGGCGCGTCCGGCCGCCCGAACCCCTCCAGCGCCTTGAACAGGCTCTCGTCCGGGCAGTGCGTGGCCACCGCGACCGCCGACGAGCGCGCCTCGCCCTCGGGGACGGCCTCCGCCCAGCCCTGCACCTCGATCAGCCCGCGCGGGTGGGTGGCGGAGCCCAGTTGCCGCATCGCCGTCAGGTTCACCGCCACGACGGCGTCCTCGCGCAGGCCGTGCAGCGTCTCCCCGGGCAGCACCAGGAGCACCGGACGCCCGCGCTCGTCGACTCCTCCGCGCGCGGGTGACGGGGCGCCGTCGACGGACAGCTTGGCGACGTCGGCGGTCGCGGCGAGGGTGCGGACCCGCTCGGGGATCGGCAGCATGACGCCTCCTTGAGGGCGGAAATCGTGTGTTAGGTTAGGCAAGCCTAAGTAAGGAATACCTAATCACATCGAGGTGAACGTGCGCTACACCGGTCCGAAGGTGCGACTGTCACGTCGCGTGGGCGTCCCGCTGACCAGGAAAGCCGTCCGCTACTTCGAGCAGCGCCCCTACCCGCCGGGCGAGCACGGCCGCAAGACCAACCGCCGCAACACCGGCGACTACGGCCTGCGGCTGATGGAGAAGCAGAAGCTGCGCTGGTACTACGACGTGTCCGAGCGGCAGTTGCGCCGCTACTGGGACCTCGCTCTGCGCAAGCCGGGCGCGTCCGGCGCCGAGCTGGTCACGCTGCTGGAGACCCGCCTGGCCTCCCTCGTGCTGCGCGCCGGGCTGGCTCCGTCCATCTACGCGGCCAGGCAGTACGTCAACCACGGTCACATCGCCGTGGACGGCCGCAAGGTGGACATCCCCAGCTACCTGGTCAGACCGGGACAGGTGGTCACCGTCAGGGAGCGCTCGCGCAGGATGCAGCCGTTCGTGGCCGCCGCCGAGGGCGTTCACGCCGACGATCGCATCGCCCCCTACCTCGCGGTCGACCACGCCGACCTCCGCTTCACGCTGACGCACCAGCCGGAGCGCGAGCAGATCGACATCCCCGTGGACGAGCAGCTCGTCGTGGAGTTCTACTCCCGCTAGCTCAGTCCAGGGCCCGCTGCGCGCGCAGCTCGGCCAGCTCCTTGCGCAGCTCGGCGAGCTCGTCGAGGATGCGCTGGCTGTGATCGCCGGTGTTCTCCCTGGCGGCGCGCTCCTCGGAGTTCTCCTCGTCCATCGCGCTGACCACGACGGCGAGGAACAGGTTCAGCACGACGAACGTGCACACCAGGATGAAGATCGTGAAGAAGATCCAGGCCGACGGGTGGCGATCCATCACCTCTTTGGCGATGTTGCCCCAGTCGTCACCCGTCATCGTCTGGTAGAGGGTGAACAACGACGTGGGCAGGCTGCCGAACCTGGTGGGGGCGGCCTGCCCGTACAGCTTGGTGGCCATGACGGCGGCCACGTAGAGCACCAGGGAGAGCAGCACCACGATCGAGCTCATCCCCGGCAGCGCGCGCAGCAGCGCCGAGACCACGCGGCGCAGGCTCGGCACGACCGACAACAACCGCAACGCGCGCAGGATGCGCAGGGAGCGCAGCACCGACAGGCCGCCGGTCGCCGGGACGAGGGCGATGCCGACGATCACCGCGTCGAAGATGTTCCACGGGTCGCGGACGAACGCCGAACGCTCGACGTAGACCTTGGCCAGCAGTTCGACGACGAAGATGTAGAGCGCGACATGGTCGACGAGAATGAGGAGGTCGCCGTGGCGCTCGACCACCTGAGGGAAGGTCTCGAGTCCCAGAACGGCCGCGTTGGTCAGGATGACCGCGATGATGAACCGCTGGAAGTGCCGGTGGGCGAGGAAGTCGCGCATGCGTTCACGCACGGGGGTAGGCTCCTAAGGCAATGATCGTTTGCCCCACCATGATGGCGCAAGATGATCAAGCAGGAGACTGTGGCGTGACCCACACGACCAGGCAGGGGAGTTGCCGGACGACATGTCCTATCCGCATCACGGCTCTTCCTTCTACGGTCCGCCCCCTCTGAGCCACCCCAACGGCACCGTCATCCTCGTGCTGGGCATCCTGGGGCTGGTGGTCTGCAGCCTCCTCGGGCCCTTCGCCTGGGTGATGGGCAACAGAGCGCTGCGCGAGATCGACGAGAGCGGTCATTACTACGAGAACCGCGGATCGATCCAGGCGGGGCGCATCTGCGGCATCATCAGCAGCGTCCTGATGATGCTCACGTTCGGCTTCATCTTCTTCGTGCTGGGGATGGCGTTCCTGACCAGCGGCCTCTAGCGCCGCCGGCCGTAGTCGCCGAGGCCCGGCTCCAGCAGGTCGAACGCCGTCTCCGCCTGCGCTCTGAGGTCGGGCTCGATGCTCTCCCACTCCTGCCCGGCGAGCCTCCTGCTCACCGAATAGTCGGTGAGCAGCCGCGTCGTGGTGAGAATGTGCGCCGCGACGAGCCTGGGTCGCAGGTCGCCGGGGCCGGCGTCGAGCTCCTCGGCGAGCGCCCGGGTCAGCGCCTGCTCCCGCTGCTCGTGCATCTCGCGTAGCCGGGCGACCAGCGCCGGGCTGGCGTTCACGATCCTGGCGAACACGTCGGCGCCCAGGTTGAACCCGTAGCGCCAGTGCCGGGTGCCGATGGCGTCGAGCACGTCGCGCCGGAAGGCGCGCACCACGCTCTCTCCGGGCTCGCGCTCCCGGATCACCCGCACGGGGTGGTCCACGGCCAGGTCCTGCCGGTCGGCGAACAGGTCCTCCTTGGTGCTGAAGTAGTTGAACACCGTGTTGACCGACACGTCGGCGGCCCGCGCCACCTCGGCCACGGTCACGTTGTCGAACCCCTTGGCGATGAACAGGCCCATCGCGATGTCGGCGATGCGCTCCCTGGTCTCGCGTTTCTTCCGCTCCCGCAGCCCCTCACCCATGTCACCATCGTACCGAAATTGCAGTCACTCTAATTTTGTGGTTACCTTAATTTTGGAGGCGATGAAATGATCACGACTGTAGGTCTGAGCAAGACCTTCGACGGCGGCGTGGAGGCCGTCAGAGACCTCGGCATAGAGGTGGAGCGCGGTGAGATCGTGGGTTTCCTCGGTCCGAACGGCGCGGGCAAGACCACGACCATGCGCATGCTGACCACCCTGCTGCGCCCCACGTCCGGCGCCGCCACGGTGGCCGGGCACGACCTGCGGGCCGATGCGAAGGAGGTGCGCAGGCACATCGGCTACGTCTCCCAGGGCGGCGGCATCCTGCCGACCGTGCCGCTCAAGGGAGAGCTCGAGCTCCAGGGCATGCTCTACGGGCTGAGCCGCCGGGAGTCCGCGGCCAAGGCCGGCGAGGTCCTGGCCAGGCTGGACCTCGCCGGCCTGGAGACCCGGCTCGGCGGCGCGCTCTCCGGCGGCCAGCGCCGCCGCTTCGACATCGCGTTCGCGCTGCTGCACGACCCGGCGCTGCTCTTCCTCGACGAGCCGACGACCGGCCTCGACCCGCAGAGCCGGGCCAACCTGTGGGGCCACATCCGCGCGCTGCGCGAGGAGAAGGGCATGACGGTGTTCCTCACGACCCACTACCTCGACGAGGCCGACGCTCTCTGCGACCGGCTGCTGATCATCGACCACGGCCGGATCGTGGCCGAAGGCGCCCCGGCCGAGCTCAAGACCGGCGGACGCACGCTCGACGACGTGTTCCTCGACATCACCGGCAGGTCGCCGCGCGAAGAGAGCGCGCTGCCGGGGAAGGGCGTCTGATGCTCCGCGACACCTGGGTGCTGTTCCGCCACGGCGTGGGCGCCACGCTGCGGCAGAAGGTCGGCGTCGTCTTCGGCGCGGTCCAGCCGCTGCTCTTCCTCGTGCTGTTCGGGCCCATCTTCGCCACGTTCGGCACCTGGGAGACGCTCGTGCCGGGCCTGATCATCCAGCTCGGCCTGATGAGCATGGGGCTGGCCGGGTTCGGCATCGTCTTCGAGAAACGCTCCGGCGTGCTGGAACGGATGCGCGTCACCCCGGCCAGCCGGCTGTCGCTGCTGCTCGGTCGTGTGCTCACCAACGCGGTCACGCTGATCCTGCAGACGCTGCTGCTCCTGGCGGTCGGCTTCGCCTTCGGCCTGCGCGCACCCGCGCTCGGGCTGGTGGCCGGGTTCGTGCTGGTCGTCGTGCTCGGGCTGAGCCTCGCCGCGCTGTCGTACGCCGTCGCCCTGACGATGAACGAGCAGCTGTTCGCGCCGGTGATGTCCACGGCGGTGATCCCGCTCGTCCTGCTGTCCGGCTCGTTCCTGCCGATGTCGATGGCGCCGGGCTGGCTCGACGCCCTCTCGCACGTCAGCCCGTTCCGGTATGTGCTGGAGGCGCTGCGCGACCTGTTCCACGGCCACTACCTGACGGGCACGGTCGGCGCCGGCGTGGCGGTGACCGCGGTGTTCGCCGTGGTCAGCCTCACCATCGGGACGCGCGTGTTCAACCGGGAGAACGCGTAAGGAGCGCGGGGGGGGGGGGGGGGGGGGGGGGGGGGGGGGGGGGGGAGGGGGGGGGGGGGGGGTGGGGTGGGGCTTAGCGGGGGGAGAGGAGATGCGACAAGCACCACGAGTACTAGAGAC
>NZ_JBVJHP010000005.1:259814-371413 GCF_055586745.1 Nonomuraea sp. NPDC049378
GTGGGTAGGCGGGGTGGCGGCAGGCTGTGCGCCGGTGCGTTACCCCACCGCGGAACCACCGTCTCGCCAACGGGGGAGGGGGGGGGGGGGGCGGGGTGCCCCCCCCCCCCCCCCCCCCACGCCCGCGAGGGGTCAGGCCGCGCTTCTGGCGCGGCGCTGAAGGGCCGCGATGACACCCGCCGGGTCCACGATGCCGTAGCCGTAGCCGTAGTCGAACCCCACCTCGCTGCGGTCCTCCGCGGTGCGCCGCAGCAGCGCGCGCAGCTGGGCGGGCGACAGCCTGTCCGCCGGCCACATGGTGCGCACCGCCGCCACGAGCCCCGCCGCCACCGGCGCCGCCGCCGACGTGCCCGAGTCGGGCGAGCCGGGGCCCAGCGCCTGGGACCCGGAGAAATGCGTGTACGCGCAGAGGTCCGGCTTGCGGGCGGTCAGCCGTCCCGGCCCCTGCGAGGAGTAGCCCACCCGCTCGCCGTTGACGTCGATGCCGCCGATCGACAGGGCCTTCGGATGGGAGTTGGCGCCCACGATCGGCCGGGAGGGGAAGGCGCACCGGCCGTCGGGGCACTCGCGGCCGCAGTTGCCCGCCGCGAACAACACGTCCGCGCCCGCCCGGTCCAGGCCGGCCACCATCAGGTTGAACGGGTGGGCGGCGTTGTCGGAGTAGTTGCCGGGATGCCCGACGGGAAAGTCCCACTCGGGCGAGAACGATCCCCACGAGTTGCTCACCACCAGCGCCCTGGACCCCGCGGGCTGGGCGTCGAGCACGTTGCGCAGGTGCGCGAAGGCCGACACCGCGTCCGACAGCAGCCCGTCCATCGCCGAGCCGCCAGGCCGGGTGGACAGCAGCACCGGGATGTCGATGAGCGACGCGTGAGGGGCCGCGATGAGGGCGTCGAAGGCGCACATCGTGCCGTGGTCCACCTCGAACTCGCCCGGCGCGCCCGACACTCCCGGCGGGCTCCAGGAACGCTCGGCGTCCAGCGTGACGGCCCTGCCGAGCTGCCTGGCCGTGTGGGCGGCGTTGATGCCGTTGTCGAGCACGGCCAGCGCGACCCCGGCGCCGTCGAGGCCCTCGGCGTGCAGCCCGGGGACGTGCAGCAGGCGTTCGACGTCGTGCCAGTCGCCGGCCGGCGGATCGCCCCCGCACACCGGCGCCGACCCGATGACCGGATCGGCGAAGATGCCGACCACGTCGGTCCTGATGCCGGGAAGCAGTGTGACCCTGGAGGCCAGCTCGTCGTCGGAGATCGTCCCCCGGACCAGGACCGACGCGTCCTCGGCGGCCAGCGAGAAGTCGAGCGGCTGGTTGAGCGAGAGAGGGTCGCCGCCGGTCGAGGGGACGGGCCTCGGCACGGCCACGGGCACGAACGCCGAGTCGAGCTCGACTCCGGGCAGCCCGTCGGCGACGTCGGCCGTGCTGGCGGCCTGGCCGGGGTCGGCGACGGCCGCGACCAGGTCGGGAGAGGGACGGAGCTGGATCAGGACCCGCATGTGTCACCACCAACGTGTGTGGGGGAGCGAACGTCCCAACATTCCTGCATCCGCCCGCCCGCGTCCAGCGGATCGCACCGGTTTTGACCTGCGGAAATGCACTAATCGCCGCGAAGTGGACGACTTTTGTCCGCGGCTCGCCGGACTTCCGTGCCGGCGATCTTTTCACTACGGTGAGGCAGCATGACGCTGGAGGCCAGGAAACCGGTCGACGACGGGGAGAAGACTCACTGACTGGCGGTGCGGCCGAGGCTCATCCTCGCCAGCGCCTTCATGCTCTTCCTCGAGCTGGCACTGATCAGGTGGACCGGATCCAACATCGTCCACCTCAGCTACTTCACGAACTTCGTGCTGCTCGGCTCGTTCCTCGGCATCGGGCTCGGCTTCCTGCGCGTCGGCCGGTCGCGGCGGCAGCCCTACTACTCACCCGTCGTGCTCGCCCTCCTGGTCGTGGTCGTGCTGACCTTCCCGGTGACCGTCGACAGGAACACCGAGGGCGTCCTCTACTGGACGAGCCTGTCCACCAGCGGCCCGCCCGCGTGGCTGATCCTGCCGGTGATCTTCTGCGCCGCGGCGCTGGTGCTCATGGGCCCCGCCGAGCTCGTCGGACGCTGCTTCCCCGAACTGCCGCGCCTGGAGGCGTACCGCTACGACCTGATCGGCAGCCTCACCGGCATCGCCGCGTTCACCGCGCTGTCCTTCCTGAGCGCGCCGCCGGTGTTCTGGGGGCTGATCGCCGCGGCCTGCTACGCGCTGCTGCTGGTGCCCCGGCCACGCGTCCTCTACGCGGGGCTGGTGGTCGTGCCCTCGCTGGCCGTCGTCGGGCTGCTGCTGGCCGAGACGCTGACCGCCGGGGCCATCTGGTCGCCCTACTACAAGGTCACGTTCAGGCAGCTCCAGCAGCTGGGCGTCGCCGTCACCGACATCGCGGTCAACGGCATCCCGCACCAGCAGGCCGTGCCCGCCGCCGCCCGGTTGCAGTGGGAGCGCCAGTACGGCCTGCCGTACGAACGGACCACGAAACCGCCCAAGGACGTGCTCATCGTCGGCGCCGGCAGCGGCACCGACGTGGCGATCGCGCTGTCCAAGGGCGCCGCCCGCGTCGACGCCGTCGAGATCGACCCCAAACTGCGCGAGCTCGGCGGCTCCGTCCACCCCGACCGGCCCTACGACGACCCGCGCGTCACCACCCACATCACCGACGGCCGTGCCTTCCTGGAACGCACCGGCGAGAAGTACGACCTCATCCTGTTCGCCCTGCCCGACTCGCTCACCCTCGTCTCCGGAGCCAGCTCGCTGCGCCTGGAGAGCTACCTGTTCACCGAAGAGGCCATGCAGGCCGCCCGCGAGCACCTGAAGCCGGGCGGCGCCTTCTCGATGTACAACTACTACCGCGAGAGCTGGCTCGTCGACCGCCTCGCGGCCACCATGCAGAGCGCCTTCGGCCACAAGCCGTGCGTCGACGTCGTCAGCACCGCCGGCCAGCAGGCCGTCATCACCGCCGGCCTGAGCGAGGCCGACCAGCGCTGCGGCACCGCCTGGGCCGGTGCCGCCCCCGGCACCCCGGCCCCCGCCGACGACGACCGCCCGTTCCTCTACCTCAAGGACGCGACGATCCCGCCGATCTACATCATCACGCTCGGCCTGATCCTCATCGTCAGCCTCCTCGCCGTCCGCGTCGTCGCGGGCCCCTATGACCGGATGCGGCCGTACGCCGACCTGTTCCTGCTGGGCGTGGCGTTCATGCTGCTGGAGACGAAGAGCGTGACCGGTTTCGCGCTGCTGTTCGGCACGACGTGGGTGGTCAACGCCATCGTCTTCGCCGGCGTGCTCGTCGCGGTCCTCGCCGCCGTCGAGGTGACCCGCCGCTTCCGCACCCCGCCGCTGCCCGTCATGTACGGCGTGCTGCTCGCCGGACTGCTGCTGGCCTGGCTGGTGCCGAACGCGTGGCTGCTGTCCCTGCCGCTGCCGCTGCGCGCGGTGGCCGCGGTGACCGTGGCCTTCCTGCCGATCTTCGCCGCGAACATCGTCTTCGCCAAGCGGTTCGCCGACACCGCCGACGCCACCACGTCCTTCGGCGCCAACCTGCTGGGCGCCATGGTGGGCGGCTGCCTGGAGTACGCCGCGCTGATCATCGGGTACAAGGGCCTGCTGATCGTGGCGGCCCTGCTCTACATCGGGGCGCTGGTGCTGCTGCCGAGGAAGAAGGCCGCGCTGGTGTGACCAGAGGGGCGCGCGGTTCACGCCATAGACGTTCGGCATGGTCCGCGCTCCCGCCGACGCCCTTGCGGTTGACTGGCGTGGAGAGGCGCGGCGAGTGCCGCCCGCTCTTCGGGAGCCTCGGAGGAGCGAGATGCCTGAGCCCGATCGCGAGGCGGTGCAGGCGGCCGTTGCCCGCATCCAGCGGCTGTCCGACGAGCACTGGTGGACCCTGCACCAGGTCTGCGGGCTGATGCGCGACAACGCGTGGGTGGGTCCGACCGGGCGCAGGTTCGGCGAGGAGGTGCACGCGGCCGAGCGCGGGCTGCGGGAGATGCTCGCCAAGGCCGTCGCCGACGCCAGGCGGAAACTGAGCGGCCTCCCGGAGCGGCCGTGAGCCCCGACCCTGACTTCACGGGCGTCAAGCGGCCCCAGTTCGACACGATGGCCACCCAGCACACCGCCGCCGCCGAACGGCTCGCCGACCTCGCCACCCGGCTGCACGGCGAGCTGACGGCCGCGGGCCTGGACACCATGCCCGCCACCCGCATCCGCGAGCTGGCCAGGCAGGCCCAGACCCAGGCCGAGGATTTGCGGCGGCGCCGGCAACTGGTCGACGAGCTCGAACGCAAGAAGGTCGTCTTCGGCGCCTCCACCGCCGCCGGCACGTTCCTGCCGCTGCCCGACAGGCTGGAGACCGGCCAGGCGATGCTGGACGGCACCGCCGCCGCGGACGCGGCCATCGCCGCCTACACCAGGCCGCCGCGGGGCAAGGTGCTGCCCGAGCAGCTCGCGGTCGTGCAGCGGTACGCCGCCAAGGCACACGACCCGGCCTTCGCCAAGGCGTTCATGAGCAGGCTCGGCGCCAGGGGCGTGACCGACCTGGCCCACGCCATCCGGCTGGAGCAGGCCTCCTGGGAGCGCGCGGGAGACCATGACGGGGCCAAACGGGCGGCCGCCCAGGGCGATCACGTCCTGCGGATCCTGAGCACGACGCTGGCCGCGGCCACCGACCCGGCCGGTCCCGCCTACCTGGGCGCCGGCTTCCTCCAGCGGCTCAAGGCCGCGGGCCGCACCTCCAGAGGCATCCACAGCGTGACGGGAGGGCGGCCCACCGCCTACCACGACCTGGCCGACGTGCTCGGCGCCCACCCCGGCGAGCCGCCGTACTCGGCCGAGTTCATGCGCACGGTCGGACGCGACATGATCGCGCTCGACCGCGAGGTCCACGACGCCCTCAAGAACGGCGACGGCACGAAGGTCATGGACGACATGCGCACCTTCGTCCCCGACCTGCTGCGGGCCGCCGCCTCCAGCCCCGCCGCGGCCCAGGCGCTCCTCGACCACACGCCCGCCGGCCGCACCTCCACCAACCTCAACTACCTGCTGCACGACCGGGTGGCCTGGTGGACCGACAACCCCAACTCCACGACGGACGACCGCGACGCCAGGGCGCTCGGCGCGGCGATGGAAGCCGCGATGAAAGGCTCCGACCCGGTCTCGCTCCGGCTGACCGCGGAGACCCTCAAGATCCTCGGAGCCGACCTGCCCGGCCTCTACGCCCGCAACTCCGTCGAGAAACTCCAGCTCGCCGACCAGGCGGGATTCGACCAGCGCGCCTCCCTGCGGCCCGCGCTCGGCACCATCCTGTCCGCCCACATCGACGCTCTCGGCCGGATCATCGACGGCCGCAACGTGCTCAAGTCCGGCGTCGGCGCCACCCTGAAGGACCAGTCGGTCAACCGGCGCGACATCGACTACGCGCTGCTCCTCGCGACCAGCGACGACGCCGTGTTCGGCCAGATCGCCAGGGCACAGGCCGAGCACACGCGCGTGGAGATCGACCGGATCTTCCCGCTCACCGACAAGGGGCCGCGGCTGGCCGACCCCATCGCCCGGGAGAGCAAGACCTTCGGCCACCTCCTCGGCGCCCGCGAGCAGGCCCTCTACTCGGTGGGCAGGGCCAACGAGGCCGCGGCCAAGGAGCTCGAGTCCATGGTGCGCTCCGCCATCGGCATCGTGCCCGTGCCCGGCAAGGAGTTCGCCGGCAAGCTGGCGGAGCAGGCGTTCAAGGGCATGCGCCTGGAGGGCTTCGCCAAGGAGGTGGCGGGCGAGGCAGGCGGACGGCCGGGGACGTACGCGTTCGACAAGGGGGCGAGCTGGATCGCCGGATTCTTCAAGAACGGCAAGATGCTGGACGAGTCCTACGCCACGGCGACGGAGAACCGGGAGCTGGTCAACCGGTTGATGGAGCAGATGGTGGCCACGGCCACGGTCGCCCACGGCCAGCACGACGGCCAGGGCCTCGAGGGACGGTCGTTCACGGACAAGAACGCCGCCATGAAACCGATAGTGGAAATGACGCCGGAGCAGTACGAAGCTTTCCTGAACTGGGCGGCAGATCACTCCGGGTTCAACAGCCACAAGGCCTTCTCCGAAGGCATCATGAATGATGGAGCCGAGGAGGCTCGCCGGTCCTATCGGATTTCTGACTGAAGGATAACCGTGATCAGCAGGCGGCAACTCGCCGTTTCGGCGCTCTTGACGATGGTCGCCGTTTCCTCGTGCTCCGGCGGTGATTCGAATGCGGTTCCGAACGACCTCCGTCCGGTCGTCGACCAGCCTCCGTACTGGTGCGAATTCGTCTCGCGGGAGTCCTATCGCCGCGTCAGCGGCGACACGAGGACGTATAGCGAGCGGAAGGACGGGCCGTGGCGTGATGACGGTGGTTGCCTGGTCGAAGGGGGTAAGAACGGCGATCCCGTCGGCGTGTGGTGGTCGAGGACCGATGACAGCGTCAAGCGACTCGAGCTCACCCGCGAGAACTGGGCCATGGCCGAGCCCACCGACTTGCCCGCGGATCTCGGAGAGGGGTTCGCCGCCTACGCGGGCAACGACATGCTGGGCGGACGGCCCTACTACGTGATTTCCCGCTTTGCCTGCGGTGACACGGATCCCTGGATTCGCATCGATCTCAAAAAGGTGGCCAAGGGGCGTGATGCCATCAAGGACCTGACGGAACTGATGCGGGTCGCGCAGCGTCGTTATGGCGTGCTGCACGATTGTGTCCCGGGTCCTGTCTAGTCGTTCGGGGCAGGTGTCGCGGCGGCGGCTCGACGTTATGCGCGCCCTGGTCGAAGGCGCGCGGCCGGGGTAGACCGGTGACAGGAGCGGGCCGACCTGTGGGGGATGGATGCTTGAGGAGATGCTGCCCGACGACGACGGCGTGCTGGCCGACCCCTATCCCGCCTACGCCCGGTTGCGGGAGTCGGGTGTGCCCCACCGCGTGACGCTGCGCAGCGGCCTGTACGGCTGGCTCGTGACCCGCTACGACGACGCCCGTGCCGCGCTGGCCGATCCCCGGCTCAGCAAGGACCCGCGCAACGCGCCGCCCGACTGGCAGGAGGCGGGCCGCGGGCGGCCGCTGGAGGACCGTTCGGGGCTGGGCACCCACCTGCTCACCACGGACCCGCCCGAGCACACCCGGCTGCGCCGCCTGGTCGCCCGCTACTTCACGCCGGCCAGGCTGGCGGCCCTGCGGCCGCGGGTCGAGGAACGGGCCGGCGCGCTCATCGACGGGTTCCGCGCGAGGGATCGAGCCGAGCTGATGGGGGACCTCGCCTCGCCGTTGCAGTTCGCCACGATCTGCGACGTGCTCGGCGTGCCGGCCGGCGACCGTACGGACTTCCAGCGCTGGACCACGGCCGTCGTGAGTTCGGGGGAGGGGCGGGACGGCGAGGCCAGGCCCGAGGCGCTGCGCCGTCTGGGCGCGTACGTGGGCGAGCTGGCGGCCGCCAAGCGGCGCGAGCCGGGGGACGACGTCATCAGCGCGATCACGGTGGCCGCGGAGGAGCAGGATCGGCTGTCCGAGAGGGAGATGCTGTCGATGATCTTCCTGCTCCTCGTGGCGGGCTACGAGACGACCGTCGGTCTCGTCGGGCTGGGCACGTACACGTTGCTGCGGCATCCCGACCAGCTCCGCCGGCTGCGGGAACGGCCGGAGCTGATCGACCGGGCGGTGGAGGAACTGCTGCGGCACGACAGTCCGGTCGAGTTGGCGACGTGGCGTTTCGCGCTGGAGCCGCTGAAGATCGGCGGGGTGGTGGTTCCCGCCGGGCAGCCGATCCTGGTGGCGCTGGGAGCGGCCAACCGCGACCCGCGCCGCTTCCCCGGCCCGGACCGGCCCGACCTCGCCCGGGAGGACAACGCCCACCTGAGCTTCGGCCACGGTCCGCACTACTGCCTCGGGGCGATGCTCGCGCGCATCGTCGGCAGGGCCGCCCTGGCCGCCGTCACGGGCCGCCTGACCGGGCTGGCCCTGGCGGTGCCGCCCGAGACGCTGAGCTGGCGCGCCAGCCTGACGGTACGCGGCCCGCAGCGGCTCCCGGTGACCTTCGACGCCGTCACCTGAGCCGCGCCCGCCCGGTCTCTCAAAGGCCGCAGAGTTCCTCGAGGGACTTGGCGTCGTCCCCTTTGCGCTTCTGGCTGTTCCTCGTCGGCGTCTGCGTCGGCTGGGCGGCCTGGGTCTTCACCGAGCTGGACGTGGTGGTCGGCGAGGCGCCGACATGGGCCGTCTGCGCCTGCTTGGCCGGCCGGAGCGAGGAGGCGATCGCCTTGCGCGCCGCGGTGCGGATCTTCGCCCACTCGGGGTTGCCGGGCCAGAACTGTGGCGGCACGAACTGCAGGCTGGTGATCTTGGCGTCCTTGACCTTGACGGCCAGCTCCACCAGCGGCTGAACGAGGTGCTTCGGGATGTTGGTGCGCGCCAGCCGCTTGGCCGCACCGGCGATCTTGGTGAAGTTGGTGAGGATCACGGCGGGCGTGGCCTGCTGGGCGAAGGCGCCGATGACGCAGCGCTGGCGGCCCATGCGGGAGAAGTCGTCGCTGTTAACCCTGGACCGGCCGTACCAGAGGGCCTCCTCGCCGCTGAGCCGCCGGTAGCCGGCCTTGATCGTGCCCGCGGTGCCGTAGTGGCCGCCCCACTTGACGTCCTGCTCGACCCGGATCTTGAGGCCGCCGATGGCGTCGACCAGGTCCGCGAAGCCGTACATGTTCATCATCGCGTAGTAGTCGATCTTCAGGCCGAGCGTGTGGCCGATGGCGTCCATGAGGGCCCGCGGGCCCTTGTTCTTGCCGCCCATGATCTCGGGATGGTCGTTGGCGTACTGCCACACCTCGTTGAGCAGGCCGCCGTTGGGAAGCTCGGCCAGGTAGCCGTTCGGGAACTGGTCGTGCAGCGGCGACGAGGCGGGGAAGCGTACGTGCTGCAGGTTGCGCGGGAGGCTGAACAGGACGGTGGCGCCGCTCTTGATGTCCACGCTGGCCACCGTCATGCTGTCGGTCCGCACGCCGGTACGGTTGCTCGCCGCGTCGCCGCCGATCAGCAGGAAGTTCACCCGTTCCCTGCCGTGCCAGGGGTCCTCGCCCTCCTTGGCCGCCGGTGGCACGTCGGAGTCGTCCGACGAGGGGAAGATGCCGTTGATGGTGCTGCGGAACGTCATCACGGTGTTGGCGGTGAGGGCGAACGGCGACATGACGGCCACGCACAGCACGCCGACCACGATGCCGGTGATCATCTGGCCCTGCTGGTTGAGCTTGCTCGGGCCGAGCGCGATGTACGAGGTCACCAGCAGCGCGAACCACGCCAGCGCGGCGAGCGAGGCGAGGACGACGATCGTCACCAGCATGCCGTCGCCGACGAGCGCGGCGGCGTTCCCCAGGTTGCCGGCGATGCTCAGCCCGTAGGCCAGGGCGGCGAGCACCAGCACCGCGTACACGCTGACGAGCACCAGCCCGATACGACGCTGCCCGGCCCGCAGGTGTGCGGCGCCGGGCACGATGGCGGACAGTGCGGTCCACCCGAGGACGGAGGCGGGGGTCAGCGGCTTGGCGAAGCGCGGCGGGACATTGCGCGGTGTGGAGCCGGAGCCGCGAGGGGAAGCGGGGCGTGGGCGGCGAGCGGGGCGCCGTTTCCTGCCTCCTGGCACGGTTGCTTCCCCATCCCGATTGCGCACACCCGGCTCCCTACTCGCCTACCAGGCAAAACTGACGTTTGCCCCCCAATGGCCACAAGATTGCCAGGATTCTAGTCCCCATACCTGGACAACAACGACATGTGCCCAACCTGAGATGAATTCCTCGTTGACTTCAGGAGGTCGTTGAGGACGACGCCATCCACGTGTTGCACTGGTACGCCTTGTTCTTCGTCCAGCCCTGCCTGAACCAGCGGTGGTTGTTGATCGGCTTGCCGTGGTCGCGCGGATAGCCCGGATGGTCGCCCACCTGGCCGTAGAACGCGAACAGCCGGCTCCGGTTGGACGTGCTCACCGGGTACGACGACGCGACCGAGCGCATCCACATGCCGCCGAAGCACGTGGCCTGCAGCTCCAGCCGCCTGCTGAGGGCGAGCTTGGCGTTCTTGTTCGAGGTGTCCAGGGTCGAGCGCCACCACGAGTTCATCAGGCCCGTGATGTTCTGCACGTGGTGACCGTACTCGTGGGCCATCATGCTGATGATCCCGCCGTGCCAGGAGATGATCTGCCCGTAGCCGCGGGCGTTGCCGTTACCCCTGGCCATGGCCGAGGTGGAGGCGTAGATCGTGTTGTTCTGCGGGCAGTAGTACGGAACGATGTTCCCCGGCGACGGGTAGTCGCCGCACGCGCCCCTGCCCCGTCTGGCGGCGATGGCGTAACCCGGCGGGCTGAACGTGATGCCCTGCTTCTCCAGGATGGGCTTCCACGCCCGGTCCATGCACTTGCCGGTCTTCAGGATGAGCGCCTTGAGCTGGCTGTGGCTGAAGATGCTCGCGTTGCCCGCCGGGCATCTGAGCCTGGGCAGGATGCCCGCACGGTACATGGTGTTGTTCTTCAGGCTCGTGTTGAGCGTGACGGTCCGCCGCGGCTCCTGCTCCGCCTCCTCCGTCTCCCGTTCCGTCGGCCGGCTCGTGGGCTCGCTGGTGCTGGGCTCCTCGGTCGGCTCCTGGCTGCGCGTGCGCTCGGGGAACGGCTCGTCGTCGGTGGCGCGTTCCGAGGGCTCGTACGTCGGGATCGCGATCGGCCTCGAGGTCTCCGACCGCGACGTGCCCTTGAAGAACGCCGCCCCCACGACGATCAGCACGAACAGCGCCGCCACCGAGCCGAGCACGGCGCCGATCACCCCGACGGCGCCCATGCCGGACTTCTTGCGCGGCGGCGGGTGCGGCCAGCGCAGCGTCGGCGGCAGGGGAGGCGGTGGCGGGGGCGGGGGCGGAGAGGGCTGCTGCCGGTGCGGCGGCTGCCCGTACGGTGGCTGGTGCCCGTACGGGGGCTGCTCGCCGTACGGGGGCTGCTGCCCGTACTGCTGGCCTCCCTGCGGCGGGCTCTGGTAAGGGGGGCCCTGAGGAGAGCGCTGAGGAGAGCGCTGAGGGGAGCGCTGGGGGGAGTGCTGCGGGGGATGCTGAGGCGGCGGTGGCGCTTGCGGCGGCGGGTACGGGCCGCCCCCCTGCGGCTGCGGCTGGCGGTAGCCCGGTGGCGGCCACGGCAAGGACGGTGGCCGTTGTGGCTGCCCTGGCCCTTGTGGCGGGGGTGGATACTGCCCGTTCCCTGTCACCGTGTCTCCCCGTTCACGTGGTTGTCTGCTTTCAGTGGCTTTGCGCCGCGACTTGGCGGACCTTTGCCAAATTTGGGGCAAAAGCATACTGATTTCTCACCCGTCACGGATGTAGCGGTACTCGGTTACGGTCCGAAATCATTCGAGGTGATCTCCGCTATCTTTCGGTCCCGACGGCGGGTGGTGTCCTAGCTTCTTTGGCATGAATCTCCAGCAGCTCCGCTATGTGGTCGCGACTGCGGAGCACCGCACCATGACCGACGCGGCAAGATCGCTCTACATCGCGCAACCCGCGCTCTCCCGCGCGATTCGGGATCTGGAACGAGAGCTCGGCATGACGCTCTTCGCTCGCTCCGGCCGCGGCGTGGTCGTCACCGCGCAGGGTCGCCGGGTGGTCAAGCTGGCAAGGGAGGCACTCGACGCGGTTCACGAGATCGAGGGACTGGCCAACCAGGCCGGGACCACCGAGGCCGAGCTCCGCATCGCCGCCACACCCAGCCTCGAACCCGGTCTCGCAGGGCGGTTGTTGCCCGCCTACGCGGCTCACCACCCGGGAGTGCGCGTGCACATCGTCCGCTGCGACGGCCGTGACGGCGTCGTCAGCGCCATCAGGGATCAGCGGGCCGATCTAGGGCTCACCGATCTCCCCGTGCCCACCGACCTCATCACCCATCCGCTCGAACGCCAGGAGATCGTGCTGATCTCCCCGCCCGGGCTCGACCTCCCCAACCCCGTGCCGATGGGCAAGCTGAACGGCATGCGCCTGGCGCTGCCCGCCCGCGGCAGCCTGCGCCGCAGGGAACTCGACGCGATGTTCGGCAAGTTCGCCGTGACGCCCGTCGTCGTGCTCGAAACCGACGAGCGCAACGGCTGGCTCAACGCGGTACGCGCCGGCCAGGCATCCCTGCTGTGGTATCGCGGCATGGCCGAGCAGGCCGGTCGCGCCGGCCTGGTGGTGCGCTCGCTCGACCCCGCCGTGCGCCGGGTCATCGCGGTCGTCCACGCCCGCCGCCGGCTGCCGCTCATCGCTCAAGACTTCCTGACCACCGCAGAGAAGGGGACCGCCGCCTGACCACTTTCGGAACGCTCCATTTCCCTCCACGTCCATCCGACAGGGCCCGGATCATCCGAGCCCGGGGGCCCGGCGAGCACACCGCGCCATTGCAGGGCCCCTGCAGGCCGCAGACGACGTCGTCGCCGGCCCTTGACCCCCCAGCACCTCCCGGAACCCCCGCCGGCGTGTGCCTTCCTGGCACGTGACAGACGCCGTCCAGGCAGTCCCCGGCGAAGCCCGCCTGAAGCGAGCGTCCTCGCGTACGACGCGGCGCAGGGCTCCGGCAGGACCACCCGCGTCGCCTGACACGCGCACCCGGCCCGCCAGGGCCGCGGCCGCTCAGGTCCGGCCGGCCAGGCCTAGCGGGACACCGGCAGCCGTACCACGGCCCGCAACCCCGGGCCGGCGTCCTCCAGCGAGACCGTGCCGCCATGCGCCCGCACGGTCTCGCGGACGATCGCCAGCCCGAGGCCGGCGCCGCCCTCGTCGCGGCTGCGCCCGGAATCGAGCCTGGTGAAGCGGTTGAACACCCGATCGCGGTCCTGCTCCGAGATGCCGGGGCCGTCGTCGGTCACCGTCAGCACGCCGTCGGCGGTCAGTGCCACCTCGATCTTGGAGGTGGTGTGGCGTACCGCGTTGTCCATCAGATTCGTCAGCACCCGGCTCAGGTCGAGGGCGTCGCCGCGCACCACGACCGGGTCGCACACCGTCAGCCGCGCCTCGCCGTACCGGTCGACGACCTGGCGCACCACCTCGTCGAGGTCGACCGGCTCGCGCCTGGCGGGCACGCCGCCGCGCTCGTCCAGGCGGGCCAGCGCCAGCAGGTCCTCGGCCAGCCTGGACAGCCGCAACGTGTCCTCGAGCACGCCCTCGGCGGTCTCCTGCCAGTCCTGGCCGTCCGGATGTCCGAGCGCCACCTCCAGCTGCAGCCGGATGCTGGCCAGCGGGCTGCGCAACTCGTGCGCGGCGTCGGCGACCAGCGCTCGCTGGCGCTGCTCCGCCTCCTCCAGCCTGGCCAGCATGTCGTTGAGCGTGGTGGCCAGCGAGTGCACCTCGTCCCGCGACTGCGGCACCGGCAGCCGCCGCGACCTGGCCGTGTGCGTGACCTCCGAGGCGCCCCTGCGCAGGGCGGCGATCGGCTGCAGCGTCCGGCCGATCATCAGCCAGCTCGCCACCGCGAGCAGCACGACCAGCGCGGGCGTGCCGACGAACAGCACCCTGGCCGCCGTGCCGAGGCTCGTCTGGATCTCGCTGACGGGCCTGGCCGCCACCACGGTCTGGCCGCGGTCCGCGCGCAGCACGATCACCCGCAGGAACCCCGGGATCGCGTACGGCCGCCCGTCCAGCAGCGTGGCCTGCCCGTCCGCCAGCACCTTCTCCCTGGCCTCCGCGTCGAGCAGCGGCACCAGCCGGTCCGCTCCGTACGTCACGTGCGTGATCCGCTCGCGGTCGTCGATGACCTGCACGATCGTGCCGTCGTGGGTCGTGATCGGGCTGGTGAGCGTCCCGGCGTCGGCCGCCACGCGCACGGCCTGCGCCTGCGCCCTGGTCGACTCGTCCACGGTGTCGATCAGGGCCCGGTCGAGCACGCTGAGCAGCACCGACGCCGAGACCGCGAGCGCCAGCGCCAGCACCGCGGCGGCCGCCACCGTGAGGCGGAAGCGCAGCCCCTGCCGCCGCCACCAGTCCAGCGGCGAGTCAGCCACCGTCGCCCGCCAGCCGGTAGCCGGCGCCGCGCACGGTCTGCAGTGCGTTCCTGCCGAAGGGGGCGTCGATCTTGCGCCGCAGGTAGCCGACGTACACCTCGACCACGTTGGGGTCGGTGTCGAAGGTGTCCCACACGTGCTCGAGGATCTCCGACTTCGACACCACCTCGTCGCGCCTGCGCATCAGGAATTCGAGCAGCGCGAACTCCCTGGGCGTCAGCTCGACCGGCCGCTCTCCCCGCTCGACCCTGCGCCGCGCCGGGTCGAGCGACAGGTCGCCCGCCACGAGCACCGACGGCCGCCGCCCCGAGTCGCGCCGCAGCAGCGCCCGCAACCTCGCCACCAGCACCACGTACGAGAACGGCTTGGTCAGATAGTCGTCGGCGCCCAGGTCGAGCCCGTCGGCCATGTCGTACTCGCCGTCCTTGGCCGACAACATGAGAATGGGCACCCAGTTCTCCTCGGCGCGCAGCCGCTTGCACACGTTGTAGCCCGACAACCTCGGCAGCATGATGTCGAGCACCACGACGTCGTAGTCGCCGTGCCGGGCGGCGTGCAGTCCCTCCTCGCCGTCGTGGGCGAGGTCCACGGCGAACCCCTCCGCCTGGAGCCCCCGCTGGAGCGCGGCGGCCATCCGCCGCTCGTCCTCGACGACAAGCACTCTCATGTGGCGATTCTCCTGTCCTCGGCTGAGACGGCGCTGAGAAGGCTGAGAGCCGTCTCAGAAAGTCTCAGGTCCGCCTAAGGATGCATGACGCAGGCTCTGAGCATCGACATACGGTAAAGGAGTGAGATGCGCAGAGGAACGTACGTGAGGTGGGGGGTCCCGGTCGCGGTCGCGGCCGTCATCGGAGCCGCGATCGGCGCCGGCCCCGTGATCGCCGCCGTGAGCGGCGATCCCGTGCTGCCGGAGCGCTCGGCCCAGCAGCTGCTGGCCGACGCGGCGGCGGCCAACAGCAAGGCGGGCGGCGTGCCGCCGATGTCCGGCACCGTCCAGCAGACGGCGTCGCTCGGCCTGCCCGCGCTGCCGCAGACCGCCGACACCTCGCCGCTCAGCCTGCTGTCCGGCTCGCACGAGGTGAAGGTCTGGTACGGCGCCCACGACAAGATGCGGGTGGCCATCCCGACCCAGCTGAACGAGACCAACCTCATCCTCAACGGAAAGCAGGGCTGGTACTGGGACAGCTCGACCAACACCGCCACCAGGCTGACGGTCAAGGAGGGCGCCAGTCAGGAGCACGGCCAGGAGCACAGGACGCCGATGCCCCAGCCGAGCGACCTGACGCCGCAGCAGGTGGCGGAGCGGCTGCTGGCGGACGCCGAGAAGTACACCGACGTCCGGGTGATCAACACGGCGGAGGTGGCGGGCCGCCCGGCCTACCAGCTCGTGCTGGCGCCCAAGGCGGAGGGCTCGCTGGTCCAGGAGGTGCGCATCGCGCTCGACGGCGAGACGTACGTGCCGCTCCAGGTCCAGGTGTACGCCAAGGGTTCGGCTGAGCCGGCGTTCCAGGTGGGCTTCACGCAGGTGACGTTCACGCCGCCGGCGCCCGAGAACTTCGCCTTCACCCCGCCCGCGGGCGCCAAGGTGGAGGAGAAGACGCTCGGCGAGCGGTCCGGCGAGCACGCGGAGGAGCGGGCCGAGAAGGCCGAGGACGTCAAGGACCGCGTGAAGGTCGTCGGCGACGGCTGGGCGAGCGTGGCGGTCCTGCCGTTCGACCAGAGGGACCTGGCGGCCGAGGCCGCGCAGGCGCCGGAGGACGGCGAGCGGTTCGGCGGCGACGCCGACCCGGGCGCGCTGCTCGACAGCGTGCTCAGGTCCGCCACCCCGGTGAGCGGCCCGTGGGGCTCCGGCAAGCTGATCAGGACCAAGCTCGTCACCGCCCTGCTGACCGACGACGGCCGCCTCCTGGTCGGCCCGGTCACCCCGGAGGAGATCACCAAGGCGGCGGGCATCAGGTGACCGCCGTCACGCAGGAAGCGGGGGCGCCTCTCGGGGCGGCCCCGCCCCCGGGGGACGGCTCCGGGGAGAGCGCCATCGTCACGCGCGGCCTGACGAAGCGTTTTCGCGGGGGCCAGGTGGCCGTGGACGCGCTCGACCTGGCCGTGCCCCGCGGCTCGGTGTTCGGCTTCCTCGGGCCGAACGGCTCGGGCAAGACCACCACGATCCGCATGCTGCTCGGCCTGGTCGCGCCGACGGCCGGCGACTCCTCCGTGCTCGGCCTGCCCCTGGCCCAGGCGCTGCCCAGGGTCGGCGCCGTGGTCGAGGGCCCGGCCTTCTACCCGTACCTGTCGGGTGAGGCCAACCTGCGGCGCTTCGACGCCGCCGACCCGACCGCCCGCGGCGGCTCCGCCGGGCGGCGCATCGCCGAGGCGCTGGAACGCGTGGGCCTGTCGGCCGCCGCGGGCAAGCGCTACCGCAACTACTCGCTGGGCATGCGCCAGCGCCTGGCCATCGCCGCCGCCCTGCTCGGCCCGCGCGAGCTGCTCATCCTGGACGAGCCGACCAACGGCCTCGATCCGCAGGGCACGCGCGAGGTCCGCTCGCTGGTCAAGGAGATCGCCGCGGACGGCACCACGGTCTTCGTCTCCTCCCACCTGCTGGCCGAGGTCGAGCAGATGTGCACGCACGCCGCGATCATGCGGACCGGCAGGCTCGTGGCGCAGGGCACGATCGCCTCGCTCCGCAGCGGCCTGGTCGTCCGCGTCCGGGTGGAGACGCCGGACGCCGACGACGCGGCGCGGGTGCTCGGCGCGCTGGGCCTGGCCGACGTGCGGCGGTCCGGCGCGGAGGTCACGGCCGAGCTGGACGGGCGCCCGCCGGAGCAGATCAACGCCGCGCTGGTGGGGGAGGGCGTGGCCGTGCGCGGGCTGGCGGTGATCCGGCCCAGCCTCGAGGACGTGTTCGTCGGACTGACAGGGGAGGGCTTCGATGTCGACGGCTGAATCGACCGCCGAGTCGACCGCCGAGTCGACCGCCGAGGCGGCGACCCGGACGGCGGCCGGGTCGCCGGCCAGGCGCACGCCCGGGCTCGTGCCGGTGAAGGAGACCCTGCGCAGCGCCGAACGCCGGCCGCGGCATCCCGATGAGCCGGGCACGCCGCCCGCCCGGACGCCGTGGTCGTTCTGGCGGCTGCTCCGCTCGGAGCTGGGGCTGACCTTCCGCCGCCCGCGCAACCTGCTGATGCTGGCCGCGCTGGGTGTCGTGCCGGTGGTCATCGGCGTCGCGCTGCGGGTCGTGGCCGGCGAGGACGGCATGGGCGGGATCATCGAGGACGTCGCGGGCAACAGCCTCATGCTGACGTTCGTCTCGTTCTCGTTCCTCGTGCTGCTGCTGATGCCGGTCGTCGTCAGCGTGGTGGCGGGCGACTCGATCGCGGGGGAGGCGGGGGCGGGAACGCTGCGCTACCTGCTGGCCGCGCCGGCCGGGCGCACCCGGCTGCTGGCCGTCAAATATCTCAACGCGGTCGTCTTCGCGTACGCCGTCACCGCGGTGGTGGCGCTGTCGGCGCTGGCGACCGGGCTCGCTCTCTTCCCCGCCGGTGACGTGACGCTGCTGTCGGGCACCACGATCCCGATGGGCGAGGGGCTGCTGCGCATCCTCATCGCCGTCGGTTACGTGGGCGCGGGCATGGCCGCCCTGGCCGCCGTCGCGCTGGCCCTGTCGACCTTCACCGAGGTGTCCATCGGGGCCATCGCCGCCACCATCGTGCTGATCATCGTCTGTCAGGTGCTGCGCGCGATCCCGGAACTCGGCTCGATCACGCCGTACCTGCTGCCGACGCGGTTCACGAACTTCGACGCGGTGCTGCGCAGCCCCATCGACACGGCGGCGCTGGGGGAGGGGCTGCTGGCGTTCGGGGCGTACATCGTGTTGTTCGGCTCGATCGCCTGGGCCAGGTTCTCCGGCAAGGACATCACCTCCTGAGGCCCGCGCCCGGCCCGGCCGCTCGCGCGGGCCGGGCCGGAGCACGTGCGCCGGGCGGCCCGCGGAGAACGGCCGGCCGGTCCGCGGGCGGAGGGGACCCGCGGACGGGGCCGCTAGGCGGTGGGGCGGCGGCGCAGGCCGAGGAACCCGATCACCACGCCGGCCACGCCGGCCACCAGACCCGCGCCGCCCAGCAGGCGGGCCGTCCCGTCAGACGGCGACGCGGCCGCCACGGGGGCGACCGACGGCGTGGCGGCGGCCCCAGCGGTGGATGCCGCCGCGGACGGCGAGGCGGAGGCCGCCCCGTCGCCGGCTGCGGGCACGAGCTTGAGCAGCGGGGCGGGGTGCTCGGCCTCGGTGCCGTCGGCCTTGGGGGCCTCGGACCAGTCGACGACCTCGCCGCCCGAGTAGGTCTGCTTCGTCGGGAACATCAGGGAGTCGGTGCCGGTGGGCAGCTGACCCATGGACACCTCGAACTCCTGGAACTGGCCGGGCTCGATCTTGCCGCCTGACCACACGACCTTGGTGACGGCCTCCTCGAGGTCGCCGTATTCGGTCTTGACCGGCGCGGGCAGCTTGCCCTCGCTGACCTTGACGTCCCACCCGGGCACGGGCTTGACCGACACGAAGGCCAGCGGGTGGTCGGTGGGGAAGGAGACCTCGATCTTGGTGGTCGAGGCGTCGTCGCGCTCGTTCGGCACCCGGAAGGCGACCTTGGTGAACGAGCCCTGCTCGGCGGTGCCGGGCTGGACGGTGACGTGGGCCAGCGCGGGCAGGGCGAGGCCGGCGGTGAGAGCGGTGGCGGCGGCGAGCACGGTCGCCGCACGGCGTGCGAAGGACATGCGGAATCTCCACTTGGTCGGAAGGTGGTAAGGCGTCAGACGGTCAGGCGGGAAGTGGAGGACCACGCCTGGCCACGCAGTGCCGGAAGCCCGGCTGGAGCGGCACCACCCGGCTGCGGACGATCGGTGCGGCGGGCCGCGCGGAGGGCGCGGCGGCGGGGGCGAGCAGCAGCACGAGCCTGCGGCCGATGCGGCGCAGCAGCGACCAGATGGCTGCCTCGCCACGCGAGAGCCACAGGCCGGTGATCAGTGTAGCCGTCAGGTGCGTGAGCAGCATGCCGGTGCCGACGGCCAGGCCGCCCTGGGCGTGGCCGTGCACCGAGACGTAGGAGGCGCCCTCGCCCGCGAACAGCTCGTGCAGCCCGAGTTGCGCGCCGACGAGCACGAGGTTGATCGTCGGGGCCGAGCGCTCCCTGCCGCACAGCGCCAGCCCCAGCGCGGACACGCCCGCGAGCCCGAGCGCGGCGGTCCACGGCGCCGGGGCCGCGCCGCCGCCCAGCACGTGGGCCAGGGCGGCGAGGGTCACGCAGACGGCGGCGAAGGCGGCCGTCCGCGCGAGCCTGAGGGGAAGTCGCGCGCGCATGAGTGTGCCCCATGTTCTCACGGGGCAGGGGCCTATGAGGCCCTGAGGCCGAAGCTGTGCAATGCCTGGGCCGAATATGGCTTTTGTCGCTAGGGTCGTGCCCACCACGTCGACATTGAGGTGAGATACGTTGCGGCACTTAGCTGGATTGCTCATCGGGCTGGTGGTGACGGCGGCTGTGCTGGCCGGCGGGGGATGGGCCGTCCAGCAGGCGGCCGGAAGCTCCGTGGCGACCGCACCCGACAGCCAGACGTTGTGGATCGCGCTGGGCTCGATGGCCGCGGTCGGGCTGGTGGTCGGCCTCGTGGTGGCGGGCCGGGTCTCGCCGCTGGCGACGTTCTTGCCGTCGATGGTGCTGCTGGCCTGGACGGTCGTCTACGCGCTCGACGTGAACAGGGCGCTGTCGTTCATCCCGGCCGAACCCTCGATGCACCAGCTCGTCAGGGAGGCCGGCGCCGGCGCCAGGACGCTGCTGACGACCGGAGTGTTCGCCCTCCTCGGCGTGGCCCTGTTCATCCCCGTGCTGATGCCGTCGCGCTGGTCGAGGCAGGACGACGACCTGGACGAGGAGTACGAGACCACGCCGGAGAGCAGCTACTACTAGCCGGCGCCGCTGCCGGTGTAGAGGCGGGCGACCACGTCCTCGATGCTGGACTGGTCGGGGGCCGTGGCCATCAGGTCGTCGAGCGTCCCGTCGAACGCCAGCCGGCCGTGGTCGATCAGCATGACCCGGCGGCACAGGCGCTCGATGTCGCCGAGGTCATGCGTGGTCAGCAGCACGGTCGTGCCGCGTTCGGCGTTGAGCCGCTTGAGGAAGTCGCGGATGCCGGCCTTGCTGACCACGTCGAGCCCGATCGTCGGCTCGTCGAGCACGAGCACGTCGGGCGCGTGCAGCAGCGCCGCCGTGAGGTCGCCGCGCATGCGCTGCCCGAGGCTGAGCTGGCGCACCGGCGTGCGGATGAACGCGCCGAGGTCGAGCGTGTCGGCCAGCTCGGCGAGCCTCGAACGGAACGCGTTGCGATCTACTTTGTAAAGGTGCCGGATCAGCTCGAAGCTGTCGGCCAGCGGCAGATCCCACCACAACGTCGTACGCTGCCCGAACACCACGCCGATCCGCCGGGCCAGAGTCGTGCGCCTGCGCGACGGATCCAGGCCCGCCACCCGCACGGTGCCCGAGGTCGGCGTGAGGATGCCGCACAACATCTTGATCGTGGTGGACTTGCCGGCGCCGTTGGGGCCGAGGTAGCCGACGAACTCTCCCGGCGACACGGTGAACGACAGGTCGCGCACGGCGTGCACGAGCTTTCTCCTCACCTTGAACGAGCGCCCTGCCCGATCAAGTTCGATCATGGTCAACTCCCCGTGGATCGGTAGTGCCTGATGCCCTGCCGCCAGGCCAGCGCGGCCGCCAGGGCGAGGGCCAGCGCGGCGGCCGGCCCGAGAAAACGCATGAACTCGGGCGTGCCGAGGGGGTCGCCCCTGTCAAGGACGTACAGGCCCGGCTGCCAGTTGACGAAGGCCATCGGCAGCGCGTACGTCACGCCTCTGACCAGGTCGCGGCCGTAGATGCTGAACGGGTACTGGGTGAGCTGCTGGCCGCCGTAGGTGAAGGCGTTGGCCAGCTCCGGCGCGTCCGTGAGCACGAACTGCACCGCGCCGGCCAGCGTCCAGAGCGCGGCGAAGATGGCGAACCCGGTGACCACCATGACGGGGATCATCCAGGCGCGCCGCCACTCGAGGCCGAGCGCCGCGACGGCGTAGCCGAGCACGAGTCCCGCCTGCAGGACGCGGCCGATCCTGTTGGCGTTGAACCGGTCGGCGGTGAGCTGCAGCCACGTGCTCACCGGTCTGATGAGGAACGTGTCGAAGGTGCCGGCCTTGATGTGCTGGCTGACCCGGTCGATGTTGCTGACGAACATGTCGCTGAGGGCGAAGGACACGCCCGCGGCGCCGTACAGGAAAAGCACCTCGTCGCGGGAGAATCCGGCGAGGGTGGTGGTGTTGGCGAAGATGATCAGGACCACGGCGAGTTCGAGCCCGGTCGTGACGAAGCCGAGCACGGTCATCAGCGCGAACGAGGCGGGATATGCGGCGGCGGCGCGGGTCCAGGTCCAGGCCAGCCGGACGTAGGTGCTAACCACCCTGGATCACCACCTTGCGGCGGATCGCCCTGGTGGCCAGCGCGCCGAGCCCGAGCAGGACCGCCGCCCAGAACGCCTGGAACGCGAGCGTCTCCATGACGGGGGCCTTGCCGAGGTAGAGGTCGGTGGGCAACTGGACCATGGCGGCCCACGGCAGGGACCTGGCGACGTCGGCCAGCCAGCCGGGGAAGATGTGCAGGGGCACCATCATGCCGCTGAAGAAGGTGGTGAGCACCATCGACAGCACGGCCACGCCGCGGTCGTCGATGAGCCAGCAGACCGACAGCGCGATCAGGTAGCGCCAGCCGAAGCTGACGACGACGGCGAGCGCGAAGCCGGTCATGAAGGCCGCCCACCTGCCGGGGTCGCCGGGGACGACGACGCCGAACACGGCCGCGCCGACCAGCATGGGCGGGATGCCGCGGACGAGGAAGAGGTAGGCGGCCCTGCCGGCGTCCTCGGCGAGGGTCCAGGCCTGGAGCGGGGCGGGGCGGACGAGGTCGAGCGCGATGTCGCCGCTGCGGATGCGTTCGGGTATGCCGAGGCCGCCGCCGAACAGCTGCATCGGCGCGATGAACGCCTGGGTGACGAAGCAGTACGTGATGGCGTCGGCGACGTCGTAGCCGGCCAGGCCGGGGCGGGCCTGCCACAGCGCGATGAGGATGTAGGCGCGCAGGATGCCGAACACGCTGTTGGTGAAGGCGCCGGCGAGCGCGGCCGCGAGGTAGGTGGCGTGTTTTCTGAAGCCGTACCGGACGAGCCGGGCATAGAGCGGTATGGTTTGGCACCTCCGGGGGGTGATGGCACGGTGACACACCGTGCCCGGACCCGTGCACGGGTCTGCTGGTGAGAAGCAGGAAATTATCCGTCGCGGCCCGGGTGGCCCGCAACGCGTTTTAGCGCTGCGGGGATCTGTTGCTTACTGGCCGGTAGGAGCGGGTGAGAGGGGGAAGGGGACGTACTGGAGGACCGATATGCGGATCGACGGGGACGTAGTTCCTGAATACCCTCTGAGCTGGCAGGCCCGCGCGCTCACCGGTTTCATGCGCGGCACGTTGAAGCCCGCGTCCCTCCTGTTCATGCGCCATCCGCTGGCGCTGGTCTGCGCGGCCAGGCTCGGGGATCTCGCGCGGCTCGTGCAGATGCCGTATCCCGAGCATGTCGCGATCGCGCCGGCGACGCTCTCGTCGTGCGGCGGCGAGTGGGTGCGCGGCGGGGAGGGGCTCGACGAGCGCAAGGTGGTGCTCTACTTCCACGGCGGCGGATACTTCTCGTGCTCGCCGGGCACGCACCGGCCGATCACGTGGCGACTCTCGGCGGCGGCGGGGCGCCCGGTGCTGGCGCTCGACTACCGGCAGGGGCCCGTGCACACGCTGGCCGACTCGCTGGCGGACGCGATGGGCGCCTACGACTGCCTGCTGCGGCGCGGCCACGAGGCCGGGGACATCGTGCTCGCGGGCGACTCGGCGGGCGGTCACCTGACCCTGGCGACTCTGCTCGCGCTGCGCGACCAGGGGCTGCCGCTGCCCGCGGCGGCGATCTGCCTGTCGCCGTGGACGGACCTGACCGACGCTCCGCGCCACGCGAACCGCTGGCAGGACCCCATGCTGCCGGCCGGCCGGGTGCGCTGGCTGGCCCGCAGATGGACCGCGGGGCTTGATCCGCGGGATCCGCTGGTGTCGCCGGTGCACGGCGACTTCACGGCGCTGCCGCCTCTCATGATCGTGACGGGGTCGACGGAGGTGCTGCGCGACGAGGGCAAGCGTGTCGCCGAGCGGGCGCGCCAGGCCGGGGTGCCGGTCAGGTACGAGGAATGGGACCGCATGCCGCACGTCTTCCCGATCCTGGCGGACGTGCTGCCGGAGGCGCGGCTGGCATTCCGGCACATGGCGACGTTCCTGGGGGCGGTGGCCGGCCGGCCGGGTTCGCTGGGGGATACGGCGGCGGCTTGAATAGTGCGTGTCCCTTTTCCGGCGATCGGCATGCGGCGGCAGATCGACACCATGTAAGGTTAGGTATGCCTAACATGAGTCAGGGGGCTGTGCGAATGGCTGAAAAGCCCACAGATCATCATAAAGGCGTCGTCCTGCGGACCGAGTGGATCTCGCGGCACATGGTCCGCGTCGTGCTCGGGGGCGACGGGTTGTCCGGCTTCGCCACCACGGGGCTCACCGACCACTACGTGAAGCTGGTCTTCCCGTACGACGACGTGGACTATCCCGAGCCGTTCAGCGTGAAGGCGTGCCGCGAGACCATGCCGCGCGAGCACTGGCCACGGCTGCGCACCTACACCGTGCGCGCCTGGGACCCCGACGCGCGCGAGCTGACCCTCGACTTCGTCGTGCACGGTGACGAAGGGCTGGCCGGGCCGTGGGCCGCCGCGGCGAAACCGGGCGACGTCCTGCTCATGCTCGGCCCCGGCGGCGGCTACGCGCCCGACTCCGAGGCGGGCTGGCACCTCCTCGTGGGCGACGAGAGCGCGCTGCCCGCGATCGCGGCCTCGCTCCAGGCGCTGCCCGAAGGGGCGCTCGCGCACGTCCTGGTGGAGGTGGACGGGCCCGGCGACGAGCAGAAGCTCGACACCGCCGCCGACGCGCGGATCCTGTGGCTGTATCGGAGCGACCGTCCCGTGGGCCACGCGCTGGTGCGGGCGGTGCGGGAGCTGGACTTCCCCGAGGGCGACGTGCACGCGTTCGTGCACGGGGAGGCGGGGTTCGTCAAGCAGCTCCGCCGGCACCTGCGGCTCGAGCGGGGCGTCCCGCTGGACCGGCTCTCCATCTCCGGCTACTGGCGCGCGGGGGTGGACGACGAGGGCTGGCGGGCGGTCAAGAAGGACTGGAACCGCCAGGTCGAGGCGGAAGAGGCGGCTGCGATCGCCTCCTGATCACCAGGGGCACGACGCCACTCCCGTCACACGGCTTCCTCACCTCGGAGGAACGAACGCCTTACCTCTGATACCGCTTGCGCAAGACATGCGGAAAGCCTGCCTGGATGCGGTCACAGTGTGCTGTGCCGTGTTCCAGACAGGAAGGGCGAAACCCGGATGGCGCGTGGTGCGAGCGACCTGCCTGCCGGCGTGCGACCGCTTACGGTGGGCGACCCGGTCATCATCGGGCGATACCTGCTGCTGGGCCGCCTCGGCGCGGGCGGGATGGGAATCGTCTATCTGGCCGAACACCCTCGGGGTGGCCTGGTGGCGCTCAAGACACCACATACGGTGCATCTCAACGATGCCACGTTACGCGCCCGCTTCGCCGAGGAAGTGGCCTTCTCGCGCAGACTGGTGCCGTTCTGCACGGCGGCCGTCGTCGAGGACGGCGCCGACCAGGGCCGGCCCTACCTGGTCACCGAGTACATCCCGGGCCCCGCGCTCTCCCAGGTCGTCCTGGCGCGGGGACCGCTGACGCCGGACCGCGCCTACGGTGTGGCGCTCGGCGTCGCCGCCGCGCTGGTCGCGGTCCACGAGGCCGGGCTCGTGCACCGGGACCTCAAGCCGGGCAACGTGCTGCTGTCCACGAAAGGGCCGCGGGTCATCGACTTCGGCATCGCCCGCGACGTCGACACGCTGTCCGCCCACACGCAGGCCGGGCAGGTCATGGGCAGTCCCGGGTGGGTGGCGCCGGAACGGCTGACGGGCCGGCCGGCGGGCATGGGCGCGCTGCCGGCGTCCGACGTGTTCGCGTGGGGGTGTCTGGTGGCGTTCGCCGCCACGGGGCACCACCCGTTCGGGAGCGGGGAGGCGGATGTGCTGACCCGGCGCATCCTGTTCGAGCCGCCGCGGATCGAGGGCGTGCCCGCCCTGCTGCGGCCCGCCGTCGAGGCGGCGCTGGCCAAGGATCCCGCCGGCCGGCCCGGGGCCGCCGACCTGCTGCGGGTGTTGCTGGCCGCCGGCGGCGTGGGCGATCCGTGGGATCTGCGCCAGGCGGTCGACGAGGTGCTGGCAGAGATCTGGACCCCCGTGCCGTACCCGCCAGGAGGGGGGCGGGCAGGGCACGGGGGCGCCGGGACAGGGCCCGGCGCGCTCGCCGCCGAGGCAGGGCTGGAACGGTCCCGCAGGCGCCGGAGGGCGAGGGCCGGAGCGAGCCTGTCGCACGCCAGCTTCGCCGCGCTGGCCACGGTCTCGATCGCGGCCATCACCGTGATCGCGGCGTCCGGGGCGGACGGCGCGCCCGTCGGGGGCGGCTCGCTGCTGTCCGGTGACCCGCCGGCCGCCGTGCGCTCGGAGGTCAGCGGCGCGTCCACCGCGCGCCCCGCCGCCACCCCGGCAGGGCGCGTGCCGCCCACCCGCACCGCGCCGGCGACGGCGCCCGCCACGCCCACGGTGTTCGTCACGCGCACCCGTACGAAGGAGGACGTGCGCAGCCCGTCGCCCCATCGGCGGGACACGTTCCGGCCGCCGGGCGGCCACCCGTCCGGCGTCGCCAGGCCGGAGGAGCCCCGCGAGGACGGCCCCGGCGCGTGCGCGGACCCGGCCGGCAGGAGGCGCGGCCCCATGGCCAGGCGGGACTGCCCGCGGCCGTCATCGTCGATCACCACGATCCCCCAGGACGGGCCCGGCGAGTCTCCGGGTCCCTCCACGCCCGGCCAGGACACCCCGACGCCGACGCCCACAGGCCCCTCATGAGGAAAGGCCGCGCCAGTGCCGGGGAGGACTGGCGCGGCCTTTCCTTCGAGACGCCGGGGAACCCTCGCATGCCCTGGAGGTGGCCGGCGCGTTCAGACGCTCAGCGGGCGAACTGCTCCTCCTCGGTGGAGCCCTTGAGCGCGGTCGTCGAGGAGTCGGGGGCCACGGCCGTGCTGACCAGGTCGAAGTAGCCGGTGCCGACCTCGCGCTGGTGCCGGGTCGCGGTGTAGCCGCGCGCCTCGGCGGCGAACTCCGCCTCCTGCAACTCCACGTACGCCGGCATGCCGTCGCCGGCGTACCCCTGGGCCAGGTCGAACATGGAGTGGTTGAGGGAGTGGAATCCGGCGAGCGTGATGAACTGGAACTTGTACCCCATGTGCCCCAGTTCCCGCTGGAACTTGGCGATCGTGGAGTCGTCCAGGTGCTTCTTCCAGTTGAAGGACGGCGAGCAGTTGTAGGCGAGCATCTGCTCCGGGTGCTCGGCCTTGATCGCCTCGGCGAACTCGCGGGCCACCTGCAGGTCGGGCGTGCCGGTCTCCATCCAGAGCAGGTCGGAGTACGGCGCGTACGCCAGGCCGCGCGCGATGCACGCCTCCAGGCCGTTCCTGACCCGGTAGAAGCCCTCCGCGGTGCGCTCGCCGGTGGTGAAGGCCTGGTCGCGCGGGTCCACGTCACTGGTCAGCAGCGTCGCGGCCTGGGCGTCGGTCCGCGCGATGATCAGTGAGGGGACGCCGCAGACGTCGGCGGCGAGGCGGGCGGCGTTGAGCGTCTTGATGTGCTGGCCGGTGGGGATCAGCACCTTGCCGCCGAGGTGGCCGCACTTCTTCTCGGAGGCGAGCTGGTCCTCCCAGTGCACGCCGGCGGCGCCGGCCGCGATCATGCCCTTCATCAGCTCGAAGGCGTTCAGCACCCCGCCGAACCCGGCCTCGGCGTCGGCCACGATCGGCGCCAGCCAGTGCGGGCTCTCGACACCCTCCGACCAGGTGATCTGGTCGGCCCGCAGCAGCGCGTTGTTGATCCGGCGCACGACGGCCGGCACGGAGTTGGCCGGGTAGAGGCTCTGGTCCGGGTACGTCTGCCCGCCCAGGTTGGCGTCGGCCGCCACCTGCCAGCCGGACAGGTAGATCGCCTTCAGGCCCGCTCTCACCTGCTGGACGGCCTGGTTGCCGGTCAGCGCGCCGAGGGCGGCGACATAGTCCTCGGTGCGCAGCAGGCCCCACAGCCGTTCGGCGCCGAGCCGGGCCAGCGTGTGCTCCTCCTGGACGCTGCCGCGCAGCCGGATCACGTCGCCGGCGTTGTAGGTGCGCTCGATGCCCGCCCAGCGCGGGTCTCCGTCCCATTCGTCCTGCAGCTGCTCCGCAGCTCCCTTGAGGCGATCCGTCATGATCACTCCTTCGTCGTCCCCTGGGGCTTACGCCGAGTCTCTGCCCCCGGACACCCGGTCGAAAGTCGGTAACAACGATAAGATTCGAGGAAATCTCCAGAATATGCACTACTTGCCAGTATTCTGCGGAGAAGAATTCACGAGTTTTCGCCGAACCGGTCTCCTCGTGATCGTTCGCCGTCTCCGGTGTCGCGGCGGACACGAGAACGGCCACCACGCGCCCGGTCAGAGCCGGATCACGTGGTGGCCGATGGCCGATGTCACCCCTTGCCGCTGATGGCGATGCGCACCAGGTTGCGGCCCTTGACTCCGTACAGGGCGCGGCGGGACGGGTCGAGGGCCAGCTTGGGCTCGCCGCCGAACCACTGACCCGCCAGCCCGGTCACGATGGCCTTCGCGGTGAACCTCGCCAGGTCGATCTTGTACACCTTGTCGCCGTCGCCGCAGTACGCCACCCGGCCCACGACGAACAGGTCCCCGCCCTTCGCGCCGACCTGGAGCGTACGGGTGACCTTCCGGGTCCGCAGGTCGAACTCGAAGACCACGCCCGTGCTCGCCATGCCGTACACGTGCCTCGGGCCGAGCGCGAGCGCGGAGAGGTAGCGGGCGCCGGGGACGGGCTCGACCTCCCACAACAACGCGCGCGCCGACAGGTCGTAGGCGGCCAGGCGCGCGGTGGAGGTGACCGGCGGCAGGCCGAGGCCCTCCTGGGTGAGCGTGCCGAGATAGGCGATGCCCTTCCGGGTGACGACCGAGTAGACCGTCTGGCGCTCGACGGCGGGGCGCTGGGTGACGTACTCGCCGGTGCGCGGGGAGTAGAAGGACAGCGCGCCGTTCATGTGCCCGGGCTCGGGCTGGGTCGGCATCACGAGCACGCCGGTCCGGTCGTCGTAGGCGAGGTCGCGCGGCCGGTCCTGCTGGTTGCCGGTGCGCGCGAGCAGCTTGGCCTCGGCGTCGCCGGCGCGGTGGGAGTAGAGCGCGGCCTGCGTGTAGACGCCGAGATAGGTGGTGCCCGCGACGGTGAGCATGGTCTTGGGCTCGCCGGGGATGGACAGCCGGGTGACCGCGCCGGTGGCCAGGTCGTGGATGTCGGCGCCGCTCTTGCCGCCGACGTAGACGCGCTCGCCGTCGGAGTGCACCGACATCGGCTCTTCCGCCGCCGCGCGGAAACCGCGCTGCACCAGGTTGCGGTACTCCAGCGCGCCGCTCGCCGGATCGTAGACGAACACCGCGTTGTCCTGCACGCCGTAGATCCGGCCCTCATGGGCCAGGATGCGGTGGGTGGCGGCCTCGAAGTACGGCACGCCGAGGACCTCCAGCTCGCCGGTGTCCAGCCGGCAGCGGTAGAAGGTGCCGGTGGGGCGCCCCGCGAAGTAGACGTGGCCGTCGTGGATGAGGACCGAGACGATGTACTTCTCGCCCGGGGCCGTGGCCTTGACGACCCTGTGGTCGGACGGGTCGGCCTTGTTCAGGATGATCAGCTCGGCGAGCGAGTTCATGCCTCCGGCGATGTGGGTGTCGGAGACGCTCATGCTCGACACCCAGTCGCGGTCGGCCAGCTCCGACGGCAGCAGGTCGCGCCGCTCGCCGGTGGCCCGGTCGATCGCGATGAGATGGGCGTTGGCGCCGACGCCGGCGTAGACGTGCGTGTCGTCGGCCTGGATGGCGCGTACGTACGCCTCGCCCGGCACGGCCTCGCCCAGGTCGCGGACGGTTCCGGTGGCGGGGTCGTACTCCTTGACCTTGCCCGGCTCCGAGGTGCCCAGATAGACCTTGCCGTCGGGCGCGGCGGCGAGCGTCCAGATGAAGTGGTCGGGGACGGAGGCGACCTTGGTGACCGAGCCGGCCACCGTGTCCAGCTTGTACAGGTCGGACTTGGCGTGGGTGCCGACGTAGACGTCGGTGCCGACCCTGCACATCGCCCATACCCCGATGCCCGTGGGGATGTCGAAATGGGCGGTGACCGAATCCTCGGCCAGGTCGTAGGCGCCGACCACGTTGGGCGACAGCCCGCGCGATCCGGCGTAGAGCACGCCGCCGACGAACTCGGCGTTGCCGAGAGGGCTGGCGACGCTGGCGGGGCCCAGGTCGGTGAGCGTGCCTTCGGCGGGTGGGGCGGCGTGGACGGCTGTGGCCGGCAGGCCGGAGGCCACCGTGGCGACGGCGGCAGCCTGCAGGAATCGACGGCGGGGGATCATGTGCGGCTCCCTGGTGCGGTTTCGCCGCACGTTATAACGGCCTGGGCCGTAATGTCCAGATCGTAAACGTGCCCCGCGGCTCGCGCCCCGCGGCCTCGATCCCGGGCCGGTGCGAAGGCCGGGGCGGATCGGAACCGGCCGGCCCGGTCCGGAAGGCGTGACCCTTTCCGGGCCGGAGGGGCGAGCCCGATCCGGCCGCCGGGATCGGTTCGGGCCGTCGGATGGAGATTCGGCCGAGACCGTTATCAAGCGTGTCCGGGGAAGCCGAGGATCGTGCATCGGGTCCGTGCGGACCATGTCGTGCGGGTCGGCGGCGGTCGGCCCGTTGACGGGAGATGCTCACAAGGTTACGGTCTGGACCAAAATAAGGCACAAATGAACGAGAGGCCCTGGGCATGCTCCGATCCCTGCTCGTCGTCGTGGCGGGCCTGTTACCCGCTCTCGTCTCACCCGCCGCCGCCTCGGCAGCCCCCTACGCCGCCCCCTCGCGGTGCGGCGGGCAGGCGGTCACCACGTACGGACCGGCCTCGGTGACCGGGGCCGTCGTCGGGGCCGCCGTCCACGAGGGCCGCGCCTACGTCGTCACCCGCGGCCCCAAGCCGCCCGTGCTCGCCGAGATCGACCTGAGCACCCGCGAGGTGGCCAGGAGCGTGACGCTCCCCGACGGCCCGGCCGACGGCGAGCCCGAGGGCGGCTGGGCCGTCGCCGTGTCCGGCGGCAAGGTCTACGTCGGCACCTATCCCGTACCCGACCTGTACGCCTTCGACATCGCCACAGGAAAGGTCGAGCACCTGCACTCCTTCGGCGGCGCCGGCGGCTTCGTCTGGAGCCTGGCCGCGGCCCCCGACGGCACCCTCTACGCGGGCACCTCCCCCGACGGGCGCGTGTGGGAGTACGTCCCGGAGACCGGCGCGGTCCGCCGCTACGACGTGCCGGCTCAGGGCGAGCACAACGTGCGCGCGGTGGCGGCCGACGACCGCTACGTCTACGCGGGCCTGCTGGAGAAGCAGCTGCTCGTGCGGATCGACCGCGAGAGCGGCGCCGTACGGCAGCTCGCGGCCGGCGGAGCCGCGATCGGCGTCGTCGCGCTCAACGGTGACCGGGTCCTGGCCGCCGCCGGCGGCGAGCTGATCGACGTCCGCAAGGACGGCACGGACCTGCGGCGGATCACCGTCGAGTCCGGGCTCCTGGACGCGCTGACCACCGCCGCGGACGGCTCCGTCCACGCCGCCTCCCGCCCCGACGGGACCGTCTACCGCTACCGGACCGGCGACACGGCGCTCACCAGGGTCATCGCCCCGCCGTCCTACGGCGACGAGACCCGCCTGCTCCACGTGACCGGCGAGAACACGCTGCTGTCCGTCGCCGGCAGCGGCGGGTTGTGGTCGCTCGACGCGGGCACCGGCGCGGCCGAGTTCACCGACCTGATCGACGCGGGCCTGCCGCCCGGCGCCGAGCGCACGCAGAGCATGCTGCTCGTCCCCGGCCGCGCCGTGTACGCCGGCGGGCACTTCGCCATGGAGATCCGCGACCTGCGCACCGGCGAGCGGCGCAGGATCCGGGTGCCGGGCGAGCCCAAGGCCATGGTCGGCAACGGGAACAAGGTCTACGCCGCCATGTACCCCACCGGCGAGATCATCTCCGTCGACGTGCGCACGGACGAGGTCCGCAGCCTCGGCTACCTGGGCCACGACCAGAAGCGGCCCTGGGACATCGAGTACGACCCCCGCTCCGGCAAGCTCCTGGTCGCGACCGCGTCGTTGTCGGCGAGCATCAGCGGCGCGCTGTCGGTGGTCGATCCGCACACCGGCGAGACGGACGTGTACCAGGGGGTCATCCCCGGCCAGAGCCTCATGAGCCTGACGCTCGACGCCGAGCGGGGCGTGGTCTACCTGGCCGGCGACGTGTTCGGCACCAGCGCGCCGTCCGCCTCCATAGCCGCCTTCGACCTCGCCCGCCGTACCGTCCTGTGGCAGGACGAGCCGGTGCCGGGCCAGCGCACCTTCCAGGACGTCAAGCTGCACGGCGGGCTGTTGTACGCGTCGTACAAGCGCGACTCGGGAGCCTGGATCGCCTGGGACCCCGAGACCCGGCAGGTCGTCCGGCAGGGCACGCTGTCCGGCTACGGCGAGCTGACCGTGCACCGGGGCCGCCTGTTCGCCTCGGTCTTCCGGGGTGGCGGCAACGCGTACGAGCTCGACGCCGAGCGCGGGGCCACGCTGCTGGCCACCGGGATGGGCGACGAGTGGCACACCAACCCGCAACTCCACTTCGAGCCCGGATCCTGGAACGCCTGGGCGATCGCGGGCCGCGACCTGGCACGGATCCGGCTGGACCCGCGCTGCCCGCCCGTGACCGTCCCCGCTCCCGGGGCCAAGGTTCCGGCCTGAACCGGAACGTTGCATGGGCGCCCGCCGGCGGATCGGCGCCGGGCCGATCCGCCGGCGCGGAAGGCGTGCGTGAGCCGCCCGCGCCGGGCTCGCGGCAGCAAGGCGAAGGCTAGAAAATGGCTCGTTTTTCTGCCTAAGATGCCGCATATGGGGCCGTTGCTCGGTGAAGAACCGCTGTCTTTGACGCAGGAGCTGGATCTGATCGCCTTCGGCCAGCGCCTCCGCCACCTGCGTAAACAGCGCGGCCTCACGCTGTCCGACCTGGGATCGCGCGTCGGCAGGGCGCCCAGCCAGCTGTCACTGCTGGAGAACGGCAAGCGCGAGCCCAAACTGTCGCTGCTCAAGTCGCTGGCCTCCGCCCTCGGCGTCCCCGTCGAGGAACTGCTGCGCCGCCAGCCGCCCAACCGCCGCGCCCAGCTCGAGATCGCGCTGGAGGAGGCCCAGCGCGACCCCATCTACGCGGGGCTCGGCCTGCCGCGGCTGAAGGTCTCCGCGCGCGTGCCGAACGACGTGCTCGAACACCTCCTCGGCCTGTACGGCGAGCTGCGCGCCCGGCAGGCCCGCGGCACCGCCACCCCGGAGGAGGCCAGGGTCGCCAACGCCGAGCTGCGCCGCCGCCAGCGGGAGGTGGGCAACTACTTCCCCGACATCGAGAAGGCCGCCGCCCAGGCGCTCGACGCCGTCGGCTACCGTACGGGCGCCCTGTCGCAGAGCATGATCCAGGGGCTGGTCACGCACTTCGGGTACACCGTGCACACCGCCCAGGACCTGCCGCGCTCCGTGCGCTCCATCACCGACCTCCGCCACCGCCGCATCTACGTCAAACACGAGCAGCTCGGCATGCACACCCCGCGCACGATCCTGCTCCAGACGCTCGGCCACCTCGCACTAGGCCACGACAAACCCCGCGACTTCGCCGACTTCCTGCGCCAGCGCACCGAGGCCAACTATTTCGCCGCCGCCGTGCTCGTCCCCGAGCGGGCCGCCGCGCCCTACCTCCAGGAGGCCAAGTCGCAGCGGGCGGTGTCGGTGGAGGACCTGCGCGACGTGTTCGCGGTGTCGTACGAGATGGCCGCCCACCGCTTCACCAACCTGGCCACCCACCACCTGGGCCTCGTCTGCCACTTCGTGCGCAACGACGCCGGAGGCATCATCTACAAGGCGTACGAGAACGACGGCATCGTCTTCCCCGCCGACGAGCAGGGGGCCATCGAGGGGCAGCGCATGTGCCTGCAGTGGTCGGGGCGGCAGGTGTTCGCCTCACCCGACCGGTTCTCGGTGTACTACCAGTACTCCGACTCGCCCACCGGGACCTACTTCTGCGTGGCCCACGTCGATCCGTCGCGCGAGCGGGACTTCGCCATCACGCTGGGGGTGCCGTACAAGGAGTCGCGCTGGTTCCGGGGGCGCGAGACCACCAACCGCACCCGTTCCGGCTGTCCCACCGGTGACTGCTGCCGCCGCCCGCCCGCCGGGCTGGCCGAACGGTGGGAGGGGTACGCCTGGCCGTCCGCCCGCGCCAACTCCCATGTCCTGGCCGCGCTGCCGCCGGGGTCGTTCCCCGGCGTGGACGAGGCGGACGTCTACACCTTCCTGGAGCGCCACGCCACCACCCCCTAAGCTGAAATGTGGGGATACGGGGGGAGGGGTCGCATGCTGCCTGAGGTGCGTGGATGGTTGCGACGCCGTACTTCGTGCGTCACGGACTGGCCGCTCGGGGACCTGGTGGCCGCCAAGGGTGCGACCACGGTGAGCGTGGTGCTCCCGGCTCGCGACGAGCGGGAGACCGTGGGGGAGATCGTCACGGTGATCCGGCGGGAGCTGGGCGCGCTCGTCGACGAGGTCGTGGTCATCGACTCGCGTTCCACCGATGACACGGCCCTGGTGGCCGCGCGGGCCGGCGCCACGGTGCACGCTCAGGACGAGATCCTGCCGCAGCTCAAGCCGCTCGACGGCAAGGGGGAGGCGCTCTGGAAGTCGCTGGCGGTCACGTCGGGGGACGTGCTGGTGTTCGCCGACGCCGATATCCGGAAATTTCATCCTTCACTGGTTTTCGGGCTGCTCGGACCGATCCTCGCCGACCCGAGCGTGGTGTACGCCAAGGCCTGTTATGACCGTCCCCTGAACGGGTCCTCGAACGGCGGCGGCCGCGTCACCGAACTGGTCGCCCGCCCGCTGATCAACCTCCACTGGCCGCGGCTGGCCGGGTTCGTGCAGCCGCTGGCCGGCGAGTACGCCGGCCGGCGCTCCGCCCTGGAGCGGGTGCCGTTCCTGACCGGGTACGGCGTGGAGCTCGGGCTGCTGATCGACCTGCTCGAGCTGGCAGGTCTGGACGCGTTCGCGCAGGTGGACCTGGGCTCGCGGGAGCACGCACCGCAGTCGACGGAGGCCCTGGGAGGGATGGCGTCCCAGATCATGCTGGCCGCGTGGTCACGGCTGGAACGCCAGGGCAAGATCGAGGCGTGCCACGTGCCGTCGCTCCGGCTGGCCCAGTTCCGCAGGGCGGCGGACGGGCACGACGTCCTGCTGACCGACATCGGCATCGCCGAACGCCCGCCGATGATCACGATGGCGGCCTGAGCCCCTGATCGACGGCTTCCTGATCGGTCTACCCGCCGGTAGGGTGTTACCGCCGGTAACGAGCAAGGGGTCCCGCATGAGCGCTTTCTGTCCCGAGCCCAGCGACGACGTGGCCGAGGTACGCGACTGGGTGCACGCGTTCGCCCGCGACGTGATCCGCCCGGCGGGCGCCGAATGGGACGAGCGCGAGGAAACCCCGTGGCCGGTCATCCAGGAGGCGGCCAAGATCGGGCTCTACTCGCTCGACTTCTTCGCCACCCAGTGGTTCGAGGAGAGCGGGCTGGCGCTGCCGGTGGCGTTCGAGGAGGTCTTCTGGGGCGACGCGGGCATCGGCCTGTCCATCGTCGGCACCGGGCTGGCGGCCGCGGCCCTGGCCGGCAACGGCACGCCCGAACAGGTGGGGGAGTGGCTGCCGCAGATGTTCGGCTCGGAGAGCGACGTCAAGCTGGGCGCCTTCTGCGCGTCGGAGCCCGACGCCGGGTCCGACGTCGGCGCCATCCGCACCCGCGCCGTGCCCGACGGTGACGACTGGGTGCTGGACGGCGTCAAGGCGTGGGTCACGAACGGCGGCATCGCCAACGTGCATGTGGTCGTCGCCTCGGTCGACCCGTCACTCGGCACCCGCGGCCAGGCCTCCTTCGTCGTCCCCCCGGGCACGCCCGGCCTGTCGATGGGGCAGAAGTTCCGCAAGCACGGAATCCGCGCCTCGCACACGGCCGAGGTCGTGCTCGACCGCGTCCGCGTACCGGGCTCGTGCCTGCTGGGCGGCAAGGAGAAGCTGGAGGCCCGGCTGAGCCGGGTGCGCAACGGGGAGCGGGCGGGGGAGCAGGCGGCGATGCGCACGTTCGAGACCACCCGCCCGGCCGTCGCCGCGATGGCCGTGGGCATCGCGCGGGCGGCCTTCGAGTACGCCAGGGACTACGCGCGCGAGAGGGAGCAGTTCGGCCGCAGGATCGGATCGAACCAGGCGATCGCCTTCCTGCTGGCCGACATGGCCACCCGCGTCGACGTCGCCCGCCTGCTGACCTGGCGGGCCGCCTGGATGGCCAGGAACGGCAGGCCCTTCGAGCAGGCGGAGGGCTCGATGTCGAAACTGGTGGCGGGAGAGACGGCGGTGTGGGTGACCGAGCAGGCCGTCCAGATCCTGGGCGGCGCCGGCTACACGCGCGACCATCCGGTCGAGCGCTTCCACCGCGACGCCAAGATCTTCACCATCTTCGAGGGCACGTCGGAGATCCAGCGCCTCATCATCGGCCGGGCGGTCACCGGCCTGCCGGTCCACTGAGAACGCCGCACGTCGAAGGGATGGCGTGTCCGCAGGACCATCATCGCGGCACACCGCCCCTGACCGATCCCTCGCCGCTGTGTGACTTGCAGTTCTGTCTCAGTTCTGTCTCAGCGGCTTCGGGTGGCCGGAACTGTCGGTCAATGGCCTCGCGGACGCGGTCGTGCGACGAAGGCAGCATGTGAGCGCAGACACGGAGAGTAAGTGCCGGGTCGGCGTGGCCCTAGTACTCGGAGAGATCCTTGATCGTCACACCACCTGCCAGAGTGACGCTGGCGAAGTAGTGACGGAGCTGGTGTGTGCCCTGCTGCCGGGTGGTGAGGTACCGCCGACGGAAGGGTGTACGGCCGTGGGGCGTGGGCGTCGATCGCGGAAGTGCGTGGTGCGAAGCCGCGCGAGATTCAGGAGGCCTGGGTCATGAGTCGTTCGAGACGACTCTGATCTACCTGCATTCTCGGGACCAACTGGAAAGAGAATCTTCCCAGTTGGTGGCGTCGGCGATCGAGTAGGAGGTTGGCGTGCCCAGGTCGAGATCGAGCGCGCTGGACAAGGCGGCGTGGATGCACCACTGCGGCGCGATCAACCTGGGCACGTGGACGGGCCGCGCGGTGTGCGGTGGGTGCCGGTTCAGTGTGGACCATGCCGAAAATGTCGAGCAGTACCGGCTCGTCCGCGCTTGGTGATCAGGGTATGGGGATTCTTCGCATGCGTCGCGCGTCTGCGCATTCGAAACGCTGGTCACGCTAGATTCACAAGTCCCAGCTGCACACTGACGCGTGAGCGCTTCGCATTGGATAGGTCCGAATGTTGATCTTGTTAGCGTCAATCTTAGACGTTTCCGCTGGTAACGACATAATGACAAGGCCTGAGAGCCGGTGAACCGTCGCGTCACCGGCTCTCTGCTACGCCCCCGCTCATCCGTTCTCAGCGCCACGCACGTGACGCCCGCCTCAGTAGAGCTGGCCGCGGATGGCGCCGTCCGGGAACTCCTCGTTGTGGACGTTGGCGTAGAACTGCCTCGGACTGTGGGCGATGGCCTTCAATTCGCCGAAGGTCAGAGTGGTATCGGCGTTGTCGGCCGTCTGGCGTTTCATGGCGCGGATGCACTCGCTCGCGAAGCCTTCGCTGGGCGCCTTCAGCGTCACCACGATCGGACCCGCCACCCCTTCCCTGCCTCTGTGGATGTGCGCCGCGGTCGCGGGCTCGATGTTGTGTGCGGTGATGACATAGCAGAGCGACGATCCGATCACCTTCCAGGCGAAGGTGCCGACACCGTCCGGATCGCCGGGGCCGGGAACCTCTTGTTCTCCGGTCATCTCGACGAACCGGAAGGGCGGCGGAGTGTGGCTCGTGGTCGCGCTGGCTGTACCGGGAAATACGGCCATTGCTGCGGCGAGTGCCGGAAGTAGGACGAATGACCTGATCAAGACAAGCCTCCTTGATAGCTATATGTAGTGATTGATTACGCTCTGTAGTCACTCTTTTCCGAGGTCTACCGGATCGAACCCCGCTGTGATGACCGGGTTTCCTAAAGAAAGCGTGATCACAACCGATTTATGGCTATATGCCCAATTCGGCGTAGCCTCCTGTCGTGAACGTCTGGCGCGGACCCTGCGGCATCGAAGTAGAGGTCATCGTGCTCGACCAGTCCCCACGCTTCCGCGTCACGCAGACAGTGTGTGGCCGCCGCTACCTGGTCGCCTACTGCTCCCGCGTCCAAGAGGTCGCCGAGCACGTCAACTTGGCCGACCTGTGCGAGGTCATCGACTTCTCGGCCAAGCGCGACAGAAGTGTTGCTGCTCGAACCGGGGCACTTTCTTGTACCGGTCGCGGACGACCTCGACCGGAGGGCTGAGTCCATGGAGTTAGGCCCGGCCAAGAGGGACGGGCCCTCCGCATACGACGGGGCGTGACCGACTATGCGGGCAGATCCCACGCGATGGGTGAATCAGCGCCAAGGCGTACCCACTGCCGTTCCGGCGTCACGGTGAAGGTGAACGCCGACATGTGCGGTCTGCCGGCGTCCAGCCACGTGCCCAGCGCCCGCTCCACCCGGCCTCACAGCCGATGCGGCCCGTACTGGTGGACCTCCCACTCGCTCGGCTCCGAGGGCCGGACGTCGGCGTGCGAGCCCGACTCCACGGCTGAGCGGACCTTGTGGGCTTGGGTGCGTTCGGCTCCGTCGTCGAACCGGGCGACGTGGTAGTGCGCGGATCGGACGAGTGCGGGCAGCAGGTGCGCGAGGTCGTCGTACCGGTCGGCGTGGTAGGCGCGGTTGACGGCGGCCGCGGCGTCGATGAGGCGGGGGAGTGCGACGTCGTCGTGGTCGGCGGTGCCGATGACGGGCATGCCGTTGAGCCCGATCGGGGGATGAGCGCGGCCCGCATTTCGGTGAGTACGGTGTCGTCGCCGGTGTCCACGGTGGGGCGCGGTGACCCCGCCGCGACGAACCAGACGGTGGTGACGCCGAGGACCTTCGCAATCTGGCGGTAGGTCTCCATGCGGGCGGATCCGCCCTGCTCGATCTTTTTGATGACAGGTACGGAGAGGCCCGCGCGTTCGGCGAGATCTTCTTGCGTGAGTCCGCGCCGCTTGCGCAGCTCCCGTAGTCTCGCGCCGGGCTCCGTGCTAGCGTCGTGCATGGCCCTGCGCCTCCTGAGTCTTCTACGCAAAGCTCAAGCTAAGTCGCGGGGCTCTTTCGTGCGAGACCTTCGGGAGTTAAGTTAAGGCCTCTTGATTTGCTGAGGGATTGTTAGGAGAAGTCTGGCCCAGGCGGTGTGGGGCTCGGCCAAGGAGGGCTCGAGGTCCATGGACCAGGCTCAACGGCATCGATTTCGTCCAACTTGGACAAGATCATATCTACTCGTCGTCGAATTTCCGCGTCAGGCACTATGCCTGCCTCAATGTCCTGCACGAGCAGTTCGATCCAGCGCTCCGCCGAAGTCAGTTCGCTGTGCTTCTGAGCTGCGACTGCTGCACGCTCTGGAGCTCGCAGTGCAGCTGCGCCTGCAGATACGGCGGTCGCGATGAAGGACACGATGATTACGGCAGTGCGGAATGCTGGGGAAAGATCCTCGTCGATCGCGACTGTCCCTCCGACTAATGCCGACCCAGCCGCAGCAATGACGGGAAGCCACTGGGCGAACCTAGACCATCGCTTCTGGTCTTTTGCGTGTCGGTCTCTTTGGGCCCTAGGGCCTGTACGGAGTTCGGATCTTTAGGCCGGCCGGAGGCTGCGGAGCCATAAGACGGCTCCTCGGAGATGAAGACCGGCCAGGTAACTGTCGGGGGTCTTGTCGAACCGGAAGGCCAGCCCACGCCACTCCTTGATCCGATTGACGCACCGTTCCACGGTGTTGCGCTCCTTGTAGAGATCCGGATCATGACGGACTGGCCGGCCGCCACGAGAACCACGCCTTTTGCGGTTGGCTGCCTGGTCGACCTTCTCCGGGATGACCGCCTTGACTCTGCGCTGGCGCAGGTAGGCGCGGTTGCCGTGGGAGGAGTACGCCTTGTCGGCGGCCACCGCGCCCGGCCTGGTACGCGGACGGCCGACCGGCAGGCGGATCCTGATGCGCTTCAGCACCGCGCGAAACTGCGGGCTGTCTCCCGCCTGACCGGGAGTGAGAACGAAGGACAGCGGACGGCATCGCCGGTCAGCCGACAGATGCACCTTGCTGGTCAGCCCGCCCCGCGAGCGACCCAGCTTGGCCACCTTCAGCCGGAACCTGTGCCCACGTCGCAGGCGCCGGCGCGCGTTCCCCTCTCCGTCGTCGGGGCCATCGTCACCGGCGTTTTGCCCCTTTGGCGTAGCCCCTTTTCCTGCTCGGCCGCCTTACTCAGCGCTGCGGCCAGCTCGCCGTCCAGCGCCATCCCAGCAGCGTGATGGTGGGCACGGGCCGTGGTGGAGTCCACGCTGACCACGTCGAGGTCTGCCTGACCACGGGCCGCAGCCTCAGCGATCATCGCCTGCATCAACTGCTCGAACACCCCGCTCACCGCCCACGAGCGGAACCGGTCATAGACCGTGGACCAGGGCCCGTACTCTGCGGCGGGCAGGTCCCGCCACGGGCTGCCGGTCCGAAACCGCCACATCACCGCGTTGAACTGCTGCCGCAGGTCCGGGATCGGGCCTCGCTCGCCCAGCGGCAAGTGAGGCTCGATCAAGGACCACTCCTCGTCAGTGAGGTCTCCACGCGCCATGGCGAAGACCTACCAGGATCGCGGATCGGAGCGCAGGAAATCCTCCTGATCTCAACTCCGTACAGGCTCTAATACTCCAGCCGCACTTCGAGGTTCGGGCTGGTCGAAGTCCCGAACGTGAGACGGCCATCGCCGAGACCATGGGGTTGTGACGCTCCAAGGTGATCGGACGATGGCCGTGTCGTCCACGGTAGCCCAGGCCGGTCCAGCATGTTGGGACGATGCACTGGATGAGTTGTTCTCCCAGGTGCTGGCACCGTTCTTCGGGCGGCGCGAGCCGCGGTTGCGGGCACGGGCCTGCCTGGAAGGGTTGCTGAGTGATCTGGAACGGAAGAACGGCTGGTCGCTGGCCGAGTACGCCGGGGACACCTGTCCCGATGGGATGCAGCGACTGTTCAACCACGCCCGGTGGGACGCCGACCAGGTCCGCGATGCGCTGCGAGCGCAGGTCGGCGAGCGATTCGGTGACCTGGCGGGGGTGCTGGTGATCGACGACACCGGGTTCGAGAAGAAGGGCGGCTGCTCGGCAGGGGTGCAGCGGCAGTACACCGGCACCGCCGGGAAGATCACCAATTGCCAGATCGGCGTGTTCGCCTCCTACAGCACACCCAGCGGGCGGCGGGTTCTGATCGACCGGGAGTTGTACCTGCCCGCGGCCTGGTTCGCTGCGCCGCACCGCCTGGCCGAGGCCGGAGTGCCGCCGGACACGGTCTTTGCGACCAAGCCCGAGCTGGCCTGGAAGATGATCGAGCGGGCCGCCGACGATGTGCTGCTCAGCTTCGGCTGGGTCACCGGCGACGAGGCCTACGGCGACAATCCGGTCCTGCGTGAGCGGTGCCGCAGCCGCGGCCTGAGCCAGGTCTTCGCGGTCTCGTGCGACCATCCGATCACCGTGGCCGGTGCCAAGACCCGCGCCGACCGGGCTGTCTCCGCCCTGCCCGCCTCAGCTTGGCAGCGCTACTCCTGCGGCCAGGGCGCCAAGGGGCACCGTTTCTACGACTGGGCCTGGATCACGCTCGGCGAGCACGGCGCCCATGACTGGCTGCTGGCCCGCCGCTCGATCAGCGACCCCTGCGAGGTGGCCTACTACCGGTGCTGGTCCACCGGCCCGGCCGCTCTGACCGCCCTGGTCCGCGTGGCAGGAGCCCGCTGGAGCATCGAGGAGTGCTTCCAGGCCACCAAGAACGAGGCAGGGCTCGACCACTACCAGGTCCGTAAGCACATCGCCTGGTACCGGTACGTCACCTTGGTCATGGTCGCCCACGCTCACCTGGCGTTCCTGTCCGACTCGACAACCGCTCCGCACCCCACACAGGGGGCCCACGGGCGGACAATCACCGCCGGAGCCCGCATACCCGGCCGGCCCCGACGAGTCCCACGACCTGATCTCGCTCACCGTCAACGAGATCCGTCGTCTCCACACTCGTCTCCATCGACGCCACCATCCCGCCGAGCATTATCTGCGCTGGTCACACTGGCGACGCTGTCACCAAGCCCGCGCCCGCCGCTGCCACTATCAACGCCAGCGCAGACTCCTCGATCCCTAAGTGCGGCTGGAGTACTAACGTGCTCCCTGGCCAGTTCCAGTGCCCTGCGGAGTGGCTCGATCGATGTGGGCGTGGTCGGCATGGCGGCTCCCTTGGACCGCTGTCTAACGCTTACGCCCCCGAGAACCATATGGAAGCACGTCTCCTCGAGTTCGTATAGGCCTTTATTGGATCGTTCCAGAATGCATGCATGCAGGTATGGGCCAATTGCTACTCAATGGGCCAAGGTGGTGGGAATCTGGGGCGAAGTGAGCGGCAGCAGCTGAAAGGGCTGACCGGTGTTGTTGTAGCTGATGCGGGTGATGTGCAGCAGGGGACTGCCGCGGCTGACCCTGAGTTTCGACGACTCTTCTTGGCTGGCTGGGCGGATGCGGGTGTGCAGGTCCACGACGCCGGACGGTCGCCGTGGCCGGCGTCGCCGGGTGGCTGTGGTACTCGGCTGCGCACTGGCGGCGTCACCGCCGCCTGCCGCTGCCCGGCCGTACGGACAAGCTCGACATCGAGCCGCCCGAGGTCGTCGTTGAGCAGGTGGAGTTGAACCCCGAGGTGCAGCAGATCATGAGGCGGTTCAACGAGCGGCTGGCCACCAAGGGCGGCCGGGCGCGCACATCGGCTACTTCTACGACCTGCAGCCCGCGCACTGGGCGTTCTTCACGAAGTCCGGCGGCATGCGGCACGGCATCATCGTCGGTGACTCCGAGGCGGGCAAGTTGCGGTCGGTGGAGACGCTGATCAGCCTGGCCCACCTGTCCGGCCAGATCGCCACGGTGGCTGCTCGACCCGCAGGGCGGCAGCATGCCGGACTGGAACGGCCGCACCCACCGCTGCGCCCTCGGCGAGGACGACTGCATGGGCGAGCTGGAGCTGTGGCACTGGGTGATGCGCCGCCGCGTGCGCCACCTCGCGCGGATCCCGTGGGTGGACGAGGACGGCGACAAGCGGACGGGCAAGACGCACCTGGCGTCCGGTGACCCCGACGCCGGCGGCATGACCGGGATCTTCTTCGTCCTGGATGGCCGCGATCATCGACGTGCTGGCCGATGCGGAGGGCATGGCGCTGGAGCTCGGGGAGCTGCTGCACCACGTGCTCAAGCGGCGGGTGGCGGCTCCACCGAGTGAGATCCACGCGCAGCTCAAGCGGCTCGTGAAGGACGGGCGGGTGTGGCCGGTCAAGGACGGAAGAGAGGCGTACGCCCTGCCTGAGAAGATCCTGGAGCGTCTGGAGGCGAAGTCGTCATCGCGGCCGGCGCGGCCCTGGTGGCGCTGGAGAGGCTCGACGGGGAGTGGTCGGCATCGCGCTGACCGTCGTCGTGGTCTGGATGTTCTCGGTCGCTACGTGGGGCCTGCCCGGAGGCTCGGTGCTGCTGGTGTCGGGCCTGGCGGTTCCGGTCGCATTCGGCCGTCGCGGTAGATGAGGCTGGCTGATCCTCAGGCGCAGGAAGACACCTTCCTCGCTCCACGTCCTTGGAGATAAATCTCCGGGGCAGTGACTTCCTCCTGCTGCCACGGAAGCCAGGTCTCGACTATTCGGGCTTGTTCCCCCGGGGCTGGCACGGACCAGAGGCGACCGTCGATCGTGTTGTGAAGACCGAACCTGATTCTCTCATCTTGCAATGCCGGGTCGTCTGGCAATGGGACCAAAAAGTCCACCTCGGTGCACGCGGGGATGGTAAAAGGCGAGAGGTACAGGACCAACCCCGGTCTCTCCCGCGGGAATATCCTGCCCTCCACGATCACGGGCACGGTGTTGCTGTTCTGCATCGTGTATGTGGTGGTGTAGCGGGGCTGCTCGTCCGCTACAGAACTCGTTGTTGCACTGTAGGCCGTTACACGATTTGCGAGCTGCTGCGCTGCCAGCGCTGCTTGCTGTTCGCTGATCTCTAGTGCGTTCAGGGCGATGAAGAGCGCTGGCACCGCCGCAACACCCGCCAGGACGGTGCCGACCGCAGTCCACACTTGAAGCGCCCGCCCTTCTCGTGGCTGGGCTTGCTTCGCTCTTCGCATGCGCGCTCGTTCGGCGGCACGAATGGTGGCCTTCGCGGTTGGCCGAGGATGCCGGGGACTGATACGCACGTGCACGGCCCGTCGAGGCGTCGAAGGCTCGGCGAGGCGGTGGAGGAAGCGGGCGAGGCGTCGGTGGATGGGCAGCATGCCCTCAATCGTGCCGCCCGCGTCAACCTGCGGGGCGTGTCCTTCTATGCGGCTCGACGGGGCCGTGGTCGGCATTGTGTTGACCGTCGTCGCGGCCTCGGCGTCTCGGCCGCCTCTAGGGTCTGGCAGGCGGCAGTGCGCTGGTGCTGTCTTAGCCATCTCATCCTTGATGCGCAAGACGCGTCTGACGCGTCATATGCTGCGTGACAAGTCATGGGGAAGCATGACAAATAACGGCTGAGGTTGAAGAGCGGCGGCTGGCTAACGGAGGGGCAATGGTGGCGGAGAAGCACCTGACTCCGGAGGACTTGGCGGAGCGGGTGGGTGTGCCCATCTCGACGGTGTATCAGTGGAACTCTCATCATCGGCCGGGCGGTCACCGGTCTGCCCGTGAGGTAAGGGTCGCGCGGGTCCGAGTGATGCGCCGATCGGGTCAGCTGATGCTGTTCACCCAGATGCCGATGGGAATGGACAGGGCAGCCGACAGGAGCAGGCCGCTGAGGAAGAAGGCCCACTCCCGTCGTCGAGCGGCGCGAATGGTCTGCTTGGTCTCGCCGACGAGGATGGTGCGGATGTCCTCGGCTTGGTCCTTGTTGAGTTCGAGGAGCCGCTGCTGGTGCTCGGCTTCGGCGAGAAGCGCGTCGCGGGTCGCGCGTTGGGCTTCGAGGTCACGCTGGAGCTCGACCATCAGGGCGGCCGCTTCCGTGAAGGACGCGTTGACGGCCTGGATGCGTCGCGTCAGGCGTTCGCCGGGATCCTCCACAGCCTCTGCGAGCCGGGAAGGCCGGCTGGTCGCCATGAGATACCCGAACACCACCACCCCGGCTGCTTCGATCGAGATCAGAGCGATCACGATGGGGGTCGGCACGGTGAAGTCAGGGTAGGTCTTGGTCAGTTGCCCGACGCCATAGCCTGCGCCGATGAAGGTGACGGCAGCCAGCGTGCCTATGGCGAGTCCGATGACGAAACGACGGCGGTCCACTAGATCATTTCATCGTGCCGGTGGGTGCCGATGTCGGCTTGTGACCAGATTGCTACGTTGCGACCATTCGTCTGCTGGTAGCGGCCGTCCACGGGCTCCCGCCGGTCCAGGTTCAGCTGGTGAGGGAGGCGCGGCCGTCGATGAGCGCGAGCGTGGCGGCGGCCGCGCGTTGAACCGCAAGCTCCACGCCCTGCTCGCCGGTGCCGAACATGCCCAGGTGCAGGAGTTCCGCGTGGCCGTGCGCGGTGGCTGCGACGGCCAGCCCGAGCGCCTCGGCGGCCACCGGATCATCCGCCGACAGGGCCATGGCCCCTGCCTGGAAGGCCTCCTTCACGGGACGGGACGCCTGTTCCAGCTCCGGTTCACCGGCCGTCGACCACATGCCGAACAGCGTCTCGAACAGCGCCCGGTGCTTTGCGGCGAACCGCACGTATCCCCTGGCCACAGCGACCAGCCGATCCTGCGGTGCGCTGCCGCCGTGTTCCGCGGTTACGGCTTCGACCAGAAGGTTTCCTGCGCGCACGCCGACCGCGAGCAGCAACTCGTCGCGATCGGTGAAGTGGCGGTAGGGCGCGCTGAGCGCGACACCCAGCTGCCTGCTCGCCTCCGCCATGGAAAAGGCCTGCACGCCCCGCTCGGCCACCAGCTCCATGGCGGTTTCGATGAGCGCGGCGCGCAGGTCGCCGTGGTGGTAGCGGTCACGCTTGGTCGTTCGGGACACCTGTCGGGGCATGCACTCAGATTAACGACAGCTCATCCAGCGCACGGATCTCGCTCTCGGTCAGCCGGAAGCTCATCGTGCCCGCCGCCTCGGCCGCCTGCCCGGGTCGGGAGGCGCCAGGGATGGCCACGACGGTGTCACCGTACCGGGTGATCAGCCAGTTGAGCGCCACCTGGGAGACCGTGGCGCCGTGCTCCTCACCGATGCGGCGCATGGCGTTGATGAGCGGAGCGGTGCGTGCGAGCCCTCGGTCGCTCAGCTGGCTACGGGAGAAGATCCTGCGCGCCGGTGGCGCAGACCTGGCCAGGCTCACGTTGTCGTGGTAACGCCCGGTGAGCACCCCGCCCTCCAGAGGCGAATACGCGATGAGCGTGACGCCCAGCTTTCGCGCGGCCTCCAGCACGCCGTCCCGCTCGATCTTCCGGTGCAGCAGGCTGATCCGCACCTGATTGGAGGCCAACGTGACGCCTTCGGCGGCCAGCACGCTGTGGGCGAGCACGAGCTGCCGGGCGGAGAAGTTGGAGACGCCGACCGCACCGATCGTTCCTTCCCTGAACAGTCTCGCCATGACCTTGAGCTGGGCGGTGATGCTCGACAGGCCCCCGCTGGGCGAATGGATCTGGTGCAGAGCGATGGGGTGGCCGCCCAGGTGCTTCAAGCGGTCACCGACGGTCGCGGCGATGCTGGCCGCGGTGCGCAGGTGCGGCGTCCACTTCGTCGCGACGCTGACCTGCCCGGGGGCGAGGCCACACTGCTGCAACGCGGTGGCGAGGGTCTCCTCCGAGCGGCCCCTGCCGTACATCTCGGCGGTGTCGAACCACGTCACCCCGTTGTCGAGGGCGGCGCGCACGACCGAGGTGGCCACCTCCTGGCCGATCGGGTTGATGATCAAGCGCGTGTAATTGGCTGTGCCGGCGAACTGCATGCACCCCAGTCCGATGGGGCTGATCTCGATGCCCGTCTCGCCGAGCTGCCGCACGTTGATGTGATTAGCATTCACATTGTGAAAGGCTATCACATTTCGACGTGATCAGCGGGTCCGGGGTTCGAGCCCTCCACGAGGAGGCTGTTGCGGTCACGCCGCGGACCGTCAGAAAGCCCCACGCACCACCGATGAGTTCTGCTCCTCGCGTCGGTCTCATCGTGCATGAGCGAACAAGCACCCAGCGCGACCACGAACCTCGACCGTTACGGAGACGCGGAGCTGCCGTGGAGCCGTGCGCGGGACGCGCTCGCCGCCGAGCCGAGCCCCGACGTCACGTACTTCCTCGGTACGTGCCGCCCCGACGGAACGCCGCACGCCGCGGGCGTCGGCGCGCAGTGGCTGGGCGGCGACCTCTACTTCACCAGCAGCCCGGCCGCCCGCAAGGCTCGTGACCTGGCGGAAAACCCGCGCTGCACGATCTCCGTCCGGCTTCCCGGCATCGATCTCGTCCTCAACGGCAGCGCGGCCAGAGTGAGCGATCCGCAGACGCTGGAGCAGGTCGCCGCCGGCTATCGCGCGGGCGGCTGGCCCGCGGAGGTCGAGGGTGACGCGCTCACGGCCCCGTTCAGCGCGCCCAGCGCCGGGCCGCCGCCCTGGCAGGTCTACCGGTTCGCCTTCCACACGGTGGTCGGCGTCGCGACCGAGGAACCGTACGGCGCGACCCGCTGGCGTTTCGAACCTCAGCAGCCGTAGCGCGGCGGGAGCGGGTGGCGCTTCACAGCCAGCCGCTCCTGCGCAGCAGCCGGTGGACGACGATCACGGCGACGACCATGAGGCACAGGCTCAGCGGGTAGCCGAGCGACCAGTGCAGTTCGGGCATGTGGTCGAAGTTCATGCCGTAGATCCCGGCGATCATGGTGGGGACCGCGATGACGGCCGCCCATGAGGAGATCTTGCGCATGTCGGCGTTCTGCTGCATGGCCACCTTGTTCTGGTCACGCCCGACCAGGGCCAGGTGAGCGCTCAAGGCGCTGGTGAGCAGTTCGTTGTGCTCGTCGACCTGGGAGTCCACGCGCAGCAGGTGGTCCAGGACGTCACGGAAGTGGTCGCGGGTGCCGTCGCACAACGACACCCGGCCCTTCACGATCTCCTCCAGCACGGGCACCAGCGGGTCCTGGGCGGTCCGGAACTCCAGGACCTCGCGCTTGAGCGAGTAGATGTCGGCGGTGACGTCGTCGCGCTCGCCGCTGAAGACGCGCCGTTCCAGCGCGATGAGGTCGAGCTCGACCTCGTGGGAGATCTCGGCGTAGGTGTCGACGACCTGGTCGCAGATCGCGTAGAGCACCCCGGCCGGGCCGGTCGACAGCAGGTCGGGATCGGCTTCGACCCGCCGGCGCACCCCGCCCAGCGGATTGGCCTGGCCGTGGCGGACGCTGATGACGAAGTCGCTCCCCAGGAAGAGGTTGATCTCGCCGACCTCGATGTCGGAGGTCTCCTCGACGTACAGCAGCGGCTTGAGCACCACGAACAGGGTGTCGTCGTAGCGCTCGAGCTTGGGCCGCTGATGGGCGTGGATCGCGTCCTCCACCGCCAGCGGGTGCAGCCGCACCTCACGGGTGATCAGATCGAACTCCTCCTGCGTGGGCTCGTGCAGGCCGATCCACAGGAAGCTGTCGCCTCTGGCCCGGGCGGCGCTGAAGGCTTCGCTGATGTCGCCGCTGACGGTCTCACGCACACCGCCGCGGTAGATGGCCTTGTCCACAATCATGGTGAGATTGTCGCGCGGTCACCGGCGTGCGGTCTCTCGGCCGAGGGCGTCGAGGAGCGCGCGCTCGCGCCCGGCGCTGAGGCCGGCGCGTCGTTCGCGGCCGAGGCCCTGCTCGCGTTCCCAGGCCAGCGTGGCGGACACCAGCTCGGCCCGGGGCCGATGGCGCAGCCCAGCCGCCTGCGCCGCGGCGCCGCTCCTGGCCGACCATCCTTCCCAGCCCGGTTCGACCAGCCACATCGGCAGCGACTCGGCACCCATGTACTGGGTCACGCCCTGCTCGAGCAGCCAGGCCGATCCGGCGGTGACGACCGGGCCGGTGTGCCCGCCGGCGGTGCGGCACAGCTCGATCCACTGGTCGAACGGGACGACGGGACCGACGGCGTTGTAGGTGCCGGTGGTGCCGCGCTCCGCCGCGTCGAGCAGCCAGGCGGCGAGGTCGCGTACGTCGATGACCTGCGTCGGCTCGTCCGGCGTGGCCGGAACCAGCATCGGCCCGTGCGGGTCGCGCGCGGCACGGGCCACCCAGTAGCCGGAGCGCCCGCTGTGGTCGCCCGGGCCGCCGATGAGACCGGCGCGGGCGATGAGGAGGCGGTCACCCACGGCGGCCGCCGACGCCTGCTCGCAGGCGACCTTCGCCTCGCCGTAGAGTGCGCGGTCGGCCTCGGCGCGGTCGGTCGGAGCCAGGAGGGGCGCGGACTCGTCCATGCCCGGCTCGGCGTGGGAGGCGTAGGCGTTGCCGGAGGAGACATAGGCCCAGTGGCGGGCCCGGCCGCCCAGCGCGGCGAGCGCCTCGCGCACGAAGCCCGGCTGCCACGACACCTCGATGACCGCGTCCCAGTCGCGGTCGAGCAGCGGCGCGTACGCCGAAGGGTCACGCCGGTCGGCGGTGACCAGGGCCGCGCCGTCGGCCACCGGCCCGCTCTCGCCGCGCGCCAGGCACGTCACCTTGTGCCCGCGCTCGATCGCCTGCCGGGAAACCTCCCGGCCCACCCACGCTGTCCCGCCCAGAACCACGATGTCCATCCCGCCACCCAAGCACCGCGAGCGTCCAGGCGCCCAGGCGGGTTCACCGACAGCGGACGGGGTTCGCTGTCAGCGCACGGTAGGCGCGCCTAGTAACCCGACGGGCGCACCAGCCCCGTCTCGTACGCGTAGACGGCCGCCTGGGTGCGGTCACGCAGCCCGAGCTTGACCAGGATCCTGCTCACATGGGTCTTGACGGTCTGCTCGGAGACGACCAGGCCCGCGGCGATCTCCGCGTTCGACAGGCCCTGGGCGATCAGCGACAACACCTCGGTCTCGCGTTCCGTCAGGTCGCCCACGCGCTCCTTCAGCGGGGCGCGCGGCGCGCCGCTCACCCGGGAGAACTCGGCGATCAGGCGTTTGGTGACGTTCGGCGCGAGCAGGGCGTCCCCGGCCGCGACCACCCGCACCGCGTGGGCCAGGTCGGCCGCCGACGCCTCCTTGAGCAGGAAGCCGGAGGCACCCGCCCGCAGCGCCTCGTAGACGTAGTCGTCCAGGTCGAAGGTGGTCAGGACCAGGACCTTCGCGGTCGCGTCCGGCTGCCCGGCGATGCGGCGGGTCGCCTCGATGCCGCCCAGCTCGGGCATCCGCACGTCCATGAGCACCACGTCGGGCTCCAGCTCGGCGACCTTCGCGACGGCGTCGAGGCCGTTGACGGCCTGGCCGACGACCTCGATGCCGGGCTCGGCGTTGAGCAGCACGGTGAAACCCTGACGGACCATCACCTGGTCGTCGGCTATGAGCACGCGGATGCTGGTCATGGGGTGGCCTCGATGCCTTTCTCCGCGTCTTCACCCGTGTCCTTCTCCGTGCCGACCGGCAGGAACACGCTGACCTCGTAGCCGCCGTCCGGCGTGGGCCCCGCGACGAGGTCGCCGCCCAGCATGGCCGCGCGCTCGCGCATCCCCAGCAGCCCGTGACCCGCCCCGGGCGAGGACGGGACCGGCGCGCCGGGCGCGGCGTTGACGACCCTGAGGCCGAGGGCGTCGGGCCGGTAGGAGAGCCGGACCGTCACGGGCGTGTCCGGCGCGTGCCGCATGGCGTTGCTGAGCGCCTCCTGCACGATCCTGAACGCCGACAGCTCCACCCCGGGCGACAGCGGGCGCGGCGTGCCCGCGATCTCGGTGGTGAGGGCCACACCCGCGCCGCGCACGTTCGCGAACAACTCGTCGAGCCGGTCGAGCGTGGGCTGCGGCGCCTCCCCGGGCGGGTCCTGCGCGCGCAGGACGCCGAGGACCCGGCGGAGCTCGGTCAGCGCCTCCACGGCGTTCTCGCGGATGCCCGCGAGGTTCTCCTTCAGCTCGTCGGACGGGTTCGTCACCAGGTGCGGCGCCACCTGCGCCTGGATGGAGATCACCGCCATGTGGTGCGCGACCACGTCGTGCAGCTCGCGGGCGATCCTGCTGCGCTCCTCCAGCAGCGTGCGGCGGGCCCGCTCCTCGGCCGTCAGCTCCTCCTGCGCCTCCAGACGGGTACGGGTGGTCCTGAGCGCGCGCACCCCCGCCCCGACCGCGACCGCGGTCGCGTCGACCACCGGGGCCACCAGCACTCCGCCGCTCCCGTTGCTCAAGGGCAGGAACACGACGCAGAGCGCGACCGCCAGCGTGGTGATCGCCAGCGCCTGGGCCGCGACGCGGGGGCGCACCCGCAGTGCCAGCAGGAACATCACACCGGCCTGCAGCGCGATGCCGGAGCCCGTCCACGGGTACGCCACCGCGTCGTGGATCACGGGCCTGACGAGGGCCAGCTCGTGCGAGGTGATCATCCAGGGGAAACTCTCGGTCCACGGAAGGTAGGTCATTCCCGTACGCGCCCCGATGACCATGACGGCGATCGACGCCCACCAGGCGGGCAGCGGGCGGGACATCGCCAGCACGAGGGCCGCCGCGTGGATCATGGCGAGCAGCGGAACCGTCGGGTCGATGCCCTCCCCTTCGGGGAACAGGCCCATGACCAGCGCGTAGAGGATGACGAGGACGTGCGGGAGGCGGGACAACCCGCGCGGGCGCGACATGCGGGGAAGGGGGTCGGAGCGGGTCGTCCACAGGTCCGCGCGTACGGCGCCGAGGGCTCGTCGTAGCCTGCCCACCTCGTCCACGCCCTCTCTGCCCTCAACCCGCCCCCGGTCAGGATGATCCAGCATGCGGGCGCTCCGCAACCGGTCCGGCGGGCGATCGTGCCCGCTCGTGTCGGCGGAACGCCGCGCAGCACACCAGCAGCGCCACCGCGAACGCCGGAAGCCAGGCCACCCGGGCGAGCACCCAGTCCGGCCCGTCGGGGACGGTGTGCAGCCCGGTCCACGGCGTCGTGCCCGCGGCGAGCAGGGCGACCGAGGCGACCGCGATCATCGCGGTCTGGTGCCACAGGAAGATCGTCATCGCCGCCAGGTTCGCCAGCGCCACCGCGGCCCAGGCGGCGGGGCGGCGCAGCAGCCGCCGCAGCGGGCCGAGCAGCAGCAGGGCCGCGCCGCTCTGGGCGATCCCGAAGGTGACGGCCGCCAGCGAGGGCGGGTCGAGGTTGGACCGCGGCGCACCCGGCACGCCGACCATGGTGGCGGGGTAGCCGCCCCAGCCGACGAGCGCGACGGCGGCGGCCCCGCCGCCGAGCAGCAGCGCCCACCCGGTCGCGCGCCCTTTCAGGCGGTCACGGGCCCGGGCCGCCCCGATGCAGTACGGCACCAGCCACCCGGCCGCCACGCTGACCCACCACAGCGAGCCGCCCACGAGCCCGGCCGGCGGTTCCTCCGCGAGACCGCCGAACCTGACCAGGTCGGCGCCCGCGACCACGGCGAACGGCCAGGCCGGGTGCAGCCTCGACACCAGCGGGGTCGCCGCGGTCAGCGCCGCGAACACCAGCAGGAACCACATCGGCGACAGCACGAGCTTGACCAGCGCCTGCACGCTCTCCAGCCGCGCCCCGCCGGCCAGCATCACCAGGGCCACCACCGCCCACACCGCCAGCACGACCACCGCAGGCCGGAACAGCCGGGCCACCCGCCCGGCGAGCCACCGCCCGTACGGCATGCCCTCCGCACGGGCACGGACGTGGGACCGCGTCCCCACCAGCCCGCCCACCAGGAAGAAGACCGCCAGAGTCTGGAACACCCACGACAGCGGCGCGAGCTGCGGCATGTGCCGCAGCGGGCTGGCGACCCGCACGGTCCCGCTCTCCACGACCAGCGCGGTCACCATCCAGTGCCCGGCCACCACGCCGAGGATGGCCAGGGCGCGCAGGGCGTCGAGGGCGCGGTCGCGGCCGGCCGGGGTCGCGGCGTCGATCCGCGTGGCGAGGTCACGCATCCGTGCGGGTCGCGCGGACGCGGTCCGTGCGGTGAGGTCACGCATCGGCGCCGGCCGGCCCGGACACGATCCGCGCGATGCTCTCCAGCGCCTTCGATCCGGATGCCAGGTAGTCGCTGTGCCCGCCCCCGCCCGCCGCGAAGATCCGGGCGCCGAACCGGGGCGAGACCGGGTCGGCGCCGAGCCCCACCGTGACGAACGGTAACGCGACCGACACATGCGGCACGCCCGCGACCCAGTCTCCGGCCGTGCGCCCCGCCCACACCGTGGCCGGGGTACGCATCGCGGCGGCGTCGGGCACGCCCGCGCCTGGGCTGCCGGACAGGACGATGCCGGCGACGTCCAGCCCCGGCGCGGCCAGGCCGCACACCGCGGAGCCGTAGGAGTGGCACAGGAGCGTGATCCGGGCGTCCGGCCTGGCCGCGCGCAGCTCCCGTACGAAGGCGCGCAGGCGGGGAGCGGCCTCGGCGGCGCGGTGCGGGGTCACCGCCTGGAGGCTCACGCTGCTCGGCGTGGGGTAGCCGAGCCAGGCGACCACGGCCGACCGGTCGCCGAGCGCGTCATGGAGGCGCAGCGAGCCGCCGCGCAACATCCCGTACTTGTCCAGGTCGACGCCGGCGCCCGGGACCATCACGGCGATCCGCTCGGCGGCGGCCAGGTCGCCGAGAACCTCCACGGTCCTGCCGCCGTCCCGGCCGTCGAAGGCCAGGAACCGCCGCGCGGGATCGGCCATCTCCCGTAGCCGGGCGGCCCGCCACCGGTGGCCGTGCCGGGCGGCCGTCCGTTCGGCGGCCAGGATCTCCGCGCGGGCGGACGCGTACCGCCGGGCGAGCTCGGACGGGGTCGCGGCGGCCAGCGGGGCCACGAAGGCGGGGGCGGGCGCCGGAACCGCGCCTGGGCGGGTCACGCCGCTGATCGGTCCCGCCACCGAGGCGGTGACGAGCGCGGTGAGCAGGACGCGGCGCAGGCTGCCTCGCCGGCGGGTCGCCATGGGCGGTGATCCTTCCGTGCCGGAGACGTACTCGGGCCTCGAAGGTATGGATCACCGCGGCTAGCCGGCGTCCCGCTGCGGGGTGCACCTCCGGCGTAGCTCTGACGTATTACGGGGTGCAGACTCCGCGCGCGTGCCGGTCAGCGCGCCGGTGACAGCAAGGGCTGCCGCTTGCTCGGGACGCGCCGGCGGGTGGTGCCGTCAGGAAGGGTCTCCTCGAAGGTGAACGGGAGCCCGGCCGCGATGGACGGGTGCGCGTTGTCCATGAGCTGGAAGTGCAGATGCGGCTCGCTGGAGTTGCCCGAGTTGCCGCACTGCCCGATCAGCTGCCCGGCCTCGACCCGCTCACCCTTGCGGACCTGGACCGAGCCGCGCTTGAGGTGGGCGAACGCGGCGTACACGCCGTCGCCGAGGTCGAGGACCACGTGGTTGCCGAGCACGCCGCCCGGGCCGGCCAGCTCGCGTACGACTCCCTCGGCCATGGTGTAGGCCAGCGCGGGCCAGGAGTTGCGGCTCAGGTGGTCGCGCCAGAAGTCCCTGGCGGCGACGACGGTGCCGGCGGCGGGCGCGTAGATCGGGCGGCCGAAGCCGGGGAACGTCTCGGGGCGGCTCATCAACGGCGCGCGCACCACGGCCTTCCACTCGGTGTCCTCGTCCGGCCAGTTCACCAGGTCCACCGCGTACGTCTGGCCGTAGGCGTGCAGGCCGTGGCTGGGCACCTTGTCGGCCGGGCTGTTGACCGCCAGCCAGCGTCCCCGCACGGGGCTGGCGACCGGGATCGGCGCGCGTTCGACGGAGCCCGCGGGCAGGAACATCGAGGCGAAGCCGGCCAGGAACAGGATCACGCCCGCCACGCTGAGCAGGGGGACGTGGTGGACGAACTCGCCGATCGCCAGGAGCAGGCCGATGATGATCATCGGCATCCGGATCCGGGCGAGGATGACCGGGAACATGACGTCCTCTCGGTGGGGGATCACGTCTGCCGCCGCCACGCGGGCGGCGGCAGGAGAGCTACCCACGTCGCGGGCACACAGTCGTACGGGCCCTCGGCGGCGGCCCAGCAGGCGGGACCAAGTGGAGAAACTTGCCGGGACCTTGCCGGACCCCTGGCGGGAAACGCCGCGCCGGCCGCGCGGGACCACGGTGGAATGGGCGGTGTCGTGGTACGCGGGGGGAAGGCGGGGTGGCGGGATGGCCGGAGTGCTCGATCGGATCCGCGCCGGCCGGGAGTCCGCCGGTCTGGCGCTGGTGGCCGACGCCGGCGCCGTCGTCGAGGCCGCGGCCGCCATGGCCGGGCGGTTCCGGCGGGGGAGCAGGCTGCTGACCTTCGGCCGGGGCGCGGCGGCGGCCGACGCGGCGCACGTGGCGGTGGAGTTCAGCCACCCGGTGATCGTCGGCAAGCCCGCGCTTCCCGCGCACTGCCTGGGCGGCGAGCCCGGCCTGCTGCCGGTGCTGGGGCGGCCGGGTGACATCGCCGTGGGCGTGCTCCCGGCCGCGGGCGACTTCGCCGCCGCTCTCGAGCTGGACATGCTGACCGTCGCCCTGGTCGCGAACGCGACCCGCGACACGCCTGCCACAGCGGCGGGCGCGCCGGCGGGTGTCGCGGCCGAGCACGTGCTGGCCGCGCACAGCGATGATCCGCTGATCGTGCGGGAGATCCACATCACGGTGTACCACCTGCTGTGGGAGCTGGCGCACGTGTTCCTGGAGTCGGAGGAGGGCACGTGACCGGCGGTGGCGACGAAGGGGCGGCACCGTTCTGCGACTCGTGCGTGACGTGCGGCGACGTCGCCGTGCGCGTACGCGTCGCCGGCCTGCTGCCCGGCGGGCTGGCGCTGGTCGGCACGGGCGCAGGCACGGGCACAGGCACGGGCACGGGCAGCACAGGTACGGGTACAGGCGGCGCGGGCACAGAGGCGGACGCGGGTACGGAGGAGATCAGCGTGGCGCTGGTCGAGGCGCGCGTCGGCGACACCGTGCTGGTGCACGCGGGCGAGGCGATCGCCGTGGTGGAAAGGGCAGGCGCATGACCGAGACGATGTACCCGTTCCTGCGGCGCGACCCGCTGGACGTGCGGGCGTCCACCGAGGAGAAGGCCCGCGAGAGCCTGGAGCTGCGGCGCCGGGTCCTCGACGAGCTGTCGACGCCGCTGGCGGTGGCCGCGGCGGAGCTGGCGGCCGCGTTCCGCGCCGGCGGGCGGCTGTTCGCCTTCGGCAACGGCGGCAGCAGCACGGACGCGCAGTCGGTGGCCGACCTCTGCACCGCCCACGGCCTGCCGGCGGTGTCGCTGACCGGCGACACGGCGCTCGTGACGGCGCTCGGCAACGACGTCGGGTTCGACGTGGTGTTCGCCCGCCAGCTCGCCGCGCTCGGCGGTCCCGGCGACATCGCCTGCGCGCTGTCGACCAGCGGCGGCTCGGCGAACGTGCTGCGCGGCCTGGCCCAGGCCAGGAGCCAGGGCATGACGACCGTCGGCTTCGCCGGCTCGGGAGGCGGGCGCATGGCCGAGGAACGGCTGGCCGAGCACCTGTTCGTCATCCCGTCGTCGTCGGTGCACCGGATCCAGGAGGCGCAGGCGACGCTCTACCACGTGCTGGCCGAGCTGGTCTCAGCAGATGCGCGGTAGCGGATCGCCCACCAGAACGTCGACCACCCGGGTGCCGCCGAAGGCGGTGCGCAGCAGCACCAGTCCCGGCGGGTCGGCGGCGACCGTCCCGACGATCGCGGCCTCGGCGCCCAGCGGGTGGGCGCGCAGCGTGTCGAGGGCCTCCCCCGCGTGCTCGCCGTCGACCACGGCCACGAAGCGGCCCTCGCAGGCGACGTAGAGGGGATCGAGGCCGAGCAGCTCGCACACCCCGGTCACCTCCGGGTGCACGGGGACCTGGTTCTCCTGCAGCACCACGGCCACCTCGGACGCGCGGGCCACCTCGTTGAGCACGGTGGCGACCCCGCCCCGGGTGGCGTCCCGCAGGGTTCTGACGTGCCGCGGCAGCGCCTCGAGCAACGCGGCGACGATGCCGTGCAGCGGCGCGGTGTCGGACGTGATCGCCGCCTCGATGCCGAAGTCGTCCCTGGCCAGCATGATGGCGGCTCCGTGAGCGCCGATCGGGCCCGACACGATGACCGCGTCCCCCGGCCGCGCGCCCGAGGCCGACAGCGTGACCGGCTGCTCGACGACGCCGACCCCGGCCGTGGTGACGTAGCAGCCGTCGGCCTTGCCGCGCTGGACGACCTTGGTGTCACCGGTGACGATCGTCACCTGCGCCTCCGCCGCGGCCGCCGCCATCGAGGCGGTGATGCGCCGCAGGTCGGCTACGGGGAAGCCCTCTTCCAGGATGAAGCCCGCCGACAGGTGGACCGGGCGGGCCCCGCACATGGCCAGATCGTTCACGGTGCCGTTGACGGCCAGGTCGCCGATGTCCCCGCCGGGGAAGAACAGCGGCGAGACCACGTACGAGTCCGTGGTGAAGGCCACGGGACCGTCGCCGAGCCGCACGAGCGCGCCGTCGTCCAGCGGGGCGAGCATCGGGTTGCGGAACGCCTCCAGGAAGACGGCCTCGATCAGGGTCTGGGTGGCCTTGCCTCCGGCGCCGTGGGCGAGCGTGATGCGCTCCTCCCTGACGACGGGCTTGCGCCGCCGCATCCGCTCGATGCGGTCGAGCACCTGCTGCTCGCGGGTCACGGCCGGCTCGCCTCCCTCGGCTCGCGCGCCGCCGCGCTGATCTGCTCGCGGCTGAACCGCCCGAAGTTGTAGTACGCGGCACACGCGCCCTCGGAGGAGACCATGCACGTCCCGATGGGCGTCTCCGGGGTGCAGGCGGTGCCGAACACTTTGCACTCCCACGGCTTGAGCACGCCCTTGAGCACTTCGCCGCACTGGCACGACCTGGGGTCGGCGACGCGGAGGCCGGGCAGGTCGAAGACCCGTTCGGCGTCGAAGGCGGCGTACTCGTCGGCCATGGCGAGGGCGGAGTGGGCGATGAAGCCGAGCCCGCGCCACTCGAAGTGCGGCCGCAGCCGCATCACCTGGCCCATGGCCGACAGCGCGATGCGGTTGCCGTCCCAGGGCACCACGCGGGCGTACTGGTTCTCCACCTCGCAGCGGTCCTCGGCGAGCTGCCCGAGCAGCATGTGCACCGAGGTGAGGATGTCGAGCGGTTCGAAGCCGGCCACCACCAGCGGCTTGCGGTAGTCGCGGGCGATGAACTCGTACGGCCGGCAGCCGATCACCGCCGAGACGTGGCCGGGGCCGATGAACCCGTCGAGGCGCAGGTCGGGCGAGTCGAGGATGGCCTTGATCGCCGGGATGATCATGACGTGGTTGCAGAAGACGGAGAAGTTGCCCAGACCCTCGGCCGCGGCCCGCAGCACGGTCATCGCGGTGGAGGGCGCGGTGGTCTCGAAGCCGATGGCCATGAACACGACCCGCCGGTCGGGGTTGGCCCGCGCGATCTTCAGCGCGTCCAGCGGCGAGTACACCATCCGGATGTCGGCCCCCGCCGCCTTGGCGTCCAGGAACGACCCCGATCCGCCCGGCACGCGCGTCATGTCGCCGAACGACGTCATGATCACGTCGGGCTGCCGGGCGATGTGGATGGCGTCGTCCACCCGGCCCATCGGGATCACGCAGACCGGGCAGCCGGGGCCGTGCACGAGGTTCACCTCGGACGGCAGGTGGTCCTCCAGGCCGTGCTTGTAGATGGTGTGGGTGTGGCCGCCGCACACCTCCATGAACGTGTACCGGCGCCCCGGCCGGCAGCTCTCGGCGATCCGCTCGGCCAGCGCCCGCGCCCGGCCCGCGTCGCGGTACTCATCGACGAACCGCATCGGTCCCCCTCCGGTCCTTCCGGCTCACACGCCTCACGTGATGTCCGAGCCGCGCAGCGCGTCGAGCTCGTCCGCGTACGGCTGCCCGAGCCCCTGGAGGTAGTCGAACACCGCCTGCGCCTCCCGCTCGGAGATCTTCGACAGCGCGAACCCGACGTGCACGAGCACCCAGTCGCCGGGCCGCAGCCCCTCGTCGGCGAGGAGGCCGACGTTGACGCGCCGGCGCACGCCGCTCACGTCGACGACGGCCAGGTCCTCGTGCTCCTGGGCGAACTCGACCAGCTCACCGGGGATGCCGAGGCACATCGGCCGCCTCCTCGCCGAAGGTGACCGACTCCAGGACCAGCTCGTCGCCGCCGCTGAGGTCGACGCTCCCGTCGCCGCAGAGCGGGCAGGCCGCCAGCGGGTCGGCCGACTCGGAGCGGCCGCCGCACGCGCGGCAGACCACCGTCATCGGCGTGATGACCAGCTCCACCACGGCGTCCTGGACGGCGGTGCCGGCCGCGGCCAGCGTGAAGGCCTGCCCGAAGGCGTCGTCCACGACGGCGTGGCGGGCGCCGACCCGTACCCGTGCGGCCGTGACCGGCCTGCCCGCCGCCCGCTGCTCGATCAGCTCGACCAGGCCCTCGCACATCCCGATCTCGTGCATGCCGTCCTACATTCGCTTGATCTTCATGTACCGGTGGATCTCCGGCCATTGGTGGACGACGATCGCCACCAGCCCGCAGAGCGCGACCAGCTTCACCACGCGCTTCTTCCACATCTCACATCACCTCACTGTGGGTGCGGAGCCCGGGAACCAGGCCCGGCGTTTTCCGCAATCATTTCCATAACCAGGGACTTCACGAGGTCGGCCGCCGTCCCGACCATGGCGCGTACCGGCTCGCTGAGCTCGAACAGCGCCTCGTCGGCGGTGACCGGCTCGCAGCAGACGACCCGCACCAGGGCGGGCAGGTGTCCCATCCGCCTGGCCAGCCGCAGGACGCTGACCGGGTCCATGCCGTGTCCTTCCAGAGGTCCTTCCAGGGGCCCTCCCGAGGACACCTCACCGTCGCCCGGCAGGTCGGGTTCGAGCACGGTGAGCGTGCCGGGCGCGTGGCCGCGTGGCGCCGCGTCCACGAAGATCACGCCCGTGTACGCGCGCTGGAGCGCGTAGGCCAGGTCCATGCCGCGGATGCCGAAGTCGACGACGTCCGCGCCGGGGACGGCGGGCCCTTCGGCCAGGTGGCGGGCCACCTCGACGCCGAAGCCGTCGTCCCCGAGGAAGACGTTGCCGATGCCGGCGACCAGGATCCGGGCGCCGCCCGGCCGCTCCTGGTGCTCGCCCATCGGCTCGATCTCCTCCGCGGAGTAGAAGAACCGGTGCCCGGGCATCCTGGCCTCGCCCAGGTCGCGTCCGGGATCGTCGGCGAGCGTGACCGCGACGTGCAGGGCGCCCTCGTCGTCCTGCTCGACGCTCTCCACGACCGCCACCCGGCCGTCGAGGACGAGGTCGAAGACGTCGGTCCGGCTTCTCGGCCGCAGCCGGACCAGGCTGCCGGGGCCGACCGCCGTCCCGTCCACGATCACCTCGCCGGGGCCGCGCCCGGCCATCCGCGTCCAGAAGTCGTTCATGCCTGTGGCTCCGTCCTGCGCATGAGACCGTGCAGGCGCATCAGGTCCTCGGGAGCGAGCGCGGTGCAGCGGTCGAGGATCGCGCGGGCGCGCGGGTCGCCGTCACGGATCTCCTGCCGCTCCTGGTCGCTGAGCGCGAGCACGCTCAGCGTGAGCAGCTGGTCGATCTCGGTGTTGTCGAAGAGGTCGCCGGGGCTCTCGGGCGCGATCTCCGGGTGGTCGTACAGGATGATCGGCGAGGCCAGGACGGTGTGCCGGTCGCCGTGCGGGCCCACGAGCACCGGCCAGGCGCCCTCGTTGCGGCACGCCTCGGCGTGTTCGCGCAGCTCCGGCGGCGGATCCGTGAGTGAGACGAACCGGGCGCGCGGCGCGTGCAGCACGGTGTGCGCGGAGACCAGCGTGCGGCGCAGCGCGTCGGCGCGGGTGCCCGGACCCCAGGGCGTGGTGTTGACCACCTCCACGGCGATCGCGAACAGGCCGGGTCCCAGCCGCCGCGCGCTCGCCTCGATCCGGCCGCGCAGCGGCTCCCAGCTGCGCACCACCGCGCCCGCCGGCCCGCCCGCCCCGGGGGACAGCCCGGTCGGGGGCCCGGTCGGCGGCCCGGTCGGCGGCTCGGTCGGCGGCTCGGTCGGCGGCTCGACCGGCTCGCCCGGCGGCGCCGCCGCTCGGTCCGTGGCGCCGTCGAGCGCGTGCAGCGGCTCGATCCGGCGTCCGGCGGGCAGGTCGATGGCCGTGACGGCCGGGCCCTGCGCCAGCTCGTCCACGACGAGGCCGGGCATGGTCAGCTCGCGCTCCCGCGCCTCCTCGCCGGGCCGGCGGCCGGGGCCGCCGGCGACCGGCTCGCGGGTGACGACGTGCAGGAACCGCACGCACACGTCGACGGCGTCGCCGGGCTCCGCTTCGACGAGGCATTCCGTACGCATCAGCCAGCGGTTGCCCTCGTGGGCCCGGCCGTACGCCTCCGGGTGCACGCCGCCGATCGTCCAGCGGTGCCGGTTCTTCAGCGACGACTCGCGGTACGGCCACAGCAGGTAGCCCTCGTACAGCACGGCCTGGGCGATCTGCCGTACCTGATCCGTCTGCGGGTCCATGCGCGGTCAGCCTCCGCTCGTTTCCAACAGTGACCTGACCGTGTCGTCCCATCCGAGCAGGGTGTGCCGCACCCGGTGCGCGTACAGGCGGTCGAACGTGTCGCGCTCCAGCCGGATCCAGGCCGTGCGCGGGAAGTGGCGGTCCATGAGCTCCTTCCACGCCCGCACCGGCATGCGGTGGCCCGCCTCGGTGTCCCACGGCAGGCAGGCCGCCTGCAGGCGGCCGCCGTCGAGGTAGAAGACGGTGCCGGTGAACAGGAACCGCAGCGGCACCTCCCCGCCGGGCAGGCCGTGCAGGTAGGTGGCCGCGGCCACGTCGAAGTCGTAGGTGCACGGGACGGTGAGCGTCGCCGGCGTGCTGCCGGTGAAGGCGGGCACGTGGGTGACGGTCCGGGCCCACAGCAGGCTGGACACGTTGCGCCCCCACGTCTCGGGCGGGCCGAACAGCCCTTCGAGCCGCCGTCGCGCGTCCTCGTCGTAGTCGCGCGCGTCGGCGTCGATGCGCAGCTGCGTGGCCAGCGTGAGCGCGCGGACCGGCGCGTCGGCGTGCACGCGCAGCCGGAAGTCCAGGGCGGGCGCGGCGGCAGGAGCGGCCGGCTCGACGCCCTGGACCTCGATCCGCACGGCCGGTGCTGTCGGTGGCATCGTGATCAGGCGGGCGACAGGTTGGGCATGTCGGGGTCGACGGGATCGTGTTTGCGGGGGCTGATGCCGGTCGAGCGCCGGGCCGTGGAGCGGCCGTCGGGCAGGTGGCCGTCCTGCTTGTCGTAGTTGCCGCGGCTGTTGCCCTCCTTGACGCCCTTCACGTGTGCGGAGGCGTCGGGATGCACGTCCGGGCGGCCTGTCCTGATCGGGTGTTTCTTGCTCACGCTGGGCTCCTGGTGTCGGTGGCCGGTACGGTGACGGACCGGTCGTCGAGGTCGGTGAAGAATCTGGCGAGGTGCGTGCGCACGTCCTGGCCGCCGGTCAGCCCGCGCCAGCGGGCCCGGATCGTCCCGACGAGCGCGTAACAGTCGTCCAGCGGCACGATCCACGCGCCGCGGTCGCGGTCGACGAGCAGGGCTTCCACGTCCTGGCGCAGCTGCGCGAGCACCGGGTTGTCCCGCACCAGCAGGTCCCAGGCCGCCGGGTCGGCGGGCGCCCGCACCGCCCCCGCAGGGCTCGGGTAGAACTGCACGATCCCTCCGGAGTCCGAGTCGCGCACCAGGCACACCATGCGCACCGGGGCGCCCAGCCGCGCCCAAACCGGCTCGGGAAGGACGAAGCCGCTCAGCCGCCGGCGTTGGTCCGGCACCAGGACGAGGTGCCCGCCACCGGCCGCCACGTGGTCGAACAACACCTGGCAGGCCCGGCACGCGCAGCGCAGCTCGCGGGACGGCAGCTCCAGCAGGTGGCGGTGCACGTCCGGCAGCGCCTCGCCGCACAACGCGCACGCCTCCGCCTGACGGGACGGCTCCCGCTCGCGGGCCTGCTGCGCCTGCGCGGCGAGCCGGCGCAGCAGGCCGGTCACGGCGCCCGCGGGCCGGAGCGCACGGCCAGGCTCTCGACCGGGATCAGCGGCGTCTCCCCGCGTTCGACCTCGATGTCGACGTGCTCGATCTCCGGGGCGGCGGCGCGTACCGCCTCCCGCAGGGCCGACGTCGCGGCCTCGGAGGAGGAGCGGCAGCCGGCGGGCCGCACGCGCAGCCGTACCAGGTCGTCCTCGACGGCGAGCACCTCGGCCGAGCCGCCGATCGCCGCCTCCACGCGGGCCCGCACGTCCACCGGATGCAGGTCGTGCAGCAGCAGGAGCGGCGCCACCGACTCGTCGGCGGCCAGCCGCGCCGCCTGCTCCTCCTCCAGGACCGCCATGACACGGGCCAGGCCCTCGCCGTACAGGTCGAGCAGCTCCTTGACGAGCTCGACCGCGTCGGGGCCGGCCTCGTCGAGCATGACCTCGATCCGCGCGATGCGATCGTCCATCCCCCGCCCCTAACCGGAGAGACTCGCGCCGAAGGTGGGCGAGTGCACCTGTTTGAGCTCCTTGCCGCCACCCAGGTACATGTGCACGCCGCACGGCAGGCAGGGGTCGAAGCTGCGCACCGTACGCATGATGTCGATGCCCTTGAAGTTCTCGGGCCCGTTCTCCTCGAAGATCGGCAACCCCTGCACCGCGTCCTCGTACGGCCCCGGCGTGCCGTACATGTCGCGCGGGCTGGCGTTCCACGGCGTCGGCGGGTACGGATGGTAGTTGGCGATCTTGCCGTCGCGGATCACCATGTGGTGCGACAGCACGCCCCGCACCGCCTCGTGGAAGCCGCAGCCGATCGCGTCGTCCGGCACGTCGAAGTCGGTGAACACCTGCGTGCGGCCGGCCCGCACCTCTCCCAGCGCCTGGTCGAGGAAGTGCACCGCCATCGCCGCCGCGTACGCGACGAAGTACGCGCGGGCCCGGTTGCGCTCGATGGTGTTGGCCCAGCGCGGCACCTTCCACTCCAGCCGCATCTCCGGCAGGGAGCCGCTCTTGGGCAGGTTGATCTCGACGCTCCGGCCCGTGGCGCGCACCGTGCCGGTGTCGACCAGGCCCGCGAGCGCCGTCGACCACAGCCGCGCCAGCGGGCCGCCGCCGGTGTCGAGCGCCAGGTGGTCGCCGGTGCGCTGGTCGTACCAGCGCGGGCTCATCACCCAGCTGTAGTTGCCGTGCTCCAGGTCGCGTTTCTGCGGCTTGGGCAGGGTCGTCTGGTTCCACGGGTGGCGCTGGTCCACCGGGTTGCCGAGCGGGTCGTGGGTGACGAACGTCTCCTCGGACTGCCAGTCGTCGTAGTAGGAGCTGCCCAGCAGGATCCGGATGCCGAGGTTGATGTCCACCAGGTTGGTGGTCAGCAACTCGTCGTCCAGGACGATGCCCGGCGTGACGAACATCTTCCTGCCCCACGCGTTCATGGTCCGGTAGTCGTAGTCGACCACGGACGGGTCCTGGAAGGCGCCCCAGCAGCCGAGCATCACCCGCCGGCGGCCGACCTCCTCGTAGCCGGGCAGCGCCTCGTAGAAGAAGTCGAACAGGTCGTCGTTCATCGGGACGGCCTTCTTCACGAAGTCGAGCACCCGCAGCAGCCGCACCAGGTAGTCGGTGAACACCTGGGGCGTCGCCACGGTGCCCACGCCGCCCGGGTAGAGCGTCGACGGGTGCACGTGCCGGCCCTCCATCAGGCAGCACATCTCCCTGGTCACCCTGCTGACCTGCAGCGCCTCCTTGTAGACGGAACCGCTGAACGGGTTGAACGCGCGCATGACGTCGGCGATCGTCCGGAAACCGTGCACCCCGGCGTTCGGCGCCTCGGCGGTCTCGGCCCGCCGCAGCAGGCTGGGGTTGGTCTCCTTGACCATCTGCTCGCAGTAGTCGACGAAGACCAGGTTGTCCTGGAAGAGGGTGTGGTCGAACATGTATTCGGCCGCTTCACCCAGATTGATGATCCATTCGGCCAGTGGCGGGGGTTTGACCCCGTACGCCATGTTCTGGGCGTAGATCGAGCAGACCGCATGGTTGTCACCGCAGATGCCGCAGATCCGGCTCGTGATGAAGTGCGCGTCGCGCGGGTCCTTGCCCTTCATGAACACGCTGTAGCCGCGGAACAGCGACGAGGTGCTCTTGCACTCGACGACCTCGCGGTTCTTGAAGTCGATCTTGGTGTAGATGCCCAGGTTGCCGATGATCCTCGTGATCGGGTCCCAGGACATCTCCACCAGCTCGCGGGCCTCGCCCGCTTGCTGCTTGGCGCCCGCCGTACGGGTTGTCACCTCGCCACTCTCCCTTTAGCCGTTTCCCCAGCGCGGGTCGTACCCGCTCGTCAGCCTGCGGCGGTTGTGACGCCACTTCGGTTCCTTGTTGGCCGTGTTGTTCGTGATCGACCGCATCTTGCGGATCAGTGAGCCGTACGCGCCGCTGACCGCGGCCGACACCGATCCGCCGGGGGGTTCGTCCATGAACGGCATGAACTTGTCGGGGAAGCCGGGCATGGTGCAGGCGATGCAGATGCCGCCCACGTTGGGGCAGCCGCCTACGCCGTCCATCCAGCCGCGCTTGGTGACGTTGCAGTTGACCACCGGGCCCCAGCAGCCGACGCGCACCAGGCACTTGGGGGAGTTGTAGTCGTGGGCGAAGTCGCCCTGCTCGTAGTAGCCGCCCCTGTCGCAGCCCTCGTGCACGGTCTTGCCGAACAACCAGGTGGGACGGAGCATCTCGTCGAGCGGGATGGTGGGGGCCATCCCCGCCGCCTGGTAGAGCAGCCAGGTCAGGGTCTCCATGAAGTTGTCCGGCTGCACGGGACAGCCGGGCACGTTGACGATGGGCAGGCCGCCGGCCGAGCGGAAGTCCTTGCCGAGGTAGTCGGCCAGCCCCATGCAGCCGGTCGGGTTGCCGGCCATGGCGTGGATGCCGCCGTACGTGGCGCAGGTGCCGATGGCGACGACCGCCCAGGCCTTGGGAGCCAGCCGGTCGATCCACTCGTTCACCGTGATGGGCTCGCCGGTGGCCGGGTCGTTGCCCATCGACGTCCAGTAGCCGTCGCCGTTGATCTTCTCGTTGGGGATCGATCCCTCGACCACGAGGATGAACGGGCCGAGCTCGTCCTGATGGGCCTGGTGGAAGGCGGCCATGAAGGCGTCGCCCACCTCGGTCGCCAGGACCTTGTTGTGCAGGTGCACCTTGGGCAGCCCCGGCACGAGCCCCAGCAGCACGTCCTCCAGGCTCGGCAGCGACGCCGCGGTGACGGAGACGGTGTCGCCGTCGCAGCTCATCCCCTCCGAGGTCCACAGGATGTGAAGCTCGTCCAGACCTGTTGGCGTCTGCGTGGTCGTCATGGCCCAAGCCCCCTTCGTGGCCGGATGCAGAGATTCCGGTCCGGTGTCGTGATGTGCCCGGACTGTAGCTCTACGTAGCGGACATACCGCCCCCGAAGCCGGCCGAAACCTCGCTGACCTGCACGGAGGCGAACGCGCCCGGCTACCGGAAGAGGTCGCGGGCGGCGGCGACGGCTGCCTGGCCGAGGCTGATGCCGCCGTCGCCGGCCGGAACGCCCGCATGGGTGAGCACCCTGAACCCGGCCTGCTCCAGCCGCTCCACCGTGCGCTCCGCCAGCAGCACGTTCTGGAAGACGCCACCGGACAGCGCCACCGTCGTCAGCCCCGTCTCCTCGCGCAGCGCCGTGCAGCAGCGCACGATGAGCTCGCGGACGCCGTTGTGGAAGCGGGCGGACACGACGGGCGGGCCGGCGCCCCCGGTCAGGTCCTCCAGCGCCGCCCGCACCAGGTCCGCGCCGGCGACCACGAGCACCCCGTCGTGCCGCGCGATGCCCGCCGGGTAGGCGCCGCGTTCCGCGGGGTCGGCGAGCTGCTCCAGCTCGATCGCGGCCTGCCCCTCGTACGTGATCGTGTCGCGCACGCCGGCCAGCGCCGCCACGGCGTCGAACAGGCGCCCGGCGCTCGAGGTCAGCGGCGCCGCCGCCCCGCCGCGCAGGGCCAGCGCGGTCACGCTCTCCCACTGGGCCCTCCACCGGTCCCCCGCGCGGCGCGCCACGGCCGCGTCCGCCGCGACGTCCAGGCCCGCCAGGTAGGCGGCGGCCATCCGCCACGGCTGCCTGACCGCCATCGCGCCGCCCGGCATGGGAACGGGCGCCAGATGCCCGGCCCGCTCGAAGGAGACCAGGTCGGCCAGGAGGAACTCGCCGCCCCACAACGTCCCGTCGGCGCCGTGGCCGAGGCCGTCGAACGCGACGCCGATCACCCGGCCGTGCTCGCCGTTGTCGGCCAGGCACGAGGCGATGTGCGCGTGGTGGTGCTGCACCGGGACCGGTTCGGCGTCCGGCAGGCCCAGCGCGTACCGGGTGGACGGGTAGTCCGGATGGAGGTCGTGCGCGGCCACTTCGGGACGCACCCCGAGCAGGGCGGAGAAATGCTCGATCCCCGCCTCGTACGCCCGCAGCGTCTCGTAGCCCTCCAGGTCGCCGAGGTGCGGGGAGACGACCGCGTGCCGCCCCCTCACCAGGCAGAACGTGTTCTTCAGCGCCGCGCCGCAGCCGAGGACCGGCCGGGGCGCCTCCCACGCCAGCGTGAACGGGGCCGGGGCGTGGCCGCGCGAGCGCCGCACCAGCGTGCCCCTGCCCCTGACCACCCGGGCGACCGAGTCGTCGGCCCGCAGGTGGATGGGCCGGTCATGGGTCAGGAACGCGTCCGCCATGCCGCCGAGCCGGTCGAGGGCGGCGCGGTCGTCGTACTCGATCGGCTCGCCGGCGAGGTTCGCGCTCGTCAGCACGATGGGCGCGCCCGTCTCCGCGAGCAGCAGGTGGTGCAGCGGCGTGTAGGGCAGCATCAGCCCGAGGTGGCGCTGCCCGGGGGCGACCGCGCCCGCCACGGCCCCGGAGACGTCCGTGCGGCGGGGCAGCAGCACGATGGGGCGCTCGCGGCCGGTCAGGAGCTCCTGCGCCACCGCGTCCACCTCGCACAGCCGCCGGGCCTGCGCCAGGTCGGCCACCATGACGGCGAACGGCTTGTCCGCCCGCCGCTTGCGCCGCCGCAGCTCCGCGGCGGCCCGCTCGTCGGAGGCCACGACCGCCAGGTGGTAGCCGCCGAGGCCCTTCACCGCCAGCACCCCGCCTCCGCGCAGCACTCCGGCGGCGCCCGGCAGGTCGCCGCCGGCCTGCGGCCTGCCCCGCGCGTCCACCAGCCTGAGCGCCGGGCCGCAGGCCGGGCAGCAGACGGGCTGGGCGTGGAAGCGCCGGTCGGCCGGGTCGTGGTATTCGGCCAGGCAGGCGTCGCACATGGCGAAGCCCGCCATGGTCGTCAGCGGCCGGTCGTACGGCAGGGCCCGGGTGATCGTCAGCCGTGGCCCGCAGTTGACGCAGTTGACGAAGGGGTAGCGGTAGCGCCGGTCGGCGGGGTCGGCCAGCTCCGCCAGGCAGTCGGCGCACGTCGCGATGTCGGGCGAGACCAGCGTGCGCGGCGTTCCCGAGCGCTCGCTCGCCACGATCAGGAACCGGCCGCCACCCCCGGCGGCCGCCCGGCCGCTCGGGGTGACGGTCACGCTCTCGATCGCGGCCAGCGGGGGCGCGTCGCGTTCGAGCCGCGTCAGGAACTCGGCGATCCGGTCGTGCTCGCCGTCCAGCTCGACGAAGACGCCGCGGGCGTCGTTGCCGACCCGGCCCGCCAGACCCAGCCGGGTGGCGAGCCCGTGCACGAACGGGCGGAACCCCACCCCCTGGACCACACCCTCGACCCGGACCCGCACCCCCATCGGGCCAGTCTGCACCGGAGGGCGGCGGGATCGGGGCAGCCCCGCCGACACGTGGCACGCCCATGACGTTCGCACCGCCGGATCGGGAGAGAGGGCGGCGCACCGTGGGTAGGGACAGCGCGACGCCGGAGAAGAGGTTGCCATGGCCGAGACATTCGATCAGGGGGTCCGCGGCGGGCCCGCCCGTTACCTGCCGATCGCCGAGCACGGCCTGATCGGCGACCTGCGTACCGTGGCGCTGGTGGGCACCGACGGCACCATCGACTGGTACTGCTGCCCGACCTTCGACTCGCCCAGCGTCTTCGGCTCGATCCTCGACGCCGACAAGGGCGGAGCGTTCGAACTGGCCGCGAGCGTGCCCGCGAAGACCAAGCAGTTCTACTTCCCTGACACCAACGTCCTGATCACCCGGTTCTTCACCGAGGGCGGGGTGGGCGAGATCCAGGACTTCATGCCGGTGACCACCGACTCGGGCGAGGCCCGCCGCCACCGGCTGATCCGGCGGGTGATCTGCGTGCGCGGGTCGATCCCCTTCCACGCGCGGGTGGCGCCCAGGTTCGGCTACGCGGCGCAGCCGCACCGCGTGCGCGAGCACGACGGGATGGTGCTGTTCGAGTCGGAGGACCTGTCGCTGGCGCTGACCGCCACGGTGCCGGTCGAATGCGACGACCTGGACGCCAGAGCGGCCTTCACCCTCGACGAGGGCGAGTCGGAGGTGTTCGCGCTCGACCAGGTCGGCGGCGAGGTGATGCCGCGCGCCTGCGCGTACGCCGAGGCCGAGGACGAGTTCGCCGCCACGGTCACCTTCTGGCGGCGGTGGTTGTCCGCCTCCCGCTACCGCGGCCGGTGGCGGGAGATGGTGCACCGGTCCGCGCTGACCCTCAAGCTGCTCACGTACGCCCCGACGGGCGCGATCGTCGCCGCGCCGACGACGAGCCTGCCCGAGCAGGTCGGCGGCGAGCGCAACTGGGACTACCGCTACCTCTGGGTACGCGATGCCGCCTTCGCCGTCTACGCCCTGCTCCGGCTGGGATTCACCGGCGAGGCCGAGGCGTTCATGAACTTCCTCACCCGGCGCGTCACCCGGTGCGCCGACGGCCCGTCGGGACCGCTCCAGATCATGTACGGCATCGACGGGCGTACCGACCTGCCAGAACGCGAGCTCGACCACCTGGAAGGGCACCAGGGCTCCGCCCCCGTACGCGTCGGCAACGCCGCCGCGGACCAGCTCCAGCTCGACATCTACGGAGCGCTCATCGACTCCATCTACCTCTACGACAAGTGGGGACAGCCCATCTCCAGCGACCACTGGGACGAGGTCTGCGGCCTGGTGGACTGGGTCTGCGACCACTGGGACCAGCCCGACGAGGGCGTCTGGGAGACCCGGGGCGGGCGCAGGAACTTCCTCTACTCGCGGCTGATGTGCTGGGTGGCGATCGAGCGGGCCATGCGGGTGGCCATCCGGCGCGGCCTGCCCGCCGACATCCCGCGCTGGCGGCTCGCCCGCGACGAGATCTACCGCACGCTCATGAGCCGCGGCTGGTCCAAGGAGCTGAAGGCGTTCGTGCAGTACGAGAACGCCGACGTGCTCGACGCCGCCGTCCTCATGATGCCGCTGGTGAAGTTCATCTCGCCGACCGACCCGAAGTGGCTGGCCACCCTCGACGCGCTCACCGCCGAGCTGGTGTCCGACTCGCTGGTCTACCGCTACGACCCGAAGGCCAGCCCGGACGGCCTGCGCGGGGAGGAGGGCACGTTCTCCATCTGCTCGTTCTGGTACGTCGAGGCGCTCGTGCGCGCGGGCCGCGTGGAGGAGGGCAGGCTGGCGTTCGAGAAGATGCTGACCTACGCCAACCACGTGGGCCTGTACGCCGAGGAGATCAGCCGCAGCGGCGAGCAGCAGGGCAACTTCCCGCAGGCCTTCACCCACCTGGCGCTGATCAGCGCGGCGTTCAACCTCGACCGCGCGCTCGGCTGAGGCTCAGCCCGCGGCCCGGTGATTCCTGAGCACGTCGGGGAGCTCGCGCCGGTCGCGTCGCGATCGCGGAGAGGGGTGGCCCAGCTCACTTGACCCAGGCGGAACACGAACCGGTCTCCTCGCAGACGCGCATTCTGAGCACGTTACCCGGGGCGACACCTGTCGCTGCATCACCGTCTGGATCACGGTCCCACACCTCGTACGTGCGTTCGGAATTGGAGCGCGAGTCGTGATACCACACCTGCCCGACGACATCGTTTCCATCCTTCTCGACGTCGTTCACGTACAGCGAGTTGGTCATTGCAGGAACCCAACCGGTGTCGGACCCGTGTTCGGCATAGAGGGCGTGGGGGCCTGCCGATGCCTGTGCCGGCCCTTGTGCCGCCAGCGTGACCAATAGTGCGGATGTCACACCGACGGCGGCTCGGCCAACCGGGGATACAACGTTTGCCATGGCATTCCTCTCCTGGGGGGCATGGGTCGCCGTTCATGCGGTTTCGACAGCCCTCTTCGGCTCCTCAGCGTGCCGGACCAACCCATGAGCTTCAATGGTGCTGAGCCGCCACCACTCGGCAATCGGTCTACTCTCGAAGACTCGGCGCCCTCCCGCCGCTTCCGGCGACCCTCTGCGGACCACCGAGCGACTAGGGCCTGTACGGAGTTCGGATCTTTAGGCCGGCCGGAGGCTGCGGAGCCATAAGACGGCTCCTCGGAGATGAAGACCGGCCAGGTAACTGTCGGGGGTCTTGTCGAACCGGAAGGCCAGCCCACGCCACTCCTTGATCCGATTGACGCACCGTTCCACGGTGTTGCGCTCCTTGTAGAGATCCGGATCATGACGGACTGGCCGGCCGCCACGAGAACCACGCCTTTTGCGGTTGGCTGCCTGGTCGACCTTCTCCGGGATGACCGCCTTGACTCTGCGCTGGCGCAGGTAGGCGCGGTTGCCGTGGGAGGAGTACGCCTTGTCGGCGGCCACCGCGCCCGGCCTGGTACGCGGACGGCCGACCGGCAGGCGGATCCTGATGCGCTTCAGCACCGCGCGAAACTGCGGGCTGTCTCCCGCCTGACCGGGAGTGAGAACGAAGGACAGCGGACGGCATCGCCGGTCAGCCGACAGATGCACCTTGCTGGTCAGCCCGCCCCGCGAGCGACCCAGCTTGGCCACCTTCAGCCGGAACCTGTGCCCACGTCGCAGGCGCCGGCGCGCGTTCCCCTCTCCGTCGTCGGGGCCATCGTCACCGGCGTTTTGCCCCTTTGGCGTAGCCCCTTTTCCTGCTCGGCCGCCTTACTCAGCGCTGCGGCCAGCTCGCCGTCCAGCGCCATCCCAGCAGCGTGATGGTGGGCACGGGCCGTGGTGGAGTCCACGCTGACCACGTCGAGGTCTGCCTGACCACGGGCCGCAGCCTCAGCGATCATCGCCTGCATCAACTGCTCGAACACCCCGCTCACCGCCCACGAGCGGAACCGGTCATAGACCGTGGACCAGGGCCCGTACTCTGCGGCGGGCAGGTCCCGCCACGGGCTGCCGGTCCGAAACCGCCACATCACCGCGTTGAACTGCTGCCGCAGGTCCGGGATCGGGCCTCGCTCGCCCAGCGGCAAGTGAGGCTCGATCAAGGACCACTCCTCGTCAGTGAGGTCTCCACGCGCCATGGCGAAGACCTACCAGGATCGCGGATCGGAGCGCAGGAAATCCTCCTGATCTCAACTCCGTACAGGCTCTAGGTGGGCGCCGGTCCCGTGCTGTCGCGGATGAGCAGCCGGGGCTGGAAGCGCACGTTGTAGCCGCCGCTCTCGCCGTTCATCAGCGCCCACAGCCGGTCCCACGCCTGCCGGCCCAGCTCGTTCTTGGGGATCGACACCGTGGTCAGCGGGGGAGTGGTGTAGCGGGCGAACGGGATGTCGTCGAACCCGGTGACGGACACGTCGCCGGGCACCCGCACGCCCAGCTCGTGCAGGCCGGTCAGCGCCCCGGAGGCCACCATGTCGTTGAACGCCACCACCGCGCTCGCGCCGCACTCCAGCACCGGGCCGGCCGCGGCGTGGCCGTCGTCGAACATCGAGCCGCACGGCACCTCCGTCAGCGTGAACCCCGGGTTGCCGGCCGCCGCCGCACGCAGCGCGGCGAGCCGCAGCACGTGCGAGGAGCTGGCCTCGGGACCGCTCAGGTAGGCCAGGTGGCGGTGGCCGAGGCCGGTGAGGTGGGAGATCAGGTCGTCGATGCCCGCGACGTTGTCGACCGACAGCGACGGGGCGGCCAGGCCGGGGACGTCGCGGTAGACGAGCACGAAGGGCGCCAGGCGGTCGCTGAGCTCGCGCAGCCGCTCGTCGGGGGCGCGGGGCGAGGCGAGCACGAGCCCGTCGGAGTTGCGCCGCGCCTCGATCGCCAGGATCGTCTCCTCCTCGATGTCCTCGTTGGACTCGGCCACCAGCAGCTGGCGCCCTGCCTTGCCCGCGGCCTGGCTGAGCCCGCGCAGCACGCCCTGGAACAGCGGGTTGGCCAGGTCGGGGACCACCAGGGAGATCGTGCCCGTGCGGCCGAGCGCGAGGCTGCGGGCGGCCACGCTCGGCTCGTAGTCGAGCGCCTGCGCGGCCGCGCGCACGCGGGCGGCGAGCTCCGGCTTGACGGTGGTGGAGCCGTTCATCACCCGCGACACGGTGGCGCGGGAGACGCCGGCGGCCTCGGCGACCCGGCTGATGGTCGGCGCGCCCGCCGGCCGTGGCCCCCGCCTCCCGGCCGATCCCGGCTGGGAGGCCGGCTCCTCCCGGTCCTCCGCACGCTCTCCGGTTCCTGCCCTCATCCGCTCCCCCTGCACGCTCCGGCCGTTCCGCCTGCATGCATTAAATCGCCGAGCCGTGACGAGCGCGCCCGCGGCCGGGCGCGCTCGCAAGATACCGGTTTCTCAATCTGCCTGCAACCGGTTGCCGCAGGAGTCGGAAGGAAAAATAGCCCGGCATTGCCGCAGCTCAGTGCTTCGCTCGACAGGCGTTGACACCCTCTGACGGCTCTGTTAGAAACTGGTTACTCACTGGCCGGACGGCACCTTGGCCCCGGTCGCCCTGACACGCGCATCCCCCGCGCGATCGGCAAGGGGTGGTCTATGAGCAACCGTTCGACCCCGGCCGTCGCCCCGCCCGAGCGAGAGCCCCCTCTCGCGAGGGTGAGGCGGCGGCGACGGCGGTCCTCGCCGAGCGGCCCCGCGCGCGACCGCATCGGCTATCTCTTCCTGACGCCGTGGCTCATCGGCATGGCGCTGTTCACCGTGGGGCCGATCCTGGCCTCCCTCTACCTGTCGTTCACCGAATACACCCTGCTCAAGCCGCCCGAATGGCTGGGGCTGGACAACTACCGGCAGATGCTGGCCGATCCGCGGCTGCACAAGTCGCTCGGGGTCACGTTCCTCTACGTGTTCGTGTCGGTTCCCGTCCAGCTGGTCCTGGCGCTGGCGCTGGCGCTGCTGCTCAACCGGGGCGTGCGCGGGCTGAGCTTCTACCGCTCGGTCTACTACCTGCCGTCGCTGCTCGCGGGCAGCGTGTCCGTCGCGATCCTGTGGCGGCAGATCTTCGGCAAGGAGGGCCTGGTCAACCAGGTGCTCGCGATGGCCGGCATCGAGGGCGTCAGCTGGGTCGCCCACCCCGACTTCGCCCTGGGCACGCTCATCGTGCTCAACGCGTGGACGTTCGGCGCGCCGATGGTGATCTTCCTGGCCGGGCTGCGCCAGATCCCGCACTCCTACTACGAGGCGGCGGAGGTCGACGGCGCGGGCCCGGTGTCGAGGTTCTTCCGCATCACGCTCCCGCTGCTGACGCCGATCATCTTCTTCAACCTCGTGCTGCAGCTGATCGGCGCCTTCCAGAGCTTCACCCAGGCGTTCGTGATCAGCGGGGGTCGCGGCGGCCCGTCCGACGCCACCCTGCTCTACACGCTCTACCTCTACGAGCGCGGCTTCGGCTCCTTCGACATGGGCTACGCCTCCGCGATGGCGTGGGTGCTGCTGGCCATCATCGCCGTCCTGACCGGGCTCAACTTCCTCTTCGCCAAGCGGTGGGTGTTCTATGGCAACTGAGCTGAGGCCATCGCGCCGCCGCCGGTCGTGGCGGCTGCCGAGGCACGTGCTGCTCATCGGCTTCGGGCTGGTGATGCTCTATCCGCTGTTGTGGATGGTGTCCAGCTCCGTCAAGCCCACCGAGACCATCTTCCGTGACCCCTCGATCTGGCCGACCGAGCTCGACCTGGGCAACTACGTCGAGGGCTGGGGGGCGCTGAGCCACCCGTTCCACTTCTACCTGTGGAACTCCGCGGTGATCGCGATCCTCGCGGTGGCCGGCAACCTGCTGTCGTGCTCGCTGGCGGCCTACGCGTTCGCCCGGCTGAGGTTCCGGGGCCGCAACCTCTTCTTCGCCGCGATGCTGGCCACGCTGATGTTGCCCATCCACGTGCTCATCGTCCCGCAGTACGTGCTGTTCTCCCAGCTCGACTGGATCAACACCAACCTGCCGCTGGTGGTGCCGAAGTTCCTGGCGCACGACGCGTTCTTCATCTTCCTGATGGTGCAGTTCATCCGCGGCCTGCCCAGCGAGCTCGACGAGGCGGCCCGCATCGACGGTTGCGGCCACATCAGGATCTACTGGCGGATCATCATCCCGCTGTCGGTTCCCGCGCTGGCGACCTCGGCGCTGTTCACGTTCATCTGGACCTGGAACGACTTCTTCAGCCAGCTCATCTTCCTGACCGATCCCGAGCTGTGGACGATGCCGGTGGCGCTGCGGTCGTTCATGGACGGCCAGGGTGAGACGGCCTGGGGTGAGCTGTTCGCCATGTCCATCGTCGGGCTGATGCCCATCTTCGGCTTCTTCCTCGCCGGTCAGCGTTACCTGACCCAGGGCATCGCGACCACGGGCTTCAAGTGATCCCGGCACGGCAGGTCACGCGGGCGTCACCGCACGGGCGATTAAAACGTTCTATATCAGCAGAAAGGAAAGGACCGATGTCACGAAGGTCCAGAAGGCTCGCGGCGCTCTGCCTGGCCGGCGTCATGCTGGCGGTCTCCGCCTGCGGCGGCGGGTCGCCGGAGAGCGGCGACGGCACCGTCGAGCTGCGCTTCGGCTGGTGGGGCAACAACGACCGCGCCGATGCCACCCAGAAGGTCATCGACGCGTTCCAGGCCAAGAACCCCGGCATCACGGTCAAGGGCTCCTACACCGACTTCAACTCCTACTTCGACCGGCTGGCCACCGAGGTGGCCGCCGGGCGCGCGCCCGACGTCATCACCCTCGGCGGCGCCTACCCGCGCGAGTACGGCGACCGCGGCGCCCTGCTCGACCTGTCCAAAGTGACCCTCAAGACCGACAAGATCGGCGCCGCGGCGCTGGACAACGGCAAGTTCGGCGGCATCCAGTACGGCGTGCCCTCCGGGGTCAACACGATCGCCACCGTGATCAACCCCGCCGTGTTCGAGAAGGCGGGCGTGGAGGTGCCCGACGGCGACACCTGGACCTGGGACGACTTCAGGCGCATCGCCAGAGAACTGGCCGGCAAGCTGCCCAAGGGCACGTTCGCGCTGGCCGACCCCACCAGGACCGACATGCTGGACGTCTACTCGCGCCAGCGCGGCGAGGCCCTCTACACCGCCGACGGCAAGGTCGGCATCAGCGCCGCGACGCTGGCCGGCTGGTGGACGATGACCCTCGAACTCCGCGACGCCGGGGCGACCCCGCCCGCCTCGCAGACGGCCGAGCTCATCACCCAGCCCGCCCCCGAGCAGTCGCTGATGGGCCGCGGCCTGGCCGCGATGCAGTTCGACTGGAGCAACCAGCTCACCTCGCTGACCAAGGCCGCGGGCAAGCCGCTGAAGCTCATCCGGGTGCCCGGCGAGACCGGCGCCACGCAGCCGGGCATGTGGCTCCAGGCGTCGCAGATCTACAGCATCAACGCCAGGAGCGAGCACCCGGAGGAAGCGGCCAGGTTCGTGGACTTCCTGGTGAACGGCCCCGACGCCGGAAAGATCATCCTCGCCGACCGCGGCATCCCGGCCAACTCCGACGTACGGCAGGCCATCGCGAGCGTGCTCGGCGAGGAGGAGAAGGCCCAGGCCGAGTTCATCGACGACCTGACGCCCAAGGCAGGACCGCCGCTGGTGATCGGGCCCGCGGGCTCCACCGACACGCCCAAGATCCTCGACCGGGTCAACGCCGAGGTGCTGTTCGACCGGCAGAAGCCGGCCGAGGCGGCCGCCGACTTCATCCAGCAGGTCGGGACGGCGATCCAGCAGTGACCGGGGCCGGGATCGACCGCCGCGCGCTCGTCGGCCGGCACGCGGTCGAGGTGACGCGGATCGTGCCGGAGTCGCCGCTGTCGGTGGGCAACGGGGAGTTCTGCTGCACGGTCGACGTCACCGGGTTGCAGACCTTCCCGGACGCCCACCCGGTCGAGGACCGCACCGCCGCCTGGCCGGGGACGCTGCTGGCCACCATGTCCGCGTGGGGCTGGCACAGCGTTCCCGGCGCGTACGAGCCGGGCAAGACGACCCGCATGTACGACACGCCACGCGGGCCGGTGCCGTACGTGGACATGGCAGGCGATCTGAGCGGCTCGGGCGAGTCGCCCGCCTCGGCCGCCGAGGCGTGGTTGCGGGCCAACCCGCACCGGCTGGACCTCGGCCGGATCGGGTTCGCCGCGACCGCCGGCCCGCCGCTGAGCCCCGGCGACCTCACCGGGATCCACCAGCGGCTCGACCTGTGGACCGGCGTGATCACCAGCCGCTACCTGCTGCGCGGCGCGCCGGTCCGGGTCACCACCGCCTGCCATCCCGAGCGCGACGTGCTCGCCGTGCGGGTCGAGTCGCCGCTGCTGGCGGGCGGTCTCGCGGTGCGGCTGGCGTTCCCGTACGGGTCGCAGGCGTGGGGGAACGCGGCCGACTGGTCGCGTCCCGGCGCGCACTCCTCGAAGGTGCGGCCCGCTCCGGGCGGATGCACGGTGGAGCGGGCGCTCGACGGCACCGCGTACGGCGTGGCGGTGGCCATGACCGGCGGCGGCCGGGCCGCGCAGGACGGGCCGCACGAGGTGCTGCTCACCTTCACCGAGCCGGCCGCGGAGCTGGTGGTCGCCTTCGCGCCCGCCGCCGGCGGCGAGCTCCCCGGCTTCGGCGAGGTCGCCGCCGCGTCCGGCCGCCACTGGGCGCGCTTCTGGAGCACGGGCGGCGCGGTGGACCTGTCGGGCGCCGGCGACGCGCGGGCTCCCGAGCTCGAACGCCGCGTCGTGCTCTCGCAGTACCTCACCGCGATCCACTGCGCCGGCTCCACCCCTCCGGCGGAGACCGGGCTGATGGCCAACAGCTGGCGCGGCCGCTTCCACCTGGAGATGCACTGGTGGCACGCGGCGCACTTCCCCCTGTGGGGGCGGGCGGAGCTGCTCGAACGCAGCCTCGGCTGGTACGCCTCCATCCTGCCGCGGGCCCGCGAGACGGCCAGGGCGCAGGGTTGCCCGGGGGCGCGCTGGCCCAAGCAGGTCGGCCCCGACGGGCGGGAGAGTCCCAGCCCGATCGGGCCGTTCCTGCTCTGGCAGCAGCCGCATCCGATCTTCCTGGCCGAGCTGGTGCGCCGCGCGACCGGCCCTCGGGCGCTGGCCGAGTACGCCGGCGTCGTGCTCGACACGGCCGCGTTCATGGCCGCCTTCGCGACCAGGGGCCCGGGCGGGCACGGGCTGGGGCCGCCGCTGGTGCCGGCCCAGGAGTCGTACGCGGACGTGCGGGCGAGCGCCGCCAACCCGACGTTCGAGCTCGCGTACTGGTCGTGGGCGCTGGAGGTGGCCCAGCGCTGGCGGCGGCTGCTGGGCCTGCCGCCCGAGCCGGTGTGGGCGCAGGTCGCCGCCGGCATGGCCCGCCCGCTGGTGCGCGACGGGGTGTACGCCGCGATGGACGCCCCGCCGTACACCGTGCGGGACGACCACCCGTCGATGCTGTACGCCCTGGGCTTCGTCCCGCCCACCCGGCTCATCGACCCGGAGATCATGCGCGCGACGCTGCGCGACGTGCTCGCCACGTGGGACTGGGAGAGCACCTGGGGCTGGGACTACCCGGCCATCGCCATGACCGCGACGCGGCTCGGCGAGCCGGAGACGGCCGTGGACGCCCTGCTGATGCCCGTGGCCAAGAACGCCTGCCTGCCGAACGGCCACAACCGGCAGACCGCGTCCCTGCCCGTCTACCTGCCGGGCAACGGCGGCCTGCTGGCGGCGGTCGCCCTCATGGCCAGGGGCTGGGACGGCGGCCCGCCCGCCCCCGGGTTCCCCGCCTCCTGGCAGATCCGCCACGAGGGCCTGCTGCCGCTGCCCTGACCCTTACCGAAAGGGGCAACGGACGGCCCTGATCGGGGAAAGGAGGGTTGAAAGCGTCTCCGCCCGGCCAGATGGCATGGCACGGGGGTGGAGATGGCGAAGCCGAGGGTCGTGGTCGTGGGTGCGGGGTTCGGCGGGTTCTCCTGCCTGCGGGGCCTGGAACGGAGGCTGCCTCGGGGCGCCGCGGAGCTCGTCCTCGTCAACCCTTCCGACTACCACCTCTACACCCCGCTGCTTCCCCAGGTCGCGGCCGGTGTCATCAACCCGGCGGACGCGGCGGTCCCGCTGCGAGGGCTGCGGCGCACCCGGCTCAAGCCGGGGGAGGCGATCGGGATCGACCTGGACGCGCGCACGGTGACGGTGCGCGACCGCGACGGGAACGTCAGCGGCATCGGCTGGGACCGGCTCGTGCTCGCCCCCGGCAGCGTCACCCGCGCGTTCGACATCCCCGGCCTGACGGAGCACGCGCACGGCTTCAAGACCATCATCGAGGCGGTCTACCTGCGCGAGCGGGTGCTGGCGCAGCTCGAACTGGCCGACGGGCTGCGCGACGGGGCCGAGCGCGCGGCGTACACCACCTTCGTGGTGGTCGGTGCGGGGCTGGCGGGCACGGAGTACGTCGCGCAGATGCGGATGTTCGTGCGCTCGGCGCTGGCCGCCTACCCCCGGCTGCGGGCCGAGCACATCCGCTGGATCATGGTCGACCCCGGCCACCGGGTCCTCTCGCACCTGGACCCCGGGCTGTCCGAGCGCGCGCTGGCCATCCTGCGTGCCCGGGACGTCGAGGTACGGCTCGGTGCCGCCGTCGACCGGCTGACCGCCGACACGGTCCACCTGAACGACGGCACCACGGTGGCGTGCCGGCTGCTGGTGTGGACGGCGGGCGTCGCCGCCTGCCCCCTGGTGGGCGAGCTCGGGCTGCCGACGGAGAAGGGCCGGATCGTGGTGGGCGCCGACCTGGCCGTACCCGGACGGCCCGACGTCGTCGCCCTCGGGGACGCGGCGGCGGTGCCCGACCTGACCCGCCCGGGGTCGGTGTGCCCGCAGACCGCCCAGCACGCGATGCGGCAGGGCCACGCCGCCGCCCGCAACGTCGCCGCCGGTCTCGGTCATGGGCGGGCCAGGCCGTACCGGCACCGCGACCTGGGCGCCGTGGCCGATCTGGGCGGCGGGCAGGCCGTCGCCGCGCCGTTCGGCCTGCGGGTGACGGGCCGGGCGGCGGCGGCGATCACCGGCGCGTACCACCTGTTCGCCCTGCCCGCCGCCGGCACCCGGCTGCGGGTCGCCGCCGACTGGGCGCTGGCCGGGCTGGTCAGCCGCCAGACCGTCAGCCTCGGGCTGGTCCCGGACGCCGCCGCCGAGCTCTCCCGGGCCGAACAGCTGAGCATCCAGCCCTCCGCCGGGCCGGAGCCCTCCGGGCGAACCCCAGCATGAGCTCCGGCCGGACCGGACGCCATCGAGAGCCGTGCCGGGGAAACGGCTCAAACGATCATGACCCGGCGCCCGCGGGTGTGACCGGCTTGGCTGTCGATGCACGCCTGGAGGGCCTCGGCCAGGGTGTACGACTTCTCGACCGGGATGTGGAGCCTGCCCCGCGAGATGAGGCCGGCAGCCTCGGCGAGCGCCTCCGGCATGCTCCCGGCCACGCCGGAGAAGCGGACACCGAACTCCGGCGCGGCGAGATCGGCGATGGAGATCACCTTCTGCGGGTCCCCGGTCAGCTCGACGAGCTCGCGGATCACGCCTTCTGCCACAGCGCCCTCACGGACCCTCCAGTCGTGCGGGTTCACGCCCGCCGCGCGCACGGCGATGCGTACTTGACCGGGGCCGGCGTGGGGCTCCTCGGCATCGATGAGGTGCAGGACATCGGGGCCGCCGAACTCGGCCGCACGTGCCGCTCATGCCCGCGCTGCGCCGCGAGATCCGTGACGGGGCTGAGCGCCGCGCCCGATCAGCTCTTCGACGTCGTGGAGCGCCCCGAAGTCCCGTTCTTGTGGGCGCCGGGCCGCGCCCGGCACACGGTCCCGGCGGCGGGCAGCCTTCCCGTCACGAGGTAGGCGTCGACGTGCCGGGTCGCGCAGGCGGACCTTCGGTAGGCGGTGTGGCCGTCGCCGTCGTAGGTCAGCAGGCCGGAGCCCCGGATGCGGGCGGAGAGGCTGCGCGCCCAGCGGAGCGGGGTGGCGGGGTCGTGGGTGTTGCCGACCACCAGGACGGGCGGCAGCCCCTTGATCGGCCGCGCGTGCGGTGCGCGGGCCGGGGCCACCGGCCAGCCCGCGCAGCTCACGGTCATGTCCCAGAACTCCGACGTGCCGCGCATGTGGGGGGCCGCCTTGGCGACCCGCCGCATCCGGTCGCGCACGTCACGGTAGCCGCGGATGCGGGGGTCGACGTCCGTGCAGAGGATCGAGCGGTAGGCGGCCGTGCTCACCGGGTCGTCCAGCGCCTGGGCCCGCATGGACGCGAAGAGCTGGGCGTCCCCCCGCTCGGCCTGCGCGATCGCGGTGGCCAGCCCTCCGGCGAACTCCGGGATGCCGGTGAGGAACGCGTAGGCGGTGTAGCGCAGTTCGCCGGCGGTCAACGGCCGGCCGCCGCGCACCCCGATCGGTTCGCGCTCGGCCCTGGCGACCAGGCTGTCCCACACCGTGCCGGCATCGCGGCCGTGCAGGGCGCACGTCGCGGTGCCCGCGCACCAGGCGGTGAAGCGGCCGAAGGAGTCCTCCACCGCCCCGGCCGCGTCGACGACCAGCCTGGACGTGGGGATGCCCTGGTCGACCGCGCCGTCCAGCGCCATCGTGCGCACCCGATCGGGGAACATCCGGGCGTACCGCGCGCCGAGCATGCTGCCGTACGACTTGCCGAAGAAGCTCACCTTCGCCACGCCGAGCGCGGCCCGTACCGCGTCGAAGTCGCGAGCGACGTCGGCGGTGCCGAGGTGGCCGAGCAGAGGGCCGGTGCCCCGGGCACAACTGCGGCCGACGGCCCTGCTGGACGCGACGAGGCGCTCGTAGCCGGTCCGGCTCTTCGGGAACTGGCTGATGGCGGGGTCGTGGACGGGCAGTCCGCACCGCACCGCGGGCGTGCTCGCGCCCACGCCCCGCGGGTCGATGCCGACGATGTCGAAGCGGCGGCGCAACTCGTCGGAGAAGGTGCCGGACGCGTGGTCGCGCACGAGAAGCGCGGCCGGCACGCCCGGGCCCCCGGGGTTGTAGAACAGGGTGCCGACCCGGGAGCCGGGGTCGGTGGCCTTTCGGCGTACGACGGCCAGGTCGATCGTCGCCCCCGCGGGGGCGCTCCAGTCGAGCGGCACCTTGATCACGCCGCACTCGGCGCCCGGCCGGTCGGGGCACGCCCTCCACGACAGGCCGCCGGGAGCGGCGGGGGAGGGGCGGGCGCCGGCGGCGGCGGAGGCCCCGCCGACCAGGCCGATCGCCGAGGCGGACGTGACGGCGATGAGCATGCGCAGGAAGTTCACGGGGGAGCATTCTTCGCGGGCCGCCCCGGCCCGGCATCGGCCGTTCGGCCGATCTCCCCTCGGCCGAACGGGCCGTCACGTGCCCTGAATTTGACTGAGCCGCCCGAATGGGCCACGCCAAAACGGGCAGAAGCCGCATCATGCCAGGAAGGGGATGGCTGGCCCGGTGGCCGGTGATGCGCCAGCTCGCCGGCGAGGACGGCAGGAGCGACGCGGCACGCTCGGCCCGCACCGACGCCCTGCGCCCCCGCACCGAGGACGCCGGCACGGTCGCCCGCTCGATCTGCCCCTACTGCGCCGTCGGGTGCGGCCAGCTCGTCTACGTCAAGGACGGTGCGGTCACCCAGATCGAGGGAGATCCCGACTCGCCCGTCTCCCGTGGCCGGCTGTGCCCCAAGGGCTCGGCCAGCAAGCAGCTCGTCACCCATCCTGGCCGCCAGACCGAGGTGCTCTACCGCAGGCCGCACGGCACCGCCTGGGAGCGCCTCGACCTGGACACCGCGATGGAGATGATCGCCGACCGGGTGGCGCGCACCCGGCGGGAGACCTGGGAGGAGAGCCACGAGGGCAAGGTCGTGCGCCGCACGCTGGGCATCGCCAGCCTGGGCGGGGCGACGCTCGACGACGAAGAGAACTACCTCATGAAGAAGCTCTACACCGCCCTCGGAGCCATCCAGGTCGAGAACCAGGCCCGCATTTGACACTCCTCCACCGTCCCCGGTCTGGGGACCAGCTTCGGGCGTGGCGGCGCGACCACCTTCCAGCAGGACCTGGCAGGCGCGGACTGCATCGTCATCCAGGGCTCCAACATGGCCGAATGCCACCCCGTCGGTTTCCAGTGGGTGATGGAGGCGAAGGCCCGCGGGGCCAGGGTCTACCACGTCGACCCGCGCTTCACCCGTACGAGCGCGCTGGCCGACCGGCACCTGCCGATCCGCGCGGGCAGCGACATCGTGCTGCTCGGCGCGCTGATCAACCACGTGCTGGAGAACGAGCTGGACTTCCGCGAGTACGTGCTGGCCTACACCAACGCCGCCACGATCGTGTCCGAGGACTTCCGTGACACCGAGGACCTCGACGGCCTGTTCTCCGGCTGGAATCAGGAGACGGCCACGTACGACCCGAGGAGCTGGGCGTACGAGCCCGCGGGCGAGCAGCCCCCGGCCGCTCAGGCGGAGGGCGGGCCCGAGGACGCGGAGGCGGCCGGCGCGGACGCCTACGGCGCGGGCGGGCCCGGCGCGCACCCCAGCCCGCACACCGACCCGACGCTCAGCCACCCGCGCTGCGTCTACCAGATCGTGAAACGGCATTTCGCCCGCTACACCCCGGAGCTGGTCGAGCGGCTGTGCGGCATCCCGCGCGACGGTTTCGCCGAGCTGGCCGAGGCGGTGACCGCCAACTCCGGCCGCGAGCGCACCACCGCCTGGGTCTACTCGGTCGGCTGGACCCAGCACACCGTCGGCGCGCAGTACATCCGCACCGCCTCGATCCTGCAGCTCCTCCTCGGCAACATGGGACGGCCCGGCGGCGGCATCCTGGCGCTGCGCGGCCACGCCAGCATCCAGGGCTCGACCGACATTCCGACGTTGTTCAACATCCTGCCCGGCTACCTGGACATGCCGCACGCCGGGCGGCACGGCGGCCTCGACCACTACCTGGAGGTGGAGGGCGGCACGACGGGCTTCTGGGGCAACCGGCGCTCCTACCTGGTGAGCCTGCTCAAGGCGTGGTGGGGCGAGGCCGCCACCGAGGAGAACGACTTCTGCTTCGGCCACCTGCCGCGCATAACCGGCGACCACGGCCACTACACCACCGTGATGGGCCAGATCGACGGCACGGTGAAAGGCTATTTCGTGGTCGGGGAGAACCCCGCCGTCGGCTCCTCCGGCGGCCGGGCCCAGCGCCTCGGCCTGGCCAACCTCGACTGGCTCGTCGTCCGGGACCTGACCCTGGTGGAGACCGCCACGTTCTGGCTGGACGGCCCGGAGCTGGAGACGGGCGAGCTGCGCACCGAGGACATCGGGACCGAGGTGTTCTTCCTGCCCGCCGCGAGCCACGTGGAGAAGGAGGGCACGTTCACCAACACCCAGCGGCTGCTCCAGTGGCGGGAGAAGGCGCTCGACCCGCCCGGCGACTGCCGCAGCGAGCTGTGGTTCTACCACCACCTCGGCAAGCTCCTCAAACAGCGGATGACCGGCGACGAGATCGACCGGCCGGTACGCGAGCTGACCTGGGACTACCCGGAGCACGGCGTGCACCGCGAGCCCTCGGCCGAGGCCGTGCTCCGCGAGATCAACGGGGTCGGCCCCGACGGGCGCGCCCTGTCGACCTCCACCCAGCTCCAGCCCGACGGCTCCACGCGCTGCGGCTGCTGGATCTACTGCGGCGTGTACGCCGACGAGGTCAACCAGGCCGCCCGCCGCCGCCCCGGCCGGGAGCAGAGCGCCGTGGCGCCCGAATGGGGCTGGGCCTGGCCGGCCAACCGGCGCATCCTCTACAACCGGGCCTCCGCCGACCCCGAGGGCCGCCCGTGGAGCGAGCGCAAGGCGTACGTGTGGTGGGACGCCGAGCGCGGCGAGTGGACCGGGGACGACGTGCCCGACTGCGAGATCGGCAAGCCGCCCGGCTACGTGCCGCCCGAAGGCGCCCGCGCCCAGGACGCGCTCGCCGGGACCGACCCGTTCATCATGCAGTCCGACGGCAAGGGCTGGCTGTACGTGCCGGCCGGCCTCGTCGACGGCCCGCTGCCCGCCCACTACGAACCCCACGAGTCGCCGGTCGCCAACCCGCTCTACACCCAGCAGGCCAACCCGGCCCGCCGCACCTACCACCGGCCCGAGAGCCCGTACAACGTGCCGGACGGACGGTTCCCGTACGTGCTGACGACGTACCGGCTGACCGAGCACCACACCGCGGGCGCCATGAGCCGGCCGCTGGCCTACCTCGCCGAGTTGCAGCCCGAGCTGTTCTGCGAGGTGTCCCCGCAGCTCGCCGCTGAGGTGGGACTGGTCAACGGCGGCTGGGCCACGATCGTGACCAGCCGCGCCGTGGTGGAGGCCAGGGTGCTGGTCACCGGGCGGATGCGGCCGCTGCGCGTCGGGGGCGGGATCGTGCACCAGGTCGGGCTGCCGTACCACTGGGGGTGGGGCGGACGCGGCCTGGTCACCGGTGACGTCGCCAACGACCTGATGCCGCTGGTGCTCGACCCGAACGTCTACATCCAGGAGGGCAAGGCCATGACCTGTGACGTGCGGCCGGGCCGCCGGCCGAGGGGCCCGGCGGCGCTGGATCTGCTGGAGAGGTACCGCCATGGCTGAGCGGATGGGGTTCTTCACCGACACGAGCGTCTGCATCGGGTGCAAGGCGTGCGAGGTCGCCTGCAAGGAGTGGAACCAGATCCCCGACGACGGCTTCGTCTTCGAGGCGACCTCCTACGACAACACCGGCATGCTGGGGGCGAACACCTGGCGGCACGTCGCCTTCATCGAGCAGTCACGGCCGGTGCGCGCCGGCGACGAGGAGGGCGTGGACCGGTGGCTGATGTCCTCCGACGTGTGCAAGCACTGCACGCACGCCGCCTGCCTGGACGTCTGCCCGACCGGGGCGCTGTTCAGGACCGAGTTCGACACGGTGGTGGTGCAGGCCGACATCTGCAACGGGTGCGGCTACTGCGTGCCCGCCTGCCCGTACGGCGTGATCGACCGGCGGGAGGACGACGGGCGGGCCTGGAAGTGCACGATGTGCTACGACCGCCAGCTCGGCGGCCTCGAACCGGCCTGCGCCAAGGCGTGCCCCACCGACTCGATCCAGTTCGGGCCGCTCGACGAGTTGCGGGAGCGCGCCGAGGAACGGGTGAGCCGGCTGCGCGACGACGGCCACGAGGAGGCCCGCCTGTACGGCGAGAGCCCCGGCGACGGCGTGGGCGGCGCGGGGGCGTTCTTCCTGCTGCTGGACGAGCCCGAGGTGTACGGCCTGCCGCCGGATCCCGTGGTGACCACCCGTGACCTGCCGGCCATGTGGCGCTGGGCGGGCGCGGCCGCGCTGTCGGCGGCGGGCGCCGTGGCCCTCGCCTTCCTCGGGCCGGCGCGCAGGGGGGAGCGGCGGTGACGCGGGAGCGGGAGGTGGTGCCGGAGGTGGAGTTCCGGTCCTACTACGGACGCCCGGTGCTCAAGCCGCCCGTCTGGCACGAGCCCCATATGCCGACATATCTCTATCTGGGAGGGATGTCGGGAGCCTCGTCCACCATCGCCGTCATGGCCCGGCTGACCGGCCGCACCCGCCTGGACCGCACCGCCCGCATCGCGGCGGCCGCCGGGGCGTCCCTCGGAGCCGCCCTGCTCGCCGCCGAGCTGGGCAGGCCGGAACGGTTCCTCAACATGTTGCGGATCTTCAAGCCCACCTCCCCGATGAGCGTCGGCTCGTGGATCCTCGCCGCCCAGGGCGGGCTGTCGGCGGTCGCTCTGCCCGGAGTCCTGCCCGGCGCAGTGCCGGGAGTCCTGCCCGGCGTCCTGCCGGCCGCCGGCGACGCGGCGCTGCTGGCCACCGGGGTGACCGGGCCGCTGACCGCCACCTACACCGCCGTCCTGGTCGCCGACACCGCCGTACCCGCCTGGCACGAGGCGTACCGGGAGCTGCCGTTCCTGTTCGCGGGCAGCGCCATGGCCGCGGCGGGCGCGGTCGCCATGCTCGGCACGCCCCGGGCCCAGGCCGGCCCGGCCCGTGCCGTGGCCGCGCTCGGAGCGGCCACGGAGACGGTGGCGGGCGCGGTGATGGAACGGCGGCTCGGGTTCGTCGGGGAGCCGTACCGGACGGGCCGGGCCGGCCGGCTCATGCGTGCGGCGCGTGCCCTGACGGTGGGCGGCGGGCTGCTCGCGGTGGTCGCAGGGCGCAGCCGCGCCCTCACCGCCCTGGCCGGGGCCGCCCTCACGGCAGGCTCCCTGTGCACCCGCTTCGGCATCCTGGAAGCGGGCCGCGCCTCGGCCGCCGACCCGAAGTACACCGTCGTCCCCCAACGCCAACGCCTCGACGCGGCCTCGGCACCCGCTCCTGACGGTGACGGCCCGCACGCCGGACGCCTCCCGCACGAGGGCGGCTCTGTCGGCGGCTCTGTCGGCGACGGTCCTCGCGCCGGGCACCTCCCGCACGACGGGGGCTCGGATGGCGACGGCCCTCGCGCGGGACGTCTCCCAGGCGATGCCGGCTCCTGACGGTGAGGCCGTCGCGGGGGACGTCGCCCACCCGTCGACGGCTCCTGGCGGCAGGTTCTCGTGAGGGACGAGACGCGGCGTCGCCGCCCGCGCACGTCCGCCGGCGCTCGTCGAGGACGGCACGCTGCCGGAGGCGTCAGCGCAGGCGGAGGTGAGGGCCGTCCAGGGGGACCAGCTCGCCGATGACCGGCGCGCCCGGGACCTCGCCGGCGACCAGCAGGCCGCCCGACGTCTGGGCGTCGGCCAGCAGCAGGAGTTCGTCCTCGCCGAAGCCGCCGGGGTCGAGCCGGGGCCGTACCCAGTCGAGGTTGCGGCGGGTGCCGCCGCTCACGTAGCCGTCGCGCAGCGCCTGCCGGGCGCCCTCCAGGTACGGCACCGCCGCCACGTCCACCACCGCCGTCACGCCGCTCGCCCGGCAGAGCTTGTACAGGTGCCCGAGCAGGCCGAATCCGGTCACGTCCGTGGCGCACGCCACCCCGGCGGCCAGCGCGGCCCGCGCCGCGTCGCGGTTCAGCGTGGTCATCGTCTTCACCGCCTGCGCGAACACCTCGCCCGTCGCCTTGTGCCGCGTGTTGAGCACGCCGATGCCGAGCGGCTTGGTCAGCGAGATCGGCAGTCCGGGCCGGGCAGCGTCGATGCGCAGCAGCCGTGCCGGGTCGGCCAGGCCGGTGACCGCCATGCCGTACTTCGGCTCCGGGTCGTCCACGCTGTGGCCGCCGGAGACGTGGCAGCCCGCCTCCCGCGCCACGTCCAGGCCGCCGCGCAGCACCTCCTTCACCAGGTCGAGCGGCAGCCGATCGCGGGGCCAGCCGAGCAGGTTCACCGCGACGAGGGGCTCCCCGCCGACCGCGTACACGTCGGACAGGGCGTTGGCCGCCGCGACGCGCCCCCAGTCGTACGGGTCGTCCACCACGGGCGTGAAGAAGTCGGCGGTGACCACGACCGCCCGGTCACCGCCGATCCCCACCACGGCGGCGTCGTCCCCGTCGTCCAGTCCCACGATCAGCTCGCCGGCCGGTGAGCCGGCCGAGCCGGGACGCGGCGCTTTCAGACCGGCGACGACGGCCTCCAGCTCGCCGGGCGGGATCTTGCAGGCGCAGCCGCCTCCGTGCGCGTACCGCGTCAGCCGGACCGGGCCGTCCTCCACCACGTTCGCCGATGTCATGGCTGTCCTCACTGCAGTTCGCGTGTGCCGCCGGGTCACCTACCCCGCGGTGGGTAGGTTCTCCCCTGGAGGCGTCTGGGCGCCTGGTGGCCCCCGCGGTCTTCAAAACCGACGAGGTCGAGGTCCTCGGCCTGGCGGGTTCGATTCCCGTCCGCCTCCGCTTATGTTCGGGAACATGGACCGTCGCAGGCTGGTGCCGCGCACCGACGCCGTGCTCGCCGACCCGCGCCTGGTGGAGGCGGGCGGGCGGCTCGGCAGGCCGGTGGTCAAGGCGGCGGTGGCGGCTGCCCAGGATCGGGCGCGGCGGGGCGAGATCGGCCCGGGGGACGTGGCCGACGCGGCGGTGGCGGCGCTCCCGGCGCACGCGGCGAGCCTGCGCCCGGTCGTCAACGCCACGGGCGTGCTGATCCACACCAACCTCGGCCGGGCGCCGCTGTCGGCTGCGGCCGTCGCGGCGATGACCGCCGCCGCGGGGCCCGCCGACGTGGAGTTCGACCTGGTGACGGGCGCCAGGGCGCGGAGAGGACGGGGCGCGGTCGAGGCGCTCGCCGCGGCCGTGCCCGCCGCGGCGGACGTGCACGTCGTCAACAACAACGCCGCCGCTCTCGTCCTGGTCGCCACCGCGCTCGCCGCCGGGCGGGAGATCCTCATCAGCCGGGGCGAGCTGGTGGAGATCGGTGACGGGTTCCGCATCCCCGACCTGCTCGCCTCCACCGGGGCGCGGCTGCGCGAGGTGGGCACCACCAACCGCACCTCCGCCCGCGACTACGCCGACGCGGTGGGGCCGCTGACGGGGTTCGTGCTCAAGGTCCACCCGTCGAACTTCCGGATCGAGGGCTTCACCGGCGCGGCCGAGGTGCCGGAGCTGACCGGTCTGGGCGTCCCCGTCGTCGTGGACATCGGCTCGGGCCTGCTGGTCCGCGAGCCGCTGCTGCCCGCGGAACCGGACGCCACCACCATGATCGAATCGGGCGCCGACCTGGTGACGGCCAGCGGTGACAAGCTGCTCGGCGGGCCGCAGGCGGGGCTCCTCCTGGGCCGCGGCGACCTGGTCGAACGTTGCCGCCGGCACCCGCTCGCCCGCGCGCTGCGGGTGGACAAGCTCACGCTCGCCGCGCTGGAGGCGACGCTGCGCGGTCCCGCACCGCCGGTCCGGGAGGCGCTGCACGCCGCCCCGGCGGCGCTGGCCAGGCGCGCCGAGGTCCTGGCGGGCCGGCTGGCGGGCGCCGGGGTCGACGCGTCAAGCGTGCCGAGCACGGCCGCCGTGGGAGGTGGCGGCGCGCCCGGCGTGAGGCTGCCGAGCGCCGCCGTGGGCCTGCCCGAACGGCTCGCCGTACCGCTGCGGACGGGCGATCCGCCGGTCGTCGGGCGGATCGAGCACGCTCGCCTGCTGCTGGACCTGCGCACCGTCCCGCCCGAGCGCGACGACGACGTGGAGCGCGCGGTGCTGGCGGCCGCGGAGGTGCGGGACTGATGCACGTCGTGGCCACCGCGGGGCACGTCGACCACGGCAAGTCCACCCTGGTGCGCGCGCTCACCGGCATGGAGCCCGACCGGCTGGACGAGGAACGCCGGCGCGGCCTGACCATCGAACTCGGCTACGCGTGGACGGAACTCCCGTCGGGCGGACGGCTCGCGTTCGTGGACGTCCCGGGCCACGAACGGTTCCTCGCCACGATGCTCGCGGGGGTCGGGCCCGTGCCGGCCGTCATGTTCGTGGTGGCGGCCGACGAGGGCTGGATGCCCCAGTCGGAGGAGCACCTGGTGGCCCTGGAGGCTCTCGGCGTACGGCACTGCCTGCTCGTGGTGACCCGGTCCGACCTCGCCGATCCGGCCCCGGTGGTCGCCCAGGCCCTCGCCCGCCTGGACACGGCCGGCCTCGGCGAGGTGGCGGCGGTCGCCGTGAGCGGTCGCACCGGCCAGGGGCTGCCCGAGCTGCGGCGGGCGCTGGACCGGCTCGTGACCGGGCTGCCCCGGCCCGATCCGGCCGCAGCGGTACGGCTCTGGATCGACCGGGCGTTCAGCGTGACCGGCAGCGGAACGGTGATCACCGGCACGCTGCCCGCCGGAACGGTCTCGGTGGGCGACGAACTGCTGCTGGCCGGCGAGCCGGTGCGGGTCAGGGGGCTCGAGTCGCTCAAGGAGCCGCGGGACACGGTGACCGGGGTCGCCAGGGTGGCGGTCAACCTGCGCGGCCATGACGTGCCCGGGCGCGGGCACGCGCTCGTCACGCCGGGCGGCTGGACGGCCACCGACCTGGTGGACGTGCGCGTCACCAGCGTCGGGGGCCACGTGGCAGGACCGCGGCGCGAGGCCGCCGGGTTGCCCCGGCGGTTGACGGTCCACATCGGGTCGGCGGCGGTGGCGGCCGAGGCGCGGCCGCTCGGCGGGCGCGTCGTACGGCTGCGGCTGGCCCGGCCGGTGCCGCTGCACCTCGGCGACGTGCTGCTGCTGCGTGATCCCGGACGCGACCGGTCGGAGATGCGGGTGCTCGCCGGGGCGAGAGTCCTCGACGTGAGCCCGCCCGCCCTGGGCCGCAGGGGCGCCGCCAGGCAGCGCGCGGCCTTCCTGGAGTCGGCCTTCCTGGAATCGGCGCTGCCGGAGCCGGCCCTGTTGCAGCCGGCCCCGTTGCAGCCGGCCCCGTTGCAGCCGGCCCCGTTGCAGCCGGCACTGCCGGAGGCCGTCGCGTCAGGCACGGCGTACGCGCTGCGCCTGCACCGGTTGCTGCGCGCCGCCGACCTGCGTGCCATGGGCGTCGCGCCGGGCGCTCCCGGAACGTCAGGGGAGTGGTACGCCGATCCGGGACACTGGAGGGATCTGGGCCGGCGGCTCGTGGAGGCGGTGCGGCACTACGCGGCCGGCCATCCCCTCGATCCCGCCATGCCGATCGAGGCGGCCCGCCACGAGCTGGGCCTGCCCGACCGGCAGCTGGTCGCCACGCTGGTACGGCCGCCGCTCACGCTCGCCGGAGGGCGGATCGTGGCCGGGCCCGCGGGCCTGCCGGAGCGGGTGGCCAGGGCGGTCGAGCGGCTGAGACGGGACCTGGCGGCGCGGCCCTTCCACGCGCCGGACGCGGGCCGGCTGGCGGAGCTGGGCCTGGGCCCGCGGGAACTGGCCGCGGCCGAACGGGCCGGGAGCCTGCTGCGCGTGGGCGAAGGAGTCGCGCTGTTGCCGGGAGCCGACGCCCGGGCGGCCGAACTGCTGAGCCGGCTGCCGCAGCCGTTCACGGTCAGCCAGGCCAGCCACGCCCTCGGCACCACCCGCCGCGTCGCCGTGCCGCTGCTCGAACACCTCGACAGGGCCGGTCTCACCGAACGGGTGGACGAGGTGCACCGGCGCTGCAGATGATCGCGGCTCAGCGCCCGGCGGGCTCGAACAGCTCGACGAGATTGCCGGCCGGGTCGGCGAGCAGGATCTGGCGCCCGCCCGGCCCCGCGACGACCTCGCCGCGGAAGGACAGCCCGGCGGCGCGCAACCGGTCGATCTCGGCGTCGAGGTCGTGGACGGTGAGATGGATGCGGTTGCGGCCCGGCGCGGCGGATCCCTCGGGCGTGGCCCGGGCGCCGGAGCTCTCCGGCCCGGACAGGAGCAGCCGCAGCGGGCCGCGGACCACGTCGGCGAAGGCGGGCGCGGGGTTGGCGCGCAGGGTGAAGCCGAGGTGGGTGGTGTAGAAGCGTACGGCGGCGGCCACGTCGTCGACGATGTAGCGGACGCCGGCGAGTTCGGCGGGTGGCGTGGTCATGACGTTACCTCCGGGGCGGCGGTGCGGGTGAGAACGGGCAGCAGGAAGCGGATGCGGGTGTCGATCTCCGCCGCCGTGCGCAGGAAGGCGGGGTAGCTCGCCTGGTCGTCGTCGCCCGGCGCGGCCGGGTCGGGGATGCTCCAGTGCGCCGGCCGGGGCCGGCCGCCGAACACGGGATGCATCTCGCGGACCTTGTCGCACAGGCTGATCAGATGATCGAAACGGCGGTGGGCCACGGTGTCGAGATGGCGCGTCCGCCGGTCGGTCAGGTCGACGCCGTACTGCTCGCGCAGGACGCGTACGGCGTTGGGATGCACGCTCGGTTTCGGGTGGCTGCCGGCGCTGGTCACCTCCACGTGCCCGCCGCCGCGGTGGCGCAGCAGCGCGGCGGCGATCGGCGAGCGGGCGCTGTTGCCGGTGCACGCGAACAGCACCCGGGGAGGGCCCGGGACGTCGCCGGATGACGGGGCGGGTGGCGGGGCGGGATCGAGGCGCAGCGCCGGATGGAGGGCGGCGCCCGCCTCGGCCAGCGCGTGCGCGCAGCGATCGAGGTCGAGGTGGTAATAGCTGTCGCGGGCGTCGAAGCTGCTGCGACGGGCGGTGACCAGCCCGCTGCCGCGCAGCAGCCGCAGATGGTAGGAGATCAGGTTCTGCGGGTGGCCGAGCAGCTCGACGAGCTCGCGGACCCGGTGGTCGCCGGTGGCCAGCGCGGTCAGCAGGCTCCACCGCAGGGGATGGGCGGCCATGCGTACGAACGCCGGGGCGGTTCGGCCGGTGGGCACCATGCCGCCAGAATACATCAAAAGCATTTGATGGACTCAGCCGAGCAGCGTGCGGGCCAGCCCGACGGCCGCGCCGCCGGCGATCAACCACGCGTTGTTGAGCCTGGTCGTCCAGAGCAGCACCAGGCTGAACACCGCTATGGCCGCGGTCAGCGGGTCGACGACGGCCGTGCGGGCGAGCTGGTAGGAGACCCCGGCCATGAGCGCCAGCGCCGCGGCGTTCACCCCGTCGAGCAGGGCGGACGCCCACCGGCTCGAGCGCAGCCAGCCGGTGAGCCGGGTGAGCAGGCCGACGAAGACGAACGACGGCAGGAAGATGGCCACGGTGGCCACGAACGCGCCGATCGGCCCGGCGACGACATAGCCCACGAAGGTGGCGGTGGTGAACACCGGCCCGGGGGTGACCTGGCCGATGGAGACCGCGTCGGCGAGCTGCTGCGAGCTGAGCCAGCCGAGCCGCTCGACGAAATCGCCGCGCAGGAAGGCCAGCAGCACGTAGCCGCTGCCGTACAGCACCGAGCCGATCTTCAGCATGGTGAGGAAGAGCTGCGTCAGCTGACCTCCGGTCGGGTCGGGGAAGAGGGGAGATCCGCCGAAGGCGAGCAGCGGTGCGGCGAGCACGCCGGGCAGCCGGTTCTGGCCGCCGGGCGGGCGGCGTGGCAGCCGGCGTGGCAGCCGGCGGGGCAGCCGGCGCGGCAGGCGTACGGCGGAGGCCAGCAGCGCCCCGGCCGCCAGGATCAGCAGCTCGTTGATCCCCGCCAGGTAGGCGGCCAGCGCGGCGAGGGCCAGGGCGCCCAGCCACCCGGTCTTGATCACTGTGCGCCACAGGCCGAACAGGGCGTGGGCGATGATGGCGATCACCGCCGGGACGATGCCGTACAGGAGGCCCTCGGCCGCGGGCGTGCTGCCGTAGGTGACGTAAGCCCAGGCCAGGGCGGTGACGATGAGCGCGGCAGGCAGGATGAAGCAGACCCCGGCCGCGACGAGGCCGCGCATGCGCGCACGGTCGTGGCCCAGGTGGATGGCCAGCTCGGTGGAGTTGGGCCCCGGGATCAGGTTGGTCGCGCCCATCAGGTCGGCGAAGCGCTCGTCGCTCACCCAGCCGCGGCGGCGCACCAGCTCGTCGCGCATCATCGCGGTGTGCGCGGCCGGGCCGCCGAAGGCGATGGTGCCCAGCTTGAGGAAGAGCAGCGCCACCTCCCGGACCGCGCGCCAGGACGCCCCCGCCCCGCCGGAGCCTCCGGTGACGTGCTCGCTCACCGCCGCGGTCCTTTCCCTGGTGTGGCCGGCTGACCGCGCCGACTCTATCAAATCCATTTGATGTAACGGTATGCCGTGGATCACGTGCGCTGAGCGCCCCATGGCTTACCAGTTGTACAGTCAGCTGACCATATGGTTACTATGCTGAGCATGCGGTCAGATACGGACGATCTCAAAGCGCGTGCCAGGATCAGGAACGCCGCCCTGGAGCTGTTCGGGGCCGAGGGCGTCAGCGGGGTGAGCCTGCGTGCGGTCGCCGCCCGTGCCGGCGTCTCCCACGCCCTGGTCCTGCACCACTTCGGCAGCAAGGAGGGCCTGCGCAAGGAGTGCGACGCGTACGTGATCTCGCTCGTGCGCGGCGGCCCCGGCGTCGAGGCGCTGGGGGACACGGCGGGATTGGCGGCGATGCTGGAGGCCGCCGGCCCCGTGCGGCGATATCTCGGCCGGGCGTTCCTGGACGGCAGCCCCGAGGCGGCGGCGCTCTACGACGAGATCGTCGAGACCACCGAGCAGTGGCTGGAACAGGGCGTGGCGGAGGGGTGGGCACGGCCGAGCCAGGACCCGCGCGCCCGCGCCGCCATCTACGTGACCTGGCTGCTCGCCCCGCTGGCCTTCGGCGAGCACCTGTCGCGGGTGCTCGGCCTTCCGGACCCGCACGACATGGACGCCACGTTGCGCTACTCGCGGGCCGGCATCGAGATCTTCACCGACGGCGTGTTCGCCGACGACCGCGCCCTGACGGCCTGGGAGGCGGTCAGGAAGGAGCGGCGGGCGCGGTGACAGCGCTGCCGCCATGACCGATTTCGCCATCGAGGAGACATGACCATGACCGACATCGCCGGCTTGCTGACCGCCCCCGACAGAGACGCGTTCCTGGCCGACCTGGCCAGGCAGGGGCCGGTGTGCCGGGGCACCTACATCGACGGCAGCCCCGTCTGGCTGGTGACCGGCTATCCCGAGAGCGTCGCGGTGCTCACGGACCCGCGGTTCAGCAGCGACGTCACCCGGCAGTCCACGATCGACCTGGCCGCCGTCGCAGGGCTGCCCGGCGACGTCGCCCCCTACCTGCTGCGCACGCTGGGCGTCAACGACCCGCCCGACCACACCAGGCTGCGGCGGCTGGTGTCGCGGGAGTTCACCGCCCGCCGGGTGGAGAGCCTGCGCCCGCGCATCCAGGAGATCGTCGACGCGTTGGTGTCCGGCCTGCCCGAGGAGTTCGACCTCATCGAGCGCTTCGCCTACCCCCTGCCCGTCCAGGTGATCTGCGAGCTGCTCGGCGTGCCGGCGGCGGACCGCGGCACCTGGCGTTCCTGGGCCGCCGATCTCACGGCTCCCGACCTGGAGAAGGTCGCGGCCGGCGCCAGGGGACTGGTCGGACACATGTCCCGGCTGATCGACGCCAAGCGTGCGGATCCCGGCGACGATCTGCTGTCAGGGCTGATCAGGGCCCAGGAGGCCGACGGCGACCGGCTCGCCGACGAGGAACTGATCTCGATGTCGATCAGCATCCTGATGGCCGGGCACGAGACCACCGTCGGCCTCATCAGCCAGAGCGTCTGGCTCCTGCTCACCCGCCGCCTCGACCCCGGTGACATCTCCGACGCCGTCGAGGAGTTCCTGCGCTTCACGGGGAGCGCGGAGATCGCCGTCCTGCGTTACACGCTGGAGCCCGTGGAGATCGGCGGCGTGACCATCCCGCAGGGGGAGGCGGTGCAGGTGGTGTACGCGGCCGCCAACCGCGACCCGCGCCGCTTCGACCAGCCCGGCCGGCTGGACCTGCGCCGCGCCGACAACGCGCATCTCGCCTTCGGCCACGGCATCCACTACTGCCTGGGCGCGGCGCTGGCCCGGTGCGAGACCCAGATCGCCCTCGCGACCCTCCTGGACCGCTTTCCCGGGCTCACCCTGAGCGTGCCCGCCTCGGAGATCGGCTGGCAGCCCGGGATGAAGCGGGCCCTGACCTCCCTGCCGGTCCGTACGACGCCCTGACCGCTCCGCCGGCCGGGGCGGGCACAGGGCTCGTCCAGGACGGCGGGGCGCGGTCAGGACGACGGCCAGAGCAGCGGGAGGCGGCGCACTCCCGTCATGGTCGGGGTGGGAATGAACTCCACGGGCTGGTCAGGGTCGGCGCGCAGGGGGTCGAGGCGGTCGAGCAGGATGTCGAGCGCGACCCGTCCTTCCAGCCGGGCCAGCGGCGCGCCGAGGCAGAAGTGGATGCCGCGGCCGAAGGCGAGATGCGGGTTGGGGTCGCGGCCCGGGTCGAAGGCGCCGGGGTCGGGGAACTGCCGCGGATCCCGGTTCGCCGGTCCCAGCCACCCCATCACGAGCTGGTCGGCGGGTATCGTCACGCCGCCCAGCTCGGTCTCGCGCATGGTGGTCCTCGCGAGGGCGGCGAACGGGGTGAAGTAGCGCAGGGACTCCTCGATCACGGCCGGAACGGTGGAGCGGTCGGCCCGGACCCTGTCCTGCTGCTCGGGGAAGGCGTCGAGGCACAGCACCGTGTTGCCGAGCAGCATCGTCGTGGTGATGTGCCCGGCGAGCAGGAGGACGATCGCGAAGTTGACCACCTGGTCGTCGGGCAGCCGTTCGCCGTCCACCTCGGCCTCGACCAGCTTGGTGAGCAGGTCGGCGCGGGGTCGCGCCCTGCGCTCCGCGGCGTGGGCGGCGAGATAGCCGGACATCTCCTTCCACGGCTTCAGCACCGCCTCGGTGTCGCGGTCTTCCGGCTGCTCGGTGAGTGAGAGCTTGTTGTCACGCTCGAACAGCGCATCGGCCCACTGCTTGAACAGGGCGCGGTCGCTGCTGGGCACCCCCAGCAACTCGGCGATGACGATGACGGGAAGGGGGTAGGCCAGGTCGGTCACCAGCTCGAACCGGCCGCGCTCGGCCGCCGCGTCGAGCAGCTCGTGGGTGAGGGCGGCGATCCGCGGTTCGAGATCGGCGACCACCTTCCTGGTGAACGCGCTGCTGACCAGCTTGCGCAGCTTGCCGTGCTCGGGCGGGTCGATCTGGGTGATGAAGCCCTCCATCGAGAACTCCTCCGCCTCCGGCATCAGGTGCTTCGGAATCACGCGCATGGTGTCGGAGGAGAACGTCGCGGGATCGCCCAGGATCTCGTGCACTTCCGGATAGCCGTAGACGTTCCATATCCCGGTGGCCGCGTCGAACTCGACCGGCCGGCCCGATCGCGGGCCGTGCAACCAGAAGTGTTGCGGGGGAATGGCGTACCGCTGGACGATGTCGGCCATCGCCTCTCCTTAGTCGTAGATCCACTTTCGGTAGGGCGCGACCAGTTCCGTGAAGATCGAGATGAACTCGGTCGCCGCCGCGGCGAGCACCTCGCGCGAGGGCTGCTCCGCCGGCTCGAACACCTCGCGTACGGCGAAGGCGAGCGCGTCGGCCCTGCTCTCCTCGTCCAGCGCGGATTCGGCGCTCTCGGAGCCGTCGAGGAGGTAGAAGCCCGTCTGCACGGCGGTCATCGTGTACGGCAGGTCGGGCACGTCGGTCCTGAGCAGCGCGTACTTCTCGGCGACCTGGTAGAAGCGCTCGGTCGCGAGGAGGTCGTGGCTGCGCATCGGGTGTTTGGCGAGCTTGCCGAGCAGGTCGAGATCCGTGGTGAGCACCGCGCGCAGGAGCGGCTTGCGGCACATGGCGAGGAAGGACACGCGCGCGAAGCGGTGCGGTTGCACGTTCGCCGGATCCTGGCGCATCAGCGCGGTGAACTCCTCCACGAGCTCGATGGACTCGCGTAACAGCAGGGCGTCGAAAAGCTCGTGCTTGGTGCGCCAGTGCAGGTAGACGGTGCCCTTGCCGACCTCGGCCCGTGCGGCGATGTCGTCGACGGTGACCTTGCGGTAACCGTGCCGGAGCAGCAACTCCCCGGCCGCGTCGAGAATCCGGTCCGCCCGCTCCCGCACCAGAACTCCTTGACTCGATGTGAAATCTGGTCAATAGGTCACACTACGCCGATCGCGGGTGCGGTCAAAGAGGTTGCCGGCGAGAAAAAGGGTGACCTGCGCCACGCGGCCCGGACGTCCGCCGGGCCCGGCCCTGGACGGAGCTACCGGCGGCGGCAGGCCGCCAGCGCGGCCAGGATGACCTCCACGAGCGGCGCGATGTGGTCGTCCAGGGACTCCGCGGGCTGCCACGGGGTGCGCGGCCGCAGGTAGGCCAGCCCGACCAGGCAGTCGACGGCCAGCTCGGTGTCGAGGTCGGCCGGCAGCTCGCCCCGTTCGGCGGCGCGGTGGAGCAGCCGGGCCCCCGCGGAGCGGCGGGGCTGCTCGGCGCTGGTCTGCAGGGCCGCGGCCAGGCGCGGGTTCCTGGTGGCCTCGGCGGTCAGGTCGGTGAGGACGCGCATGGTCCGCGGGTCGGCCCGCAGCGCGGAAGCGTGGCGTACGAAGCCTTCGACGTCCTCGCGCAGGGTGCCGGTGTCGGGCAGCGGCACGGCCTCGTCGGCCAGGCGGGTGAGGATCTCCAGCACCAGCGGCTCCTTGGAGGCCCAGCGCCGGTAGATGGCGGCCTTGCCGACCCCCGCCCGGCGGGCGATGGCGTCCATGGACATCCGGGCGTAGCCGCTGTCGATCAGCTCGTCCAGAGCCGCCTTGCGGATCGCGTCGGTGAGGTCGGCGCGCAGCACGGCCGCGCCTGCCGGCCGGCGGTCGGGGCCGGAGGTGGCGTCGGGCATCCGGAAGGCCCTCCATTGAGACGGAACAGTTGTGTTCCATCGTAGTGGGAGGCTACCGTGATGACGAGGGAACGTAACAGTTCCGTCCTGACGTCAATCACAAGCAGGTGGTCGCCATGAGAGAATCCGCTGAGGTCCTGGTGGTCGGGGCCGGGCCCGCCGGTCTCGCACTGGCCTGCGCCCTGCGGCTGCACGGGGTGGCGGTCCGGGTGGTGGACCAGGCGCCGGCCCCGGCCACCACCTCGCGCGCCAACATCCTGCACGCGCGCGGCGCCGAGGTGCTCGACCGGCTGGGCGCGCTCGGCGACCTGCCCGGCCGCTCGGCCCCGTCGCTCGTCCTGACCACGTACATCGGCGGGCGGGCCGCGCTCGTCACCCGCTTCGGCGAGGCCGGCCCGGGCACGCCCAAACCGGCGCTGGTCCTTCCCCAGACGGACATCGAGGCCCAGCTCCGCGCCCGCCTGGCGGAGCTGGGCGTCGACGTGGAATGGGGCACCGCCCTGACCGACCTCGCCGAGGACGACCACGGGGTCACCGCCGTGCTCGAGGGCGGGCGCAAGGTGCGCGCCGGCTGGCTGGCCGGCTGCGACGGCAGCCACAGCACGGTCCGCAAGCTGGCCGGCATCCCCTTTCCCGGCGCGCCGCTGACCGACCAGTGGCTCCTGGCCGACGTGCACGCCGGCTGGGATCTCGCCCGCGCCGGTGGACACGGGTGGGCACACCCGGACGGGCCGCTGTTCGCCATGCCCATGCCCGGCGGCGAATCGGACGACCGGTGGCGGCTGATGGCCTACCTGCCGGGCGCCAAGGACGAGCAGCTCACCGAGCCCGAGATCCTCACGGTCTTCCGCCGCCTGGTGGGCGAGCGCGCCGGCCTCGACGGGGAGAAGATCCTCGACGCGGTCTGGGCGTCGGTCTTCCGCGTCCACCGCCGGCTGGCTGACGTCTACCGCAAGGGCCGGGTCCTGCTGGCCGGCGACGCGGCCCACATCCACAGCCCGATGGGCGGGCAGGGCATGGTCACGGGGATGGGCGACGCCGAGAACCTCGCCTGGAAGCTCGCGCTCGTCATCCAGGGCCACGGCGGCGAGCGGCTGCTGGACACCTACCAGGACGAACGCCGCCCCCTCGCGACCGAGGTGCTCCGCAACACCAGCGCCACCACCCGCCTCCAGATCGGCGACAGCCCGCTGCTGCGGCTGCTGATCAAGTGGGTGCTGGTGCCGCTGGGCAACCACCCCGCGGTGCAGCGCCGATCCACCCAGATCGCCTCGCAGCTGGGAGTGAGCTACCGCCGCGGCCCTCTGGCGGTCCGCGGCTCCCTGCCCGGGCCCGGCCGCCGGCCACGATCCGGCGACCGCGTTCCCGACCTGCGGTGCGTCGACGCGCACGGCGACGTCACCCGGCTGCATGCCGAACTGGGCGGGCGCTGGGCGCTGCTGGCCACCCCCCGCGCCGCGCCCGCGTGCCGCTCGGAGGCGGGCGCGGCCCTGGGCGAGCGCGTCGTCGTGCTCACACCGGCCGGCTGGCGAGACGACGAGGTGTGGCTCGTCCGTCCCGACGCGCATCTGGCCTGGCGCGGCCGGCCGGCCTCCGGCGGCCTCGGCCGCTGGCTGCGGGGCGCGCTCCAGCACGGACGCGCGCAGGCGTGACGGGCGACGACGTGGCGGGCGTCAGTCTGGCGGAGCCTTCTTCTCGGGGGTCCTCGCGGCCTGTTGCTCGCCGTCGTGGCCGTCGCCGTACGGGATCTGCTCCTCGCCGTACGCGCGGCTCATCCTCAGCCTGAGCCGGCCGAGCGGGCCCCGGGCGCTCTCGGGCGGGACCCGGTCGCCGTCCCCGGGCGTTCCGGGCAACATCGGGATGGCTGACCTGCCGCGCAGGTGGGCCTCGACGTCGTCCGATGGCGGCGTGTGGACCTCGATGAACTCCCCGTGAGGCAGCCGCCGGATGACTCCCGCCTCCACCCCGTGGTCGATGGTGGCGGCGTCCGAGCGCTGCAGGCCCAGGCACAGCCGGTAGGTGACCAGGTAGGCCACCGCCGGGCCAACGAAGATCAGCACCCGGCCCGCGTACGTCGTCCAGTTGAGGCTGACGTTGAAGTAGACCGCGATCAGGTCGTTGGCGCCGAGCACCAGGAGCAGGCCGTAGAAGGTGATGCCGGTGACGCCGATCGCGGTGCGGTGCGGGTTGTTGCGCGGCCGGTCCACGATGTGGTGCTCGCCGCGGTCGCCGGTGACCCAGCGTTCCATGAACGGATAGAGCACCAGACCGGTGAGGATCAGGCCCAGCGGCCCCAGCGCCGGGATCAGCACGCTCAGCGGCAGCGTGCCCGCGTGGGCGGTCCCGAACATGTTGATCTCCCAGGAGGGCATGATCCGCAGGGCGCCTTCGAGGAAGCCCATGTACCAGTCCGGCTGGGATCCCGCGGAGATGTCCGCCGGCGAGTAGGGGCCGTACAGCCAGATGGGGTTGATCTGGGCGAAGGTCGCCAGCCCGGCCAGCACGGCGGCCGTGAACAGCAGGTACGCGCCCGACTTCGCCATGAAGGCGGGCAGCAGCGGCGCGCCCACCACGTTCTTCTCGGTACGGCCCTTGCCCGGCATCTGCGTGTGCTTCTGCACCCACATCAGCACCAGGTGGGCGGTGATGAGCGCGATGAGGAGGCCGGGGAGCAGCAGGATGTGCAGGGTGAAGAAGCGCTGGATCACGGCGTCGCCGGGATACTCGCCGTTGAACAGGAGGAACGACAGGTACATGCCCACCAGCGGGATCGACATCAGCACTCCCTGAGTGATCCGCAGCCCGGCTCCGGACAGCAGGTCGTCGGGCAGGGAGTAGCCGGTGAGCCCTTCGGCCAGGGCCAGGACGAAGAGCGTGATGCCGATCAGCCAGTTCAGCTCGCGCGGCTTGCGGTAGGCCCCGGTGAAGAACACCCGCATCATGTGCACCATCAGGCCGGCGGTGAACAGCAGGGCGGCCCAGTGGTGGATCTGCCGGAGCAGGAGACCGCCGCGCACGTCGAAGGAGATCTCCAACGTCGAGGCGTACGCCTCGGACATCACCACGCCCCTGAGCGGCGCGTAGGAGCCGTCGTAGACGACCTCTCCCATGCTGGGCGTGAACCAGAAGGTCAGGAACGTTCCGGTGAGCACCAGGATGATGAACGAGTAGAGGGCGATCTCGCCCAGCAGGAACGACCAGTGGTCCGGGAATATCTTGCGCAGGTTGCGTTTGAGGAAGGGCGCCATCCCCAGCCGGGCGTCGAGATATCCGCTCGGACCGGCGATGAATCCGGGCACTGTGTTCATGCGTGGCCTCCCCGTGGGCCGCCGTGCCGGCGCTGCGGGACGCGGGAGAACGTCGTCAATCCCCCCGCGGCGAGCCGCCGAAGCAACTGGTAAGCCGCATTACGGAAGCGTAGTCTCGCGACCTTCAACGGCGGCTAAGCCGGATCGGTGTTCCGGGCAAAAGGATGGAAGTCCGGCGCGCGGACGGTTCAGGCCGAGTCCGGCGTGCCCCGCCGCGCGGGCGGGAATGATCCTCGCACCGGCCGCAGAGGGCTAGGCTGGGAGCTTTGAGGGAGAGGGGGAGAGATGCGCGGGAAACTGCCTGCCGCACTGGTCTTCCTCCTTTCCTGGTTCCTGCCGGCCGTCGCGCACGCGCAGCCCGTCCAGCCGGTCACCACGGTCAAGAGCGCCACCTTCGCCGCCGGGCAACAGCCCGCCGCCCGGCAGCACCCGCTCCAGCCCGCCGCCGCGCGCATCTGGGCCGGCACGCAGACCTTCACCGGCGCGGGCGGCGCGGCGCTGCCCGCCTCCGAGCTCCTGGACTTCCGGCACGCGTGGGCCGTGGTCGTCTCCAGGCCCGCCCCCGAGGCCACCGCGCAGCGCAAGCCGGTGGCGTCGCCTGCCCGCGCGCCTCCCTCCACAGCGCACTGACGATCTTTTCCCGCACGTCTAGCCTGTGGAGGCTGCCATGTTCCGTGCGCCGTTCTGGCGTGCGGTGACGGCGCTCGCCGTCATCGCGATCTCATCCGTACTCACGCTGTCCATGGAGCCGCGTCTGGGCCTCGACCTGCGCGGCGGTACCCAGCTCGTCTTCGAGGCGAGAGACTCACCGACCGTGAAGGCCGACGCGGCCGCCACCGACCGCGCGCTGTCCGTGCTCCGCCAGCGGGCCGACGCGCTCGGCGTGGTCGATCCGACGCTGGTCCGCTCGGGGGAGAAGCGCATCATCGTCGAGCTGCCCGGCGTGCTCGACCCGCGCAAGGCGGCCGAGGTCATCGGCCGCACCGCGCAGCTCGCGTTCCACCCCGTGACGGGCGCGGCCGAACAGGGGGACAAGTCGGCGCTGCCCGACGAGAACGGGCAGCCGCTGAAGCTCGGGCCGGCCGCCATCACCGGCGACGGGGTGAGCGATGCCGCCGAGCAGAGCGACCCGCAGCGCGGCCCCGGGTGGTTCGTGACCCTCGACTTCCGCGACGCCGCCGCCTGGCAGAAGCTGACCGGCGCGGCCGCCTGCGAGCCGGTCGGCGACCCCAAGCGCAGGGTCGCGATCGTGCTCGACAAGGAGATCATCTCCTCGCCGCCGCTCGACCCGTCCGTGGCCTGCCAGGTGGGCATCCCCGGCGGGAAGTCCGAGATCACCGGCTCGTTCACGCATCAGGAGGCCCGTGACCTCGCCGTGCTGATCAAGGGCGGTGCGCTGCCCGTCCCGCTCGCGATGGTCGAGCAGCGTACGGTGGGCCCGACGCTCGGAGAGGCGGCCATCGAGGCGAGCGCCCAGGCGGCGGTCGTGGGTCTGATCCTGACGGCCGGGTTCATCATCGCCGTCTACCGCCTGTCCGGGCTGCTGTCCACGATCGCGCTGGTCTGCTATGGCCTGATCTCCTACGCGGCTCTGGTGGCGATGGGGGCGACGCTGACGCTGCCGGGCCTGGCCGGGTTCGTGCTGGCGATCGGCATGGCCATCGACGCCAACGTGCTCGTCTTCGAACGAGCCAGGGAGGAGTACGGCCAGGCGCCCAAGAGAGGGCTGAAGTCGGCGATGGCCAAGGGCTTCAAGAACGCCTGGAGCGCCATCGCCGACTCCAACATCACCACCCTGATCGCCGCCGGCCTGCTGTTCTGGCTGGCGTCGGGACCCGTCAAGGGCTTCGGCGTGACGCTGGCCGTCGGTGTGCTCGCCTCGCTCGTCTCCGCGATGCTCATCACCCGCGTGCTCACCGAGATCGCCATGAACAAGATGAGCCCCCGCCTGTCGGGCGTCGGCTCGCCCGGCACTGTCAGGACCTGGCTGGCGCGCAGGAACCCGCAGCTCATGAAGGCCGGAAAGGTGTGGCTGGCGGTCGCGGGCGGACTGGTCCTGGTGGCCGTCGCCGGGCTGCTCGTCCGCGGGCTGAACTTCGGCGTCGAGTTCACCGGAGGCCGGCTCGTGGAGTTCACCACGAACCGCCCGATCCCGGCCGAGGCCGCGAGTGAGGCGGTCTCGCGCGCCGGGTTGCCGACGGCGGTGGTGCAGTCCAGCGGCGACACCGTCACCGTGCGCGCGGCCGAGCTCGGCCTGAACGAGGCCGCGCAGATCGAGCAGGAGCTGGAGCGGGAAGCCGGCGAGGTGACGAAGCAGCGCGAGGAGTTCATCGGCCCGAGCCTGGGCGAGGAACTGCGCCGCAACGCGCTCATCGCGCTCGGCGTGGCCGTCGCGATGCAACTGCTGTACCTGGCGGTCAGGTTCCGGTGGACGTTCGGCGCGGCGACGGTGACCGCGCTGCTCGTGGACGTGTTCGTGGTCGCGGGCCTGTTCGCGTGGCTGGGCAAGCCGATCGACGGTGTCTTCCTCGCCGCGATGCTGACCATCGTCGGTTATTCGGTCAACGACAAGGTCGTGGTGTTCGACCGGGTGCGGGAGTTGTGGACGGCACGCCGCAAGGAGCCGTTCGCCGCGTCGGTGAACGGCGCGATCCTGCAGACCATGCCGCGCACGGTCAACACCGGGCTAGGTGCGCTGTTCATCCTGATGGCCCTGATGGTCTTCGGCGGCGACTCGCTGCAGGACTTCGCGATCGCGCTGGTCGCCGGCATCGTGATGGGCACGCTCTCGTCCGCCTTCGTGGCCGGGCCCACGGCGATCGTGCTGTCCCGGTTCGACCGGCGGCCGCCCCCCGAGCCCGTCAAGCGCCGCGCCCCCGAGGCCCGCAAGGGGTCGGGTGCCGTGGTGTAGCACGCGCTTCGGCCGGGGCGGGCGCCACGGTGCCCGCCCCGGCCGGGACCCCCGGAGGGATCGTGCCGTCGGCCGGGGTGCCCGCTAACCGGGTCGTGCCGTCGGTCTGACAGTGGCCGGAGTGCCCGCGTCTCGCGGGTGCTCCGGCCGTTTCACGCCTGCTCCCGCCGTTGGGCGCCGCCGCCTGCGCTCTGGCCGGCGAGGGCCGCGAGGCCTTCCCGCACGTAGTCGAGCAGCGGGCGGGAGCGGCCGTCGAGGTGCCACTGCTCCAGCGCGCCGAAATAGGCGCCGAACAGGTAGGACCGGGCGAGGACGCGGGCCCGTGCCGGGCTCTGGCCGGCGTCCCGCAGCAGGGCGGCAAGCCGCTCGGCCTCCTCGTCGAGCGCGCCGTAGACGGCGGCCCGCACGGAGGGTTCCTCCATGACGTAGCGCATCCCCCGCCAGGACCTGCGGGGTTCGCCCTCGGACGCGTCCGGGCCCTCGCCGATGAGGGTGATCAGCCGTTCGAGCGTGCCCGGCAGGTCGCCGGGGTCGATCTGGCCGGAGTAGCCGTCGATGCCGACGGCGGCGAGGGGATCGGCGGTGAACAGGCCCTCCTTCGTGCCGAAGTAGCGGTAGAAGGTGCGCGGCGACACGCCGGACGCGGCCGCGATCTCCTCGATCGTGACAGCGGAGTAGCCGCGCTCGTCGAACAGGTCCATGGCGGTGTCCATGATCCGGTGGATCGCGTCCAGCCGGTTGCGCTGGCGAAGGGTCAGGGGCACGGGGCAAGCGTACTGGGTGTTCCCTTATTGTCAGCAGCTGCCGTGTTGACAGTTACTGCCTGTTCGCTGATCCTGGAGGCACCAGGAGAGGAGGACGGAATGAGACCCTTCGAGATCGTGCTGGTGGCGGTGGACCTGCTGGCGCTCCTCGTGCTCGCGGTGCCGCCGCTGCGCCGGGCGCGGCACGTGGCGCCGCTCGCCGCGCTCGCCGCCGTGGCGCAGGTGCTGGTGGAAGGGGCCCGCATACCGCTCGTCCCCGCGTACGCCCTCGCCGTGGCGCTACCGGCCTGGTGGCTCTGGCGGATCCTGCGCCCGCCCGTTCCCGCCCGGGCGGGCAGGCTCGGCACCGCGCTCGGCGCGATGGCGCTGGTGCCGGCCGTGGCCCTGCCGATGGTGCTGCCGGTGCTGCGCTTCCCCCCGCCCGAGGGCCCGCATGGCATCGGCACGCTGACCTATCACTGGAAGGACGCCGGCCGCCAGGAGATCCTCGGCCCGGACCCGGCCGCGCGCCGGGAGCTGATGGTGCAGATCTGGTATCCGGCGCGGCCCGACCCGTCGGCCCCGCGCACCCCGTACGTGGAGGATCCCGGAGTCATCACCGCGGTCGCCCGGCTGGCGGGCGTGCCCGACGCCACCTTCCAGCACATGCGCCAGTCGACCAGCAACGCCGTCACCGCCGCCCCCGCCGTGCCCGGCCGCCATCCGGTGCTGGTCTTCCTGGAAGGGGCGCAGGGCTTCCGGCAGATGAACATGTTCCAGGTCGAGCCCCTGGTCTCCCGCGGTTACGTCGTCGTCGCCATCGACCAGCCGTACACCGCCGGATCGGTACGCTTCCCCGACGGGCGCTCGATCGCCGGGCTGCCCCGCGACAGCCTGATGGCGCTCGTCGACCAGAGTCTCAAGCCGGCCGCGACAGCGCCGGTGCTGAACGGCCGCCCCCTCCCGGACGGCATGATCCCGCACCTCGCGCAGGACGTGACCTTCACGCTCGACCGGCTGGCCGGGCTCGACCGGGCCGACCCCCGCGGCGTCCTGACCGGGCGGCTGGACCTGCGGCGTACCGGAGTCTTCGGCATCTCGCTCGGGGGCATCGTCACCGCGCAGGCCTGCGCGCGCGAACCCCGCCTGCGCGCCTGCCTGATCATGGACGCCCCCATGCCGGAAGGCGTGGTGCGCGACGGCATCGAGCAGCCCGCCATGTGGCTCACCCGCGACGCCGCGACCATGCGCCGAGAAGGCTGGGACGAGGCCGAGGTCGAGCGGCACCAGATCACCATGCGGGCGCTGTACGACAAGCTGCCGGGAGCGGGCTATTTCGTGCTCGTGCCGGGCGCGTACCACGTCGACTACACCGACGCGCCCCTCTGGTCGCCGCTCATGCGCGCGGCGGGCCTGGCCGGGCCGATCGGCGCCGAGCGGGCGCACGCCATCATCAACGCGTACACGCTCGCGTTCTTCGACCGGCACCTGAAGGGCGCCCCGGCGGACCTGCTCGACGGGAAGCCCGGGTTCCCCGGCGTGCGGTTCGACAGCCGCCAGGAGAGCGAAGCGGCCGGGGTCAGCGGGGGGTGGTGAAGCGGGACAGCAGGGTGTCGGCGGTGGCGAAGTCCGCTACCACGTCGGCCGCCGTGCGCTGCCGCCGCACCAGGCCCACGGCCTGCCCGGCGTAGACGCAGGCGGTGTCGAAGTCGCCCTCGCGACGCGCCCGCGCCAGCTCCGACTGCGCCGCCTCGTCGCCGGCCAGCTCCGCCTCCCGGCCCGCCCACCGGTCGAAGAACGTGTTGCGCAGGGCGCGGCCGCCGTACTCGGAGGGCCAGGCGAGCCGCTGGGCCACGTCGAAGACGCGCCCGTACGCGGTGCCGGTCTCGCCGGCGTCGAGGATCCGCTGCCGGGCCGCCTCCGAGGCGGTCGTCTCCGAACACCCGAGGAAGGCGGTGCCCACCCAGGCGCCCTCCGCGCCCGCGGCCAGGACGGCGGCCAGGCCGCGGGCCGTGGCGATACCGCCGGCGGCGAGCACTGGCACGTCCACCACGTCCAGAACGCTCTGCAGCAGCGGCAGCGTGGCCACGTCGGCGCGCCCGTGCCCGCCGCCCTCGCCGCCGCGGGCGACGACCAGGTCCACCCCGGCCCGCTCGGCGGCGCGGGCCTCGTCCGTGGTGCCCGCCTGGACGGCCACGGTGACGCCGGCCTCCCGCAGCGGTCCGACGTACGGCAGGTAGTCGCCGAAGCTGACGGACACCAGGGCGGGACGGGCCGCGAGCACCGCCTCGAACTGGCCGGGGTTGCCCGGCAGCGCCCAGGCCATCAGCCCGACGCCGTACGCCCGCCCGCTCGCGGCGGCCACGGCCGCCTGTTCGGTGACCCACGAGCCAGGCGCGGTGGGGGGCACGCCGACCATGCCGAGCCCGCCCGCCCTGGAGACGGCCGCGGCGAGCCGCCCGTCGCCCACGCCCGCCATCGGCGCGCCGACGAGTGGCACATCGAGCCGGAAACGGCCGGTCAGCCAGGTGTTCGGCATCCTGTCAGCTCCTTCGGGACTCCCGGGAGCGCCTGCCGCGCTCCACGCCGGTCGTGACCATGGTGCCAACGACCCGGCCCGCCCGCACGATGCGCGGGTGCGCGGCATGTCGCGGGCCGTGCCACCGGCGGCGCCGGGACCCCGCCGCGCCGGCCGGCAGGCGGGACGGCGGGGAGTCAGGTCCGCTGCTGGGCCTTGAAGGCGCCGAGCCAGTAGTTGGGAGCGGACGTCCCGTCTCCGCGCGGCTTGACGGTGTAGGCGGCGAAGACGCTGTTGAGCAGCCACGGGTCCTTGTCCGGGCCGAAGTTGCGCACCATCAGGTCGTCCTGCTTGAAGCCGTACGTCGCCACCGCCAGCCGGCCGGTGCCGCGGTAGAGCCGCATCTGGTCGCGCAGGAAGGTCGACTGGCTCGTGAACCACGGGCAACTGGTCAGGAAGTCACGCCATTTGCGCTGCGGGAAGGGGTCGTCGACGGCGGCCTTGATCACCTGCCAGACCTTGGTGCCGGGGGCGAATCCGTACCGCTGGGCGAAGTCCGCCGCGACGGGGTCCTCCATGTGCCGTTTCCAGTGCCACACCAGCGAGAACTCGGTGACGAGGAACGTCTGGCCCGCGCGCATCCGCGGCAGGATGTAGTCGAGGAACGGCTGCGTGTTCTCCGGCGCGGGCACGTGGGGGTGGATGTCGACGCCCTCGATCTCCGGAGTCTCGCGGACGAAGGTCATCCAGCGCTCAGCGGCGGGCGTGCGGCGGTCGGCCAGGTCGAGCCGGTTGAGCGCGCCCATGTAGAGCTTGGTGCCGCAGCCCGCGCCGCAGTGCTCGCGCCGATAGCGGATCACGTGCCGGGCGACGGTCTCGTAGAAGGCGTTGAGCCGCTCGTCGCGTTCGGCGGGCAGGCTCTCGATGAACGGCTCGTTGCCGATCGTCATGATGTCGATCTTGCCCATCACCGCGGGCAGCACCCGGTCGAGACGGGCCAGCTCCGCGGCCATCTCCTTGCTGCCGGGCGCGGGGAAGGACGCCTGGTTGTAGGGGAACTTCAGGCTCAGCAGGGTGTCGTGGCCGCGTCCAGCGGCTTCTGTGAGGGTGCGGATCGCGAAGTGATCGGCGGGGTTGACGTCGTCGGCCGCGGGCATCGGGAAGAACCCGCGCACCCAGCGGGCGCCGGCCTCCCGCAGCTCGCGGTAGTCCAGCGCGTCGAGGTTCTGGTTGAAGTTCGCCCCGAGGGCTCCGAGAGCGCGGGGCTGGTCGTTCCGTACGGGTCCGCCTTCCTGGGTGGTGGCGTGGGCGGCGGTCGAGAAGGCCAGAACCGCGGTCATGGTGAGGATCGGCAGTCGGCGCAGCATGGTTGCTCCCTGGGGGATGAGCGGTGGTCATCGGCGCACTCGCCGGTCATGTTTGCGCTAACTCGATCGCGCTGTCAATGGCCGGTCGGCGCGGGCTCAGCGGCGCGGCGGCGCGGTGGACGCGCGGATCACCAGCTCGGGACGGACGAACCGGCTCGTGCCGGCGGCCGTGGCGGGTCCGGCGGGCGTCTCGATCTGGGCGATCAGATGCTCCAGGCAGCGGCGCCCCACCGCGGCGAGGTCCTGGCGCACCGTGGTCAGCGGCGGGGTGAGGAAGGGCGCGAAGTCGAGGTCGTCGAAGCCGACGACGCTCAGATCGTCGGGAACCCGGCGGCCCAGCTCGGCCGCCGCCCGCAGGACGCCCACGGCCATCTGGTCGTTGGAGGCGAAGACGGCGGTCACGGAGTCGTCGGCCAGCAGGCGGAGAGCCGCCTCGTAGCCGGACCGCGGCGACCAGTCGCCGACGACGGGCGGCGGGATCGTGCGTCCCGCCCGCTTCAGCAGCCGCTGCCAGGCCGCCCTGCGCCGCTGGGCGGGATTGGACCCGGCGGGCCCCGCCACGTGGTGGACCGTGGCGTGCCCCAGCTCCAGGAGGTGGTCGACGGCGGCGCGGGCGCCGGCCGCCTCGTCCATGCCGAACGTCGGATGCCGGTGCGCCGCCTTGCTGTCGGCGATGACCAGGGGCACCTCGTCGGACAGCTGGAGGTGGGGGGTGTCGAGCACGCGCGCCTCGATCACGATCACGCCGTCGACCGCCCGGTCGGTGAGACCGCGCACGGCCGCGCGCACGTCCTTCTCCGTGGGTGCGTCGACCACCGCGATGCTCACCGAGTAGCCGCGGGCCTGGGCGCCGGTCACGACGGACTCGACGATGCGCACGTTGAGCACGGCGCTGAGATTGAACGTGACGACGCCGATCGTGCCGAACCGGCCGGTCGCCAGCGCCCGCGCGGCGATGTTGGCGCGGTAGCCCAGCTGTCTCATGGCCGTCTCGACCTTGAGCCGGGTGGCGGCGGTCACGCGGTCGTTGCCGTTGACGACCCTGGAGACGGTCTGGCCGGAGACCCCGGCGAGTTCGGCGACGTCGGCCATGGACGGCCCTCCGGACGCTCTCGTGCCTGGTGCTCGAACCACGCCGGGCGTCTCCCTTCGTCATCGCAGCGGGCGGAGCGCACGAAAAGGCGGGGACGGGCCGGTCAGGGCCTGGCCGCCGGCGCTCTCGACGTCGCTCAAGGACGTGTCGCCGCCGACAGCGTACATCTCCGCCCAGGGCCGCGGAAATCGTTCCCTGAGCCCTCGTGCGCCCGCTTCTCTTGTTTACGCAAACATGCATATCACGACGTCAAGCCTACGAGGCCCAGCGTAGTGACCGATGTCGTCCACTCAGAAACCTCACCGGCACCATCTTGACGCTGATGGGCGGCGGACATAGGTTTGCGCAAACATAAATCCGCTTGACCGGGGGATCCCTGCGATCAGGGACGGGCGGGACAGGTCGCTGACCGAACCGACGAAGAGGAGTCGCCATGCGGCGGCAGCAACGGATCCTTGGAAGCCGGCCCGGCGCCGGGAGCGCCGGGCGACCCAGTATGGGCCGGCGCCAGTTCATCGGCGGCGCCGGCGCCGCCGCGCTTGTGGTGGTGGTGGGGGGGGGTCCGGGTGGGGGGTGGGCTAGCCGGGGGGGCTGTTGCTTTGGTGGGTCCCTCCCATGGTGTGGCCACTTTCC
>NZ_JBVJHP010000005.1:371423-461679 GCF_055586745.1 Nonomuraea sp. NPDC049378
GGCCGCGCTGGCGCGCGATCATCAGGCGCTGCGCCTCCCCCCCCCCCCCCTCCACCCCCACCCCCCCCCCCCCCCCCCCCTCCCCCCCCCCCCCCCCCCCCCCCCCACTCCCCCCCCCCCCCCCCCCCCCCCGCGCTGGCGGCGGCGCTGGCCGGATGCACGGGTGGCGGGCAGATGAGCCGGGAGAGCGGCGGCTCGAGCGGATCCCTCCAGTGGTGGGACCAGTTCCGCCCGTTGACGAAGATGTTGCAGGACGATCTGTTCGGCCCCTACATGAAGGAACATCCCGGGGTCACGATCGAGCGGCGCCAGATGGACGTGCCCGACCTGGGGCAGGCGCTGCAGGTCGGGCGGCGCAGCAACCAGATGCCGGACGTGCACTCGCTGGCCGGCCTGGGAACCTCCGCCGCGGCGCTGGTCAGCGAGAGCTGGTTCCAGCCGATCGGCAAGCTCGCCGACTTCAAGGGGAGCCCGGTCGGCGAGTTCCTCTATGACGGCATGCACCGCTTCGACGGCGGGATCTACTCCTTCCCCATGTTCTCCGGCCGCTGGCACGAGGCGGTGCCGTGGTACAACACCGCGCTGCTCAAACAGGCCGGGGTCGACCCCGAGGAGGAGCCGGCCACCTGGGACGACCTGCGCGACGTCGCCCGGCGCCTCACCAAGGGCACCGGCGACGGCGTGTACGGGATCGTCGTGCCGAGCAAGGAGACCGAATACCTGCAGTTCCTGGTGAACCGGCTGGCCATGACCGCCGGCGCCCCCGGCGGCATCGACTGGACGACGGGCGCGTACGCCTACGACGCCCAGCAGTACGCCGACGCCATCGAGTTCCTGATCGCCCTGCAGACCGACAAGGTCGTGCATCCCGCGTCCCCGTCGATGGGCGCCCGCGACGCCCGCGCCCGCTGGGCGGCCGGTCAGGCGGGCGTGTACCTGTGGGGCGCCTGGTTCATCGGCGGCCTGCGCGTGGACGAGCCGGAGGCCGTGGAGCGCGGGGTCGGGACCTGGCACATCCCCTGCCCCGAGAAGAGCAGGAACTTCGTCTACAGCCCTCCGCAGTCCGGCACCTTCTGGGTGTCGAGCCAGTCGAAGCGGGCCAAGGACGCCGCCGACCTCATGCTGCAGATGACGACCAAGGAGTTCCAGGCCAGGCTGGCCGCCGCCATGGACCAGCCGCCCGCCCTCGCCGACGTGGTGGAGGAGGCGGAGGTGCATCCGGCCTACCGGCAGTGCGTGGCCAACTTCCAGGACGACGTGCGGATCGCCCCGGCGCCCGAGGTCGCCACCCCCGGCGTCTGGCAGGTGCTCGCCGAGATGCGCGACGTCCATCCGAACCTCGGCGACATCGTCCAGTCGGTGCTGACCGGGTCGACCACCGACGTGGCCGGAGAGCTGCGCCGCTACACCGACGCGATGAGCGCCGAGCGCGAGCGTGCCATCAAGGTCGTCCGCGAGGAGAAGGGCGTCGAGGTCGACACGAAGGCCTGGGTGTTCGCCAACTGGGACAGGAAGGCGGACTACGACCAGCAGGCCTACGCCGAGCGCTGAGCCGAGCCCGCCCGCGAACAGGAGCACGATGACAACGACAATCCGGCGGCGCGAGCGTCCGGCCGTGCCGGTCGCGCGGGACCGCGGCGGGCGCGGCCTGCTGCGCCGCCTGCGGCAGGACTGGTGGATCTACCTCTTCCTGCTCCCGACCCTGCTCGGCTACGGCGCCTACACCGTCTACCCGCTGCTGGCCTCGTGGTGGTTCGCCCTCCTCGACTGGCCCGGGTTCGCGACCGCCGGCACCTTCGTCGGCGTCGAGAACTTCGAGCGGCTCATCGGGGACGACCTCTTCTGGAACGCGTTCTGGAACTCGATCGTGTTCCTGGTGTTCGCCGTACCCCTGCGGGTGGGGCTGGCGCTGGCGCTGGCGCTCGTGCTGAACCGGAAGAAGACGCCGTTCAAGGGCTTCTTCCGCACGCTGTTCTTCCTGCCGGTCGTCACCACGGGAGCCATCGTCGGCGTCGTGTTCACCCTGCTGCTCGACGCGAGCGGCCCGGTGAGCCTGGCACTGGTCTGGTCGGGGCTGATCGACTCGCCGGCGAACTTCGCGGCCAGCGCCGGCACCTCCCTCTACGCCGGGATCGCCGTGTGGGTGTGGAAGTGGCTGGGAATCACGCTGATCTACTGGCTGGCCGCGCTGCAGACGATCCCGCAGGGGGTGCACGAGGCCGCGATGATCGACGGCGCCGGCGCCTGGGCGGAGTTCCGCCACGTGACGATGCCACTGCTCGTGCCGTTCCTCGTGATCATCACCCTGATCGACACGGTGGCCGCGTTCAACGTCTTCGACCTGATGCAGACCCTCACCGGCGGGGGCCCGTCCTTCTCATCCGAGGTGATCGAGATCTTCATCTTCCGTACGGCCTTCCAGGCCACCGTTCCCCAGCTGGGTTACGCGTCGGCGGCGGCGGTGCTGTTCGGGCTGCTGACCGTGGGCTTCGCGATCGCCCAGGCCGTCGGCATGCGCTGGGCCAGGGGAAGGACCGGCGCGTCATGACGGCGACCGCGCGGGCCGGCCTGACCTGGCGCGCCCGCCTGCTCCGCCGTCCCAGCCCGGGTCAGGTGGTGACGGTCGTCCTGCTCCTCGTGCTCGGCGGCCTGTGGATCTACCCGTTCGCCTGGCTCGTCTCGGCGTCGCTGAAGTCGTCGCCCGAGATCTTCGGCCGCGGGCTCGCCCTGCTGCCCGAGGAGCCGGTCTGGGAGAACTACGCCCGGGCCTGGAACGAGGTGGGCTTCGCCACGTACTTCGTCAACACACTCGTCATCACCGCGGGCACCGTGCTGCTCGTCGTCGTGCGCAGCGCGCTGGCGGGCTACGTGCTCGGACGTTACGACTTCGTCGGCAAGAAGCTGCTCATCGGGGTGTTCCTGGTCACCTTCTTCCTCCCCGAGGGGTACACGATCATCCCGATCACCCAGCTGACCGACCAGCTCGGCCTGCTCAACACGCACGCCGGCGTGATCCTCGGGCTGGGCGCGGGCGGGCAGATCGCCTCGACCCTGCTCTACGCGGGGTTCTTCCGGCGGATGCCGAAGGAGCTGGAGGAGACCGCGCGCCTGGACGGCGCCGGACATTTCACGATCTTCTTCCGCGTGATGCTCCCGCTCGCCTGGCCGATCACCGCCACGGTGGTCATCCTCACGTTCCTGTTCGCCTGGAACGTCTACCTCCTGCCGCTGGTGTTCACGCTCAGCGAGCCCGGCCTGCGGACGCTGGCCGTGGGCATGACCGTCTTCGTCGGAGAACGGGGCACCGACTGGTCGGGGATGGCCGCCGCGGCGGTCATCTCGCTGATCCCGGTGATCGCCGTCTTCGTCGTGCTCCAGCGCAAGTTCGTCGACAGCATCGCGGGAGCGGTGAAGCAATGACCGGAACGGAGATCCCTGACATGCCCGTCCCCGCCCGTGAGGCGCTCGTGACGATCGACACCCGCCACCCGGAGGGCCGGATCGACGACGACGTCTACGGCCACTTCCTGGAGTCCGCCTTCTTCGGCAACATCGAGGGCGGCGTGTTCGACGAGGGGTCGCCGCTGTCCGTCGGCGACCCCGGCCTGCTCCAGGGCGTGCGCGCCGACGTGCTGGAGCTCTGCCGCGAGCTGGCCCCAGGCCCCATCCGCTGGCCGGGCGGCAACTTCACCTCCGCCTACCACTGGGAGGACGGCATCGGCCCGCGCGACGCCCGGCCCCGCCGGCTGGAGCTGGCCTGGGGCGGGCTGGAGTCCAACCGCTTCGGCACCGACGAGTTCCTGGCCTGGTGCGAGGCCGTGGGCGCGGAGCCGTACCTCGTGCATTCCTGCCGGGACGTCGACGAGGCGGTGCGCTGGGTCGAGTACACCAACGCCGCCCAGGAGACCGCGCTCACCCGCCGGCGCGCCCGCAACGGGCGAGCCGAGCCGTGGAAGGTGAAGTACTGGGGCGTGGGGAACGAGGTCTACGGCCCGTGGCAGATGGGCCATCGCCCGGCCGAGGAGTACGCCGCCGCGGCCCGCGAGCACGCCAGGTTCATGCGCCTGGTCGACCCGGACCTCCGCCTGATCGGCGTCGGCATCCCCTGGCAGCAGGAACAGTGGACGCGCCCCCTGATGCGCCAGGCGGGCCACCTGCTCGACTACCTGTCCCTCCACCTGTACGGCGCCAGCACCCACCTGTGGACCGGAGACGACTACGACGACGTCGTCGCCCAGTCCCTCTACTTCGAGCGGGAGATCCAGTCCTACTCCCAGCTGGTCACGGCGCTCGCCGCGGAGGCCGGCCTGGACCGCCCGCCCGCGCTCGCCCTCGACGAGTGGAACATGCGCCACCTGGAGCCCGCGGCCTGGCCGGACCCGCTCCCCGGCGACGACGGCGGAATCGCCCCGCGCGAGCTCCCCGGCGTGACGCCCGCTGATCGGCCGGGCCCCGTACGGGTGAACCGGTGGAGCCCGCGTACGGTCGGCGACCTCGTCTTCTACGCCGGAGTGTTCCACGCCATCCACCGCACCGTGGGCCTGCCGGCGCCCGTGAGCATGGCCAACCCGGTGAACCTGGTCAACGCCAACGGCGTGATCGTCGCCCGTCCCGGAGGGGCCCTGCGCTCGGCCATCTACCACGTCTGGCACCTCTACCGGCACCACACCGGCCCGACCGTGCTGCCGTCGCGGGTGGACGGCCCGGCGCGCTCGGCGTCGGTCCGGCTCGGCGACAACCGCGGCCCGGACGGGCGGCTGCTCACCGCGCCCATGACCGTCCCCTACGTCGACGTGTCGGCCACCCGCGCCGACGACGGCTCCGTGCGGGTCGCGGTCGTCAACCGGCACCGCGACGAGAGCGTGCGCCTGCGGATCGTCCTCGACGGCGCCGCCGGCGACACTCCCGCGAGCGCGCGGGTCCGCACCCTCGGGGCCGGCGACCTGCACGCGGTCAACACCCTCGGGGCGCCGGACACGGTCGCGGTGCGCGATCTCGGGCAGGTCGAGGCGAGCGACGGCACGTGGGCCGTGGGCCCGCACTCGGTGACCGTGCTCGCCTTCTGAGCTGTCCGAACGACGGGCTCGCTCTGGCAGGCTGGGGGCATGCGGTTCCGGGTGCGCGAGTTCGAGCTGGCCCTGATGCACCGGATGCGTGACCTCAACGCCGGCCGGGTGGAGGACGCGCTCGCCGCCATGGGCGCGTCCGGGGCCGAGGTGCGGGCCGCGCACACCCACTGGACCCGGCTGGCCCACGCGGCCCGGGCTCCCAAGGGAGCGGCGGTGTTCCGGATGGCGCTGGGGCCGCCCCACCACGCGGGCCCGCGCGTGTTCGGCAGCCTGACCTGCGACGTGCACCGGTGGGCCCTGCCGTCGTGGCCGGGCCTGGAGTTCGAGGTGCTGACGGGGCCAGGGGGCGAGGTCTGGAACCAGTGGTTCGTCCGGCCCCGCGGCGGCGTGCGGCTGGCCTTCGCCGACCTCACCCCCTGGACGTGCGTCGTCGCCGACGTGGGCACGAGTTTCCCGGGGGCCACCTCGCTCGAGGGGCAGGCGCCGCACCACTGGTCGGTCGAGTTCGCCCACGCGGGCACGGTGTACCGTGCCCGCTTCGTCTACGGCCTCTACCAGCGTCTCGACCGGCCGGACGGCTGAGCGCCGCAGGCGCCACCGCCCGGCCGGCCGAGGGGGCGGCGCGCTAGGCCGCGACGCCGGACTCCTTGGCGGCGCGGTCGATGGCCGCCAGCTCCTCGTGGGTGAAGCCGAGGTTGTCGACGGCGGCCACGTTCGCCTCCAGCTGCTCGGGGCTGGACGCGCCCACGAGTACCGAGGTGATGCGCGGGTCGCGCAGCGCCCACGCGAGCGCGAGCTGGGCCACCGTCTGGCCACGGGCCTCGGCCAGTTCGGACAGCGACCGCACGAACGCCAGCACCTCCGGCGTCACCCGGTCGGCCGTGAGGAAACGCCCCTCGGCGGCGCGCGAGTCGGCGGGGATGCCGTCGAGGTAACGGTCGGTCAGCAGGCCCTGCGCCAGCGGCGAGTAGACCACGCAGCCGACGCCCTGCTCCTCGAGCACTCCCAGCAACGAGTCCTCGATGCCCCGGTTGAGCAGGGAGTAGGACGGCTGGTGCACCAGGAGCGGGGTGCCGAGCTGGCGCAGCAGGCGGGCGGCCTGGGCGGTGCGCTCGGGGGAGAAGTTGGAGACGCCGACGTAGAGCACGCGCCCGGTGCGGACCATGTGGTCGAGCGTGGCCACCTGCTCTTCGAGCGGGGTGTCGGGGTCGTCGCGGTGCAGGTAGTAGATGTCGACGAAGTCGAGGCCGAGCCGCTCCAGCGACCTGTCGAGGGTGGCGAGCAGGTGCTTGCGGGAGTTGCCCTTGCCGTACGGGCCGTCCCACATGGGGTTGCTGCCCTTGGTCGTGACCACGACCTCGTCGCGCATCGACCGGGGGAAGATCCGGCCGAACGTGGACTCGGCGGCTCCCAGCGGCGGGCCGTACCGGTCGGCGATGTCGAAGTGGGTGATGCCGAGGTCGAGCGCCTTGTGCAGGATCGTGCGCTGGCTGTCGAGCGGCTTGCCTCCGCCGAAGTTGTGCCACAGGCCGAGCGACACGGCGGGGAGCAGGAGACCGCTGCGGCCGCACCTTCTGTACGGCTGGCGTTCGTAGTCCAAGGGTGTCCTTCCGGGGTAACGCGGACCAATGAAACGTTTTACGTAGCCAAGTTAAGCACCTCTTCCCCCTCGTCCGCCGCCACGCGTGCCGCGCCCGCGCGTGGCGTGGCTCGGCGGGCAGTTTCTTTACTGTTCTGTACAAAATACGGTAGCCTGCCCTTCATGGGCAGGCCACGCGAGTTCAGTGATGAGGCCGCCGTCGACGCCGCGATGGAGCTGTTCTGGGAGAAGGGGTACGAAGCGACCAGCACCCAGGACCTGTGCTCTCGCACGGGGCTCGGCCGCGGCAGCCTTTACAACGCCTTCGGCACCAAGCACCGGCTCTACGAGACGGCGATCCGCCGCTACGCCGACACCAAGGGCGAGGCCCAGCTCGCGATGCTGGCCGAGCCCGGCTCCGTGCGTGAGCGGCTGAGAGACCTGATGCTGGGCGTCATCGACGCCGACATGGCCGACCCCGGCCGGCGCGGCTGCCTGGCGCTCAACGCCGCCACCGAGTCGAGCGGGCGCACCGAGGCCGTCGCCGGGCTCGTGCGCCGCCAGTTCACCGACCTGGAGCAGGCGATCCTGCGGCTGGTGGAGGTCGGGCAGAGCACGGGCGAGCTGGCGTCCGACCGGCCGCCGCTCCAGGTGGCGCGCGCGTTCCAGAGCGCCTACTACGGCCTGCGGGTGCTCGCCAAGGTCACCGGCGACCGGCAGGCGCTGCTCGACGTCGTCGAGGGGGCCGTCGCCGCCCTGTGAACCCCGCGGGATCCGCCGCGGGGTTCGTGCTGCCGTCATTTTGTACAGATCGGTAAAGAATGGAGTCTTCGTGACCAGGATCAATGCCGGCGTGCCCGCGCTGATGCTCTGCGTCTTCGGCATCACGACCGGCGAGTTCGTCATCGCCGGAATCCTGCCCGACCTCGCCGAGGACCTGACCGTGTCGATCCCGGCCGCCGGGCTGCTGGTGACGGCGTACGCGATCGGGATGATCGTCGGCGGCCCGGTGCTGACGGCGCTCAGCGCCCGCTTCCCGCGCAAGCCGCTCATCCTGGCCCTGCTCGCGATCGCCATCGCGGGAAACCTGGCCTCCGCGCTCGCGCCCGCCTATCCCGTGCTCCTCGCCGCGCGGGTCGTGACCGCGCTGGTGACGTCCACGTTCTTCGCCAACGCGATCGTCATCGCCGCGTCCACCGCGCCGCCGGACAGGCAGGCGTCCACCGTGTCCACGCTCGTCTTCGGGATGAACCTGTCGATGATCCTCGGCGCGCCCATCGGCACCCTCATCGGCGAGGCGCACGGCTGGCGGGCCACGTTCCTGGCCATCGCCGCGTGTTGCGCGGCCGGATGGTTGCTGGTGGCGCGGCTGGTGCCGGACGTCCGCGCTGCCGCGCCGGCCACCTCCGCGGTGGCCGAGCTGCGCGTGTTCCGCAGGCGCGACGTTCTCCTCGCCATCGCCGTCACCGCCGTGGGCAACGCCGGGCTGCTCATGGTCTTCACCTTCTTCGCGCCCCTGGTCACCACCGTCACCGGGTTCGCCGCCGGCGCGGTCGCCGTCCTGCTGCTGGTGTACGGCGTGGGCGCGGCGGCCGGCAACATCGCCGGGGGCCGCCTGTCCGACATGTCGCCGATGCGGGCGCAGATCGGGCTGCTGGCCCTGCTCGCCGGGGCGCTCGTGCTCATGTGGGCGGTCAGCGGCAGCACGGCCGTCACGGCGGTGATGGTGTTCGTGGTCGGCGCGCTCGGCTTCTCCGTCATCCCCGGGATGCAGGCGCGGGTGCTGGCCACCGCCGCCGCCGCGCCCACGCTGGCCATGGCGGTGAACGCCTCCGCCTACCAGCTCGCCGCGGCCTTCGCCGCCTGGCTCGGCGGCCGGGTCATCGACGCCGGGCTCGGGCTGCGCTCGCTCTACCTCGTGGCGGCGGCCGTCACGGTAGCGGGCATCGCGGTGAGCGGTTACGCCTGGCTCCGCGACCGCGGGCGAGTCGTACGCACCGGTTAGTTAACCGGCTCCCGGCTGGACGATCATCAGCACGACCACGACCGCCCACAGCACGTTGTAACCGCCGGTGAGCATGCTCAGCGTGCGCAGCGCCGCCGGCCCGCCGGGCTCGGCAAGCGCGGCCCGCTGGCGGGGGACGATCAGCAGGGCCAGCAGGCAGCCCGCCGCGAGGGTCAGCACCATGGAGGCGACCAGCCACGTTTCGCTCATCCTGCCCTGGACGACGGCCAGCACGATGCCGGCCGCGGGCACCAGGACGGCGGCGATGCCGTAGCCGCGGCTGACGCGGTGGAGCGCTGCGGCCACGGCCCTGCTGCGCTCGCCGCCCTCCGCCGCTCCTGCGACCGGCGCGTACCGCGGGAACAGGCTCGCCGCGACGGCCGACCCTCCGACGAACAAGAAGCCGGCCAGCACGTGCACCGACAGCAGCAGACCCTCCACCGATCCTCCAGACGCCGAACGACCTTCAGGCGCCTTGAAGCTTAGCACGCAAGCTTCAAGGCGCCTGAAGGTGGTGGGTCAGCCCGCGCCCAGGAAAGCCGCCCGCACCGCGTCGCCGACCTGGCGCTGGATCGGATCGGCCGCCGGGCCGAACAGCAGGTCGTCCACCCGCGCCACCACCTCCCGCGCCGCGTCGAGCAGCCGCGCCCCCTCGGCCGTGACCTCGATGGTCGAGGCCGACCCGGCCCGGGCGGTGCGGTCGCGCACCAGCCCGGCGGCGGCCAGCGCCTTGACCGCCGCGTGCACGCTCTGCACCGTGGTGCCCGACATCCGGGCCAGCTCGCTGAACGACACCCCGGGCATCCCGGCGATGTGGCCCAGCAGCCCCAGCCGGCCGACCGTGAGATCCAGCGGCGCCAGGGCGGCGCCCAGCTCGCTCTCGATGCGGCGGGCCAGCGTGAGCAGGACGATGGAGGTGCTGGTCACGGGCGGTCCGGGACGGTCGTTCTCGGCGGTCATCCCTTCAGTTTCCCGCAGCGCGGCACGGCCGCGTACCCCGGATCACGCCTTGTCCCGCGGCCAGGTGAGCTCCGGCCGCGCGGGACTGCCCTCGGGCTTCATGGCCGGCAGCCGGGCGGGATGGTGGTATTCGACCCGCACCTTGTAGAAGTCGGCGTCCGCGCGCGGCCGGCCGTCCTTGTCGAGCGCGGGCGTCACCTCCACCTCGGAGTAGGCGGTCAGCAGCGAGCCCGGGTCGAGGTAGTAGACCGCGTGGAAGCCGGTGCCCATCCCGCCGGTGTAGGAGTACGGATGGGTCTGCGGGTCCAGGCCCGACTTCTTGAACGACCACATGAGCGACTTGGCCGCCGTAGTACAGGTCGTCGGCGCGCTTGACCGGCGTGTAGTCCACGGCGAGCCGGAGATACTGCTTGCCCTTGACCTCGGCCAGCCGCAGCTCGCCCGGCCTGACGAACCCCTTGTAACCGGTCTGGAGCTCCTTGACCCACGTGTCGGCCTGCGCCTGCGTCATGCCGCCCGTGGAGATGCCGTCGGAGATGTAGCGATAGGCGCTCTGCAACCGGCAGAGGGAGTCGCCCGGGTCGGGGCCGTCCCACCGCTTGAGCTTGTAGCTGTAGCCGTACCCCGCCCCGTCGCGGCAGACCGTGATCGGGTCGTCCGCCTCGGCCGACCCCCACGCCATGCGGAACTTCTTGGTCCGGTAGTCGAACCCGCTCTCCCACACGTAGCCGGGCTCGCCCTGCCGGTATTCGGACTCCTCGGTGTACGACTCCTGCGTGAGGTGCCGGACCGGTTGCGTGGCCATCTTCGTGAAACCGGCGTAGAACAGCGCCGTGGGATCGACCGAGCTCACGTCCTCGGCGGTCAGGCGGCCCTTCTTCAGCACGTCGAGGCTGTCCGGGTCGCCCGCCGCGGCCCCGCCCTCGCCGGAGCTCTGCCACAACAACCATCCGCCCCCCAGGCCGAGCACCACGACCACCGCGAGCACCGCCGCGAGGGCGATCAGCCCTCCGCGTTTCCGCGGCGGGCGCGGGGGAGGGGGCATGGGCCCGGGCGGACCGCCATGGTACGGCGGTGGCATGGGTCCCGGAGGGCCGCCGCCGTGCGGCGGTCCCATGGGCCCGGGCGGGTTGCCGCCGTGCGGCGGCCTTACGGGTGGCCCGCCGGGGTGCGGTGGCAGCCCGGCGCGGTGAGGTGGCGGCCCGGCATGCCGAAATCGATCCTGAGGTCCTCCCGGCCACTGCGCCATCTGGTCTTTCCCGTCACGTCGTCACTACTGGCCGAGAACGCTAGCAACACCCCCTGACGCTTCGAAAATGCTGGAAGTCTCGCCGACGGCTTTACCTGATCTTTCGGTGCCCGCTGGTTGAGTGACCACCGCGACGTTGATCGACCCCCTTGGAGGATCCATGAAAGCGAAGCTCGCGCTGGCCGCCCTGACCGCGCTCGTGTCCGTGACCGCTCCCGCAGCGCCCGCGAGCGCCGACCCCGCCGACCCCGCGCCCGGCGGGCCGCAGCGGCCCCACGAGGCGGACGTCGAGGGGCCCCGCAACATCGACTCCCTGGCGGTGACGGCGACCGCCGGTCCGGGCCGCGGTGTGACGCTCGCCTGGGACCGGCGCAGCCGTGCCGGCACCGGGCAGGTGCCCGCGGGCGCCAGGCGGTTCGTGTTCCTGTTCGACCGGTCGGTGCGCTTCAACCCTGACGCCTTCCCCACCTGCGACCGCGCCCTGATCGAGGAGAAGGGCGCGACCGCCTGCCCGGACGGCTCCCAGGTGGGCACCGGACTGGCCGAGTACGCCACCGGGGAGCCGCGCGAGGTGCTCGCCTTCAACACCCGGATCGGCCGCTCGCCCGGCGTGCTGGTCGTGCTGCCCTCCACGGGCGTGGTGCTGGAGCAGACCCTGGAGCGTGTGTCGCGCCCGTACCGGAAGGACTACCGGTGGGCGCTGGACGAGATCCTGCCGCCGAACGACACCCCACCCCAGGAGCGCGCCGGCACCACCAGGTTCCGGTTGTCGTTCGGCGCCACCCGCGAGCACCACGGCCGCACCGTCGGCTTCGTGGAGACCACGGCCAGGCCCGGGTCGGCGCTGACCTTCGGGTTGTGGAGCGAGTTCGTCACGGGCCAGGTGCTGGTGCCGGCCGCGAAGGCGCGGCTCGGCCGCTGAGCGGCGGGCTCACGTGCCGGCCGGGACGTCGCGGCCGTCCGGTGAGCGGCGGGCTCTCCTCCAGGGCGCGTCGTTCGCCGAGGCCGGGGAGCCGGTCGTACGGATGCCGGCTCACCCGGTGCCGTCACCGTGGTCGAGCAGGCGGCGCTGCTCCTCCTCGATCACCTGCCGGGCCAGCGCCTGCTCCGAGATGTCCACCGCGTCGGCCGCCGACTCGGCCAGGTCGCTGCGCCGGGCGTAGGCGTCGAAGAGCCGCGACTTGCGGTGCAGGATGTCCAGCATGCGCTGGTCGACCGAGTCGACCGTGAGCAGCCGGTGCACCTGCACCTTGCGGACCTGCCCCATCCGGTGGGCGCGGCCGATCGCCTGGGTTTCCATGCTCGGCTTGACCTGCGGCTCGCACAGGATCACGACGGAGGCGGCCTGCAGGTTGAGCCCCACCCCGCCCGCCTGCACCTGGCTGAGCAGCACCGCGTGGCCCTTGGCCGCGGAGAACTCGTCGACCACCTGCTGCCGGCGCGCGGCGCCGACGTCGCCCGACAGCGGCCCGTGCGCGCGGCCGTTCAGCTCCGCCCGCACGCGGGCGAGCACCGCGCGGAAGTAGGAGAACACGACCACCTTGAGCCCGTTGGCCTCGGCGTCCTCGACGAGTTCGAGCAGGCGCTTCAGCTTGGCCGAGGTGGAGGGCTCGGCGTAGGCGGCGCGGCGCATGGCCATGAAGTTGCCGTCGGACACGGCCTGCCGGTAGGCCGCGAAGTCGGCGCCGCTGAACTCCACCCACTCGTCCGCGTCGACCCGGTCGGGCAACTCGGCCAGCACGTCCTGCTGGTTGCGCCTCAGGTAGACGGGCGCGACCGCCTTCCTGAACGCCTGCGCGCCCGCCACCATGTCGCTGTTGCGCAGGCCTGCGGCCAGCTCGGGCCGCAGGTAGGAGACCAGCACGCGGAACTCCTCCACGCGGTTCTCCATCGGCGTGCCGGTCAGGAAGAGCACCCGGTCGACGCGCCGGCACCATGAGGCGACCGTCTGGGACCGCTTGGCCTGCGGGTTCTTCACGTAGTGGGCCTCGTCCACGACGAGCAGGCCGGGCACGGCCTCCGTGCCGAGCCGGTGGAGGCTGTCGAGGGTGACCACGGCGACGCCGCCCTGCCGCTCCCACTCCTGCTGGGCCGCGAGCCTGTCGGGCCCGTGCAGCGGGTGGGCGCGCAGGGTGCTGCGCGACTCGATCTCCCGCACCCAGTTGATCAGGACGCTCGTGGGGCACGCCACCAGGAAATGTGTCGCCCCCTCCGCCCTGAGGTGCGCCATCACGGCGATGGCCTCGATCGACTTGCCCAGGCCCATCTCGTCGCCGATGATCACGCGTTCCTGGGCGAGGGCGAAACGGGCGCCGAACGCCTGGTAGCCGCGGAGCGACACCCGGCGGCAGGTGTCGTCGAGCGGCTGCCCGCCGACCTTGGCCGCCAGGTCGTCGGGCAGCGAGGTCTCGCCCGCCGGCAGGGGCTCCCCGGCGAGGTCGGTCAGCAGCCCGAAGTATTCGGGGGAGCGGGACTCGAAGTCCGCCCACGCCTCCGGGTCGGACGCGGGCGGGCGCAGCAGATCGGTGGTGACCTGGGCGAGCAGCAACGGTGTCTCCGCCGAGGCGTCGAGCAGGCCGGAGATCTCGGCCAGCGCGTCGCGTGCCCGCTGCCGCCGCTTGGGCAGCGTGAACCACATGCGCAGGCGGCTGCGCGCCGGCCTGGCCGCGGCCAGCAAAGGCCCCAGCCGCCCGTCCAGGTCGCGGGCGGCCGCGACGGCCCGGGGCAGGTCGGGGCCCACCCGCACCAGGCGGTGCAGGGCGATCACGAGGTCGGTGACCGGCTGGTCGTGGTGCTCGACGTCGATGCGGACGCTCGCGGCGTCGGCCGCCGCCCGCTCGATCTGCCGGGCGGCCGCGTGGATGTGGCCCGCCGTCCGCGCGCCGATCCCCGGAAGCAGCTGCAGCCGGTACGCCGAGGCGTCCAGCACCTGCCGCACGGTGGTGTAACCGGCCTTCTCCAGGGTGGCGACGCGCAGCCGGCCGTCGGTGACGTCTTTCAGCCGGGAGATCGGGACCGACTCCAGCTGCGTCCTGGCCGCGTCGAGGCGCACCTTGTCGAGGGCGGCCGCGGCCTGCCGGTGCACGACGGCGTGCTCGCCCAGCAGCGCGCGTGCGGCGGCGAGGAGACGGTCCGCTTCACGGAGTTCCACCGAACCTAGGATGCCGTCGCCGAGGTTGCGACCGTGTAACGGCCCGCCCGGGCGAGTCCTGGCACGGGCGGCCGATGCGATGCGCCACTATTGCAACTCTCTTGCAATAGGAAGAACTTCGCTTTAAGGTCGCGAGCATGAAGCGAAGATCGGCACTGTTCGGGGTGTTTGTCCTGGCGTTGACCGCGTGTTCGGCGCCCTCGCAGCCGTCCGCGGCTCCGGCCGCACAGAACACCGCCGTGCTGGGCCTGAGCTCGGAGCCCGACTCGCTCAACCCGGTTCTCGGCTACGCCCCGGACGGGGGCTCGCTGATCTTCGACGGGCTCGTACGGCGCACGCCCGACCTCAAGCTGCGACCGGCTCTGGCCGAGTCGTTGCCGGAGGTGGACGGGGAGAAGGTCGAGTTCACCCTGCGCCAGGGTGTCACGTTCCACGACGGCAGGCCTCTGACCAGCGCGGATGTCGTCTACACCTACGAGCAGGTGCTGGCATCCGGCAACAACTCGCCGATCAGGGGCGACTACGCCGCCATCGACAAGGTCGACGCGCCCGACGCCCGCACGGTCGTCTTCCACCTCAAGTACCCTTACGCGCCCATCCTGCAGCGGGCCACGCTCGGCATCGTTCCTGATAAATCGGACTTGTCGGGCAAGCCGGTAGGGACCGGACCGTACACATTCGTGTCCTGGACCAAGGGCGACAAGATCGCGCTCAAGGCCAACGAGCGTTACTGGGGCGACGTGCCGGCCGTCAAGAACCTGGTGCTCGCGTACACCACCGACGACAACGCGCGGGCGACCAGGATGGCGGCAGGCGAGTACACCGCGACCGAGCTGCCGCCCAAGGCGGTCGACCGGTTCAGGGACCAGCCGGGGATGACCGTCCACGAGGCGCCCAGCGCCGACTACCGGGGAGTCATGTTCCCGATGGACCGGCCGGTGACCGGCGACCTGGCCATCCGGAAGGCACTCAGCCTGGCCGTGGACCGCTCCGCGATGGTCTCGGCGATCCTGGCGGGCGCGGGCGCTCCCGCGTTCGGGCCGATCGCGCCCGGGACCGGGTGGCACGATTCCTCTGTCACCGGCTCCGCGCAACCCGACCGGGCCAAGGCCGTGGCGACGCTGGAGGAGGCCGGCTGGAAGGCGGGCGCGGACGGCATCAGAACCAAGGACGGCACGGCCGCCAGGTTCACGCTGATGTACCCGGCCGGCGACTCGCTGCGCAAGGAACTCGCCCTCGCCGTCGCCTCGGACGCCAAACAGGTGGGCATCGACGTCCGGCTCGCCGGGCTCGACTGGGACGCCATCGACCAGCGCATGTCCAAGGACGCGCTGATCATGGGGTACGGCACCCCGTACGACCCCGACTACACCAACTACGAGCTGTTCCACTCCTCCTACGCCGGCCAGGGCTACTTCAACCCGGGCCGCTACCAGAACCCCGCCATGGACCGGCTGCTCGACACCGGCCGCCGCACGTCCGACCAGGCCGCCCGCAAGAAGGCCTACCAGGAGGTGCAGCGGCTCATCCGCGACGACGCCGTCTGGCTGTACCTCGTCCATCTGAAGCACACCTACGTCGTCCGGGGCGACTGGAGCGGGCTGCAGGTCGGGGTCGAGGCGCACGAGCACTCCACCGGCGGCATGCTCGGGACGGTCGTGAACTGGAAGCCCGGCTCATGACCTGGGTGCGGATCGTCGCCTGGCGGCTCGCCTTCACCGTGCCGCTGCTGCTGGCCGTGACGTTCGGGATGTTCGCGCTGGCCAAGGCGTCCCCGTTCGACCCCGTACGGCAGTATCTGGGCGAGCGGGCCATGATCACCAGTCCGGAGGTCATGGCCGGGATCAGGGCCAACTGGGGGCTCGACGAACCCCTCATGGAGCAGTACGCCACCTGGCTCGGCAACCTGCTCAGCGGCGACCTCGGAGAGTCGCGGTCGCTGCGCCTGCCGGTCGCGCAGGTCATCGGCGAGCGGCTGGGCTGGACGCTGCTCGTCGTCGGATGCGCGCTCGTGGTGATGCTCGTCGCCGGGCTGGCCGTGGGAACGCTGGCCGCCTGGCGGCGCGACTCGTGGCTCGACCGCCTCGTCACCGGCACCGCCTACACCAACGAGGCGGCCCCCGTCTTCTGGGTGGGGCTGCTGGCGATCTGGGTGTTCTCCGTGACACTGGGCTGGCTGCCCGCGGGCGGGCTCACCGACGCCGCCTCCGCCACGGTGACGCTGCCCGACCTGCTGCGCCACATGGTGCTGCCGGTGGCCGTGCTGGCGTTCTCGCAGTCGTCGTGGCTCCTGCTGTTCGTGCGGGAGTCGGTCATCGGCGTCCTGCGCGAGGACTTCATCACGGGTGCGCGGGCGCGCGGGTTGCGCGGGCGCACGGTGCTACTGCGGCACGCGCTGCGCTCGGCGCTGCTGCCGTTCATCACGATCACGGGGGCCAGAGTGCCGGAGCTGGTGACGGGGGCGATCCTGGTGGAGGCGGTGTTCTCCTGGCCGGGAGTGGCCGGCACCACCATCAAGGCGGCGCTGTCGGTCGACTTCCCCCTGCTGGCCGCGCTCACCCTGCTGGCCACACTCGCGGTCGTGGGCGGCAACCTGCTGGCGGACCTGGCCTACACGGTGGCCGACCCCCGCGTGCGCGTGCTCGGGATGGGCTGATGGAGATCGCACGCGAACGCCAGGACGCGTCCGGCAGGCCGGCGCGCCGGCTCCGGATCGCCCTGGGCACGCTGGCCGTGCTGGTCCTCGCCGTGGTGCTGGTGCCGCTGATCGTCCAGCTCGACCAGCAGCTCGTCGACCTGCGGGCCGCCTCGCTGCCGCCCTCGCCAGGCCACCCGTTCGGCACCGACGAGGTCGGCAGGGACGTGCTGATCCGCTCGATCTACGGGCTGCGCGTGTCGATCCTGGTCGGCCTGGTCGCCGCCGTGGCGAGCGTGCTGATCGGCGGCCTGGTCGGGCTGGCCGCCGGCGCGGCGGGGGGAGTGGCCGACCGGCTGCTCATGCGGGTCGTCGACGGCTTCAACGCGCTGCCTCACCTGCTGTTCGGCATCTTCATCGTGGCCCTGTTCGCGCCGAGCGCGGTCGCCGTGGTGGTGTCGGTGGCGGTCACCCACTGGACCACGGCCGCCAGGATCGTACGATCCGAGGTGCTGTCGCTGCGCGGGCGGCCCTTCGTGGACGCCGCCATCTCAGGAGGCTCGGGACGGCTGCGCGTCATCCGCCGCCACTTCGTGCCCAACCTGGTATCCCACCTGCTGCTCGCCACCGTGCTGATGATCCCGCACGCCATCTGGCACGAGACCGCGCTCAGCTTCCTCGGCCTGGGGCTGCCGCCCCACCTGGCCTCGCTCGGCAACATGATCAACGATGGGCAGCGCTCGCTGCTCGCAGGGGACTGGTGGCCGAGCCTGTTCCCCGGCCTGTTCATCCTGCTGCCCACGCTGGCGGTCTCGGCGCTCGCCCAGCACCTGCGCGACCGGACCAACCCGCGCTGGAGATCGGAGCTGGTGTTGTGAGGTTGCGTGTCGACGGGTTGTCGATCCGTTTCCGGCTGCCCGGCGCGGTCGTGCAGGCGGTCACCGACGCCCGCTTCGAGCTGCGCGAGGGCCGCTGCCTGGCACTGGTCGGCGAGTCCGGCTGCGGCAAGTCCGTGATGGCGCATGCCCTGCTCGGCCTGCTGCCGGGCAACGCCGACGTCACGGGGCATGCCTGGCTCGGCCCGCTCGACCTGGTCGCCGCCCCGGAGAAGGTGCTGGCCGGGCAGGTACGCGGACGCATGATCGGCCTCGTCCCCCAGAGCCCCGCCGCCCACCTCACGCCCGTGCGCACCGCCCGCGCCCAGCTCGCCGAGGCGTTGCGCGAGCTCGGCCGTACGGAGACAGCCGACGAGGTCGCCGCGCGGGCCGGGCTGCGCCCGCAGGACCTCGACCGCTACCCGCACCAGCTCTCCGGCGGCATGGCGCAGCGCGTCGCCAACGCGCTCGCCCTCGCCGGCGACCCGCCCCTGATCGTCGCCGACGAGCCCACCACCGGCCTCGACCGGCCCCTCGTGGACGCGACCATGACCGAGCTGCGCCGCCTGTGCGACGAGGGCCGCGCGGTGCTCGTCATCACCCACGACCTGCGCGCGGCCGAGCGGGTGGCCGACGACATCGCCGTCATGTACGCCGGCCGCATCGTGGAGCTGTCCGAGGCGGGCCCGTTCTTCGCCGGGCCGCGCCACCCCTACGCGCGCGGGCTACTGGACGCGCTGCCCTCGCGCGGGTTCGTCCCGATCCAGGGGCAGCCGCCCGAGCTCACCCGCCTGCCGGAGGGCTGCGCCTTCCGGCCGCGCTGCTCCCAGGCGACACCCGTGTGCGAAGAACGCCCCGTCATGAGCGGAAAAGGAGTGGCCTGCCACCATGCTTGAGGCCAACGGCGTCACCGTCCTGTTCGGCCGGCATCGCGTGCTCGACGGCGTGACGCTGTCCGTGGCTCCCGGCGAGGTCCTCGGCCTGGCCGGGCCCAGCGGCTGCGGCAAGTCCACCCTGGCCCGCGTGCTCGCCCTCCTGCTGCGCCCCTCCGCGGGCACGGTCACCGTCGACGGGCACGCCGTGACGCGGTGGCGATATCGGGCACCGCACCGCACCTCGATCGGACTGGTCTTCCAGCAGCCGCGCCTGGCCGTGGACCCGCTCTTCACGCTGCTCGACGTGATCACCGAGCCGCTGCGCGCCGCCCGCCGGCCCCTCGAACGAGCCCTCCTCCTGGCGGAGGAGCTGGGGCTCACGGCCGAGCTGTTCGGCCGCCGGCCGCACGAGGTGTCGGACGGGCAGCTCCAGCGCGCCTGCGTCGCCCGGGCGCTGGCGCTCGAACCGCGCTACCTCATCTGCGACGAGATGACCACCATGCTCGACGCCTCCACCCAGGCCCACCTCGTCGCCAGGATCGAGGAGTACCGGAAGCGCACGGGGGCCGGGGTGCTGGCCATCAGCCACGACACCGAACTGCTCGACCGCTGGGCGGGCGGCAACGTACACGACTGGTCGTCCCGGCCCCAGCCCACCCGGCCGGCCTGACGGCCGGGCCGGATCACGCCGAGCCCCGCCCGGCCGGTGCGCCGGACACACCTGATCGACCGCCCGCCCCAGCGGCGTCACCCTGCTCGCACCGCCCGCCGCGGACGCCTTCGCGCCCGTTCGGTGGGACGAACGGGCTCCGCGCCGGCTCAGCACCCACGAGCCGCCCGGAGGGCGCGGGTCACAGCTCGAGGGCGCGGTCGAGGAGGGATTGCAGGGTGACCGCACCGGCCAGCCGCCCGTCGTCCACGACGGCCACCAGCGGGCTGCGCGTACGCGCCATCAGCGCCGCCAGCTCCAGCACCGTCGCCGTCATGTCGGCCACCGGCAGCTCGCGCGGCTGCTCCGGCAGGCACTCCCGGACGGTGCGGCCGCCGAGCTGCCGCAGGAAGAGGTCGGCGTGGGCCTCGTCGACCACCCGGGCCAGCGCCGGGTCGTCCCGGCAGTAGGCGGGCACCGCCAGGCGCAGCACCTGCGTGCCGGGCAGGATGCTGACCGGCATCCCGGCGTCGTCGACCAGGATGAGCCCGGGCAGATCGCGCTCGGCCAGCAGCCTGGCCGCCTCCAGCGCCGGCGTGTCCATGGTGACGGTGGGGAACTCGACCGTGAGATCGCGTGCGCGCATCATGACCTCCGCAGCTGGAGCCTGGTCCTCATGGCAGCTCCGCGAAGCGTTCGACCTGTTCGGTACGGCCGGAGACGAGGACCACGTCCCCGTAGGACAGCTCGGTCTCCGCGGTCGCGTAGGTGAACTCCTCGCCCGGGGGCTTGACCGCCACGATGGTGACCCCGTACTTGCGGCGCAGGTTGGACTGGCCGAGCGGGATGCCGACATATTCCTTGGGCGGCGTGGTCTTGGCCAGCGCGAAGTCGTCGTCCACCTGCATGTAGTCGAGCATCCGGCCGCTGACCAGGTGGGCGACCCGCTCGCCCATGTCGTGCTCGGGGAAGACGACGTGGTGGGCGCCGATGCGGCTGAGGATGCGGCCGTGCTGGGTGCTGATGGCCTTGGCCCAGATGTCGTTGATCTCCAGTTCGACCAGCAGCGACGTGGTCAGGATGCTGGCCTCGATGTCGCTGCCCACGGCCACCACCGCCTGGTAGAAGTCGGACACTCCGAGCTGGCGCAGCGCTTCGATGTCGGTGGCGTCCGCGGTCGCGATCTGGGTGATCCGCCCGGCCAGGCTCTGCGTGATCTTGGGCCGGCTGTCGATGGCCAGCACCTCGGTGCCGCGCCGGGTGAGCTCCAGCGCCAGGGACGTACCGAATCGCCCCAGCCCGATGACGACGACGGGGTCGCCTTTGTACTCAGCCAACGATGACTCGCTCCTCGGGTAGCTCGTAGTGGCGGGCGCGCCTGTTGAGTGCCAGGGCCGAGCCCAGGGTGAGGGGGCCGATCCGGCCGATGAACATCAGCACCGTCAGGAGCAGGTGCCCGGCCGTGCCGACTTCCGGGGTGATGCCGGTGGACAGGCCCGCCGTGCCGAACGCCGAGATCACCTCGAACAGCACCTGGTCCAGCCTGTGGGGGGTGAGCGCGAGCAGCGCGTACGTCGACACGGTCACGAGCGCGACGCCCATCACCGTGATCGTGACCACCTGGCGCTGCGTGGTCTCGGGAAGCCGCCGGTGACCGATGTTCACCCTGCTCTCCCCGCGGAGCTCGGCCCAGACGATGAACGCGAGCATCCCGATCGTGGTCACCTTGATGCCGCCCGCGGTGCCGGCGCTGCCCCCGCCGATGAACATCAGCAAGTCGGTGGCCAGCCAGCTCGACGGGTACATCTGACCGATGTCGACGACGTTGAACCCGGCCGAGCGCGGCATCACCGACGTGAAGAAGGCGGCCAGCAGCTTCCCGCCGTCGTCGAGCGGGCCGAACGTCCGGGGGTTGCGCCATTCGGTGGCCAGGAAGACGAGAGTGCCGAACACCAGCAACGTCACGGTCACCGCGACGGTGATCCTGGTCAGCACCGTCCATCTGCTCGGATGCCGCCATGACCGGGCCAGCTCGAACACCACGGGGAAGCCCAGCCCGCCGACGATGGCCGCGGTCGCGATGGTCAGGCAGATCCACGGGTCGGCGACGAACCGGATGAAGTTGTCCGGCCAGAGCACGAACCCGGAGCTGTTGAAGGCGGAGATCGCGTGGAAGGCGCCCAGGTAGGCGGCGCGGCCTAAGGACTCGCCGTAGCCGATGACGAAGCGGCCGGTGAGCAGGACGGCGGCGACGGCCTCGCAGGCCAGGCTGAACAGGAAGATCTTGCGCACCAGCTTGCGCACGTCGCTCATGCTCAGCGTCTTGGTCTCCGTCTGGGCGGCGATCCGCGCCCGCAGTCCCAGCCGGCCCGAGATGAACAGGGTGAACAGGGTGGCCAGCGTCATGATCCCGAGGCCGCCCGCCTGGGACAGCCCGGCGATCACCACTTCGCCGAACGCCGACCAGTGTGACGCGGTGTCGACGACGGCCAGCCCGGTGACGCAGACGGCAGAGGCGGCGGTGAACAGCGCGACCACGGTGTCCGTGGCCTCGCCCTCTTCGGTGGCGATCGGCAGCGAGAGCAGGGCGGTGCCGACGGCCACGGCCAGGCCGAACGCGGCGACCACGAGCTGGGCGGGATGCCGGAATCTGGCTGGAAAGGGCGGTGTCGCGCCCATCATCGATCGCCGCCCCGCATGTCACGCATCGTGCACGCCCCTAGGGAAACCTCAGCAGGCAGTCGAAGCCGACTTCCCTGCTCACAGCGCACTACGGTAACAGCCTTCCAGGGCGCCGGCGCACCAGAGTCGTCCGCCCGTGAACACCCCCCGCGTCACTTGAGTGGATCATGGCCCCAGTTCATCAGCGAGTAACGCCACCTGGACGCCGTGACGTCGCCGGAAGGGCGCTGCGCGAGGTGGCGGTGGACGTAGCCGACGACCTTGTTCATGTGGTCGTAGTCGTCGTCCGTCCAGTCGCCCTTCTTCTTCCGGAGGAGGTCGACGATCCTCCTGCCGGACTCGTGGCCGACCGACTCGCCGCCGCCGTCCTTCTGCCCCACCGCCTGGGACTCGTCGGTGGCCAGCCAGCGTTCGAGCTCGCCGGCGGTCATGTTCACGGACTTGCCGAACTCGGCCGCGACCTGCCGGCGGTCCTCGCTCACGAGCCTTCCTTGCGCAGCGCCGACGGCTTGTGCACGGCCTTCTTGCCGCTCTTCTCGCTGCGCACCACGTACTGGGGCTCCTCGGGAGAGGCCGCGACCGTGCGGCCGGCCTCCTTCTGCCTCTTGGTGAGCTTCTTCTCCACCTTGCCCTTGGCGGTGGAGCCGTGGCTGCGCCAGGTGACCTCGTCACCCTCGGCCGGTTCTTTCTTCTTTCCCATGCGCTCCGGCTACCCGGCGCCCACGCGGGTAGCCCCGGCGCACCCGTTCTTTACCCGGACGCGGGTCACGCTGCCCGGCCGGAGCCGGTCCCGTAGGTTGAGGCCATGCCAGACGACGCTCCCCTTCCGATGACCGTCGCGGAGACGATCGCCGCGGAACGCGCGGGCCGGCCACTGAAGTTCCTCTTCTTCTGGGGCCACCGGCCGGCCCGCGACGGCGGCCCAGGCCCGGGCTGCCTCAGCCAGTGGTGGCCGGTCACGTTCCACGAGGACGGGCACACCTACGCCTCGGCCGAGCACTACATGATGGCGCACAAGGCGTGGTTGTTCGGTGACGGGGAAAGCGCGGCCAAGATCCTCGCCGCCGGCCACCCGGGTGAGGCGAAAGCCCTCGGGCGCACCGTGCGCGGCTTCGACGAGGCGACATGGGGCGCCCACCGCTACGGCATCGTGGTGCGGGGGAGCATCGCCAAGTTCGGGCAGCACGCGGAGCTGGCCGCGTTCCTGCGGGGGACGTCGAACCGGGTGCTGGTGGAGGCGAGCCCGCTCGACCGGGTGTGGGGCATCGGACTGGCGGCCACCGACGAGCGCGCCGCCTCGCCCGCGACGTGGCCGGGCCTCAACCTGCTCGGCTTCGCTCTCATGGCCGCCCGCGACGCGCTCCGCCAAGCCACCACGCCATGACCGCGATCACCTCGCGCCGGACGCTCCCGCCGCCGAGGCGCGATCACCCCGTCGCGCCCTGGTCGTGACGCCGCGGCCACACCGTCGCTTCACCGCCGATCAACCGGAGGGAAAGCGGAGATAGCCGGGCGGCACGTGGTCGGCCAGCCACACCCCGTTGGCGCTGCGAAGGAACACGTGCCCGTCCCTGTGCATCGCCCCGGCCGCCACCACGAGCACCACGGGAACGCCCCGGCGGCCGCCCACCCGCGTAGCCGTCTCCCGATCGGGCGACAGGTGCACGTGGTGCCGGCTCATCGGCCGCAGCCCCTCCTCCTTGATCGGCGCCACGAACCGCCGCACGGTGCCGTGATAGAGCGTCTCGGGAGGCGCGACGGCGGGCAGATCGAGGTCGACCGGCACCGAGTGCCCCTGGTTGGCCCGGATGCGGCCGTCCGCCATCGTGTAGCGCCGCTTGTCGTTGGCGGCGACGACCTGGCCCAGCTCCGCCTCCGTGAACGGGAACCCGTGCGCGGCGGCGGCCCGCAGCAGCTCGTCGACCGGCGTCCATCCCTGGGCGTCGAGCGCCAGCCCGATGCGCTGCGGGTCGTGCCGCAGGTGCCGGGCCAGGTATTTCGAGATCCGTGTCTGGCGACGCTCGTCCACCACCCCATCGTCCCGCGCCCGTCAACCGCTTTGCCCCAGCCATTCAACGGGGCCATTCAACGGGGCCATTCAACGGGCCGTGCGACGGGCCATGGCGGGCGACGTCAGCTCTCGAGGCTGAGAGCCAGGCGCCGGGCCAGGCCGGTGTTCCTGCGCCGGCCCACCCGGTGCACCGCCAGCTCCAGCGCCTCGCGCTGCCCCACCAGCACGACCCACGCCTTGGCCCTGGTGACCAGCGTGTAGAGCAGCTTGCGCCGCAACATGACGCCTCCGGCCTCGGCCACGATCGGCGCGACCACGAACGGGTATTCGCTGCCCTGCGAGCGGTGCACGCTGATGGCGTAGGCATGGGTCAGATCGTCGAGCTCGTCGAACCCGTAGCGCACGCTCTCGCCGTCGTCGGTGCGGATCTCGATCATCCGCTCCTCCGGGATCACCGCGGTGACGGTCGCCGTCTCGCCGTTGAAGACGCCTTTGTCGTAGTTGTTGCGGATCGGCATGACCCGGTCGCCCACCCTGAACACCGTCGCCCCCGACCAGTGCTCGGCCTTGCCGTCGGCGGCGGGGTTGAGCTGGTCCTGGATCAGCCGCCCGAGCGCGGCGGCGCCCGTCTCGCCCCGGCGCATGGGGCACAACACCTGGACCTGGCCGGGCTCGACCTGCTGCTTGCGCGGGATCGCCACCATCGCCAGGTGGGCGACCCGCCGGGCGACCTGCTCGGGATCGTCGAGCTCCTCGAACCAGAACCCGCCCCCCACCGCGGGCGACCGGCCGGCGCGGATGCGGTGGGCGGCGTCGATGATGCCGCTGCCGCCCGCCTGCCGGAAGACGTGGGTGAGCTGGACCCGCGGGATCTCCGTGACGCGCAGCAGGTCGGCCAGCACGTCGCCGGGACCGATGCTCGGGAGCTGGTCGCTGTCGCCGATCAGCAGCAGGTGGCTGCCGGACGGCACGGCCGCGGTCAGCCGGGTCGCCAGGTGGAGGTCGAGCATGGACGCCTCGTCCACCACGATGAGGTCGGCCCGGGCCGGCCGCTCGTCGAACAGCGTCTCGGGGTCGGGATCGGGCTGCTGGGCGAGCATCCGGTGCACGGTCATGGCCGGCAGCCCGGTGAGCTCGGACAACCGCTTGGCCGCCTTGCCCGTGGGCGCGGTGAGCGTCACTGTGCCGCCCGCGGCCCTGACGGTGGTCGCGATGGCCTTCACCGTGTGGCTCTTGCCGCACCCCGGGCCGCCGGTGAGGAGGGAGAGCGTGCTGGTCAGCGCCATGTTGACGGCGGCGCGCTGGTCGTCGTGGAGCTCAGGGTCCTCCCGGAAGGCGCGCAGCGGCAGCGTGGAGCGGGCGCGCGCCAGCCGGGTGAGCTGCTCGGTCAGCGCCACCTCGCGGGCGTGGACGTGCTTGGCGTAGGCGACCGCCTGCCCGGGCCGGTCGGGGGCGGTCTCCACGACCAGCCGGCGCTCGCCCACGAGCGCGTCGACCATCGGCCGCACCAGCTCCTCATCCTGCTCGATCAGCTCCGCCGTCTCTCTGACCAGGGCGGCGACGGGGACGAAACAGTGGCCGTCGCGGTTGCCCGCCGCCTCGACGCGGTCGAGCAGGGCCGCCTTGACCCGCTGCGGGCTGCGCTCGGGCACCCCCGACTGCAGCGCGATCCTGTCGGCGACCCGGAAGGCGATGCCCCTGACCCGCCCGATGAGCGCGTACGGGTCGGTGGCCAGGACCTCGTCGGCGTCGGGACCGAACACCTGGTAGATCTTCGCGGCCAGCAGCGGGCTGACCCCCAGGCCCTGCAACGTCACCATGAGCGCGGCGATCGCCTTCTGCTCCTGCCACGCCTGGACGATCTGCCCCTGCCGCTGCGGCCCGATGTTGACGACCTCGGTGAGCCGCTCCGGCTCGGCGTCGATCACCTTGAGCGTGGCCTCGCCGAAGTGGTCGACGATCGCGTACGCCAGCCGCGGCCCGATGCCCCTGATCAGCCCCGATCCGAGATAGATGCGGATGGCGCGGACCGAGGAGGGCGTCACCCGCTCGCACGCGCTCACCGCGAACCGCCTGCCGTGGCGCGGATGCCTGCTCCAGTCGCCGGACAACCGCAGCGTCTCGCCCGGCTGCACCCCGCCCAGCGCCCGCCCGGTGGCCACGAAGCCGGGCACGCCGTCGGCGCTCATGCGCGCCACGGTGTATGCGTCCTCGCGGACGTAGACGAGCTGCTCGACCGACGCCTCCACAGCAGGGATCCAATCACCCGCCACCGACAGTCGTCCAAACGCCGGGCGTCGCGGACAGCGTCGGCGCGGGCCCGCGGGCCCGGTGGCGCTCCGTCAGGGATCCGTGTCCGCGAGGACGTCCAGGCACTCGCGGGCGAGCTGCAGCTCCTCGCGCACCTGGACCACCAGGACGGGCACGGCGGCGCCGGGCGCGCTGACCGGCCCGTCGTCGTGGCGGTTGCCGCGTACGGGCGGCAGCACCCCGAGCAGGCCGAGACGGCCGCAGACGGCTTCGCGCACCTCGGGCTGGTCCCAGCCGATCTCCCCGGTGAACACGAGGGCGTCGATCCGCCGGAGCGAGGTGGCCGCGGCGGCGATCTCCCTGCTCACCCGGTGGGCGAGCACGCGCAGCGCCAGCCCGGCCGCGTCGTCACCGTCACGCTCGGCCTTGACCAGGTCGCGCGTGTCACCGGACAGGCCGTCGGACAGGCCGAGCAGCCCCGACCGCCGTTCCAGCCCTTCGCCGAGCTCCGCCACCGACAGGTGGCCCTCCGACAGCAGCCACACCAGCATCCCCGGGTCCACGCTGCCCGAGCGCTTGCTCATGGGCAGCCCGTCGAGAGGAGTGAACCCCATCGAGGTGTCCAGGCTGCGCCCGCCCGACACCGCGCACACGGAGCAGCCGCCGCCCAGGTGCGCCAGCACCAGGTCCAGCTCCTCGAGCGGTCGGCCGAGCAGGTCGGCCACCCGTCCCGCGGCCCAGGCGTACGACAGGCCGTGGAAGCCGTACCGGCGCAGGCCGTGCCGCCCGCGCCATTCGGACGGCAGCGGATAGACCGCCGCCGCGTCCGGCAGGCCGGCGTGGAAGGCGGTGTCGGGGCAGAGCACGTGTGGCACGGCCGGCAGCTGCTCGCGGGCCGCGTCCAGCAGGGCCAGCGCGGGCGGCAGGTGCAGCGGCGCCAGGCCCGTGACGCCGCGCAACGCGGCGACCGTCTCGTCGTCGGCGACCGCCGGGGCGCGGACGACGTCGCCGCCGTGCACCAGCCGGTGCGCCACGGCCCGGATGTCGCGGTCGAAGTGGCCGCCGAGGAACGCCGACAGCGCCTCCCGCGCGGCGCCCGGGTCGGCGGCGCGCTCGGCGTGCGCGCTGTCGAGCACGCTGCCGCCCTGGACGAGATCGAGGCGCAGGCTCGACGAGCCGGCGTTCACGGTCAGGATCGCCGCGGAGTCCGTCGTCTGTTCGTCCATGGCCCGCCCCATGACCGCCGCGCTACCCGGCAGTGGTCCCGCAAAACTGGGCAAATCAAGGCTCCGTCTGGATTTGGCGTCCTCAGGATTGCTCGGTGAGGGCGTCGGGTAGTCGTGCGCCATGGACATCACCCTGAAGGTGAACGGCACACCCCACGCGGTCGACGTCGACCCGCGGATGTCGCTGCTCGATCTGCTGCGCGAGCGGCTGGGGCTGATCGGCGCCAAGAAGGGCTGCGACCACGGGCAGTGCGGCGCGTGCACGGTCCTCATCGACGGGCGGCGGGCCAACGCGTGCCTCGCGCTGGCGGTCGCCGTGGACGGCTGCGAGGTCGTCACCGTCGAAGGACTGGCCGAGGGGGACGACCTGCATCCGCTGCAGGCGGCCTTCATGGAACACGACGCGTTCCAGTGCGGCTACTGCACGCCGGGCCAGCTCTGCTCGGCCGTGGCCATGCTGGGCGAGCCGGGGCCGAGCGCCGTCACCGGCGATGTCGCGCTCGATCCAGAGCTGACGCCCGAGGAGATCAGGGAACGGATGAGCGGCAACCTGTGCAGGTGCGGCGCCTACGTCAACATCGTCAAGGCGATCGCCGAGGCCGCCCCGTGAAGCGCTTCGAGTACGCCCGCCCCGGCAGCCCGTCCGACGCCGTGCGCCGGTTCCGGCCCGGCACCATGTACCTCGGCGGCGGCACCAACCTGGTCGACCTCATGCGGCTCGGCGTGGCCGAGCCCGACCAGCTGGTGGACGTCAGCCGGCTGCCTCTCGACGTGATCGAGCCGGTCGGCGACCGGCTCCGCGTGGGCGCGGCCGTGCGCAACACCGATCTCGCCGCCGACCCGCTCGTGCGCACCCGCTACCCGATGCTCGCGCGGGCGGTGCTGGCCGGGGCGTCCGGGCAGGTGCGCAACATGGCGACCGTGGCCGGCAACCTGCTGCAACGCACCCGCTGCGCCTACTTCCAGGACGTGAGCAGGCCGTGCAACAAGCGCCGGCCGGGCTCCGGCTGCCCGGCCATCGAAGGCGACCACGGCAACCTGGCCGTGCTCGGCGCCTCCGGCGCGTGCGTGGCCACCCACCCGTCGGACATGGCGGTCGCGCTGGCCGCGCTGGACGCCGAGGTGCACGTCACCGGACCGGGAGGCGACCGGATCATTCCCATGCCCGGGCTGCACCGCCTGCCGGGCGACGAGCCGGAACGCGACACGGTGCTGGAACCCGGCGACCTGATCACGGCCGTGGAGCTGCCCGCGCCGCCGCCGGGAGCCTCCGCGTACCGGAAGGTGCGCGAGCGGGCGTCGTTCGCGTTCGCGCTCGTGTCCATCGCCGCCTCGCTCGACGTCGGCTCCGACGGCGTCGTGAGCGACTGCCGCATCGCGCTCGGCAGCGTGGCCCACGTCCCGTGGCGTGCCACGCGCGCCGAGCGGCTGCTGATCGGCGGGCCCGCCACCGGCGCGGCGTTCCTGGAGGCCGCGGAGGCCGAGCTCGAGCAGGCCCGCCCGCTGCCGCGCAACGCCTACAAGCTGCCGCTGGCCAGAAACCTGATCGTCGCGACCCTCGAGGAGCTGGCACCGTGAACCGCGTCGAGGGCCGCGTCAAGGTCACCGGGCTGGCCACGTACGCGGCCGAATACCCGGTCGAAGCCGTCGCCTACGCCTACCCCGTGCAGTCGCTGGTCGCCAAGGGCCGCATCGTCCGCGTCCACGACGCCGGGGCCCGCGAGATGCCCGGCGTGCTGGCCGTGCTGTCCTGCGAGGACCCGCCCCCGCTGGCCGAGGACGCCGACGCCGAGCTGGCGCTCTTCCAGAGCCGCGACGTCGCCTACCGCGGCCAGATCGTCGCCGCCGTCGTCGCCGACACCTACGAGAACGCCCGAGCCGCCGCCGCGGCCGTGCGCGTCGAGTACGACCCGGACGACCACGACGTCGCCCTGCGCACCGATCATCCCGGCTTCTACCGGCCGGACGTCGTCAACCCCGACTACCCGTCCGACACCGTGAAGGGCGACGTCGAGGCGGGCCTCGCCGGCGCGGCCGCGAGCGTGGACGTGACCTACTCGACGCCTGTCCTGCACAACAACCCGATGGAGCCGCACGCCGCGGTGGCCGTGTGGGACCCCGAGGGCAGGCTGCTGGTCTACGACAGCACGCAGGGCGCCTCCCCCGACCGCGACACCATCGCGCAGACGTTCGGCCTGCCGCGGGAGGACGTGCGCGTGGTGTCCAGGCACGTCGGCGGCGGCTTCGGGGCGAAGGGCTCCACCAGGCCGCACGCCGTGCTCGCCGCCCTGGCGGCCAGGGCCGCGGGCCGCCCGGTCAAGATCGCGCTGACCCGGCAGCAGATGTTCGACGTCACCGGCTACCGCACGCCGACGATCCAGCGGCTGCGGCTCGGCGCGGACGCCGGCGGCCGGCTCACGGCGGTGGAGCACGTGGCGTACGAGCAGAGCTCGACGCTGGTGGAGTTCGCCGAGCAGACCGCGACCCCGGCCCGCGTCATGTACGCCACGCCCGCGCTGCGCACCGCGCACCGGCTGGTCCGGCTGGACGTGGCCACCCCGTCGTGGATGCGCGCGCCGGGGGAGTGCCCCGGCATGTACGCGCTCGAGTCCGCCATGGACGAGCTCGCCTGCGCCCTCGGCATGGACCCCGTCGAGCTGCGCGTCGTCAACGACGCCGACGCCGAGCCGGAGGGCGGGCTGCCGTTCAGCTCCCGCAACCTCGTCATGTGCCTGCGCGAGGGCGCCCGCCGCTTCGGCTGGCGGCACCGCGACCCCGAGCCCGGCGTCAGGCGCGAGGGGGAGTGGCTGGTCGGCACCGGCGTGGCCGCCTCCACCTATCCGTCCAGGCGCCGCCCGGCCAGCGCGTTCGTCTTCGTGCGCGACGGTGACTACGTCGTCCAGGTGGCCGCCGCCGACATCGGCACCGGCGCCCGTACCACGCTGGCCGGGATCGCCGCGGACACGCTCGGCGTCCCAACCGATCAGGTGCACGTCGAGCTCGGCGACAGCGACCTGCCGGAGGCGCCCGTCGCCGGCGGCTCCATGGGCACGGCCTCGTGGGGGTCGGCCGTCGTACGGGCCTGCGAGGAGCTCATGAACGGCGACGGCAAGGAGGGCCGGGCCGACACCACCGGCGAGGTCGGGAACGACGCGCAGCTGGCCAGGCACGCCTTCGGCGCGCAGTTCGCCGAGGTCAGGGTCAGCTCCGTGACCGGCGAGATCCGCGTGCCGCGCCTGCTCGGCGTCTTCGCCGCCGGGCGCATCGTGGAGCCCAAGCTGGCCAGGTCGCAGTTCGTCGGCGGGATGACCATGGGCCTCGGGATGGCGCTGATGGAGGAGACGCTCACCGACGAGGAGTTCGGCGGGTTCCTGCGCAGGGACCTGGCGCAGTATCACGTGCCCGCCTGCGCGGACGTGCCGCACGTCGAGGCGGTCTGGCTGGACGAGCAGGACGGCGAGCTCAACCCGATGGGCAGCAAGGGCATCGGCGAGATCGGCATCGTCGGCACGGCCGCGGCCATCGGCAACGCCGTGCACCACGCGACCGGCCATCGCGTGCGCGACCTGCCCATTACGCCGGTCAAGGTTCTGTCAAGGTTTTAGCCGCCGCGCCGGAGGAAGGAGAGGGGCCGCGCGTCACGGGTGGGAGGGTGCGGTGAAAGAGGAGTCGCACGGGGAGCGGGCGGATCGGAACTTCGTCGAGCTCCTGCAGGGAGCCCGAGTGGCGGTGACCGGGGTGCAGGTGCTGTTCGCGTTCCTGCTGACGGTGCCGTTCTCACCCGGGTTCACCCGGATCGACCGGGCCGACCAGTGGCTCTACTACGCGGCGCTGGTCAGCGCCGCCCTCGCGTCCATCTGGTACATCGCGCCGACCGCGCAGCACCGCGTGCTGTTCCGGCAGGGGCGCAAGGAGACGCTGGTACGCCGTTCCAACCGTTACGGCCTGGCCGGCGCGCTCGCCCTGGCCGTGTCCATGACCACGGCCACGATGTTCGTGATCGACCACCTGTTCGATGCCGTGCTGGCGGGGGCCACCGCGGGCGTGCTGGCCCTGCTGGCGTTGTGGACCTGGTTCGGCCAGCCGGCGCTGACCAGGTCGGATCAGTCGCCGGGCGGCGCCGTCGAGCCGTCGTCGGGCGGCGCCGACGACCCCCGGGCATAGGACGCCCTGGCCACCATGTAGGCCGCCACCGCCACGGTGATCACCTGGGAGATCCCGGCCAGCAGCAGCGGGCCGGCGGTCGCCCACGTGGGCCGGTGCAGCCACATGGCGAACAGCACCAGCAGCACGCCCAGCACCTGCGGTTTCGTGCCGGCGTGCATACGATCCAGCGTGGTGCGGAACCGTACGAGGCCGATGCCGGCCGCCAGCGCCAGCACCGACCCCAGCAGCAGGAAGGCCGCCGCCGCCACGTCGAGCGCGCTCACCGCGACCTCCCCGAGAAGAAGCGGGCCAGCGACACCGAGCCGACGAACCCCAGCAGCGACAGCACCAGCAGGATCGGCAGGTCCGAGTAGTCGTCCATGACCACCGCGAACGCCCCCGCGCCGCACATCGCCATGGCCGTCAGCACGTCCAGGGCCACGGCCCGGTCGAGCATCGAGGGCCCGCGCCACAGCCGGAAGAGCGTGGCGGCCGCCCCGCAGCCGAGCAGGCCGATCGCCACCAGGTACACCGCCTTCACCGCAGCTCCTCCCTGTCGGCCCGGGTGCCGAAGGCCTCCACGATGCGCCTCTCCAGCGCGGTGATGTCCGCCCGCACGGCCTCGGTGACCTCGCCCGGGAGCCCCAGCACGTGCACCGCCACCTCGTGTTCCTCGGGGTAGAGCTCCGCCACCAGGCTGCCGGGCACGGAGGTGATCGCGACCATGGTCAGGACGACCATGGACTCCGACGAGGTGCGCAGCCGCACGCGGACGACCTGCGTCGGCGGCGGGCCCGGGTGGACCACCCAGTACACGACCCGCAGGGTCGAGACCACCCCCTCCGCGGCGAACCAGAGCAGGAACCGCACCAGGCCGGCCGGGTTCACCCTGATGCCGGGGTCCACGGCGGGCAGCGGCAGCAGCCAGGTCACCACGACTCCGGCGGCCAGCCCGCCCAGCAGGTTGCCGGCGCTGACGTCCCCCCACAACGCCGTCCACACGAGCGTCAGCCAGGCGACCAGCGGCAGCGGCACCCGCCTGCCGAACACCCGCGGCGCCAGCACGTTCAGGTTCACCGTTGCCTCCCCAGGACCGCCGAGATGTACGGCTCGCGCGCCATCAGTTCGCTCGCCGCCCGCTCGGCCAGCGCCGACAGCGGCCCGGCGAGCACCGTGAACGACAGGCCGAGCGCCACCAGTGCCGTCACCGACGCGGTCAGGGCCGCCGGCAGCGACGTCGTGGTCACCGTCGGGTCCTCGCCGGTGTCCTCCTCGCTCTCCACCACCGTGCCCACCCGCTCGGCGCGCGAAGCGCTCCAGAACGCCCTGTTCCAGGCCTTGGCGAGGGCGTACAGCGTGAGCAGGCTCGTGACGAGGCTCGCGGCCACCAGCATGCCCGCCTGCCAGCCGCCGGCCGCCAGCCCGGCCTGCACCAGCAGCAGCTTGCCCAGGAAGCCCGACATGGGCGGGATGCCCGACAGGTTCATGGCCGGCACGAAGAACAGCACCGCGATCAGCGGCGTGGCCTTCATCAGGCCGCCGAGCCTGATCACCGACGTCGTGCCGAAACGCCGCTCGATCATCCCCGTCACCAGGAACAGGCTCGTCTGCACGGTGATGTGGTGCACCACGTAGAAGATCGCGCCGGACAGCCCGGCCCGCGTGGACAACCCCACGCCGAACACCATGTAGCCGATGTGGCTGACCAGCGTGAACGAGAGCATGCGCTTGAGGTCGGTCTGCGCGACCGCGCCCAGCACGCCCACCAGCATGGTGGCCAGCGCCAGCCACATCAGCAGCGTCGACACCGGGCCGCCGGGGAACAGCAGCGCCTCCAGCCTGATGATCGAGTAGACGCCGACCTTGGTGAGCAGGCCGGCGAACACGGCCGTGGCCGGAGTCGGCGCGGTCGGGTAGGAGTCGGGCAGCCACGCCGACATGGGGAAGATCGCCGCCTTGATCGCGAACGCCAGCAGCAGCGTCAGCTCCACCAGCAGCTTCACCTGCTCGGGCAGCGGCGGGAACCGCTCGGCGAGCTGCGCCAGCGCCAGCGTCCCCGTCGCCCCGTAGGTGATCGCCAGCGCCACCAGGAACAACATGGACGAGGCCAGGGCCATCAGCGTGTACGTCGCGCCGGCCCGGATCCTGGCCTCGGTGCCGCCGAACGTGAGCAGCACGTACGAGCCGCTCAGCAGCAGCTCGAACGCCACGAACAGGTTGAACAGGTCGCCGGACAGGAACGCGTCCGCCACCCCGGCAACCATCACGAGGAAGGCCGGATGGAAGATCGCCATGGGAGCGTCGTGCTCCTGCTCGTCGTAGGCGTTGGCGACCGAGTACACCATCACGCAGAACGTCACCGCCGACGAGATCACCAGCACCAGGGTCGAGAGCCGGTCGGCGACCAGGCAGATGCCGATCGGCGACGGCCACCCGCCCAGCTCGGTGACCAGCGGGCCGCGCGACTCGGCCGCCACCAGCAGCACCACGGACACGGCGAGCGACAGGCCGAGGGTGACGAGGCTGATGACCGACTGCAGCCGTCGCAGCCGGCCGCCGATGGCCAGTTTCACCCCGGCGGCCAGCAGCGGCAGCAGCACCGGCACGCAGATGAGGCTCTCCACGGGCAGGGACGGCACCACGCTCAGCCCCCTTCCGCGTCGAAGCGGCGGTCCATCAGTCGTCCCCCTCCAGGTCGGGGTCCTGCGCGAGGGCCTGGCGCTCGCGCTCCTCCCTGATGGCCGCCCGCATCTGCCTGCGCGCCTCGCGCTGCCGCACCCGCAACCTCCTGCGCAGTTCCTTCACCTCGGCCGCCTGGGCCGCCCGCCGGCGGACGTGCTCGTCACGCAACTCCTCGATGCGGGCGAGGTTGTCCTCCGCCCGCGCCTCCTCCCGCAGCCCGGCCTCCTCGAAGCGCCGGTGCAGATCCTCCTCCGACAGTCCCTGCTCCCGTCCCAGGCGCATCCACTCCTCGAGCTCCTCGTACACCCGGGCCAGGCGCTGCTCCAGGTCGGCCTCCTGCAGCCGCTCCCGTTCGGCCTGCTCGGCCTGCAGGTTCGCCAGCTCGGCCCGCTGGCGCACGACCAGCCGGCGGTAGTCGTCCACCCTGCGGCGCACCGCGTCGCCCAGCTCGCCCCGCCGAGAGCGCAGCCGTACGCGCCGGTCCTCGGTGTCGTCCTGCACCTCGTCGGACCCCGTCAGCTGCCACGTCCTGTGCACCATGGCCAGCAGGAACGCCGTCACGCCCATGGTGATCACGATGGCGGTGAGCACCATCGCCTGCGGCAGCGGATCGGCCATCCTGGCGGGCGGCGTGAACCCCAGGATGGGCGGCCCGCCGGCGCTGCTCCCCGCCGTGACGATCAGCAGGTTCACGCCGTTGCCGAGGACGATGACGCCGGCGAGCGCGCGTACCAGGCTCCGCTCCAGCAGCAGCGTCACGCCCGTCGTGATCATCACGAGGCAGGCCAGGAACGGCGCCAGGGAGACGGTCACGCGCCCTCCTCGGCGTCGATCTGCCGGTCCAGCTCGGCGCCCAGGCCGCGCAGCACGTCCTGCACCATGCCGATCACCGACAGGTATATGCCGAGGTCGAACAGCAGCCCGGTGGACAGGTGCACGTGCCCGACGAGCGGCACGCTCACGTCCGTGGCCAGCATGTCCAGCGCCGCCGAGCCGAACAGCAGCCCGATCAGCGCCGTGCCCGCCGACAGCGTCAGCCCGGCGCCCATCAGCACGCCCGCGTGCACCGGCACCGCCACGGCCAGCTCGTTCCGCCCGCCGGCCAGGTAGCGCACGGCGATCGCCAGCCCGGCCACGATGCCGCCGGCGAACCCGCCGCCGACCCCGCTGTGCCCGACGAACAGCAGGAACACCGAGAGCAGCAGCACCGTGTGGAACGTCAGCCTGGCCACCACGTCGAACGCCAGCACCCGCTGCCCGCGCGGAAGCGTGGAGGCCAGCCAGTGCGGCTCCGCCGGCGGATGCTCCGCCTCCACCGGCTCGATCCGGTACGACCTGCGCCGCAGGAACACCAGGCTCGTCAGGCCCAGGGTCAGCACGACGAGCACCGTGCTCTCGCCCAGGGTGTCCCAGGCGCGGATGTCGACGATCAGCGCGGTGACGACGTTGCGCGCGCCCGCCTCGCCGGCCGCCATCGCCATGTGCGCGCCGACCGGCACGACGTCGCGCGCGCTGCTCGCCAGCATGCCCGCGCCGGAGAGGACCACCCCCACGGCCAGCCCGAGCCCGATCCTGACCGGGAACGGCAGCCGCCCCCTGCCCGGGTCGATCGGCAGCCGCCGCAGCACCAGGGCGAAGACCACCAGGAGCAGCGTCTCGGCCAGGAACTGGGTGAGCGCCAGGTCGGGCGAGCCGTGCACGAGGAACAGCAGCGCGGTCCCGTACCCCAGCATGCCGACGACGACGGCCAGGAAGATGGAGGCGCGGGCGAGCAGCGCCAGCACGGCCGTCGCCGCGACCAGCGCGGTGATGACGGGCTGCTCCGTCCGCTGCCAGGCGACGACCGGCACGTCCAGGCGCGGCGCGCCTCCGTAGGCGAGGGAGAACACGCCGACGCCGACCGTGGCCAGCATGGTGAGCATCAGGTAGTCGGGCACCGAGCCGCGCTGCACGAAGCCGGTCAGCTGGATGGCGAAGCGGTCGAGCCCGCGCAGGATGATCCAGAAGACCTGGCTGGAGTCCAGCGCGGGCAGCACCGCCCTCGCCCTGGCCACCGGCTCCCTGGCCGCGAACAGCAGCACGCCGGCCGCCAGCGCCGCGGCCGACAGCAGCAGCGGCAGGCCGAACCCGCTCCACACCACCAGGTGGGTCTCGTGCCCGGGATCGCGGAAGGCCTCCGTGTAGGCCGACATCGCGCTCGCGTACCAGGAGGCCGCCGGCGCCAGCGCCAGCCCCAGCACCGACAGCAGCGCGGTGGGGACGAACATGGCCGCGGGCACGCGGTGCACCGGCCGCGCCGGCACGCCCGGCTTGGCGGCGAACGCCCCCCACAGGAAGCGCAGCGTGTACGCCGCCGTCAGCGCCGACCCGGCCACCACGCCCGCCAGCGCGAACGGCGCGTCCAGCAGCGCCTCCAGCGCCGCCTCCTTGGCGGCGAACCCGGCCAGCGGCGGCAGGCCCGCCATCGACGCCCCCGCGAGCACCGCCGCCGCGCACACCCAGGGCATCGCCCGGCCCACCCCGCTGAGCTCGCCCGTCTCGCGGCTGCCCGCCGCGTGGTCGACGATGCCCACCACGAGGAACAGGGCCGCCTTGAACAGCGCGTGCGCCACCAGCATGGCGACCCCGGCCAGCGCGGTCGCCCGCGTTCCCGCGCCGAAGAGCGCCACGAGGAAGCCCAGCTGGCTGACCGTGCCGTAGGCCAGCAGCCGCTTGAGATCCGTCTCGCGCAGCGCCCGCCAGCCACCGAGCACCATCGTGACCAGCCCGAGCGGCACGGCCACCGCCCGCCACAGCGCCACGTCGCCGAACGCCGGGCCGAGCCTGGCCACCAGGTACACGCCCGCCTTCACCATGGCCGCCGCGTGCAGGTACGCCGACACGGGCGTGGGCGCGGCCATCGCGGCGGGCAGCCACGTGCTGAACGGGAAGATCGCCGACTTGGCCAGCGCCCCCGTCAGCACCAGCACCAGCGCGACCGGCCCGGCCGCCGGGGGATCGGCCGCGATCGACGACACCCGGTACGTGCCCGCGGCCTGACCGATCAGCACGAACCCCGCCAGCATGCACAGCCCGCCGAACGTGGTGATCGTCAGCGCCTTCATCGCCGCCTGCCTGCTCGCCCGGCTCACCGGGTCGTAGCCGATCAGCAGGTACGAGAAGACGGTGGTCAGCTCCCAGAACACGTACAGCAGGAGCAGGTTGTCGGCCGTCACCAGCCCCAGCATCGACCCGGCGAAGGCCACCATCACGCCGCCGTAGCGGCCGAGCCCGTCGTCGTCCGCCGGCAGGTACGCGGCGCTGTAACCCAGCACCAGCACGCCGACGCCCGTCACCAGCGCCATCATCACCACGGCCAGCGGGTCGGCGCGGAAGTCCAGCTCCAGCTGCATCACCGGCGACCACGTGGTGGCCTCCCGCGCGGGCAGCCCCCGCACCGCGACCCAGAGCGTGTAGACGAAGGCGGCGGCCGGCGGCACGGCCAGCACGGTGAAGGAGGCGCGTCCCATGCGGGCGGCCAGCCAGGGGGCGCAGATCGCCGCCACCGCGTGGAGGACCAGCAGCAGCTCCATGGGCTCCTCGGGCGGGAAATTCCGGTTACGTCCGCCCAATCTCTCCCGCCGTGCCCCCGCCGCCGCGCAGGCACGGCCGGGGTTGACCCGAACCTCACCACTCCCACACCCGGGGGTGGGACGGCGCCGTCAACGCCGCGGCGCCTCCGAGCACCGGGACGCCGTACGCCTGCCGGCGACAGAAGCCGTCAGCGCGTTCAGCCGGCGTCGTCGACGCGCCGGCGCACCTCGTCGGCCAGCTGGCCGAGTGACCGGTCGAGCAGCTCGCGCACCTCGTCGGCATGGGCCCCCGAGCCGGGCTCGTCGAGCAGCGAGATGTGCACGGTCACCTCGCTCGTGCCGCTCGCCGCGTCGGAGACCTGCAGCCAGCCGGCGTAGCCGGGATGGTCGCGCCCGCCCCACTCCACGCGCAGCTGCTCGTCCGAGGCCCGGAACAACCCTTCGTGCGGGCCTGGGCCGGGCACCAGGTCGCCGCCCGCCTCCACGGTGCCGGGGCCGCTGCCGGTCACCGTCAGGCCCTGCGGCAGCCACCTGTCCATGATCTCCACGTCGGACGCGACGCCGTACACGATCATGCTGTCGGCCGGCATGCCGCGCGTCGCCTCGAACTCCGCCATGACACCCCCCGGCACACTCCCCGGTCAATGCTCCCGCCGTACCCGTGTGATGTGCGGGCAAACAGCCGCCGGTCCGCCGGGTCCTGCCGCTACCTTTGCTGTCGGCTCGAGTCGTGCGGGTGTGTCGCGGGGAGGGGAGCGGGGCGATGGCGGAGTTGCCACGGGTGCCGCCGGAGATGTTCCGGTTCACCACCACCGAGCGGGCCGACCTGCACACCGCCGTCCTCTGCGCCTTCGGTGAGGCCGCCGAACGGCTCGAGACGGCGCTGACCTCGGAAGAGGTGCACGAGCGGCTGCGATCGGTCGGATGGTACGCCCCGGTCGCCGACCACGACCTGTCCGGCACGCTCAAGCAGCTGGCCGGCTGGGGGCTGCTCGACGTGATCTTCAACCACGCCGGCGGTTTCGCCACCGCCGAGGAGTACGAGCGCAGGAACCTGCACTATGCGCTGACCAGGCGCGGGGAGGCGGCGCTCGCCGGGCTGCGGCACGCGATGGCGACGCTGGGCTCGGCAGGCGCGTTGCAGACCGCGGTGCTCGACGCCATCGCCGAGCGGCTGGGGGAGCTGGACATCCTGCTGCGCGACCCCGATCCGGGGCACAACCGGCGCATCTTCACCGGCCTGCGGGAGCTGGAGGGGCATCTCGACGGGCTGCGCGCCGGCACCAGGCGGTTCAACGGCGACCTGCAGCGGCTGCTGCGCCTCGAAGGCGCCGATCTCGCCACGTTCCACGAGGTCAAGTCCGCCATGGTGACCTATCTGCAGGAGTTCGCCACCCACCTGGAGCAGCGTGGCGATGCCGTCGCCGCCGCCCTGGAGAAGGTCGAGGAGCACGGAGTCGGCGTGCTGCACGCACGGGCGCTCGACGGCGCCGACCTGCCGAGGACGCCCGGCGCCGACCACGCCACCCCGTGGCTGGCGGAGCGGGCGGCCAGGTGGGACGGGCTGCGGTCGTGGTTCGCCCACCACGACGGCGCCGCCGACAGCAGCGCCGACCGCGGGGCCGACCGCAGCGCCGACTGCGGGGCCGGGGAGCGGGTCGTGCCGCGGGTGCGGCAGCTGCACGACGTGGCCAGGCAGGCGATCGTGGCGCTGTTGCAGGTGCTCGACCGGATCACCGACTCCCGCCGCCGCTCCTCCAGCGCCGCCGCCGACTTCCGCACGCTGGCCCGCTGGTTCGCCACCGCGCCCGCCGAGCACGACGCGCACCGGCTGTGGGACGCGGCGTTCGGGCTCGGCTCCGCCCGGCACGCGCACCTCGGGCACCCCGACGCCGAGCTGATCCCCTCGGGGGTCCCCTGGGCGGAGGCCGAGCCCGTGGAGGTGTCGGCGCTGCTGCGCTCGCGCGGCCGCACCGAGCGGATGGGCCGCACGGGCAGGGTCCGCGACGTGGCCGAGCTGCGGGCCGGGCGCCGGTCGCGGGCCGAGAAGGAGCGCGCCGAGCTGGAGGCCGCATGGGCGGCGCTGGCCACCACAGGCTCGATGCGGCTGTCGCAGCTGGGGGAGCTGGACCACGAGGCGTTCGGGCGGCTGCTCGACCTGCTCGGCCGGGCCCTCGCCGAACGCCCCGACGCGACCGGCCTCCGGCGGGCCGTCACCTCCGACGGGCGCGTCGAGATCGTGCTCAGGACGCCCGGCGACGGAGCCGTCGCGGTGCTGCGCACCTCCGAAGGGTGGTTCCGCGGTCCCGACTACCTCATCGACGTACGCGCGCCCGGCGACACCCGCGCCGCCGCGCCCGCCGGTGAGCACCGGGTGGGCGCATGAGCACCCTCGCCAACCAGCTCGTCAGGGCCGAGAAGGAGGAGATCGCGCGGGCGATCAGGACCCTCCTCGGCCGGCCGCTGGTGTCCCGGCAGAGCGACCCCGCCGCCTTCGACCTGATCAGGAAACGCCGCCAGCCGCTCATCCAGTGGTTCGACTACTTCTGCGGCTGGCGGCTGGTCGTGGAGCCGCGCCAGGGCTACGCCCGCCTGGTCAAGGTCAGGACCGAGCCGAGCGCCACCCGGCCCGCCCGCCGCCGCCGCGCCACCAGGGCGCCCTTCGACCGCCGCCGCTACACCCTGTTCTGCCTGTGCGCGGCCGAGCTGCTCACCTCGCCGGTCACCACGATCGGCATGCTCGCCCAGCGGGTCGTGCAGGCGGCCGCCGTCGAGGTGGACGTGCCCGTGTTCGACCCGGTCAAGGCGGCCGAGCGGGCCGCCCTCGTCGACGCCCTCAAGCTGCTCGAACACCTCGGCGCGATCGCCGTCATGGACGGCGCGACCGACTCCTACCTGGACGACGAGGACGCCAAGGTGCTCTACCGGGTCGACACCACCCGCGTGATCAGGTTGCTCGCCGCGCCTGTGCCGCCGTCGAGGATCGCTGCCGGGGAGACGCGCCCCGGCACGCTCGCCGAGCTCACTGCGGCGCTCGTCGCCGAGTCCCGCTACGGCGCCGACGAGCCGACCGAGACCCAGCGCACCCTCAGGGCCCGCCACTCGCTCATCCGCCGGCTGCTCGACGAGCCCGTCGTCTACCGCGCCGACCTGACCTCCGCCGAGTCCGGCTACGCCGCCTCGCTCACCGGCCGCCGGATCCTGCGCCGCGCCGCCGAGGAGGCCGGCTTCGTGCTCGAAGAGCGCGCCGAGGGCTTCCTGCTCATCGACCCCGACGGCACCGCCACCGACACCCGGTTCCCCGACGACGGCAGCCACGCCAAGGTGGCCGCCCTGCTGCTGCTCGACCTGCTCGTCTCGGCCGGGCCCATCACCGCCCGGCGGCTCCACGCCGAGGCGGGCGGGCTGCTGCGCCGCTTCCCGCAGTGGGCGAAGGCGTACCAGTCCGACGGCGGCGGGGTGCGGCTGGCCGCCGACGCCCTTGAGGTGCTCACGATGTTCGGGCTGGCCCGCCGCACGGGTGACCGGGTGGCCGCGCTGCCCGCCGCGGCCCGCTACCGGGTCGACCGCGGCACGGCCGTCCAGGAGGATGCATGACAGTCACCGAGCTCACGCCCTCGCGCACCGCGCAGGCCGGGGAGGACCGCTGGGTTCCCGTACGCGCGGGGATCCTCAACGTGTGGCGCTACCACGACGAGGTCTTCGAGTTCCACCGGGGGCGGCTGCTGCTGCGCGGGCCCAACGGCAGCGGCAAGTCCAAGGTCCTCGAGCTGCTGCTGCCGTACCTGCTCGACGCCAGCCTCAAGCCGAGCAGGCTGTCGACGTTCGGCGGCACAGAACGCACCATGCACTGGAACCTCATGGGCGACGGCGCCGCCGGCGCCACCCGGGTCGGCTACGTGTGGATCGAGTTCCGGCACTCCGGCGGACGCTGGTTCACCTGCGGCGCCCGGCTGCAGGCCACCGTCCACACCAAGAACGTCACCGCCGCCTACTTCACGACCGAGTCCCGCGTCGGCGCCCCCGACGGCATCCGGCTCAGCGGCGAGAGCGGCCAGCCGCTGACCAAGGCCCAGCTCGCCGAGGAGCTCGGCGCCTCGGGCACGGTGCACGAGTCCGCCGACGCCTACCGCGCCGTCGTGCGCCGCACCCTCTACCGAGGGCTCAACGAGCAGCGCTACGACTCGTTGCTCACCGCGCTGCGCCAGCTCCGCACCCCCAAGCTGTCCGAACGCCTCGACCCCGGACTGCTGTCGGAGCTGCTGTCCAGCGCGCTGCCGCCGCTCGGCGAGGGCGAGATCCACGAGATCGCGGAGGGCTTCGAGCGGCTCGACCGGCAGCGCGAGGAGCTGCGGCTGCTCGACCGCGACGTGGAGGAGGCCGGCCGGCTGGCCGCCAGGCAGCGCGGGTACGCCCAGCGCGTCCTGCGGGCCGCCGCCGCGGCCGTGACGTCCGCCGGCCGGACACTGGACGCGCTGGCGGCCGAGGTCCGGGCCAAGCGGGAGGCGCTCGAGGAGGCCGAGGGCGAGCTGGACGCCGCCACCGTGCGGCTGGCGGAGGAGGAGTCGCAGGAGCTGGCGCTGGCCGCCCAGATCGAGGGGCTCAAGGAGAGCGAGGCGTACCAGGCCGGTGGCGAGCTGCACCGGCTGCGTACGGAGGCGCAGGCCGCGCACGAGACGGCGGCCCGGCTGCGTGACCAGGCCGGTGCGGCGGCCCGCGCCTCCTCCGCCAAGGAGGAGCTGGCCGCCCTGGCCCGGGACGGCGCCCGCACGGCCGCCGCGCTGGCCGGCCGCGCCAGGGGCGAGGCCCGCAGGGCGGCCGAACGCGCCGGCCTGCTCGGCGTCCACGAGGAGAGCGCACGCGCCGCCGCCCACGACGCCCGCGCGGAGCTCGAGGAGGGGCCTGACGGCGAGGCGGCCGGCGCTCCGCCGGGCGGGCCGGACGGCGAGGAGGACGTGCGCAGGGCGCGGGAGCTGCTGCGCGCCGCCGTGTCCAGCAGGGCCGCCCAGATCAGGGAGGTCAGGGCGGGTGCCGCGGAACACCACGAGGCGATCGATCGCCGCTCCACCGCCGAGCAGGAACGCGACGGCGCCAGGGATGACCTCGCCGCCGCGAGGGCCGCCCACGAGCAGGCCGAGCGCCTGCGCGACGAGCGGGCCCGTGACCTGGCCACGGCCCTGGCCGAGTGGGCCGGCGGCTGCACCCAGCTCAAGCTCGACCCCGGCGAGGCGGCCGACCTGGCCGACCGGTTCGAGCAGGCGGACGAGCTGGTCGGCGCCGCCCGCACCGCGGCGGCCGTCCGCCACGCCGCCCGCGAGCAGCACCTGACGGGACTGCGCGACCGGCTGGTCGCCGAGCGCGCCGATCTGACCAAGGAGCGCGAGCGCCTCAACGACCAGACCGTCCTGTCGCCCTCCGCCCCGCCCACCCGTACCGCGAGCCGGCAGGGCCGCCCCGGCGCGCCGCTGTGGCGGGCCGTGGCGTTCAGGTCGGGGCTCGACCCGGTCGCCCAGGCGGGCGTGGAGGCCGCGCTCGAAGCGGCCGGGCTGCTCGACCTGTGGCTGCTGCCCGACGGCGGGTTCGACGCGGGCGAGCACGACGCCTTCGCCGTGGCCTCGCTGGCCAGGCCCGCGCCCGGCTACAGCCTCGCCCACGTGCTGTTCACGGAGGCGGACTCGCCGGTGCCCGCCGACACCGTGCTGTCCGGCATCGCGTTCGCGCCCAGCGCGATCGGCGTCGACCATCCGGCGGTCATCGGCGCCGACGGCACCTGGCGGCTCGGCCTCGCGGCGGGCCGCTGGGTCAAGCCCGAGCCCTCCTACATCGGCGCCACCGCCCGCGAGCGGGCCAGGCGCCGCCGCGTCGCCGAGCTGGACGACCGGCTCGGCGAGCTCGCGGGCACGATCGCCGAGTGCGACCACCTGCTCGCCGTAGTCGAGGGCGACCGCGACACGCTCGCCGCCGAGTTGCGGCGCAGGCCCGACAGGACACCGTACGCCGAGGCGGTCCAGGAGCTCGACGGCGCGGTACGAGGCGTCGCGTTGCTCGAGGACCGGCTCCACGCCTGCGAGCAGCGCCTGCACGAGCGCGAGCGGGACGTCGCCGCGTCGCTGCGGCGGCTCACCGAGCTGGCCGCGAGCCACGCGCTGCCCACGGGCGCGCCCGCGCTCGGCAACCTGGAGGAGGCCCTGCGCGCCGCGGAGATCACCGGCACCGTCTGGCACGACCGGCGCGCCGCCGCCCGCACCGCCAGGGAGCGCGCCGGGCACGCGCGCGAGACCGCCCGCGAGTACCAGGCCCTGGCCGTGGCGGCCGTCGAACGCGCCGAGCAGGCCGCGGCCACCGCCGTCGTCCTGGCGGAGAAGCTGACCGCCGTCGAGTCCGCCGTCGGCGCCGAGCACCATCAGATGCTCGACCAACTCCAGGAGACCCAGGCCGCCTACCAGGCCTGCCGCCGGCTCATCAAGTCGGTCAACGAGAGCCTGGCCAGGCTCAACGCCAGGCTCGGCCGGCTCAGGGGAGAGCTCGGCACGGCGGAGGAGAAGCACGCCGAGGCGGGGCGGACGCGCGACGAGGCGTGCGAACGGTTCCGGCGGCTGGCGGCCGGGCACCTGCCGGCGGACGCGCGAGTGACGGCCGAGCCGCCCGCGGGCGCCGGGGCCAGGGCGGTGCTGGAGTCGGCCAGGGCCGTCGCCGAGCAGCTGGCGGCCGTGCCGTACGAGCAGAAGCACGTCAGGGAGGCCGAGACACGGCTGCAGGACGCCTTCCACCACGCCAGGGAGGTCCTCGCCGGCCGGGCCGGCCTGGAGCTGGCGCCCGACGACGACGTGCAGATGCTGACCGCGACCGTCGGCGGGGTGCGGGCGGGTGCCGCGGCTCTCAGCGCGGCCCTGCGCAAGGAGCGCGACGGGCGGCGCTCCGACATCACCGAGGCGGAGCGCGACCTGTTCGACCGGACGCTGGCCGGCGACACGCGCCGGCACCTGGCCGACCGCATCAGGCAGGCGGGTGCGCTGGTCGAGGGCATGAACCAGCGACTCGAACGGGTCCGCACCGCCTCGCGGGTGGCCGTGCGGCTGGTGTGGCAGGTCGATCCCGCCCAGTCACCCGGCACCCGCGCCGCCCGCGACCTGCTGCTGCGCGATCCCGCCGGGTTGAGCGAGGCCGACAAGGAGGCCCTCTACGTCTTCTTCAGGGACCGCGTGGAGGAGGCGCGGGCCGACAACTCGTCGGCGAGCTGGGAGGACCAGCTCATGAAGGTGCTCGACTACACCTCCTGGCACCGTTTCGTGGTCAGGCTCGAGCGGGGCGACGGGCAGGGCTGGCAGGATCTGACCAGGAAACTGCACGGGGCGCTGTCCGGCGGGGAGAAGGCCATCGCCCTGCACCTGCCGCTGTTCGCCGCCGTGGCCGCGCACTACCAGACCGATCCGGGGTGCCCGCGCTTCATCCTGCTCGACGAGGTGTTCGTGGGGGTCGACAGGACCAACCGGGGACAGGTGTTCGACCTGCTGGTCGACCTGGGGCTGGACCTGGTGCTCACGTCCGACCACGAGTGGTGCGAATATCGGGAACTGGACGGGATCGCGATCCACCAGCTCATCACGGGAGACGGCGACGACGCGGTGACCACGGCCCGGTTCGTCTGGAACGGCTACCGTACGCTGCCCGCCGAATGACCGTCCTCGCACCAGCGAGGTCCGGGCCGGACACGGATTCGCAACAATGTGTGCCGTCACGGATTCCCATCCGTGCGGAAACAGCTTACCGTAGTGTGGGAGCGCTCCCAAAACCGAGAGATGTGATGCGCATGCCCCTCCGCCACGGGTCCCCGCCCGCGATGCCGATCCGGACGGCGGAGCACCTGCTGCCCTCGGTGGCGGCCGGCGTCGGAGAGGCGCGCGCCCTGGTCCGCGCGGACCTGGCCGCATGGGGCCACGACGACCTGATCGACGACTGCCTCGTCATCGTCAGCGAACTCGTCACCAACGCCGTCCTGTACGGCGGGTCGGCGTACGCGCTCCGGCTGGAGGACCGCGGCGGCCGCGTCTACGGTGAGGTGTTCGACCCCGGCGACGGCGTGCCGCGCCCGCGCTCGCCGGGGCCCGACGCGCCGTCAGGCCGGGGCCTGCGGATCGTCGCGGCGATCGCCGACGACTGGGGGGTGCGGGCGGCCGACGGCGGCAAGATCGTGTGGTTCTCGGTCACTGACCCGCGCCGGCGCGCCTGACCTCTCTTCAGGTGCCGCCGTCAGCGGCGGAACATCTTCGCGCCGGACCTCGCGGCCATTGACGCGCTCCCGGCTGTCGCGGGGAGCCCGCCCTCCCATCCAGGTGGGTGCCCGGGCATAGCGCTTCCGGCACCCGGTTGCCGGCTTCGCCGGCGCATCTTCGAGAAAAGCGGGACGAGGTTCGCTAGAACTTCGAGCATTTGAACTGCGCCGTCGAAAGATCCTCGGGATCGGTGCCCTTGTTGGAATGCCAGTAGACTTTGAAGTACGTATTGCACTTATGTGGCCACGTGAATTTGGTGAGCTCTCCCACCTTGACATACCTCGGCTTGGAGTATTTGTACGTGTAATTCGACTTTCCCGTGCGGATGCCGAAGATTCCCGCACCGTCCTGTCCGGACGGCGGATAGTATTTGGCCTTCAGCCGGTCGCCGTCGCGCGTGCCACACAAGGTTCCCACGACGTTCGTGGTGCACCACCACTTGAGCGACGCTTCCGCCTGCGCAGGCAGAGCGATCAGCGGCAGCGCCACGATACCTGCCGCAAGGGCGGCCGCGAGCCTTACGTGAACCATCAGGTGCTCCTCGCTCTCTCCGTGTCCGTAGGAGGCTACGCAGGTGCGGCGGTCGAGGTCATCGGCTCGTGATGCACAGTTCTTAGCGTGCAATCGACACTTTCCGGCGCTCGCGGGTGCGGCACTCCGGGTGCGGTCGGTCGAGCCGGTGGGCGAGATCGCATGGCACCGTACGCGGGGGCTCAGATCCAGCCGCGCCGGGTCGCCTCCATCGCCACCTGGAAGCGGGTTCGCGCGCCCAGCCGCCGCATCAGCTTCGTGATGTGCCGCTGCACCGTGCGCTCGCTCCATCCCAGCGCCCGGCTGGCCGCGCGGTCCGTCGCGCCCGACGCCAGGAGCGTGAGCAGCCGTTCCTCGTCGCCGGACAGCTCCCCGTCCCCCGCCGTCATCCGGACGGGCACGCTGCGCTCCCACAGCGCCTCGAACAACGCCCCCAGAGCGTCCAGCAACGGTGACGGGTGGATCAGGTACGACGCCGTGACCGCGTCGTCGCCGGCCCGCAGCAGCGGGATGATGGCGAGCCGGTCGTCGGAGATGGCCAGCTTCATCGGCAGGCCGGCGGCGATCCTGGCCTGTTCCCCGTGCCGCATTCCGGCCGTCACGTCCTCCAGCCAGCCGGGGAGATCCAGCACGCTGGTGTCGTAGATGACGCGATACTTCACGCCACGTCGCAGCAGGTTGAGCTCGATCGGGTTCGACTCCCTGTGCTGCTGCCGAGCGGCGTACGGCGGCCGGTCGAACCCGCGCACCTGCGCCCGCGTGTCCTGCTGCATCTGCACCCACCGGTGGTTGACCTCGTCGCGACCCGAGATCACCTCGATCAGCTCGCCGGGGTGGGCGAAGCGGGTACCGGCACGGTAGACGTCCACCAGCGACCTGATGTGCGCGCGCACGCCGTCCAGCTCGCGTTCGCGCTCGCGCAGGATGGCCTCCAGGCTGCTGTCGGGCGAGACCGCGACGTAGCGGGTGGGCCGGCCGTCCGAGCGGGTGGCGAGCCCGAGCCCCACCAGCGACTGCAGAACGCGCCGCGCGGCCGTGGCGGGCAGATGGCAGTCTCCGACGATCTCGGTCACCGTCGCCTGCGTCCGGCGGACCAGGGCGTCGTACACCTCCTCGTCCTGAGGGCTGAGTCCGATGGCCTCGAGCACGCCGCTCCTCCTCCGGTTGACTGTCGGAATTACGTCATATGACGGAAACTCGCCGCAAATCGATCTTGTCAGGAAATATCGCTACATGTCAGCGTTCCAGGTGCACCATCGGCCCCCGTGGCCACAGCACCGAAGGAGCGTCATGCCGCCATCCCCCCGCCGATCCGCCAGACGACGCCTGCTCACCGCCTTGTTACCGGCCGTCCTGCTCGGCACCCTGGCGGCGGGCCCGGCCGCGGCGGAGATCCGTACCGCGGAGCCGGAGGCCGTGCCGAAGATCGACCAGAAGCTGACCGCGCAGCTGAAGAGCGACGGTGCCCGCGTCGAAGCGGCCGTCGTCCTGCGTGCCCCGCACACCCCCGCGGCGGCGCCGGCGTCCCGCGCCCAGGCGCGGGACACGCTGGCGAGGAGCGCCGAGGCCACCCAGGATCCCGTGGTCCGGCTGGTCACCTCACGCGGCGACCAGGTCGTCAACACCTTCTGGCTGAAGAACATGGTCCTCGTACGGGCCACGCAAGGCACCCTGAACGCCCTGGCGGAGCTCGAGACGGTCGAGCGCATCATCCCCAACTTCACGCTGTCCGCACCCGAGCCCGAGCAGGGCGCCACCCCCAAGGCGGCCGGCGCCACCACATGGGGCATCGCCAAGATCGGCGCCGACCGGGCGAGCGACGAGCGCGGGCTCTCCGGCAAGGGCGTGCGCGTCGCCGTGCTCGACACCGGCATCGACATCACCCACCCCGACCTCCAGGGCAAGCTCGCCACCACCGACCCCTCGGACCCGAAGCACCCGGGCGGCTGGATCGAGTTCGGCCCCGACGGCACGCCGGTGGCCTCGCAGCCGCACGACAGCAGCTTCCACGGCACGCACGTGGCGGGCACGATCGCGGGCGGGAACGCCTCGGGCACCCGGATCGGCGTCGCGCCCGGCGTCACGCTGATGGGCGCCCTGGTCATCCCCGGCGGCCAGGGCACCTTCGCGCAGGTGATCGCCGGCATGCAGTGGGCGGTCGCGCCGTTCACGGCCGACGGCGCCAAGGCAGGCGAGCCGGCCGACATCGTCAGCATGTCGCTGGGCGGCCAGGGCTATGCCGACGAGATGATCCAGCCGGCCAGGAACATCGCCTACGCCGGCGCGTTCCCCTCATTCGCCATCGGCAACGACTGCTCGCCGGGCCAGTCGAGCAGCCCGGGCAACGTCTACGAGTCCGTGGCCGTGGGCGCGACCGACGTCAACGACGACGTGCCCGACTTCTCCTGCGGCGGCGTGGTCAGGAAGACCGACTGGTTCGCCGCGCCTCCGGAGTGGCCGGACTCGTACGTCGTGCCCGACCTGTCCGCGCCGGGCGTCGACGTGCTGTCGTCCATGCCCGGCGGAGAATACAGGGCGCTCAACGGCACCTCGATGGCCACCCCGCACGTGTCCGGCACCGTCGCCCTGATGATGGAGGCGCGTCCCAGCCTGACCGCGGACGCCGCGCTGGAGATCCTGACCGGCACGTCCGTCTCCGACGACCGTTACGGCCCGCGCCCGAACCCCCGCGTCGGCGCCGGCCGGATCGACGCCTACGCCGCCGTGGCGGAGGCCGCGCTCGAAAGCGGCGTGCGCGGCGTCGTCACCGACGAGCGCACCCGCGCGCCGCTGGCCGGGGTGAAGGTGGCCAGGGCGGACGGACGCAACGTCCAGACCGGCGAGGACGGGAGCTTCGAGCTGCGGCTGCCCGAGGGCAGGCACGAGCTGACGCTGTCCAGGTTCGGCTACGAGACCAGCACCGAGACCGTACGCGTCCCGGCCGGCCGGCTCACCGGCGAGCGTTTCGAGCTGGAGCGGACGCGCTGGGGGACGCTCTCCGGCCGGGTGGTGTACGGGCCGACCGGCTCGACGGTGCCCGGCGCCACGGTGACGGTGCTCGGCGTGCCCGACGACCTGTCGGCGACGACCGACAGGAACGGCCGCTACACCCTCAAGGACGTCCCCTTCGGCGACGGCTACCGCGTCTCGGCGAACGCCGCCGGCATCTCGCGGTCGGAGCCCGTGGAGGCGAGCGTCGGCAGGGGCAGGAACACCGCCGACCTGACCCTCCCGCGGCGGCCCGGCACAGAGCGCGTGTCGCTCGGCCCCGACGGCCGCCAGGGCAACCACGAGGCGTGGTGGCCGGAGGTGAGCGGCGACGGGACCGTCGTGGTGTTCGCCAGCTTCGCCTCCAACCTCGTCACCGACGAGGACACCAACGGCGAGCTGGACATCTTCGCCACCGACCTGCGGACCCGGACGACCGAGCGGGTCTCGGTGCCGACCGGCGGCGGCCTGGGCGACTCGTTCTCGCTCTCGCCGACGGTCAACCGCGACGGGAGGTACGTCGGCTTCAACAGCGGGGCGGCCAACCTGGTGCCCGGCGACACGAACGGCCAGACCGACACCTTCGTGCACGACCGGCAGGAGGGGACGACGGAGCGGATCTCCGTGTCGTCCGACGGCGTCCAGGGTGACGGGATCTCCGGCGCGCCCGCGTTCTCGGCGGACGGCCGGCTCGCGGTCTTCGTCAGCGACGCGACCAACCTCGTGCCCGGCGACACCAACGGCCGCGCCGACGTGTTCCTGCGCGACCTGCAGGCGGGCACCACCGAGCGGATCTCCGTCGCCCAGGACGGCTCACAGGCGGCCGACCAGTCCCGCGAGCCGTCCATCAGCGCCGACGGCCGGTTCGTGGCGTTCCAGAGCGACGCGGACGGCCTCGTGCCGGGCGATGGCAACGGCAGGACGGACGCCTTCGTCCTCGACCGCGTGACCGGCGCGCTCAAGCTGGTCGTGGCCCCGCACCCGGAGACCGACACCAGGTCCCCGGTGCTCAGCGCCGGCGGCAACGCGCTGGCCTTCACCAACGGTGTCGGACTCGGCCAGATCTACGTCCAGGACCTGGCGACCGGCACGTCCCGGCTGGTGTCGGCCAACAAGGACGGGGGCGAGGCCTCCAACATGTCGTTCGCGCCGTCACTGAGCGCCGACGGGCGCCTGGTCGCCTTCTACAGCCTCGCCGACGACATCGTCGAAGGTGACACGAACAGGTCGAACGACGTGTTCGTGCGTGACGTCGAGGCGGGCACCAGCAGGAAGGTCTCCGTGGCGCCCAGGGGAGCCGAGGGCGACGGCGGGTCCGACCTGCCGTCGATCAGCGACGACGGCAGGTTCGTGACCTTCGAGAGCTCCGCGGCCAACCTCGTCGAGGGCGACACCAACCACCGCTCCGACGTGTTCGTGCACGACCTGGCCCCCGGCCCCGAGCCGCTGTTCGCGCTGAGCGACCTGGAGATCACCCCGGAGAACTCCCGGTCCGGGCGCGTACGGGTGCGGGCCCGGGTGAAGAACGTGGGCGAGCGGGCCGGCGAGTACGCGGCCGTGCTGCACGTGAACGGCCAGGAGGACCAGCGGCGGACCGTCTCGCTGCGGCCCGACCGGAGCGAACGGGTCTCGTTCGACGTGCGGCGCGGCGAGCACGGCACGTACACCGTCGAGCTCGGGCCGCTGTCGGGGCGGTTCACGGTCAGGCGCTGAGACCGGCGAGCCGCTCCTGCCCGCGCGGGGGAGGAGCGGCTCGCCCCTCCGGACGTCCCCGCGCCCTCCCGGGACCGGCCGGTCAACCAGGGGCCGACCGGTCAAGGGGCTGGAGCGAGCTCGCCGGAGCCCCGGACGATCAGGCGGGTGGGCACCACCTGCCTGCGGGCCTTGGAGCGGTCGCCGTCCAGGCGCGACAACACCAGCTCCGCCGCCGCGGCCCCCATCCCGGCCGGATCCTGGGCCACCACCGTCAGCGGCGGGTCGAGGACCTCGGCCAGCGGCAGGTCGTCGAACCCGACGAGCGCGACGTCGGTGCGCCGCGCCCGGGCCAGCGCCACCACCGCGCCCATCGAGGCGAGGTTGTTGGCCGCGAACAACGCCGTCGGCGGGTCGCCCAGCGTCAGCAACCGCAGGGTGGCCTGGGCCGCGGCATCCTGGTCGTGCCCGGTCTCCACCAGGGAGCGGTCGAACGGCAGCCCCGCCCGCTCGAGCGCGTCGCGGTAGCCCTGGAAACGTTCGCGGCGGGTGTAGAGGGAGGCGGGCAGGTCGCCCACGAAGCCGATGCGGCGGTGGCCGTACGCGATCAGATGGGCGACGCCGGCCCGCGAGCCCTCCCGGTTGGCGCTGACCACGCTGTCGGCGGTCAGGCCCACCGCCGGGCGGTCGAGGAAGACGATGGGCAGCCCGGCCAGCCGCTCGCCGCGCAGCCGGCGGTGCTCGCTGGTGGCCGAGGGGACGATCATGAGGGCACTCACCCTGCGGGCCAGGAACGTCGCGATCAGCGACTGCTCCAGGGCGGCCGTCTCGCTCGACGAGCCGACGATGAGCGTCAGCCCGCGGGCCCGGACGGCGCTCTCGACGCCGCCCGCGACCGTGCCGAAGAAGGGGTTGCCCATCTCGGGAATGACCAGGCCGATCGCGGCGTCACGCGCGCCCACCCGCATGTTGCGGGCCATCAGGTTGGGCTGGTAGCCCAGCTTCCTGACGGCCGCCATGACGCGCTCACGCGTCTCGACGGCGACCGGGCCGTCGTCGTTGAGCACCCGCGAGACGGTCTTGGCGGTGACGCCGACCTCGCGCGCCACATCTGTCATCGTCGGACGCCGCATCCCGCCCATGCTAGTGGCCCGTCTCAGCGGCAGGCGGAGTACGGGGACGCATCACGACAGCCCGATCGCCTCCGCCGCGTCCTTGTCGGTCACCACGGACCTGCCCTCCGACATCTGGATGGCGCCCGTCATGATGGCGACCACCTCGGCCATGCTGTGGTCGCCCGGAACGATCTCGGCGACCCTGCGGCCCAGGCGCTGGATGTGGACGCGGTCGGCGATCTCGAACACGTGCGGCATGTTGTGGCTGATCAGCACCACCGGCGTGCCGCGGTCTCGTACCTGCCTGATCAGGTCGAGCACCTGGCCGGACTCCTTGACCCCGAGCGCCGCCGTGGGCTCGTCCATCACCACGACGTTCGTGGCCCAGGCCACCGCCCTCGCCACGGCCACGCCCTGCCGCTGCCCGCCCGACAGCGACTCGACCGGCTGGGTGAGCGAGCGCAGCCCGATCTTGAGCTCGGCCATGTGCCTGGCCGACTCCTCGCGCATACGCTTCTTGTCGAGCATCCGGAAGACGCGGCCGAGGATGCCCGGTTTCCGCAGTTCCCTGCCCAGGAACATGTTCGTCGCGATGTCCAGGGAGGCCGCGACCGCGAGGTCCTGGTAGACGGTCTCGATGCCGTGCCTGCGGGCGTCGAGCGGGTCGCGGAAGCGCACCGGCTTCCCGTCGAGCCGGATCTCGCCGGAATCCGGCTGCAGCGCGCCCGTCAGCGCCTTGATCAGGCTCGTCTTGCCGGCGCCGTTGTCGCCGATGACCGCGAGCACCTCGCCGGGCATCAGGTCGAAGTCGGCGCCGTCGAGCGCGGTCAGGTGGCCGTACTTCTTGACCAGGCCGCGCGCCTGGAGCACGGGTGTGGTCATCGGGTCCTCCTGCGGGAGAGCTGGTCGACGGCGACGGCGAGGATCACCAGGATGCCCGTGATGAGCGTCTGATAGATCGACGGTACGCCCATCAGCTGCAGGCCGTTCCTGAACACCCCGACGATGAGGGCCCCGACCAGGGTGCCCAGCACCATGCCCCGGCCGCCGAACAGGCTGGTGCCGCCGAGCACGACCGCCGTGATGCTGTCGAGGTTGTCGGTCTGGCCGGCCTGCGGGTCGCCCACGCCGGTACGCGAGACGAGCAGCAGGGCCGCGATGCCGTACACGAAACCGGCCAGCGTGTAGACGCCCACGGTCAGCCGCCGCGTCCTGATGCCGGTCAGCCGGGCCACCTCGGGGTTGTTGCCCAGCGCGTACACGTGCCGGCCCCACGCGGTCGAGCCCAGCAGGTACGCGAACAGCAGGAACAGCAGGATCGTCAGCAGCGAGCCGTAGGTCACGTTCGTCTGGCCGACCTGGAACGTCTGCCCGAGGAACGTCAGCAGCGGCGGCAGGTCCGTGACGGTCTGCTCGCCGGAGTAGATGTGGGTGAGCGCGAACGCCACGTTCAGCATGCCGAGCGTCACGATGAACGGCGGCAGCGAGATCCGCGTCACCAGCAGCCCGTTGACCAGCCCGAACCCGGCGCAGACCACGAGCCCGGCGGCGACCGCGAGCAGCGCGGGCAGGCCGCTGTCCACCGCCAGCTTCGTCATCACGATGCCGCCGAACGCCATGATCGCGCCGTTGGCCAGGTCGATGCCCGCGGTGAGGATGATCAGGGTCTGCCCGATGGCCAGCGTGCCGACCACCATGACCTGCTGGATGATCAGCGAGAAGTTCGTCCCGGAGAAGAACTGGTCGGTGTTCAGGCCGAAGTACAGGCAGGCCAGCAGGAGCGCGGCGAGCGGGCCCGCGACGGGGGTGCTGATCAGGCGGCGCGGCAGCGACGCTTCCATCACGGCCACGATCAGCCCCAGCAGTTCGCCAGGCCGAAGGCGGTGTCCTCGGCCTCGACGCCGTCGGCCGCCTTGTCGGTGATCAGGGTGACGCCGGTGTCGGTGTAGCCGGAGGGCTTCTGCCCGCCCTTCGCGTACGAGGCCACCGCCTTGACGCCGTCCTCGGCCATCTTGAGCGGGTACTGCTGGCTGGTCGCGGCGATCTGCCCGGACTGCACGGCCTTGACGCCGGTGCAGCCGCCGTCCACCGAGACGATCAGCACCTCCTTCTCGCGGCCCTTGGCCTTCAACGCCGTGTACGCGCCCAGCGCGGCGGGCTCGTTGATGGTGTAGACGAGGTTGATGTCGGGGGCCTTCTGCAGGCAGTTCTCCATCGCGGTCTGGCCCTTGGCCTGGTCGCCCCTGGTGTCCTGGGAGCAGACGACCGACGGGTCGCCCTCCTGGATGCCGAACCCCTTCAGGAAGCCGTCGTGCCGCAGCTTGCCGACCGTGATGCCGGGGGCGAGGTCAAGAGTGGCGATCTTGGCGGGTTCGCCGGCCATCGCGGCCTTGGCGTACTGGCCGATCAGCTCGCCCGCCTTGAGGTTGTCGGTGGCGAACAGCGCGTCGGTGGCCTCCTGCGGCTCCGTGGGGGTGTCGAGGGCGATGACGAGCACGCCCGCGTCGCGCGCCTTCTTGATCGCCGGAACGATGGCCTTGGTGTCGCTCGGGGTGATGAGGATGCCCTTCACGCCGGCGGCGACCATGTTCTCGATGGCGGTGATCTGGGCGGCGTTGTCGCCGTCGAACTTCCCCGCCGCGCTCATGAGCTCCATGCCGCCGGCCTGGGCCGCCTTCTGCGCGCCCTCCTTCATCTTGACGAAGAACGGGTTGGTCTCGGTCTTGGTGATCAGTCCTACCTTGGGGGCGGCGGAGTCGCTTCCCCCGCCGCTGCCGCCGCAGCCGGTGACGAGAAGCGCGGTGACGAGGAGGCCGGCCGATAGCTTTGCATTCATGGCGCTGTCCTATCAGGGGGGATCCGATGTCATCGTTGACATATGTCAACGTTGACATCTTCCGTGCTGCGATGATGGACTCCGATCCTGGAAACGTCAATGCCCTGCTGCCGTAACGAATCGGCAACATGCCAGAGAGGCAGGTCCGATGATCGCCGTCCTGGGCGAGTGTGTCGCCGACAGCTTCGCCACGCGCCACCCGGCCGCGCCCGGCGGGCCCGCCCCTACCTTGACCGCCGACCCTTCACGACCCGCCGGAGACCCGCCCGCCCCGGCCGGCGGCGCCTCGCGACCCGGCGGGCGGTCGGGCGGGCGGTCGGGCTGGGCCGGCCGGCCGGCCGGTGGTGGGCCGTCAAGGGAGAGCGGCCGGCCGGCCGGTGGTGAGGTGCTCCCGGGCGAGGAGGCGGAAGGGCTGGCGCTGCGGGTGCTCCCGGGTGGAGGGCCGGCGAACACGGCGGTGGCGCTGGCCAGGCTCGGCACTCCGACCCGCTTCCTGGGCCGCCTCTCGCGTGACGTGTTCGGCGAGATGTTCCGCGACCGCTTCACCGCCTCCGGCGTGGACCTGTCGGCGTGCGTCGAAGCCGAGGAGCCGAGCACGCTCTCCGTCGCCGCCCTCGACCCGCACGGGCGGGCGGCCTTCACGTTCTACACCGACGGCGCGGCGGACTGGCAGTGGCGGCCGCACGACCTGGACGCGCGCCGCGCGGGCCCCTTCAGGTGCCTGCACACGGGCTCGATGGCGCTGGTCGGGAAGCCGGGACGGGACGCGGTCGAGGAGTTCGCGAGCTCCGCCGCCGAGCATGCGACGATCTCGATCGACCCGAACGCGCGTCCCAGCTTCGCCACCAGAGACGACTATCAGGTCACCCGCTGGTGCGGGTGGACCGACATCCTCAAGCTCAGCGACGACGACCTGGACTTCCTGCTGCCCGGCACGTCGATGGAGCGCGCCTGCGACACCTGGCACGCCGCCGGCGCCCGCCTGATCGTCGTCACCAGGGGCGCGGCGGGCGCGCTGGTGTCCGTGGACGGCGAGCGGGCCGGCGTGCGGGCGCCGGAGGTGGACGTGGTGGACACGGTCGGCGCCGGCGACGCCTTCACCGCCGGCCTGCTGCACGCCCTGGACGCCCAGGGCCACCTGGGCGGGCGCCTCGACGATCTGGACCTCGCGACGGCGGTGGCGGCGGCCGGCTTCGCCACCCGGGTGGCGGCCCTGACGTGCTCAGTGGCAGGCGCCAATCCACCCTGGTCCCACCACCTCACCACCGCCGCCCCGCGATGACGTCGAAGCGGCCGACCCGGCTGGGCCCTGGGACGTCCGCTTCGGCATGATCCGGCCACCTCCGGCCTGGGTCATGTGGCGCGCAGGCCGGCGAAGAGGTCTTCCTCGCGGGCGGGGGCGTCGACCTTGCACAGCTTGCGCTCGAAGGCCTCCTGGGAGAACGCCTGCTGCTGGATGTGCTCAGGCATGTCCAGCACGAAGATGTTCTCCCCCTGGCTCTCGTGCGCCTTGAGCGCCTTGAGCTTGCGTTCGGTATAGGGGCTGACGTCGACGAGGGTGGTGACCCGCTCGTCAGGCGTGCCGAAGTCGCCGGACGGCTCGAAGCCGAGCTCGACGCCGTGCTCGCGCAGCAGCTCGAACATCTTTTTCATCTCGGCGCGGGGCATGGCCGTGTAGTAGAACTTCTCGGGGATGCCGGTCGCCTCGACGGCCGCGACCGTGACGCGGTGCGCCTGAACGTGGTCGGGATGGCCGTAACCGCCGCCGCCGGTCTCGTCATAGGTGACCACGACCTGCGGCCGGTAGCGCTCCATCAGCGCGCCCAGCCTGGCGGCCGCCACCTCGACCGGCACGTTGGCGAACGCTTCGGCGTGGCCGTTGCCCTCCCATCCGTCCATGCCCGAGTCGCGGTAGCCGAGCAGCTCCAGGTGGCCGACGCCCAAGTGGGTGACCGACTCGCGCAGCTCGGCGAGCCGTCGCTCGGCGACCGCGGCGTCGTCGTGCCCGGCCTCTCCTGGCTTGACGCCACCCTCGGCGTCGCCCTGCTCGCCGTTGGTGCAGGTGACCAGGACGGTGCGGACGCCTTCGTCGGCGTAGCGGGCCAGGATGCCGCCGGTGCTCAGGCACTCGTCGTCGGGGTGGGCGTGCACGATCATCAGGGTGAGTTGCGGATCCATGACCGGAACACTAGCGGCCGGTTCCGACAGTTACGCCCGGCCGCGATCTCAGCGTCGGCCGCCGCGGGTGGCCGGGCCCGGCTGCGGCTCCTGTGCGGGAGCGCGTTGTGCCGCGGCCCCGCACAGCTTCATCAACCCACCGCTCGCCCATTCAAGATCGGGACTGTCGACTCAACTAGACACTCCGAGCATCGCGTTGATCACGAAATGCGAGCCAGTAGCAGACTTCGGCCGTCGTTGGCAGCGGCTTTGTTGCCGCCGAGTTGCTCGGCAAGGGGACTTTGGTCCTAGGTCTGTGGTCGGTGGGATGCTGCGTCGAAGGGTCGATCCGAAGCGCCTGGTTGAAGTCTAGGTTGCTCCGCATGGATCGAAGGACTGCCGGGGGCGAACTCGACGAAGCACTGGAGCGGCTGCACGGATCCGGCCCGGAGCGGATGGAACGGCTCACCAACCATGCCCCCATGGTGGTCGAGGTGCTCGCCACACATGGCCATTCGCGTGCCGTGCACAGGTGGCTGAATCACTACGCGAGCAAGCTGGAGGAGTTGCCCAGTGCCGTCGAGCCGGTCACCGACGCCAACTGGCGCACGGCGTTGGGCGACCCGCGCAGGGCCGCAGACTGGATCGAGTACTTTCACCGGGCGGTCGCCGATCGACCGTGGCGGGAGGTTCTGACGGTGTGGTGGCCGCGCCTGCTTCCCGGAATGTACGGAGGATCGACCCATCCCGTGATCCGGGTGGGGCACGCCGTACGTACCCTCACGCAGAGCGGTGAGAGCGCCCCTCGCATCGCCGAGCTCGCCCACGGGCTCGGCTACTGGGCCGCCCGGCACCACCGGGTCCTCGGGATCGCCCCGCTGTCCGGCGGGGTGACGGCGAAGGAAGCCCTGGACGCGGTGCCTCCCATCGGCGATCCGCCAGGCGGCTTCCCTGCCCGGCTGGCCCTGGTCGATCGGCTGCCGGCCTGGTCGGACGGAGTGACAGACCCTGACGAGGCGCGCAGGCGGCTGACGGAACTGGTGCGTGCGGCCACTCATCGCTATGCGACCCACGGCCACGGCGAGGAGACGATGCTGGTGCACGCGGCGACCGCGCCCAATGCCGTGCTGCGTGTCCTTCCTGTCCTGCCGCGGGCCCTATGGGTGTCGAGCCTGCACGCGGCCTGGACAGCCTCGGCGGCGGTGACGGCGATGTACGCCCCGAAGGAGCCGGTTCCTTACGTGTCTCCCGGTCGCGTCACCGCCGGCGAGGTTGTCGAGCGTGCGCTTGCTCACGGGGATGAGCACGTCATCAAGTTGACCGACACCGCAGTGGACGTCGGTGACGAACAGGCACTTGCCGCGGCCCTGCGGGCCGTCGAACTCAGCGAGCCCGTCTTCTGAGCTGTGGGCCTGGCTCGAGGCGCGTTCACGCCGGCCACGAACTCTGCTTCTGATCACTGGGTGTGATCGTGTGGTCCGGCGCCAGGCGACGACGACGTGATGGGCGTTGTCAGATTGCATCGGCTTCTTCGGCCTCGTTCTTCTCGATCTCGCCGATCAGCACGATCGCCGCCGCGCGGTCACGCGCGGCCGCCGGTCCTGGCGAGGTCGCCGGCGCGGAGCCGGGCGGCCGCGGCGGCGGCGCGGTCGCCGAGGTGGTCGGCGAGCGCCGCCTGCTTGAGCCAGTTGTACGGGCTGCACGGCCGCACGTTGATCCGCTCGCTCACCAGTGCCCGCGCGACGTCACGAAGCCCCGCCCGCAGGGCCGCCTCCAGCAGCGTCTTCTGCACCGCGTCCCGCTGCGCGTGGCTGCCCCCGAACTCGTTGACCCGATGCCTGATGGGATAGAGCAGCTCCACCACCGAGGCGTGGTCGCCCCGCCCGAACGCCACGATGGCCCGGCACACCGGCAACCCGACCTGCAGCGTCATGGTGTGGTTGGTGACGCCGGGACGCGGCTCCCGCGCGTACGCCTCCCGCCCCGCGATCAGTCGCTCGGCGTCGCCGATGCGGCCGGCGCCGACGTACGCCATGACCGCGTGCATGTCGTTGAACGCGTAGAACGGCTCCGCCACCCGCGGCGGCCAGGCGTCGGCCAGCGCGGACCAGCGTTCGTGCTGCTCCGAGCCCTCCAGGTGGAGGCGCCAGAGCAGGGCGGCGGCGTCGAGCAGCTCCATGCACGACTGCCCGTCCGCCAGCACCGCGTCGTAGATCTCCAGCACCCGTGCCACGTCGCCGGACTCCAGGGCGTACAGGCAGTAGTGCCACCAGGTGTGGACGTTGAAGAACGTGCCGGTGGACCAGTCGGGCAGCCGCGCGTCGAGGTAGCGCAGTCCGCGGCCGAAGCGGCCCTGCATCTCGTACGTGTGCGCCACCGCGTGGATGCCCCACACGTCGCGCGGGTTGAGTTCGACCGCGCGCGACCCCACCTCCTCCGACCGGTCGTAGTGGCCCGCCTCTTCCAGGCCGAAGGCGTACATGCCCAGGACGTGCCCGAAGTGCCGGTCGTCCGGGCGCCAGGCGTTCAGCGCGCCGCCGACGCGGTCGCGCAGCGAGCGTGCGTCGCCGGTGAAGAAGTCGATCTGGTGGCCTGCCAGCAGCGCCAGGGCGTCGCGCGGGTGCTCCACCGTGATCCAGGCCAGCAGCGTGCCGCACCGCAGGAAGTCGCCGTCGAGCAGCGCCTGCACGGCGGCCACGTGCGCGCGCTCGCGGGGGAGCAGCGACGCCTCGTCGACCGCGCGGCGGAACGCCCCGAACCGCGCCCGGGCCTTGCGCGCGTCGCCGGCCTCGGTGGTGAGCAGCCCCAGGTAGGCCGACAGGACGTTGCCCATCGGGAAGCCGGGGGAGTCGGCCAGCGCCGCCTTCGTCTCCGCGGCGACCTCTGCCCGGAAGTGCAGCAGCTCGTGGACGGCCCGGTCGTAGTGCCGTGTCGCGGCGGCGCTCGCCCCGCTCATCGCCAGGCCGTGCTGGTCGTCGAACACAGGTCCAATGTAACGGGGAGGCGTACGGACCCGGGGTTCGCCGCGGGTGTTGTGGCGTCCGAACCGTCCACGAATCTCCGGACTGGAGCTCCATGACGGACGACGTCGCCACGCCGGGCCGGGCCCGTGCCGACTGCCTGATCGACATCGCGATGCCGCGCACCCTTAGTCGTACAGTTTTGTGGGGATATCAGGCGGCCCCGGTCTTGGGCGGTCGGGGCACTCGAGGCAGGTGGGGATCGGATCCGGCTTGGGCTTCGGCTTCGGCTCCTTCGTGCGATAGTGCGGACTCCGCCGCGGCTTGTGCTTGGTCTTCTTCGGCGTCGGTCTGAGATGGGTGCCAGAATTTGAGGTGGCCTCTGTGCCGACGGGCACGGATCTGCTGGGAGCTGCGTCTAGGACCGCCATTCCTCCGCCACTGACGGCCGTTCCTGCGAAAAGGAGGCCAAGGGTGAGGACTGTCGCTCGCTTCGAAGGTCTCATGGGATCCTTCCCGCTTCAGTGGATTCGAGACTTGTCGGCAGGTCTTCGGCCCTCGCCGGCGGCGAGTTGAAGTGAAGGACTCGCTTGTCGCGAAGCTGCTGCCAGCTACACGCAGTCATGATCGCCTTGCGCTCAAAGACAATGAAAAACGAGTCACGTGATTTCCAGGTGAATGCTCACAAATTAGGTGGCCGATGTTCGGGTCCACTGTCGTCGAAGCTGGGGGGATTCCATCGACATCTGCATATTCGGGGCCACGAACATTGACGGTGCTCCCGCTTGCATGAGTACTTATAGCCCCCTGGGACACTTCGGCCTCTTCGGCTTCGTGATTGCGGGCATCGGCGCCGTGGCCGCGGGCGCCGCGTCCGCCATGCCGGCGGACGCCGAGGCCCCTGCAGGAGTGAGGGGTGCGGCCGCCGGGATAGGGCTTGCCTCTGCGAGCAGCGAAGCTGCTGTCATGACAGGTACAGCTACGAAAGCAAGCAGTGCTCTACTTTTGATGCGACGAATCATTGCGACTCCACTCTGATGAACAGCCCCAGTGTGGCGCCGGTCCGGTAACAACCCTCTGAGGTCGAGAGAGCGGATTGTCCGCGGCGCTTGAAAGCCGAACTCGTTCCTGGGAGCCATTTCTGCCGACGGGCTTGAGTCCACCCGTCGAGCCGGAATGGTCGGAATTCTGATCATCTAGAGATGGCGGTCGGTGTTCGTAGATGCTGCTCTACGCTTCTCTCCCCTACGGTTACTGGCATCTCGTTTTGTTCAAGGCACGCGAGACGCTTGCCTAATATCCACGAAACTGGCCACCGGCCGCTGTGTCCATGATGTCACTACACTATTTGGGTCTTCTTTAGCTATTGATGGAATTCCTCTGGCAGGTGCCTGACCGCGTGTCCGGCGCGGTGTTGGCGCGCCTAGCCCCTGCCTCGTCCGCGCCCCGCCCTGTCCGTGGCGGCGCTCTGGACCCTCGATCCGGGCACCACGCTCACGGTGTGGCCGGGCAGCCACCGCTGGGCCGGACACCGGCCCGCCACGGCGGGCGTGGCGCTGGCGCTCCCGACGGGCTCCTGCACCCTGATCCTCGGCACGCTGTGGCACGCCCGGCCCCCGCAGCGGGATCATCCGCACATGAGCGTCACCACGCACTACTGCGAGCCCTGGCTGCGCACGAGGGAGGCGTTCCTCCTGTCCCCGGGCAGGGACGTGGCCAGGCAGCTGAGCGCCAGGACCCGCCGCATGCTGGGCTACAGCATCCACCCGCCCAAGCTGGGGCTGGTGGACGGCATGCACCCGCACCGGCTCTTCGCCTGACCTGCCCCCTGCTTGGTCGTGCCCAGGCCGCTCAGATCAGGCCGAGGGCCAGCATCGCGTCGGCGACCCGCCGGAACCCGTCGATGTTGGCGCCGGCCACGTAGTCGCCCGGCATGCCGTACTCGTCGGCGGTCCGCAGGCAGCGGTCGTGGATGTCGCGCATGATCTCCTCGAGCCGGTGCTCGGAGAACTCGAACGTCCACGAGTCGCGGCTGGCGTTCTGCTGCATCTCCAGCGCGCTGGTCGCCACGCCGCCCGCGTTGGCGGCCTTGCCCGGCCCGAACGCCACGCCGGCGTCCAGGAACACCTTGATGCCCTCCGGAGTGGTGGGCATGTTCGCGCCCTCGCCGACCGCGATGCAGCCGTTGCCGACCATGACGGCGGCGTCGCGGCCGGTGATCTCGTTCTGCGTGGCGGACGGCATCGCCACCTCGCACGGCACCTCCCACACGCTGCGGCCCGCCACGAAGGTGGCGTTGTTGCCGCGGCGCTCGGCGTAGGCGTTCAGGCGGCCGCGCTCGACCTGCTTGATCTGCTTGAGCAGGTCGAGGTCGATGCCCTTCTCGTCGAGGACGTAGCCGGAGGAGTCGGAGCACGCGACGACCCGGCCGCCGAGCTGCTCGATCTTCTCGATGGTGTAGACCGCCACGTTGCCGGAGCCGGACACCGTGACCCGCCGGCCGTCGAACGACGTGCCGCGCGCCTTGAGCATCTCGTCCACGAAGAACGCGCACCCGTAGCCGGTGGCCTCCGTGCGGACCTGCGCGCCGCCGTACGCCAGGCCCTTGCCGGTGATGACGCCGGACTCGTAGCGGTTGGTGATGCGCTTGTACTGGCCGAACAGGTAGCCGATCTCCCGCCCGCCGACGCCGATGTCACCGGCGGGCACGTCGGTGTACTCGCCGATGTGCCGGTAGAGCTCCGTCATGAAGCTCTGGCAGAAGCGCATGACCTCGCGGTCGGAACGGCCCTTCGGATCGAAGTCGGAGCCGCCCTTGCCGCCGCCGATCGGCAGGCCCGTCAGGCTGTTCTTGAAGATCTGCTCGAACCCCAGGAACTTGACGATGCCGAGGTAGACCGACGGGTGGAAACGCAGCCCGCCTTTGTACGGCCCCAGAGCGCCGTTGAACTCCACCCGGAAGCCGCGGTTGATCTGCACCTCGCCACGGTCGTCGGCCCACGGCACCCGGAAGATGATCTGCCGTTCGGGCTCGCAGATACGCTCTATGATCTTCGACTCGGCGTATTCGGGGTGCTTCCCGAGAACCGGGCCGATGCTCTCGAGCACCTCGCGCACAGCCTGGTGGAACTCCGTCTCACCAGGGTTGCGGCGAAGGACGTTGTCGTAGATCGACGACAGCTTCTCGTGCAACACGTACTCCTCAGCTCACTGCATGCGCTCCTCACTGTAAGGGGAGGCTTGATGTGATCTGCACCCGTATACCCCCTTTAGCGAATCTCGTGACGCCTGTGTGCGCCTGGGCACAGCAGGTCAGGGGAACGCAAAATCTTCCGCGAGGGCGTCACAGGCGGGTGCGCCGCCCTGTCTTAGCTCGCGAGCGGGGGCGAGCGGTGCTCCCGGCGGACAGGGAGGAACGTCATGAGGATCGTGGTCATCGGCGGGACCGGCATGATCGGGTCGAAAGTCGTGGCCAAGCTCGGCGAACGTGGTCACGAGGCGGTGCCGGCCTCGCCGAACACCGGCGTCAACACGCTCACAGGGGAAGGGCTGGAGGAGGCGCTGGCCGGCACGCAGGTGGTGGTCGACGTGTCGAACTCGCCGTCGTTCGAGGACACCGCCGTGCGGGAGTTCTTCGAGACCTCCACGCGTAACCTGCTGGCCGCCGAGGCGGCGGCCGGAGTCGGGCACCACGTCGCGCTGTCCGTGGTCGGCGCCCGGCGGCGGCCGGGCCAGGGCTACTTCGGGGCCAAGGCCGCCCAGGAGGAACTGATCGAGAAGTCCTCGATCCCGTTCTCGATCGTGCGCGCCACGCAGTTCTTCGAGTTCGCCCGCGGCATCGCCGACGACGCCACCGAGGACGGCGCCGTACGGATCGCGCCGGTGTGGTTCCAGCCCATCGCCGGCGAGGAGGTCGCCACGGCGGTCAGCAGGGTCGCGGAGGGCGCCCCGCTGAACGGCGGCCTCGAGGTCGCCGGGCCCGAGCGGGTGCTGATGGACGACTTCTTCCGCGACGCCCTGGCCGCCTGGAACGACCCGCGCCAGGTCGTCACCGACCCGGAGGCCCGTTACTTCGGCCTCCACCTCGACCAGGACACGCTGGTGCCCGTCGAGGACATGATCCGCGGCGACATCACCTACAACGGCTGGCTCGGCGAGTAGCCCGCCCATCCCGTCAAGGAGGGAACCGTCATGGGGGAACACCGATCGAACGCCTGGCAGACGGCGATCACCATCGTGCAGGAGGCGGAACCGCCGTACATTCCCGAGGGGGCGCACGAGACGACCCTGGTCGTCGAATATCCGCCCGGAGACCCCGGCGCGCCGCCGCACCGCCACTACGGACCAGCCTTCGGCTACGTGCTGGAAGGCGAGATGTTGTTTGAGCTCGAAGGCGAGCCGGAGCGGGTCGTACGCGCCGGCGAGGCGTTCTGGGAGCCCGGCGGGGACGTCATCCACTACCAGGACGGCAACAACCGCGACGACATCCCGCTCCGGTTCCTCGTGACGATGTTGTGCGAGCCCGGCAAGCCGATGCTCACCCTGGTGGACGACGAGGAGCTCGCCCAGCGCGCCGACCGGCGCGCCGCCCGCCCTGTCTGACGGCCCTGTTTGACGGGCCTGTCTGACGGCCCTGTCCGACCGCCCCGTCCGACCGCCCGTGGTCAGGCGCGGGGGAGCAGGCGGGGGGCGAGCCGCGCCAGCTGGTCGACCGTGGCCGTCAGGTCGTCGGCCAGGGGGTGGAGCAGGACGTGGTCGGCGCCGGCGGCCAGGTGCCGCTCCGCCCTGGCGGCGATGGCCTCGTCGTCCCCCCACGCCACGATGGCGTCGACGAGGCGGTCGCTGTACCCGCCGTCGAGATCGGCGTCGCCGTACCCGAGCCTGCGGTAGTTGGCGGTGTAGGCGTTCTCGCGGCCGCCGGCGTCGAAGAGGGCGCGGATCCGTCCCCTGGCGCGGGCTTCGTCGGTGTCCGGGAGGAGGGCCAGATGCGGGATCAGCAGGGGCCCGGGGCCGAGAGCGTCGCGCGCGGCCCGGGTGTGCTCGACGGGTTGCAGGAAGGGGTGGACGCCGCCGGCCCGTCCGGCGGCCAGCCGGTGCGCCTTGGGGCCGAGGGCTGCGAGGACGCGCGGGTAGCGGGCTTCCGGCAGGATGCGGGTGGCGGCCTCGTCCATGGCGTCGAGGTAGGCGCCCAGCCCGGCCAGCGGACGCTCGCCGCCGTGGCCGCCGAGGCCGAGGATGAGGCGGTCGGGGTACGCCTCGGCGAGCGTGGCCGCACCGCTGTGGGTCGCCCGCGGGTCGCGCATCGCGATGTTGGCGACGCCGGCGCCGGCGACCAGCCGTTCGGTGGCGGCGAGCACCACGGCCAGCTGGGTGAGGATGTCGCGCCCGGCGATGGGGGAGGCCGCGGGAGGTTCGCCCGTCCACACCGAGCCGTACCCGAGCCGCTCGATCCGCGCGAACTGCTCCCGTTGCCTGGCCACCGGCGTGTGCAGCAGCGTCATCGGCGCGATCCACACGCCGAAGCGGCCGAGGCGGTCCTGTGTCGGGGTCATCGTCACTCCTGTCCGGGGCCTTAGCGGAGCCAGCCTCCGCTTATCTGGAGTCTACGATACGGAAGGAGGCTCCGGTTCGCGAACCCCAGGAGGCGGATATGGGCGACACCACCACCCGGCGCGCCATGCGGGCCGACGCGCGGCGCAACCGCGACCGGCTGCTGGCCGAGGCGCGCACCGCGTTCCTGGACCACGGCACCGACGCCTCGCTGGAGGACGTCGCCGCGCGCGCCGGGGTCGGCGTCGGCACCCTCTACCGGCATTTCCCCACGCGGGAGGCGCTGCTGGCAGAGCTGCTGCGCGAACGGTTCGACGCCCTCGCCGCCGGCGCGCGGCAGCTCGCCGCCCACCCGTCGCCCCGCGAGGCGCTGATCACCTGGACGCTCGACTTCGTGCGGACCACCACCGTCTACCGGGGGCTGACCGCGGCGGTGACGGCGACGCTGCACGACCCGGCCTCCGCCCTGCACGCATCCTGCGAGACGATGCGCGGCGCGGCGACGGCGCTGCTGACCCGCGCGCAGGAGGCGGGCGAGGTCCGCGCCGACGTCGCGCCGCTGGAGTTCCTGGCCCTGGTCGCGGGCACCTCATGGGCGCGCGAGCAGATGGCGGGGGCCGATGTCCCCGGCGATCGCCTGCTCCTGCTGCTCTTCGAAGGCCTGGGACGCCCCGGCCAGGGCCCGCCGGACGATCAGTGACGGACCGTGACGGCCGCCGGCGCCGGAGCCAGGACGCTCAGCAGGTCGGCGGCGTCCAGCAGGCGGGCCGCGCCGAGCCCGTACGGGTGCAGCGCGTACACCTGCGCGCCCGGCAGCCCGAGATCGCCGGAGACCAGCACCGCCAGGTCGGTGCCCTCCGGAGGGCACCCCGACGGCTGCGCGAACGGCTGCCCGGCGGCGCGGGCGGTGAGCCGCGCGGCGAACGCCTCGACGTCCTCACCGGGACGGCGCTCGTACCGGCGGAGTGAGCCGTCGCGGCGGCGCACCACGACGTCGGCGGCGCGGGCGGCGGCGTGCCAGCAGGCCACCTCCCACAACGTCACCCGGCCGGCGAACGCGCTCTCCATCGCGGCGCCCAGCGCGGCCACCTCGTCGGCGCTGCCCGCCACGTTGTGGCCGTAGCCGGCGGCGGACAGGTTGAGGTCGGTCCAGCGCATCGTGCGCGTCCACAGGTCGGCCACCAGCGGCACGAGGATCTTCGCCGGCCCCGCCAGGTCGAACTTCTGGCGCACCGCCAGCGGGTCGAACAGCCCGTCCGGCTGCTCCATGAACCCGGCGAAGCCCCGCGGCAGCTCCTCGAACGGCACGTCGTTGTAGCTGAACACCACCGGGACGAGGTAGCGGGCGGGCAGGGCGCGCACGTCCACGTCGATGAACTCCGACGCCCCGAGCGGCTCCGGCGCGGAGGTCAGGTCGCCGGAGTGCACCAGCCCCTTGCCCAGGCGCAGGCGCGTGTAGTCGCACAGGCCCGCGAAGCGCCAGTCCTCGTCGAACACCGCCACCGACAGGTCCAGGTCCACCCGGGTGCCGGGCGGCTCGGCCCAGTGCAGGAAGAACCGGATCCGCTCGGCGCGCGGGATGGGCTGGGTGCTGCCGCGGGCCAGGCGGACGAGCGCCGCGCCCGCCGTACGTTCGGAGGTGGACGCGACCAGGTCGGCCAGCCCTTCGTCCAGCAGGGCCCGGCGCAGCGGCGGCAGCTCGCCGGCGCGCCGCAGCAGCTCTCCGGACAGCAGCCGCTCGGCCTCCAGCACCACCTCGTCGGGCAGTGCGGGCCGCCGGTCGGGCATGGTCCAGAACCGCGCCGTGCCGCCGCGCGGCAGGAACAGCCTGGTCCCGCCGGGCGGGGTCCTGATCTGGCCGAGCGCGGCCAGCAGCACCCCGGGCGCGACCCGGCGCACGGCGCCCTCCAGCGTCTCCAGCGGCGTCCCGGCGGCGCGCGGCCCGTCCGCGGGGCCGTCGCCGGCGTACGTCGCGCGCTCGCCGGCCGCGTCACCGCGGGCGTACGTCACGCGCAGCAGGTGGGACAGGCGGCGGAGGAGCTCGCCCGGACGGTGCGAGAGCAACGTGACGGCGTCGGCGTGGCGGCCGTCCGCCAGTGCCGTCTCCACGCGGGACGAGAACGTCCTCGCGCGCACGCGCCCGTCCCGCACCTCCAGCGCGGGATGGCCGGCCGCGCGCTCCAGCAGGGAGCGCCCGAACGCCGTGCCGGGGTCGAGCCTGGTGCCGCGCAGCGCCGCGAACGCCAGCGCGGCGCCGGGGAAGCGGGCGTGCTGCTCGTGCGGGTGCAGCACCTCGGCCATGTGCTTCCACCGCTCCCGGTGGCGCAGCAGGTCCTCCAGCAGGTACGGCATCCCGTCCAGGCACGCCAGCACGGCCCGCCGCACCGCACGGGGCAGCGACGTGCGGCGCTCCGGCCGGATCCGCAGCCCGGGGTCGCCCCCCCATCAGCGTGGACAGCATCCGCAGCACGTCGGTGGCGGTGCCGGCGTGGCGGGGCAGCAGCTCGCCGGCTCCCCTGCGCAGCGCGTGCGCCAGCACCACCGCTCTGGTCTCCTTCACCGGGATCGTCTCCGGCAGCCAGGAGAGCGCCGCGGGCCAGCAGGCGTCCAGGAGGATCTCCAGCTCGGCCCGCTCGTGCGCCGGCATGGGGGTGCGCCGCGCCAGCATGGCCGTGGCCAGCTCGCGGCAGGCGCCGCCGGGGTCGGGGCACGACCCCAGCAGCACGGTGGTGGTCACCGCCTCCCGGTGCATGGAGACGCTTCTCTCCGACGGGCGCAGGAAGGGGTCGTCCAGGTCGATCCGCCGGTGGCAGATCGGGCAGGCGCTGAAGTCGGCGCCGTCCCAGCACGTACGGCACACCAGATGGGCACAGGGCGACACGGGGCGCACGGTCCCGGTCTCGCCGCACAGCACGCAGGGACGGGCCGGGTCCTGCAGCAGCAGGCTGAACACCCGGCGCACGTAGAAGTCCGAGGTGTCGGCCGGCACACTGTCCGGAAATCTCCGGAACAACGGCACGTGCGTGGCGTTCGCCCCGACCTCGTCGCGCAGGCAGTGCAACAACCGCCGCCCCACCCGCGCCAGCTCGGCCATCTCCAGCCCCGCCAGCGCCCGGTACAGCTCCGCCGACATCAGGAACCCGAGCTGCAGCAGCTCGAACTCCAGCGCCGCCACTCCGGACGGCACGTCCGCGCGCACCATGCCGAGCCGCCTGGGCAGCTTGCCGACCGGTGGCGGCATGGAGGATCCGGCGGCCAGCAGCCCGGGCGCGACCGTCCGGCGGCGGCGCAGCAGGATCTCGCCAGGACCGTTCACGTGACCTCCCCCGGGACGTGAGTGAGGCCGCGCGGGGGCACCCCGCGCGGCCTGCGAGGCGGAGAGCGGGCGCGCTGTTCAGCCAAGGTGATGGAGAAGGAAGCACACCCAGGAGCCGCCTGTCCGGCACCTTACTCGGCTAGATCACGACATGCCGCCCATTTTCTCCCCATGCTGATCACAGTTTCGACCGCCGCCCGTGCCGCTTCGTACACCGTTCGCCGACCAGATTTGACCGCTCGCCGTAAACCCGCTCCGGATGCGAAATACGGCATACCGTATGTGTTACCCGTATCTTCGTGGCAATCAGTACGAGGTTCGCGAGTCCCACAGGTTTCCTGAGTCGTTCCCGTACCGTGGCGGCGCCCACATGGAGCCGGTGGCTGGTGCCGCCCGCCGCCCTCTCCGTGCATCTGGCGATCGGGCAGGCGTACGCGTGGAGCGTGTTCAAACCGCCCCTCGAATCCTCCCTCGGCCTGTCGGGCACCCAGAGCGCCCTGCCGTTCCAGCTGGGCATCGTCATGCTCGGCCTGTCGGCGGCCTTCGGCGGCACGCTGGTCGAGCGCAACGGGCCACGCTGGGCGATGTTCGTCTCGATGGCCTGCTTCTCCTCCGGGTTCCTGCTGTCCGCGCTGGGCGTGGCCACGGGACAGTACTGGCTGGTGGTCCTCGGCTACGGTTTCGTGGGCGGGATCGGGCTGGGGATCGGCTACATCTCGCCGGTCTCCACGCTGATCAAGTGGTTCCCCGACCGGCCGGGCATGGCCACCGGCATCGCGATCATGGGGTTCGGCGGGGGAGCGCTCATCGCCTCGCCGTGGTCGGCGCAGATGCTCGGCACGTTCGGCACCGGCACGGGCGGGATCGCCACGACGTTCGTCGTGCACGGCGTCGTCTACGCCGTCTTCATGTCCATGGGCGTGCTGCTGGTGCGCGTTCCCGCCGACGGGTGGGCGCCGAAGGGGTGGCAACCGCGCGAGGCGGCCACGCGCCGGCTGGTCACCACCGCCGACGTCTCGGCGCGCAACGCCGTCCGCACCCCGCAGTTCTACCTGCTGTGGCTGGTGTTGTGCCTGAACGTCACCGCAGGGATCGGCATCCTGGAGAAGGCCGCGCCGATGATCGCCGACTTCTTCTCCGGCACCTCCACGCCCGTCGCGGCGGGAGCGGCGGCGGGCTTCGTCGCGCTGCTGTCGCTGGCGAACATGGCGGGGCGCTTCGGCTGGTCGTCCACCTCCGACCTGATCGGGCGCAAGAACATGTACCGCGTCTACCTGGGCGTGGGCGCGGTGCTCTATCTCGCGATCGCGCTGGCGGGCGACGCCTCCAAGCCGCTGTTCATCATCTGCGCGCTGGGCATCCTGTCCTTCTACGGCGGCGGCTTCGCGACGGTCCCCGCGTACCTGAAGGACCTGTTCGGCACGTACGAGGTCGGGGCGATCCACGGCAGGCTGCTCACCGCCTGGTCCACCGCGGGCGTGCTCGGCCCGCTGATCATCAACGCGATCGCCGACGGGCAGGAGGCCGCGGGGCGGTCGGGACCCGCGCTCTACACCACGTCCCTCTACATCATGATCGGCCTGCTCGCGGTCGGCTTCGTCGCCAACGAGCTGATCCGGCCGGTGCACGAGAGGTACCACGAGCGGCCACGGCAGGAGAACGTGACGGAGAAGGGGCAGGCGGTATGACGGACACGACGGCCACGGCGGGCGCCGCGGACACGGCGAACCGGCGGACGGGACTGATGGTGCTGGCATGGGCGTGGGTGGGGGTGCCGTTCACGTACGGCGTCTACCAGCTGTTCCTCAAGCTCACCCAGCTCTTCTCCGGCTGAGCGGTCCCGGGACGCGCAGGCGTCCGGCGTCACACCCGCCCGACGCGCAGAGGCAGCGTCCGCGGCCCGCGGACCTGCCCCGTCGCCCAGGTCACCGCCGCCGGGTCGGCCAGGGTGAACTCCGGGATCCGCTCCAGCCACACCTCCAGGGCGACCCGCAACTCCATGCGCGCCAGGTGGGAGCCCACGCAGCGGTGGATGCCCAGGCCGAACGCGACATGCCGGTTGACCTCGCGGTCGATGACGACCTCGTCCGCCCGCTCGACGTGCGCCGGGTCACGGTTGGCCGCGGGGAACGACAGCAGCACCCAGTCGTCGGCCTTCATGTCGACGCCGCGCCAGTGCATGTCCTGCTTGACCAGCCGCGCCATCGTGACCGGCGCGTACGCCCGCAGGAACTCCTCCATCGCGGTCGGCAGCAACTCCGGCTCGGCCACCAGGCGCTCCCGGTCGGCCGGCGTCTTCGCCAGATGCCACAGGGACGCGCCGATCGCGCTCCACGTCGTGTCGATGCCGGCGATGAGCAGCAGGGCCATCGTGCCGGACACGTGCGCCGGCTGCAGCTTCTGGCCGTACAGCTCCGCCTCGATGAGGTAGGTGGTCAGGTCGTCGCGCGGGTTGTCGAGGTGGTCGCGGATCTGCTCCAGCAGGTAGTCGAACAGCTCCCCCATGTGCGCCATGCGCTCCTCGGGCGGCAGGTTGACGCCTTCGAGCGAATGCTCGATGAACGCGCGGAAGCGGGGCCCGTCCTCCGGAGGGAAGCCCAGCATGTCGGCGATGACGCGTACCGGGATGTGCTGCGCGTACTCGCGGGCCGCGTCGACGTCCCGCCGGCCCTCTAAGGCGTCGATGAGCGAGTGGCAGTAGGCCCGCGTGGCCGCCTCCCGCCTGGCGACGGCGCTCTTGGTGAACGCGGGCAGCAGCAGCCTGCGCGCGTCGCGGTGGAACGGCGGGTCGGAGGAGATCGGGGGCACGCCGCCGACCGGCGCCAGGTCGAGCGGCGGCCGGTAGTTGCTCATGACGATCGCGCGCGAGGAGAAGTGCTCGGTGTCGTAGGCGATCGCGGCGACGTCCTCGTACCGCGTCGGCAGCCAGCCGCCGCCGAACCGCCCGGTGTGCGCGATCGGGCAGCCCTGCCGCAGCTCGTCCTGGATGGGGTACGGGTCGGCGGCCCACTCGGGCTCCAGATGGGAGAAGTCGGTCGTCCAGTCGGAGACGGGACCGGTGACGATCTCGCTGCGGGTGCCGACGAACTCGTCGTCCTGCCCGTCCCGGTAGTCCTGCGTGAAGCGCTCGTCAACGGCCATGTCAGGTCTCCTCGTGCGCGTCGATCGCCCTTTCGGGACAGTTGGCCACCGCCAGGCGCGCCGCCTCCTCCTCGCCCGGCGGAACGATGCCGTGGCCGAGAACCTGCCCGTAACCCTCGTCGTCCTCGCCGAACAGGCTCGGAGCCAGGTCGTAGCAGCGCCCGTGCCCCTGGCACCGTTCGGGGTTGATCTGTACTTTCACGGGGTCGACTCCTTCTTCTCTGTGATGCCCGCGGGGCCGAGGACCGTCACGACACGGGCGAGCAGCTCGGCCCACTCCTCGTCGGCGACCGCGTGCAGGTCCGGCGTGACCAGCACGCTGCCCATCGCCAGCAGGAGGCAGAAGTGCGCCAGCGCGTCGGGCGACAGCGCGGGATCGAGCTCGCCGTCGTCCTGGGCCCCGCGGACGAGCCCGGAGATCTGCCCGGCGCGTTCGCCGATGTAGTCGCGCATCGGCAGGGCGACGTCCTGGTCACGGGGGGCCGCGACGAGCGCCTCGACGATGAGCCGGCCACGGACGTCGGGCCTGCGGGGGAGCCGGCGGCCGATGACGAGGAGCAGCTCCGTGACCGGCCGGTTCGGGTCGGCGGCCAGCAGGTCGGCGAGCATGCTGCGGCCGTGCGCGCGCAGGGCCGCCACGAGCAGGTCCGCCTTCGAACCGAAGTGCGCGTAGAGCGCGCCGTTGCTCACCCCGGCCGCGGCCGCGATGTCGGCGACGCGGGTGCCGTCGTATCCGCGCTCGGCGAAGGCGTCGGCGGCCGCGCGCAGCAGCCGCTCCCGTGTCTCCGCGGCGGTGACACCGGCGATGCGCCCCATATGCGAATTAAAAAGTCGTTCATTTCATTCGTCAAGGGCACCCGCCACCGGCGTGGCTGTTGTCTGGCGCGCTTGCAGATGTCAGAACGGCACGGGAGATGTCAGAGAACTGAACGGATGCCCGCCGTGGTCGATGGTCGAGGCGTTGGGGCTCGATCTACGGACGTCAGGTGACGTCCGTACACTGGCGTACGGCATCGTCGCGACGCCGGAGATGCGCAGGGCGATCGAGGCGGCTACAGGCGTGAGCTCCGAGGTCGCCGCGACACCGTCGCGTCCCTGCTCGGTCTGCCTCACTACACCCCGCCGCGCTACACCCTGGGCGAGGACTTCCTCACCATCTTCGACGGCGAGTACGTCTTCGAGAACCTGTCGCGACGCCACCGGCCTGCGCGCCCGCGCCATGATGCGCATGGCGCTGTCCGGTCAAGGCGGCCAGTTCATCACCCACAGCTGGACCGGCACCACCGCCACCCGGCCCTGGCCCTGGCGCGCTGACACCGCGGCTATTTGCCCCCGCTGCCCGGCAGGACCCGATCCGATCTGGCGCATCTCCTGGCACCTGCTGCCCTGCGTGGTCTGCCCCCCAGCATCGCGTCTGTCTGACCGGCTGGTACCCGACCTGCCACACCCGGATCAGCGTCGGCGACACCCCCCTACAGGCGCGAATGCAACGGACCGTTCGGCCCTCAAGGGGGCATCACCGGCGCCCGCAACTGCCGCCGGCAACTCGCCCGACTCCCCAGCCAGCAGGCGACACTACTTCTGGCTGGCGAAGGATGACGCCCTTGGGAATCTGGCCCCTACCCGATGGGATAGCCGGGTGCTCCGAGCAGGCACTGCTGACCGGCGAGGGCTGGCGCTCCCGCATGATCTCCCCGGCCTTGATGCCAAGATCGAGCTGCGCTTTCCCCGGTGAAAGCGCGCCTACTTGTCAGTCGACCTCAGAAAGGTGACTCGATCGTGCTCGATGAGATCGTTACGCGCTACGCCGACATGCTGGAGGACCTCGGGTTGGACACCATCGCCTACACGGTGACGATGCCCCGCTCCCGCGTCCTCACCATCGAGGACGCGGTGAGGCGCATGGGACTCGATCCGGCCGCGTTGCAGGGCCCTGGGCAGCCGCACAGGTTGGGCAGTCTTTCCCTTCACCAAGTCGGCGCAGGCATCGTCACCCTGGACTGGATCAATCCGACAGAGGCGCGCCAGGAGGTGACTGACCGGCTGGCCGGCGAGGGCTTCCGGCACTGGCGCGTGACCTTGGACATGGCGTGCAACACCTCGATGTTTGTGCGTTACGGGCCTGACGAGGGCTGGGTTGAACATCCCGAACCGGCCAACCTGCCTTTCGCCCATTGGACTGGGTTTCTCGGCCCTCTGATCGGTTACGCCGACTTCTTCGCAAGCGGCTACGACAGCGAGGAGGCCGAGGCCGCAGTGGACATGCTCGTGGCCTGCTTAACCGTGGTCGAGCTGGAAAGCGGCGTCCGGCTGGATCATGAGTTGCTGGACGCTCCATCCGCAGCACTGTCGCTGCCTGACCAGGCTTCGCCGAGCCCGTCCGGCATCGAGCCATTTGACGAAATGTGAAGCCAAACGGCGGCGGTCCGAACGGCGCGACAGTTGGCCCTGCGTGTCCGCCTTGGTCAGGATCTGCCGTATGTCTGTGCCGCCGAGATCGCTGGGCCACAATGGCCCGCATGCCTACCATGCCCGAGGATCACATCGAGACCGCACAGCCCTCCCCGATCAACGACTACGACAGGATGGCTGAGGGGTACGCGGCCGAGAACGAGACGAGCCTCCTGAACGCGTACTACGAGCGGCCCGCGATGCTGGAGCTTGCCGGGGACGTCACCGGAAGGCGCATCCTCGATGCCGGTTGCGGCGCGGGTCCCCTGTTCGCCGAGCTGCGCGATCGAGGCGCCATCGTCACCGGCGTCGACGCGAGTGCCGGGATGCTGGAGCAGGCCCGGCAGCGGCTGGGCGCCGACGCGGATCTGCAGGTCGCCGACCTGGCCGGCCCGCTGCCCTTTCCCGATGGCGCGTTCGACGACGTCATCGCGTCCCTGGTGCTGCACTACCTGGAAGACTGGGGACCGACACTGGCCGAGCTGAGACGCGTGCTGAAGCCCGGTGGCAGACTCCTCGTCTCGGTCGACCATCCTTTCTCCATCGTTCTCTTCCAGCACATGGCCGGGGAAAGGCCCACGTACTTCGAGACCCGCAGCCGGACCGACGAATGGGTCATGGGTGGGCAGACCGTCCGGATGAGGTTCTGGGACCGGCCGCTGCACGCGATGACCGAAGCCTTCACCGCGGCGGGCTTTCGCATCAGCGTCGTCAGCGAACCGCCCTTCGTGCCGGAAGCCCGCGAGCTGTTCCCCGATGAGCTCCGTGAGATCGAGCCCACCCGCACGAGGTTCCTGTGCTTCTTGTTCTTCGTTCTCGAAGCCGGCTAGGCGCCCCGTAACGGTCGATCGTCGTGACTGCGCGTTTTCGGCGGACGATTCCCGCAACTGAAGCGCGCGTTCATCGGTGGCCGGGCCGGCTCGTCACGGTGCCATGCTCTCGGCGAAGGCGGCCAGCTGGCGCGTGACCGAGCCCCAGCCGTCGGCGAAGCCGAGTTTCTCGTGGTGGGCACGGGATTCCGGGTCGCCGTGCCGGACGACGATCCGGTAGTCGGTGCCGTCGGGGTGGTCGCTCAGCGTGATGGTGGCGGTCATGGCGACGGGGGCGGGGGCGGCGGGGCGCCAGGCGCTGGTGACGGCGTTGGTGAACACGATCCGTTCGGGCTCGTCCACGGCGAGGAAGCAGGCGTCCAGGTGGGGGACGAACTCCGGCCCGCCGTCGCTCATCCGCGTCACGAACGCTCCTCCGGGTCGCGGGTCCAGGCGCTCCACCTGGCAGCGGGAGGGTGCGGGGAGCCACCACTGCTCCAGCTTGGACGGGTCGGTCCAGGCGCTCCACACGGTGGCGCGCGGGGCGCGGATGATCCGCTCCAGGCCGAGGTCGAGGTCGGGGTTCATGGCGTGTCCTCCTGCTGGTCGGTGACGAACTGTTCGAGGCGGTCTGTGCGTTCCCGCCAGATCCGGCGCTGCTCGCCGAGCCAGTCGTCGACGAGGGCGAGGCGTTCGCGGTTGAGCACGCAGGTGCGTACCCGGCCGGTCTTGGTCGTGCGGATGAGCCCGTTCGATTCGAGGGTCCGTACGTGCTTCATGAACGACGGGAGGGTGATGGGGAAGTCGCGGGCGAGGTCGCCGACGCTCGTGGGCCCGTGCCCGAGGCGCTGGACGACGGCGCGCCGGGTCGGGTCGGCGAGGGCGAGTAACACCCCGTCCAGCTGTGCCGAATGCTGTGCCATGCGGCTAAGTATTGCGTGCCGTCATGGTTAGCGCAAGGGCTAAGTGTTCGCGCCGCCCGATGGAGCGGACCCCGGCCGGCCGGTCAGGTGAAGCGCCTGCCCTCGTCGCGGCGGTAGGCCCAGGCGGCGGCGGCCACCATGGCGCCGGTCCAGACGGCCAGCATGACCAGCGGCACCACGCCCGGCCGGGCGCCGGCGATCGCCCACCAGATCAGCTCGGCCGCGCCCCTGGTGGGCACGTACGGCGAGACGGCCTGCACGAACCCCGGCAGGACCTGCGGCGGCAGCAGCAGCCCGCCGAGGATGGCCATGGGGAAGAACAGCAGCTGCGACACCGCCATGGCGGCCTTCGAGGCCAGCAGGAAGCCGACGCACAACCCCATCAGCATGAACGGCACCACGCCTGCGACCAGCGCGCCGATCCCCAGCAGCAGCCCGGCCGGCGTGATCGTGGCCTGCGTGAACAGCGCCGCCACCACCAGCACGGGGATCACCGAGAGCAGCATGACGACCAGCGTCGACAGGATCCGCCCGGCGAAGCGCGGGAACGGGCCCGCGGGCAGCGTGCGCAGGTACGGGTTCCACGGCAGGTCGCGATCCTGCGCGACCGCGCTGCTGAGCCCCATGAGCGCGGCCGACATGGCGCCGAAGAACATCAGCGAGCCCGTCGCCGTCGTCGCCGCCACGGGGTCCTGGCCCGCGAACGGCACCACGAACGCCACCATCGAGACGGCCGGGAAGAACGCGCTGGCCAGGATGGCGATCGGCACCCGGATCTGCTCGATCACGAGGTAGCGGGTGTGGGCGAGGACCAGGTTAGACATGTGCGGGCTCCTTCGAGGTGAGGGTGAGGAAGGCCTCCTCCAGCGTGGCCGGCCTGATCTCCAGGCCGGAGAACGGCACCCCGCTGCGTACCAGCTCCACGACGAGCCGGTCGGGGTCGTTGACGACCAGGTCGATCCGGTCGCCCGAGCGTTCGGCGCCGAGCACGCCCGGCAGGTGCGGCAGGTGCTCGGCGACGAGGGAGACGCGCCGGGTGCCCACCATGCCGCGTACGGCCCGCACGCTGTCGTCGGCCAGGACGCGGCCGTTGCCGACCACCAGGACCCGTTCGGCCAGGGCCTCGATCTCCTCCAGGTAGTGGCTGGTGAGCAGGACGGTGCCGCCCTCCTCGTGGAAGGACCTGATGCCCTCCCACAGCGCCCGCCTGGCCTCGACGTCCAGGCCGGTCGTCGGCTCGTCGAGGAACACCAGCCGCGGCCTGCCCGCGAACGCCAGCGCCACCGCCAGCCGCCGCCGCTGCCCGCCCGACAGGCCGCCGACCTGCCGCCTGACCAGGTCGCCGAGGCCGAACCTGTCGAGCAGTTCGCCTGTCCCGACGCTGTCGGGGAAGTGCGCGGAGACGAAGCCGGCGATCTCGCCGACGCGCAGCGACTCGGGCAGGCCCGTCTCCTGGGGGGTCATGCCGATGCCGCGCCGCATGGCCGGGTCCAGCGGCGAGCCGCCGAACAGCTCCACCGTGCCGGAGGTGGGCCGGCGCAGCCCCACGAAGAGGTTGATGAGGGTGGACTTGCCGGCGCCGTTCGGGCCGAGCAGGCCGACCACTTCCCCCGCTCTGATGTCGAGCGAGACGTGGTCGAGTGCGAGCACGTCGCCGTAGCGGCGGGTGGCGTCGATCGCCCTGGCGAGGACTGTCATGTCGGGTCTCCTGTGTCGTGGGGCCGGCAGGGGTGCGGTCATCGCCGTGGCAGGCCGGGAACGAGCACGGCGCCGACGATCAGGTGCAGCAGCACCAGCACCAGCGTCGAGGCGGCGCCGACGGCGCTGCCGAGCGGGCCGAGCAGGGACAGGGCGAGCACGGCCAGGGCGACGATCGTCCAGAGCCGGCCGGCCCGGGAGACGAACCGCTCGAGAACGGCCAGCAGCGCCCAGCCGGCCAGCCCGGCCACCAGGCTCGCCACCACGACCGCCGCCGGTCCGACCTGCTCGGCGCCGCCGCCCATCCGCGCGGTCAGCGCGATTCCGGCCACCGGGACCGCCAGGACCCAGCCGGCCAGGGCGGCAGCGGACGCGCCGAGCACGGTGAGGATCCTTCTGACGGGGGTGTTCATGGAGGGGGCGGGGTGCACGGGGGCGTTCGGGGAGGTGTTCATGTCGGTCAGCCTCTCCCGCCGGCCCGGTGCGCCACATCGGGCGCGCGGTCGCGCCGTGCCCTTCCCCGGTGGGGAGCGGCTCCGACTTTGGTAGGGGATGGGCAAAGACCGGGGAACACGTCCTGGATCAGCGCGGTCACCTGGCCGGCCATGACGCGGACCGGCTCGCCGACCTCAACGCCGCCTTCGCCGACCCCGAGATCCGAGCGGTCATCACCACGCGGGCCGGGGCCGGGGCCTACCGCATCCTTGACGGGCTCGACACCGGCAGCGGCACGTCACGGTGCGCCCGCCCGCGCGCTGACGTCCGACGTCGGGCACAAGGACGGGTCCCCCGGGGGTGCGCGATCAGGAGCGCGTGAGGCGGGCGGCCACCTCGAACAGCAGCCTCTCCCGTCCGGGGCGGCAGACGAGCTGGACCCCGACCGGCAGGCCGTCCACCAGTCCGGTCATCGGGCCGGTCATCTGGTCGGCCGGTACGGTCAGCGCGGGCAGGCCGAGCACGTTCCACGGGCTCGTGTACGCCAGCAGGGCGGCCCTGACGGTGACCTTCTCGCCGTCGAGCACGATCTCGCGCCGGTCGATCGGGGGCGCGGTGATCGGCACGGCCGGCAACGCGAGCACGTCGTGGCGGCCGAACAGCTCCCCGACCGTCCGGGCCAGGCGCTCGCGGGCGGCCATGGCGCGTACGTACCGCCAGCCGGGCGTCTCGGCGGCGGCCCGCAGGCGGTCGAGCACTTCGGCGTCGAACAGCTCGGGCGCCTCGGCGAGGCGCCCGGCGTGCACGGCGGCCGCCTCGCACCCCTGGATCGTCGTGTACGTCTCCCACAGCTCGCCGCCGACGCCGGCGGCGAGCCGGACCTCCTCCTCAGCCCTCGACGCCGCCCGCGCCGCGCGCACGACGCGCGCGTCCCCGGGGAACAGCCCGGCCGGATCGAGCCACGCCACCCGCACCCGGCCGGCGTCCGGCCCCACGTCCAGCCCTGTGTCCAGCCCTGTGTCCAGCCCGGAGTCCGGTCCCGTGCCAGTTTCGGCCTCATGTCCGGTCAGAGCGCGGTAGGCCAGCAGGCAGTCGCGGGCGTCGGCGGCGAGGACGCCGACGTGGTCGAACGTGCGCGACAGGGGGAAGACGCCGTCCGAGGGGATGGCGTCGTACGCGGGCTTGAACCCGGCGATCCCGCACAGCGCGGACGGGATGCGGACGGAGCCGCCCGTGTCGGTGCCGAGCGCGAGCGGGACCATGCCCGCCGCCACCGCGGCCGCGCTGCCGCCGCTGGAGCCGCCCGACATGCGCGCGGGATCCCAGGGGTTGCGGGAGGGCCCGGTGGCCGAGCGGTCGCCCGTGGGGCCGTAGGCGAACTCGTGGGTCGTGGTCATGCCGATGATGACGGCGCCGGCCTGGCGGAGCCGCGTCACGCAGGCCGCGTCCTGGTCGGGGACATGTCCGGAGAAGTGCCGCGACCCCATGGTCGCGGGCAGGCCCGCGACCATGATGAGGTCTTTCACGCCGACTGGGATGCCGTGCAGCGGGCCCCGATCGGCGCCCTCGGCCAGCTCGCCGTCGGCCCGCCGGGCGGCTTCCAGCGCCCCGGCGGCGTCGACGGTGACGAACGCGTTGAGCGCCGGGTCGAGGCCGGCCACGGCGTCGAGCGCCTGGCGGGCCAGCTCGGTCGCGGTGGTGCGTCCCTCGCGCAGGTCCTGACCGAGCGCGGCCACGGTGCGCCCGGCGAACGGTCCGGTCCTGATGGGCTCTGGGGGTGTCGGCATGCATCCCTTTGTACGGCATCCCGCCCGCCTCCCGCCGGGCACCCCCCGCGCCCGGGTTAGGACCGGCGGGTGGCGCTCAGGCGGTGGGCGAGGCGGTCGAGGCTGAGGTTGATGAGGATGAAGATGGCCGCGATGAGGATCGCCGCCGGGATGACGTTGGAGAAGTTGGCCGCGATCCCGTTCAGGCCCCGGTCCACCAGCTCGTCATAGCCGACGATCAGCCCGAGCGCCGAGTCCTTCAGCAGCACCACGAACTGGCTGACCAGGGCCGGCATCATGGCCCGCAGCGCCTGCGGCAGCAGGACGAGCCGCATCACCTGCCCCTTGCGCATGCCCGTCGCGTACGCCGCCTCCCGCTGGCCGCGCGGCAGGCTCTGCACCCCGGCCCGGATGATCTCCGCGATCACCGACCCGTTGTAGAGGGTGAGGCCGAAGACGACGGCGCTGAAGGCGGAGATGTTCGTGCCCAGCAGCGCGAACGACCCGAAGAAGGCGAAGAAGATGAGCAGGAGCAGCGGGACGGACCTGAAGAACTCCACCACGGCGGCCGCGGGCACCCGGATCCACCGGTGGTCGGACATCCGGGCGGTGGCGAACACGATTCCGAACAGCCCGGCCAGCACCACTCCGGTCACGGCCGCGGCCAGCGTCCCGGCCAGGCCGGGCAGGATGAACGTGGCCCAGACGTCGCCGCGCAGCAGCGGGGCCCACTTGTCGGCGGCCCACTGGTCCTTCTCGTCGAAGCGCACGAAGACGAAGTACGCCACCGCCAGCAGCACGATCGCCACGCCCGCGGCCAATGTCCGGTTGCGCCGGATCCCGCGCGGCCCGGGGGGCTCGTAGAGGTTCGCGTACGTCATCGCGCCACCGCCATCCGTCGCGACAACCAGCCGAACGCCAGGCCCATGGGCAGGCAGAGCAGCACGAATCCGGCGGCGAAGCCGAAGAAGATCTCGATCACCTGGTCCCCGTACGTCTCGATCATCTCGCGCATCCGCACGGACGCCTCGCTCACGCCCACCACCAGCGCGATCGTGGTGTTCTTGGTCAGCGCGATCATGATGCTGCCCAGCGGCGCCACGACGGAGCGGAACGCCTGCGGCAGCGTGATGAGCCCGAGCGTCTTGACGAAGCCGAGCCCCAGCGACCTGGCGGCCTCGGCCTGGCCGACCGGCACCGTGTTGAGCCCGGAGCGCAGGGCCTCGCAGACGAACGCCGAGGTGTAGGCGGTCAGTCCGATGACGGCGAGCCAGAAGTTGTTGGTCGCGATGTCGTCGGACAGCTCCACGCCGAGGTTCGCGCCGACGCCGAGCCCGGTGAAGAGCAGCACCAGGGTGAGCGGCGTGTTGCGGGCCACGGACACGTAGACGCTCGCGGCGCCGCGCAGGGAGGCGAGCGGCGCCACCCGCATGGCCGTCAGCAGCACCCCCAGCACGAGGGAGCCGAGCGCGCTGACGGCCGTCAGCCGTACCGTCATCCAGAACGCGGCGAAGACGGTGTCGCCCTCGATCAGCAGCGCGTCCATGGGATCAGTACCGCTCCAGCTTCGGGGCCTCCGGCAGGGTGAAGCCCGAGGAGCCGACGCTGGCCTGCAGCGCCTTCGTCCAGCTCCCGTCGGAGAACATCTTCTCCAGCGCGTCGTTGACCGCCTTGCGCCCGGCCGTGTCGTCCTTCTTCAGCCCGATGCCGTACTTCTCGGTGCTGAACGGCTTGCCGACCACCTTGAGCTTGCCGCCGTGCTGGGCGGCGTAGCCGGCGAGGATCACGTCGTCGGTGGTGATGGCGTCGAGCTGGCCGCCGAGGACGCGGTCCACGCACGCCGAGTACGTCCGCTCCTCCTGCAGCTGCACCTCCTTGGCGTACTCCGACTTGACCTTCTGCGCCGGGGTGGAGCCGGCGACGGAGCACAACTTCTTGCCGTTGAGCGCCTCCGGCCCTGTCAGCGCCGCGTCGGCGGCCCGCACCAGCAGGTCCTGCCCGGCCACGAAGTACGGTCCGGCGAAGGACACCTTCTGCTTCCTGGCGTCGGTGATGGAGTACGTGGCCACCACCATGTCCACCTGGCCCTGCTCGATGAACGCCTCCCGGTTGGCGGAGACGGTCTCCTTCCAGGTGATGTCCTTCGCCTCGACCCCGAGCTGCTTGGCGACGTACGTGGCGACCTCGATGTCGAATCCGGAGAAGTCGCCGTTGGGGGTGCGCAGCCCGAGCCCGGGCTGGTCCGCCTTCACGCCGATGACCAGCTTCTTGGCGTTCTTGGCCTTGTCCACGACGGAGGCGTAGCTCTCCTGGCCGCCGCCGCAGGCGGTGGCCAGCGTGACGACGGCGAAAACGGCATAGAGGGATCTGCCGAACATGACACTCCTTAGTGCGTGAGGATCTTGGCGAGGAAGGACTGGGCGCGCTCGCTGCTCGGGGCGCCGAAGAAGCCGTCGGGGGTGTCCTGCTCGACGATCTCGCCGTCGGCCATGAACACCACGCGGTCGGCCGCGCGCCTGGCGAAGCCCATCTCGTGGGTGACGACGACCATGGTCATGCCGTCGCGCGCCAGCGCCGTCATCACCTCGAGCACCTCGTTGACCATCTCCGGGTCGAGCGCCGAGGTGGGCTCGTCGAAGAGGATCACCTTGGGGTCCATGGCCAGCGCCCTGGCGATGGCCACCCGCTGCTGCTGCCCGCCGGAGAGCTGGGCGGGGAACTTGGCCGCCTGGCCGCCGATGCCGACCCGGTCGAGCAGCTCCCGGGCCTTGCGCACGGCCTCGTCCTTGGGCCGCCTGAGCACGTGGACCTGCCCGAGGACGACGTTGTCCAGGACGGTCTTGTGCGCGAACAGGTTGAAGGACTGGAAGACCATGCCCACTTCGGCGCGGAGCCGGGCGAGCTGCCGCCCTTCGGCGGGCAGCGGGGTCCCGTCCACGCTGATCACGCCGGAGTCGATGGTCTCCAGCCGGTTGATCGCGCGGCACAGGGTCGATTTGCCCGCCCCGGACGGGCCGATGATCACTACGACCTCGCCCTGCTTGACGGCCAGGTTCACGTCCCTGAGCACATGGTGCTCGCCGTAGCGCTTGTTGACCTGGTCCAGGACGATCAGGTCCGCCTGGGTCATGCGTCACGCTCCTCGTGTCGGTCAGCGTTGGCGTAACCGTAGGAGGCGCGTGTTCCGCGCAGAGGCTTGTGAGCGTTCTGCTCAGCGATTAGCGGGTTTCGACGACTCCGAGGTGGCGCCGGAGACCCCGATGGTGGACATGAAGGCGCGGTCCCACTGCCCGTCACGCAGCCAGCGCGTGATCAGCCCGTTGAGGTAGTCGCGGAACACGGTGTCCTGCTTGCGGACCCCCATCCCGTACGGCTCGCGCCCGAACGGCTTGCCCACGAGCCGCAGCGTGTCGGGATGCTGGGCCATCAGCCCGTGCAGGATGGTGTCGTCGGTGCTGACCGCGTCGATGCGCCCGGAGATGAGCGCCGGCACGCACACGCTGTAGACGTCGACGATCTCGAGGTCGGCGCCGGGCAGGAGGGTGCGCAGCCGCTCGACGGACGTGGAGCCCTTGGCCGTGCAGACCCGCTTGCCGTCGAGGTCGGACACCTCGCGGATGGTGGAGTCGCCGGACCTGACCAGCATGTCCTGCCCGGCGTAGTAGTACGGGTCGGTGAAGGTGACCAGCTCGGCCCGGGCCGGCGTGATCGAGTACGTGGCGATGACGAGGTCCACGACCTCCTGCTTGAGGAAGTTCTCCCGCTCGCGTGACACGGTCTCGACGAAGCGGATGTTGCGCTCGCTGCCGGTGAGGTCCTTGGCCACCAGCCGGGCGATCTCCGCGTCGAAGCCGGTGATCCGGCCGCTGGCCGGGTCCTTGTAGCCGAACAGCGGCTGGTCGAACTTGATGCCCACGGTGAGGACGCCGCGATCCCTGATCCGCTTCATGGTGGAGCCGTCGGGGAACGGGCTCGCCTCGCCGCAACCTGCGGCCAGCAGGCATAACAGCACGGCGAGCAGCGCCCTGAGCGCGGTCACCGTACGCGGTACCGGTGCTGCGGGCGGCCGGTGGGGCCGTATCTCGGCCGCCCCTCCACCAGGCCGCGCTCGGCCAGGTGCTCCAGATAGCGGCGGGCGGTGGCCCGGCTGACGCCGATCAGCTCGCCGAGCTCGTGCGCGGAGGCGTCCTCGTCGACGCCGGCCAGCGCGTCGAGCACCGCCTGCTCGGTGGCGGCGGAGATGCTCTTGGGCCGGGCCCCCTGGTCGAGGTGGAGCGAGCGGAAGATCCGGTCGATCTCCTGCTGCTCGGCGAAGCGGCCACCAGACTCCAGCTGCGCGACCGTCGCCGCGTACCGCAGCAGCGTCTGCTCCAGCGTGCCCGCCCGGGTCGGCTTGACCAGGTAGTACAGGGCCCCGCGCTGGATGGCCGCGCGGACCGTGGCGGACTCCTTGCGGCCGGAGATCACGATGACGTCGGCGGGCGGCTGGTCGGGCCGGCGCAGCCGGTGCGCCACTTCGAGCCCCGGCAGGTCCGGCAGGTGCAGGTCGAGCAGGACCAGCCGGGGCGCGAACCGGGCGGCGGCGGCGAGCGCCGCGTGCCCGCTGTGGGCGATGCCCACCACCCTGAAGCCCAGGACCCGGTTCACCTGCGCGTGCAGTGCCGCGGTGACGACCGGATCGTCGTCCACGATGAGAACGGTGATGTCCCTGGGCTCAGGCATCGCCACGCTCCTCGTCCTGCTGTTAGGGGGTTCTAGCAGCTTAGGGGGCTTTTATCACAAAAGATCGACTTTTGCTCTTTCTGCTCATCACGATCCGCCGCTGACGCCCGTTTCCTCCTAATCTGTACGCGGACGACAGCGGGAAGGGACGGACGCCGGTGAGATGGCTGCTCGCGGTCACGGCCCTGTGGACGTTACTCGGCCTGCTGCCCCTGGCGCTGCTCACCTCCTCCAGCATCTCCCTGTCGGAGCAGGCGGTGCGGGACGAGGTCACCGACCGGGTCAGGACCACCGCCTCGGTGAGCCGGGTCGTGGTGGAGCAGCAGATGGACTCGCTCAAACAACTCGTCACCGCGTTCGCGCAACGCCCCCAGGTCCGCGAGGCCGTCGGGCGCGTCACCACCACGTCCATGCGCGGCTTCCTCGACCAGCTCGAACGGCAGCGCGACGGCGTCAGCGGCCTCATCCTGATCACGCCCGACGGCGACATGATGGGCGCCGAACCGCCGAGCGGCCTGCCCCAGGACATCGGCAACACCGACTGGTACCGCGCCGTGCGCGACCGGCGGCAGGCCCACGTCTCCCAGGCGTACACGCCCACGATGGTCGGCGTGTCCAGAGCCGTCGCCGTGGCCGCGCCCATCCCGAGCGCCGACGGCGAGCGCATGCTCGGCATCCTCACGGTCGTCTACAGCCTGGACGCCATCCAGGAGTTCGCCGAGCAGGCCGCGAACGCGCAGGGCATCAGGCTGCTGATCACCGACCAGGCCGGCGTGCTCGTCGCCGACCCCGGCAGGAAGCTGTACGCCCTCACCTCCCTGCGCGAGGACCCGCGGGTCGACGCGGCGCTCGCCGGGCGCACCTGGAACGGCACGTTCCGCGGCATCGACGGCACGGTGTTGTCGGCGTCCGAGCCGATCCCCGGCATCGGCTGGACGGTCACCGCCGAGGTGCCGGCCGCCGCCGCGCTGGCCTCCGCCGAACAGCTCAGGTCCAACGTGCTCGCCGTCGCGGCCCTGCTGGCGCTGCTCATCCTCATCGGTCTCGGCCTGCAGATCCGCAGCGAGCACGGCCGCCGCCGGGCGCAGGCCACGCTGGCCAGGTACGCGGCCGAACTGGCCGCCGCCAGGGACGACGCGGTCAACGCCTCCAGCGCGAAGTCCGAGTTCCTCGCCAAGATCAGCCACGAGATCCGCACCCCGATCAACGGCGTGCTCGGCATGAACTCCCTGCTCATGGGCACCCGGCTGGACGACGAGCAGCGCCACTACACCGCCACGGCCCAGGGCGCGGCCAGGAACGTGCTGCGCCTGCTCGACGACTTCCTCGACCTGTCCAGGATCGAGGCGGGCCACCTGCAGGTCGAGGCGGCGCCGTTCGACCTGCCGCGGCTCTGCGACGAGGTGGTCGCGCCCTTCGCGCCGCACGCCTACGAGCAGGGGCTCTGGCTCACGCTCCGGCTCGACGAGGGCGTGCCGCGGCAGGTGGCCGGCGACCCCGCGCGGCTGCGCCAGGTGCTCACGAACCTGGTCGGCAACGCGCTCAAGTTCACCGTCCAGGGCGGGGTCGACCTGCACGTCACGCTGGACGAGGGCAGTCCCGGCGACGAACGGGCGGTGCTGCGGTTCGCGGTCGCCGACACCGGGATCGGCGTCGGCCCTGACGACCGTGATCGGGTCTTCGGCGTCTTCCGCCAGGTCGACTCGCCGATCACCCGCAGGACCGGCGGCAGCGGCCTGGGCCTGGCCATCAGCAGGCAGCTCATCGAGCTCATGGGCGGGCGGATCGGGCTGGACAGCGTGGAGGGCGTGGGCAGCCGGTTCTGGGCGACCCTGCCGGTCGACGTCCTGACGTGGTCGGAGCCGAACCCGGAGGCGCTGGAGGGGCGGCGCGTGCTCGTCGCGGACCCGCGCCCCCAGGACCGCACCCTGGCAGGGAGGTCCCTGGCGGAGGCGGGGCTCGCCGTGGAGGAGACCAAGGACGAGGCGTCCGCGCTGACGCTGCTGCGGGCCGCCGCCGCGAGCGGGCGGCCGTACGAGCTGGCGGTCGTCGCCCTGGACCTCGGCGAGTCGGAGTCGCTCGCGCACGTGATCCTCACCGACCCGCTGCTCCAGGCCACCAGCGTCGTCGTGGTCGTGACGCCGGGCCGCTCGGGGTTCGCCTGGCCGGGCGCCTCGGGGGAGCGCGCCGTGCAGTCGATCACCCGGCCGCTCAGCCGCCGCCGGCTGCTCGCCGCCGTGGAGAACGCCCTGGGCACGGCCGATGCCCCCGGCGATCCCGGCGAGGGCACGCAGGCCGAGGGGAAGGACGGCGGCACGCGCATCCTGGTGGCCGAGGACGACGAGGTGAGCCGCCAGGTGGCGATGCTCATCCTGCAGCAGGCCGGGCACGAGGTCGAGACCGTGGACGACGGCGAGCAGGCGGTGCGGGCCGTGCTGGCCGGCGGCTACGACCTCGTGTTCATGGACTGCCAGCTGCCCGTGGTCGACGGGCTGGCCGCGACCGCGGAGATCCGCGGCAGGGAGGAGGGGCACACCCCGATCATCGCGATGACCGCGGCGGCCATGCCGGACGACCGGATCCGGTGCCTGGAGGCGGGCATGGACGACCACCTGGCCAAGCCGGTCGACTGGCCCAGGGTGCTGGCGAGGATCCCGGAGTGGGCGGCGTACTCGAGCCTGCCGCCGGAGCTGGCGGGCCTGTCACCGGAGGCGGTCGCCGACGTGGCGCAGGCGTACCTCGCCACCGCGACGCGGACGTTCGACGAGCTGCGGCGGGCGGGGGAGGCCGGCGACGCGGCGGAGACGGGCGCGCTCGCCCACCGGCTCAAGAGCGCCTGCGCGACCGTCGGCGCCGTCCGCGAGGCGGCGTTGTGCGAGCGCGTCGAGGACGCGGCCCGTACGGGGATTGTCGAGAGAGAGGCGATCGATGAGCTGGGCGAACTGCTCGTGGAACCTCCCTCATGGATGAACGCCCTTTTAACATGATTTAGCGCTATATTCCTGGAGATTGACCTGTGCGAGGTTCGTCGCCGTCACTGTCTCTCTGTCGTCGCGTGATCGCCTACTGGTGAAGGAGGGGTCGATGGCGGATCCGTCCAGTGAGCCCGACCCGGCAACCACCCCCGGCCCCACGGCCTCGCCCACCGCGTCCCCCACCGCGTCCCCCACCGGCAGCCCCAGCCCGTCGGAGACCCCCACCCCTTCGGAGACTCCGACGCCTTCGGAGACTCCGACGCCTTCGGAGACTCCGACGCCTTCGGAGACTCCGACGCCTTCGGAGACTCCGACGCCTTCGGAAACCCCGATCCCCTCGGAGACCCCCACCCCGTCGGGGACCCCGACGCCCTCGGACAGCCCGGCCCCCGAGCCTTCGCAGACCCCGAGCGGCACGCCGTCACCGTCGGAGAGCGCGACGAGCGACCCCGCCCCGCCGCCGGAGCCCGCGCCCGCGCCCGCCGGACAGGCTCCGTGCTCCCCGGCCGGGGGCCGCGGTGACCAGGTCCAGATCGACTGGTGGTCGATCCGCGACCTCGCCTGGCTCTTCGACAGGACCGGCGACCAGGTGGTGGCGTTACAGCGCGCGGCCACGGCGATGGCCGGCACGTCCGGCCTGGTGGGGGGTGACGACCAGGGCCGCACCTTCGCCGAGTGGTACGCCGACGGCTACGACTCCCTGACCGACGCCATGCGCCGCATCGCGGACAAGAGCTTCATCTCGGCGGCCGGCCTGCGCGACTTCGACGAGCTGTGGGACCACCTGGAACAGCAGATCATCCGGACGCTTCCGGAGATCCCCGACATCGCGCAGCCGCCGATCCCGCAGGCGCCACCGCCCAGGGAAGGCGCCTGATGCTCGACCCCTTCCAGGCGCTCGCCTGGTTCGCCGAGGTGCACGTGCCCGAGGCCGACACGTCCAACCTGAGGGCGCGCGCCGAGGCCCTGCGCGACCTGGCCGGCTCGATCGGCAAGGTCGCTGCCCGCACCGAGGCCGCCGTCGCCGAGGCCCGAACGAAGAACGACAGCAGGGCCGTGGACCGGTTCGCGGACGTGTGGCCGTACGAGCTCGCCCCCCGCTACGCGGCCCTGCAGGAGGAGCTGCACGAGCTGGCCGACGGCTGCGACGAGTACGCCGACGCGGTCGACAGGCACCGGGAACAACTCTGGATCATCGGCACCCAGCTGGCCGCCCTCGCCTTCACCATGATGTTCGGCTTCATCTACCCGGCGGCCAGGCTCGTGGCGCAGCGGGCGTTCAACATGCTGGTCGCCAGGGCCAAGCTGGAGCGCACCCTGTTCCAGAAGATCACCAAGATGATCCTGGAACTGCGGGTGGGCAAGCGCCGCGTCGGCACCTACGTGGTGGGCGAAGGGCTCGACGCGCTGGCCGACTCCGTCACGTGGGCCGTGCTCAAGACCGGCGTGCACGCCGCCAGCTCCGCCGCCACCGGCCAGCCCATGGGCAACCTCTTCGAGTACGCGGGCAAGCACTTCGCCGCCGAGTTCGCCTACAACGGCGGCATCAAGGCCCTGAGCGACGTGCGCAGGTTCTTCCCCGCCACGAAGGTCACGGAGACGCTGCTGGGCGCCGGCTCGGCAGGCCGGTTCTTCCGCCGCACCCTCTCGGCGTCCACCATCTATCCGCTCGTCATCAGCGGGGAGCTGAGCGCGGCGGGAGCCCTGCGCTCGGCGATGGCGCACGCGCCGAGAGCGTTCATCTTCAAACGTTGACTTCCTCCCCACGGCTGAAGCCGGGGGATTCCAACCGTCGCCGGTTGGTCTTCCTGCTTCACCGCCGGTTGCCCGCCCGAGAGGACTCTCGTTGAGGTCTTACACCGGCTCCACAGGCGTTTCAGCTCTCCGCCAGCCCGGCGGCGAGCACGTTCTTGGCCGCGTTCACGTCCCGGTCGTGGACCGCGCCGCAGGCGCACGTCCACTCCCGGACGTTCAGCGGCATCTCCTCCTGCAGCGTCCCGCACCGCGAGCACAGCCTGGAGGAGGGGAACCAGCGGTCCACCGCCACGAGCGTGCGCCCGTACCAGGCCGCCTTGTACTCCAGCATCGAGCGAAGCTCCCGCCAGGAGGCGTCGGAGACGGCGCGGGCCGGCGAGTGGTTCTTGACCATGTTGCGGACGGTGAGGTCTTCCACGGCGATCACTTGGTTATCGCGAACAAGCCGTGTCGTGACCTTGTGCAGGTGATCCCTTCTGCGGTCGGCGATGCGGGCGTGGACCCGCGCCACCGTGAGCCGGGCTTTGGCCCGGTTGTTCGAGCCCTT
>NZ_JBVJHP010000006.1:0-86788 GCF_055586745.1 Nonomuraea sp. NPDC049378
GGTGTCAGGACGTGGAGACCTCGCCGTTAGGCGGTCTGTGAAGCGTCAACCCCCGCGCGCCGCTTAACCACGGTGTGACGGGAGAATCTCCGGCCTTCAGGCCGGAGAGGAGTTCAATCCCTCTTCCTGGTGGGCGGAGCGACCGTCGCGCTGACCGCGTTCGGGTTGTTCACCGCACCCATCGTGATCGGCACGCTGCTGCGAGCGCTGGAGGGCCTCACCGGAGGATCCGCCCTCGCGGCGCTCGACTCCGGGCTCCTGCTCCTCGTCGAGGGCGGCATCCAGATCCTCTTCATCGTGACCTTCGTTCGCAGCCATCCCCGCCTGCTCCGCAGGGCACAACCCGGTCGGCCCCTCACGTGATCAGCACGCAGGCCGGGCTCTCCACGTCGTACACCTGCCCGGTCGGCTCGGGGACGCCGTCCTTCAGCGCGAAGACGTTCACGGTGCCGGAGCGCTGGTTGGCCACGTACATGCGGTCACCGTCGATGGCGAAGTGCCGCGGCCAGTCGCCGCCCGACGGCACCTCGGCCACCACCGACAGGTCGTCCCGCAACACCGAGATCGTGTTGGGGCCGCGGTTGGCGACGTAGACCAGGCCGCCGGCGAGCTCCAGGTGCGAGGGGGCGTTCTCGCCCGCCTGCCCGGAGGCGGGCACGGACGTGCGCCGCTCGCCCTCGACGAGGGTGACGGTGCCGCCGAGCTCGCCCGCGACGTACAGGCGTGAGCCCGTGAAGGCGAAGTGGCGCGGACCGGTGCCCGGTCCCATCGTGATCGGCTCCAGCGGCGTTCCGTCGGGGCGGTAGCGGCGGATCTCGTCGGTGCCGAGGTCGGAGACGTGCAGGAGGCCGTCGTGGAAGACGGCCTCGTGGGCGTGCGGGCCCGCCTGGCGATCAGGGTCGGGGCCCGAGCCCTCGTGCCGCAGCACGATCGGCTCGCCCGCGAACGCGCCCCTGGAGTCGAGGTGGTAGACGACGGCCGTGCCGTCGCCGTAGTTGGCCGCCGCCAGGAGCCTGCCCGTGGGATCCACGGCGACGTGGCAGGGGCTGTCTCCCTCGCTCGGCCGCTCGTCGAGCGGGCTGAGGCCCTCCTCCCCCACGGTGTACGCGGTGAGCCAGCCGCGTTCGAGCTCTCCCACGGCGTACAGCACCGGCAGGGTGGGATGGGCGGCCAGGAACGACGGGGCCGCCACCCTGGTCAGGTCGCCGCCTGTCGTCACGATGCCCGGGCCGTATCCGCCTATGTACACGTGCTTCACGGTGGGTATCCTCCTGTGGTTGACTATGGCAATGAGTTCGTTGCCAGAAGCAAGAGTTTCTGAGGTAAGAGCCTTCAACAGGTTCTATACGAAGGTGATCGGAGCGCTCCAGGCAGGGATGCTCGACTCGCCGTACTCGCTGACCGAGGTGCGGGTGCTGTTCGAGCTGGCGCACGCCGAGCTGATGGAGACCGGCGAGCTGCGCGGGCTGCTCGACCTGGACGCGGGCTACCTCAGCAGGATGCTGGCCCGCTTCGAGGGCGACGGGCTGATCGCGCGCGAACGCTCCGCCTCCGACGCGCGCAAGCAGCTCGTACGCCTCACGCCCGCGGGCTCGGAGGTCTTCGCCAAGCTCGACGGGCGCTCGGCCGAGGAGGTCGAGCGCCTGCTGTCCACGCTGCCCGAGCCCGACCAGGAGCGGCTGGTCACCGGCATGGCGACGATCAGGAGGCTGCTGGGCCCGCCCGGGGAGCGGCAGCCGTACGTGATCAGGCCCCCGCGCACCGGCGACCTGGGCTGGGTCGTCCACCGCCACGGCGCCCTCTACAGCGCCGAATACGGCTGGGGCACCGGCTTCGAGCAGCTGGTCGCCAGGATCGTCGGCGAGCTCGACTTCTCCCGCGACGCCGGGTGGATCGCCGAGGTGGGCGGTGAGCGGGCCGGGTGCGTGTTCTTCGTCCGGCAGGACGCCGCCACGGCCAAGCTGCGGATGTTGCTGGTCGAGCCGTCCGCCCGCGGCATAGGCATCGGGCGGCGGCTCGTGGAGGAGTGCCTGCGGCACGCGCGGGCGGAGGGCTGCCGGCGCGTCACGCTGTGGACGCGCGACTGCCTGGTGAGCGCGCGGCACATCTACCGGGCGGCCGGGTTCGAGCTGGAGTCGGAGGAGAAGGGCACGGAGAACGGCGTCGAGGTCACCGACCAGATGTGGTCGTGCGACCTGCGGGCCACCAGTTGAGCGGCCCCGCCAGGCGCATCAGGCTCGGCACCAGCACCGCCCTGATCACCGTCGCGTCCACCAGCACGGCCACCGCCATGCCGACGCCCAGCATCTGCACGAACGACACCTGAGCGGTGGCGTAGGCGGCGAATGTCAGCGCCAGGATCCCGCCGGCCGCCGTGATCAAGGGGGCGCTCCGCTGCAGGCCCGCGGCCACGGCGTGCTCGGTGTCTCCCGTCCTGTCGTACTCCTCCTTGATACGCGACAAGAGGAACACCTCGTAGTCCATGGACAGCCCGTAGGCGACGCAGAGCATGAGGATGGGGATGCTCACCTCGAGCGTGCCGGTGGGGGTGAAGCCGAGCAGGCTCGACAGGTTGCCCTCCTGGAAGATCCAGACCAGGGCTCCGAACATGACGCCGAGACTGAGCACGTTCATGAGGGTCGCCTTGATGGGAATGATCACGCTCCTGGTCATGAGGAACAACACGACGAAGGTCATGCCCAGCATGAGGGCGAGGACGAGCGGCAACCGGTCCACCACGGAGGACCGGTAGTCGGCCAGCTCGGCGGGATAGCCGCCGAGCAGCACCTCGAACGGCGGCTCGACGGAACGTACGGCCTCGACGACGCGGACGGGGTCGCCGGCCAGCGCCTCCGCCGACGGGACCACGGACAGCCACGTCCCCTGCCCCGCGAACCTGGCGGGGTCGCCGTCGCCCACCCGGCCGCCCGCGGTGTAGGAGCCCGCCGCCGAGTCGACCTGGGCGACGCCGGGGACCCGGGACAAACGCGCGGCATACGCCGAAATGTCGCCCGACGCCGTACCTTTCGAGATGACCTGGATGGCGTCCGTCTCCTCCGCCGGGAAGGACCGGCGGATGACGTCCTGGGTCTGCCGCGATGATGCCTCGGGCGGCAGGATGCGGTCGTCGGCCACGCCGAAGCGCAGCCCGAGGAACGGCGAGGCCAGCACCAGCAGCACCACCATGGCCAGCCCGCCGGCCAGCAGTGGCCGGCGCATCACCCGCAGCGCCGTCGTGTGCCAGAACCCCGCCGCGCGCTCGGGCCCCTCCCGCTCGGGGAGCATCGTGCCGCCGGCCGTGGCGAGCACGGCGGGCAGCACCAGCACCGCCGCGACCAGGCCGCCGATCACGACGGCGACGCCCGCGTACGCGAAGGAGCGCAGGAAGTCGAACGGCAGCGCGAGCAGCACCGCCAGGGACGTGGCCACGGTGAGGCCGCTGAACAGCACCGTCCTGCCGGCGTGCTCCACGGCGCCGGCGACCGCGCTCGCCCGGTCGGCGCCGCGCCGCGCCTCCTCGCGGAACCGCTGCGTCACGAACAGGCAGTAGTCGATGCCGAGGCCGAGCCCCATGGCCAGGGTCAGGTTCAGGGCGAACGTCGAGATCTCGGCGAACAGCAGGGCGCCGCCGAGGAGCGCCAGCCCCACCACCATGGCGAACACCCCGGCCAGGATCGGCACCACGGCCGCCACCACGCGCCGCTGGTGGAACCAGAGCAGCACGAACGCCAGCGGGAAGATCACCAGCTCGGCGCGGACGAAGTCCTGCCTGGCCAGGGGCACCGTCTCCCTGAACACCTCCTCCCCTCCCCCGGCCCGCACCTGGAGCAGGTCGCTGCCCTCGGTGATCTCGGGCACGAGCCCGGGCAGGACCCCGGCCCGCACATGGTCGGCGTCACCCGGGATGCGCACCAGGATCAGCGCGTGCCTGCCGTCGCCGCTGCGCAGGGTGGCGGGCCGGTCGCGGGTCCAGTAGGAGGCGGCCTCGGCGACGCCCTCCTCGCGCCCGATCCGGGCGGTCAGCTCCCTGCCCGCCGCGACGACGGCGGGATCGTCCACGGTGCCGCGTTTGGCGGTCACCAGGAAGATCATGTCCGGGCTGCCCGTGCCGAACCGCGCGACCAGCTCGCTCTGGGCGCGGTCGGACTCCGATCCCGGCGCCTCGAACCTGGACAGGGACAGCCGCGACACCGTGCCCGCCGCGAGCACCGCGGCGACGACGGACACGACCAGGGCGAGCGCGAGCACGAGCCGGCGGCGCCGGACGAGGAGGAACCCGAGCCTGCGCAGCGCCGGGTCCGCGACGCTCGCTCCGGCGGCCCGGGGCCGCGCGTTCACCGCCATGCCGGCACCTCGGCGGGCGTCCTCAGGGGGCCGGGCTCGATGACGAGCACGGTACTCATGGCGTCTCCTCAAAACTCGGTAAACTACTCGTGTTTACGGTTCGCACCAGAAATACAAGCAAAAGCTCGTGTTTGTCAATGAGGAGACGCATGGCTGAACGCACGGTCCGCCGGCAGGCGCGCGGCCTGAAGCGCATGGCGGAGATCCTCGACGCGGCCGAACAGGTCATCGCCGAGGTGGGCTATCCCGAGCTGACCACGAACCAGGTCGCCGCGCGGGCGGGGATGTCACCCGGGTCGCTGTACCAGTTCTTCCGCAACAAGGAGGAGATCCTGGACGGGCTGGTGACCCGCTACACCGACGACCGGCAGGAGTTCTGGGCCGGACGGCTGGCCGCCGTCACGCCCGACGTTCCCCTGGACGTGCTGGTCGGGCAGTTGGTGGACGAGAGCGTGCGGTTCAAGAGCCGCTCGCCGGCCTACTGGTCGTTGTTGTACGGGACGGCGACGGGCGATCGCCTGGCCGAGGCGGCCGGACGGCTGCACGACGACATCGCCCGGCACATCGCCTCCATGCTCCGCCGCCGCTCACCCGGCCTTTCTGAGGAACGCTCCCTGCTCGTGGGCAGCATGGCGCTGGCCATGGTGAAGGCGGTGATGCCGATGATCACTTCGGCGTCGCCCGAGCGCGGCGCCGAGCTGGTGGACGAGCTGAAGTTCGCGCTCGTGCGCTATCTGAGCTGACCGGCAGGGTCATCGGGCAGGCTCGCAGGTAAGCACGGGCCCGGGACGATCGGGCCCGGGACGATCGGGGAGCGCGAAGCTCAGGCCGGAGAAGCTCAGGCGCGGAAGCGGCCCGTCACCTCGAACGTGTGACCCTCGGCGCGGCCCCGCCGCGCCGAGAAGTAGAGCCGTTCGCCGTCCGGGGAGAACGCCAGCCCTGTCAGCTCGGCGCCGTCGTGCCCCTCCAGCCGCAGGAACGGCGTGACCGCCCGGTCGGGGGCGATGACGTCGATCTGCGTGGTCTCCCTGGCCACGTAGAGGTCGCCCGAGGGCGCCGCCGTGATGGCGCGCACGCCCGAGCACAACCGGTCGAGCGTCGAGGTCTGCGCATCGTAGGCCCACAGGCCCGAGTCGCCCTTGGTGGTGAAGTAGCACACCCCGCCCGCGTAGTGGCAGCCGTCACCGCCGTCGAAGTGGCGGGCGTCCTCCACCTGGTGGCGGGCCTCCTGGAAGAGCGCCGCCGGCGAGGGCACCGCCTGCCAGCGGCCCGAGGCGCAGAGGACCTCCAGCGCCCCCTCCGTCAGGTCACCCCAGTCGCCGGGTATGAACCGGTAGAAGCAGCCGTCCGGCTCGTCCTCGGTCATGTAGACCACCCGCCGCTGCGGGTCGCAGGCGGCGGCCTCATGCTTGAACCGGCCCATGGCCAGGCGGGGACGGGCGGCGCGCGAGCCGTACGGATCGCATTCGAAGACGCGGCCGCGGTGGCCGAGCTCGCACGACAACCAGGTGTGCCACGGTGTGGCGCCGCCCGCGCAGTTGAGATCGGTGCCCGACAGGATGCGGTAGGCGTCGGCCACGCTGCCGTCGGCGCGGAAGCGCAGCGCCGACGCGCCGCCGAGCAGCGGCAACTCGGAGTTGGACACGTAGATCCAGCCCGCGCCGTCAGGGAAGCAGGCGCCACCGTCGGGCGCCGCGTGCCAGGTCAGCCCGGCCACCTTGTGCCCGGAGCGGGCCACCTCCCTGCCATGGAACCCAGAGGGCAGGGCGAGGCCGTGCTCGCCCGGCAGGCGGAGCGGGCCGTACGGGCTGGGGCCGCCCGGCACGAGCGGGCCCGTGCGGAGGAGAGTCTTGTGGGACATCGTGGGGCCTCCCTCTAGGTGCCACGCTAGTCGACCGCACGGACATGAATGGCAGAGACTCGGCAGACCAAACTCTGCGCAAACCTCACGGCCCCAGAACTTGATCATGCGGGAGACCCTGAGCGGCCGGCAACCCGCGATGCCCGGGCCGCCTTCAGGCTCGAAACGCGCGCCGGCACCCGGCCTCCGCGCGGCGGCCCATCCCGGCGGCCGTCTCGCGACCGTCTCGCGGGCCGTGTGCGCCGCTCAGGGCAGACGAAGAGCCCGGGTGCTCCGCCCTGCGGATCCCGGACTCCTCGGGGTCGGTCAGCGCTGGGCCTGGAACATCCAGTGTTGCTTGTCGATGTCCTGCGCCACGGCGATGAGCAGGTCCTGGGTGACGGGATCGGGCTCGTCGGTGACCCGGATGCGCTCGTACATCCGCTTGCTGATGCCGTCGAGCGTCTCGGTGATCCTCGCCACGACCTTGCCGTCCTCCAGCCAGCCGCCATCCGGCTGAGGGAGCTTCGTGTTCCTGGCGACCGTGGCGGAACGGCCGTCCGGGTTGACCCCCAGGGCGACGCTGCGCTCGGCGATGAGGTCCATGTGCTTCCTGGCCAGGTCGGTGACCTTGTCGAGCTGCCGGTGGATCGGGCGGAAGTGTGCGCCGACGAGGTTCCAGTGGGCCTGTTTGGCGACCAGCGAAAGGTCGACCAGGTCGACCAGAGCGCCCTGCAGGGCTTCCGCGACGGTGTTCCTGGCATCACCCGAGAGTGGACCGGTGATCGTGGCCATGTCGTCATTCCTCCCTATTCGGTCGGACTGTCCCTTTTACTAACGACTCTCAGGCCCGCGTTCTTCCGGTGCGCCATGGCTTGACAGTGTAATAGTGACAGTGTCACTGTGAAGGTATGAGCGACACCTGGACCATCGGCGAGCTGGCCGACCGCGCGGCGCGAGCACTGCGCGACGGCGCGGCGCCTTCCGGGAACGGCAGGATCAACGGCCGGGTCCGCGACGTGCCCGGCGAGCGGCTGATCAGGTGGTATACGACCATCGGCCTCGTGGACCCGCCCCTCACCAGGCGCGGCAGGATCGCCCGGTACGGACGGCGCCACCTGCTCCAGATCGTGGCCGTCAAACGGCTGCAGGCGGCGGGCCGGTCGATCGCCGAGATCCAGGCCGCCCTCGCGGGCGCGACGGACCGGATGCTGGAGACGACCGCCGCGCTCGACACCGGCACCGCGCTCGGGGACACCCCTAGGCTCGGCGACACCGCCGGGTCCGGAGACGCGCCGGACGACCGGGCGCGCGGACGGTTCTGGGCCGAGCACCCGGGTACGGGAGCCGCACGGGACACGGGGCCGCCGGCGGTCGGCCCCCGGCCCGGTCCTGAGGCGCGTGCGGGGAGGACCGGGCGCCGAGCGGGTGCCCTGGTGGGAGGGGTCGTGCTGGGCGACGGGGTGCGGCTGGTGCTGGACGCCGGCCGGGCGCCGTCCGATGAGGACGTTCAGGCGGTGCTGGCGGCGGCCGGGCCGCTGCTCGCGGTGCTCGAAGAGAGGCAACTGATATGAGGATCACTTCGCTGGAGCCCGCACGGTGCCTGCCGGTGCCGGACGCCGGGTTCGGCGCCCTGCGGACCGAACGCGGCAACCTGCCGCTCGAAAGCGTGGACGTGGCCGCCGGCATCTCGGGGCTCATCGCCGGGGTGGAGGTCACCCAGGGGTTCAGGAACCCGTTCGACGTCACCCTGGAGGCGACGTACGTCTTCCCGCTGCCCGACCGGGCCGCCGTGACGGGGTTCAGGATGGAGGCCGACGACCGGGTCATCGAGGGCGTGCTGAAGGAGCGCGGCCAGGCCAGGGCCGACTACGACCAGGCGCTGCGCGAGGGCAGGCGGGCGGCGATCGCCGAAGAGGACCGGCCGGACGTCTTCACGATCAGGGTGGGCAACGTCCTGCCCGGCGAGCGCGTCTCGGTCCGGCTGACCATGAGCCAGCCCCTGCCGTACGAGGACGGCGCGGCCACGTTCAGGTTCCCGCTGGTCGTCGCGCCGCGCTACATCCCGGGCACGCCCATCGACGGGCGGCCCGCCGGCGACGGCGCCGCGCCCGACACCGACGCCGTCCCGGACGCGTCCAGGATCAGCCCTCCCGTCCTGCTGCCCGGCTTCCCCGACCCGGTACGGCTCTCGCTCAGCGCGCGCGTGGACGCCGCGGGCCTGGAGCTGCGCGAGCTGGCCTCCAGCCTGCACGTGGTCGAGGAGGAGGGCCACACGGTTCGCCTGCGCCCTGGAGAGCGGCTCGACCGCGACTTCGTCCTGCGCATGTCGTTCGACGCGTCCACGTCGTTGCAGCTCGACGGCGAGGGCACGTTCGCGCTGACCGTCGTGCCGCCGCCGCTGCAGGCCACGCGCGCGCCCCGCGACGTGGTGCTGCTGCTCGATCGCTCCGGCAGCATGGGCGGCTGGAAGATGGTGTGCGCCCGCCGGGCCGCCGCGCGCATCGTGGACACGCTGACGCCCCAGGACAGGTTCGCGGTGCTGACCTTCGACTCCGTGGTGGAGCAGGCGTTCGAGGGTCTGGTGGAGGCGTCCGACCGCAACCGTTACCGCGCCGTCGAGCATCTCGCGCGGGTCGACGCCCGAGGCGGCACCGAGCTGCTGGAGCCGCTGCTCCGGGCCGTCGCCCTCCTGGGCGCCACGTCCGGGCGCGAACGCGTCGTCGTGCTGGTCACCGACGGCCAGGTGGGCAACGAGGACCAGATCCTGGAGCGGGCCGGCGGGGCGCTGTCGGCCATGCGCGTGCACACCGTCGGCATCGACAGGGCCGTGAACGCCGGGTTCCTCGGCCGGCTGGCCGGGCTGGGCGCGGGGAGGTGCGAGCTGGTCGAGTCGGAGGACCGGCTCGACGCCGCCATGGAGCAGATCCACCGCAGGATCGGCGCCCCCCTGGTCACCGACCTGTCGGTCAAGGGCCTCGACCTGGAGCCGGACACGGTCACCCATCTCGGCTCGATCTTCCCCGGCGTGCCCCTGCGGGTGTTCGGGCGCTATCGCGAGGGCTCCGCGCTGACCGTGCACGGCATGGCGGCCGACGGGCCGTGGGAGCAGCAGGTCCCGGGCGTGACGGTGGACCATCCGGCCATCCGCGCCGTCTGGGCCCGCACGCACCTGCGGGAGCTGGAGGACCGGTACGCCATGGGCGAGCACGACCTTGAGTCCAGGATCGTGCGCACGTCCCTCGACAACGGTGTGCTCTGCCGCTTCACCGCGTACGTGGCGATCGACACCAGGCAGGTCGCCGACGGCGGCCCCGAGCACCGCGTCATCCAGCCGGTCGAGCCGCCCAGCGGATGGGAGATGCCGCGGAGCGCGGCGCCGATGGGCGCCTTCGGGCACACGATGATGGCCGCCGCGCCGGCGGCCGCCGTACACATGCGGCAGCCTCAGGGCTTCGCCCCGGGAGCGGAGCAGGGGCTGCTCGGCGATGCCGGCGCCGCCGGCCCGCTTCCGGCGCCGGGAGCGCCCGCGCGGCCGGGCTCGCCTCGCGGCATTGCCCGCTCCCGGAGGTCCGGCCCCCGGCACGCGGACCCGGTGGCATCGGTACGGCCTCAGCTGGTGGCCGAACTCGGCAGGCTGACGGCGCTTCCCGCGCCCGACCTGCTCTACCTGGCCGACCTGGGCTCGCGGCTGGCCGCGCTCGCCGCCTACCTCGGGGGAAACGAGGAACTGGCGGCGCTGGCCCGCGAGCTGGAGGCGGCCGAGCGGCCGGGCGCGGACGCGCAGGCGCTGCACGACCGCGCCGTCGCCGTCCTCACCGCGCTCGTCGGCCACTCCTCGGGGCCGGGGGCCACGGGTGAGCCTCGCGAGGGTCGCGGCCCGTTCTGGAAGCGCACCTAGTTTCCGGGGTCACCGGGGCGGTCACATGATCGGCGTCCACTCCTTCAGCAGGACGACCTCGTAGCCGCCGGCCGCCGTGTACGGGTCCCGGAGGAGGATCTCCCGCAGGTCCTCCTCCCCGGGCACCTCGTAGACGTGCAGCGCCCCGGTGTCGTCCGCCCACGGCCCGGCGGTCACCAGCCGGCCCTCCTCCTTGAGCCCGCGCAGGTGCTCCCGGTGCGCGGGCCGGGCGGCGAGCCGCCGCGGGTCGCCGTCGAAAGCCAGGTTCAGTACGTATCTCGCCATGCCCCGCACGCTAGGCCCGCACCCTCCTTCGGCTCAGCATCGTGGGGCACGGCGATGGTGTATATCGGGATACATGACGTACACGCTGGCCGACCTGCCGATGTTCGCCCGGCTGGGAGAGGAACGGCTGCGCGGTCTGGCGGCGCGGCGCAGGCGCTATCCGGCGGGGCAGGTGCTGTGCTCCGAGGGCGATCCCGCAGACCATCTGATCGTGCTGCTCGACGGGCGGGTCAAGGCCGGGCGGGTGAGCGCGGAGGGCCGGGAGGTGGTTCTCGCCGTGGAGGCGGCGCCGGTCGCGTTCGACAAGACGGCCCTGCTCGTGGACGGGCCGCACCGGGCGACGCGCACGGCCCTGACGGCGGTGGAGGTCGCGTACGTCCCGCGCTCCGCCGTGCTGGAGCTGGTCGCCGGCGAACCGGAGGTCGCGGCGCGGCTGCTGCGCACGCTGGCCGCGACCGTGCGCGATCTCGACGAGCGGCTCACCGACGCGGCGGTGCGCGACGTGCCGGCGCGCGTGGCGGCCTGGCTGGTACGCCGCTGCGCCGGCGGCCGGGTGCCGCTCCACGGCGGCCAGGCGGGCTTGGGGGCCGAGATCGGCGCGACCCGGGTGAGCGTCAACCGTGCGCTGCGCGGGTTCGAGCGCCGGGGATGGGTCGAGATCTCCACCGGCGAGGTGGTCGTGCTGGATCGTCTGGCCCTCTCCCGCCTGGCCGCCGTCCCGATCCCGGCGTCCTGAGTCCCGGCGGAGCGTCCGCGTCGTCCGGAGGCCGTCCGGCTGCTCATACCCTGAAGAGGTGACGACACTTGTCCTGGACGGCGGCCTGTCGACCCAGCTCGAACGGCTCGGCGCGGATCTGCGCGACGCGTTGTGGTCGGCGCGGCTGCTGCTGGAGGAGCCGGAGCTGATCCGGCAGGCGCACGCCGGCTATTTCGCGGCGGGCGCCGACGTGGCCACGACCGCCAGCTACCAGGCCACGATCCCGGGCTTCGTCCGGCGCGGGCTCGACGTGGCGCAGGCCGGGCGGCTGCTCAGGCTGTCGGTCGAGCTGGCGGGACAGGCCCGCGACGAGGCCGGCGGCGGGCTGGTGGCGGCGTCGATCGGCCCCTACGGCGCCTACCTGGCCAACGGGGCGGAATACACCGGCGACTACGACCTCGACGAGGACGGCCTGTTCGCCTGGCACCTGCCGCGCTGGGAGATCCTCGCCGGGGCGGGAGCCGACCTGCTGGCCTGCGAGACGATCCCGTCCCGTCCTGAGGCGCGGGCGCTGGCCCGGCTGCTGAGCCACACGCCGGAGGTCAAGGCGTGGGTGAGCTTCTCCTGCAGGGACAGCGAGCATCTCCACGACGGAACACCGATCAAGGAGGCCGCCGCGCTGTTCGCCGGGCGTTCGCAGGTGGTGGCCGTCGGCGCCAACTGCACCGCGCCGCGCCACATCCCCGGGCTGATCTCGTGCCTGTCGGGCGCGCTGCCCGTGGTGGTCTATCCCAACTCGGGCGAGTCGTGGGACCCGGCCGGTCGCCGCTGGGTGGGCCTGGCCGACCCGATCGAGTACGGCCAGGCCGCCAAGGAGTGGCAGCGGGCGGGTGCGTCGCTGATCGGAGGTTGCTGCCGGACGACTCCCGAGCACGTCCGGCAGATCCGCGCGCACCTGTCCTGAGCGCCCGCCGTGGCGCTAGACGGCGACCGTGGCCGCACCCCCGCGGCGGCCCAGCACGCGGTCGAGCGCGAACGCGCCGCCGCCGCTGAAGCCGATGGCCAGGCTGGCCGCCGCGAGGGCCAGCACGAACTCGTAGCCGCCCTCGCCGGCGGCGAAGCCGTTCGCGCCGTGCACGAAGACGATCGCGCCCACCATGGTGAGCGCCAGCAGCGAGCCCACGATCGGCAGCGCGGCGCCGGCGACGAGCGCGAGCCCGCCCACGACCTCCAGCGTGGCCACCGCGGGGGCGGCCACCCCGGCCAGCGGGATGCCGACGGACTCGAAGAACTTGGTGGTGCCCGCGATGCCCATCGTCGCGAACTTCTGGTAACCGTGGACGATGAAGATCACGCCGACGGCGATCCTCGCGAGCAGCAGGACGATGGGGCGCGCCTGTTCGATCATGCGACCTCCTTGATTGTCGTTCAGTTTTGAACGACAACTCTAACCGTGATGTTCAAAGCCGAACAAGAAGTCAGGCCGCCGAGTCAAGGACCTCTTCGCAGGGGCGGCACGGCCTGCGCCTACACTGAGGCGGTGATGGACCCCCGATGGCTGGACGCGACGGAGATGGCGGCGTGGCATGCCTTCGTGTCCACCTTTCACCTGCTGGAGCGCCGCATCGAGGAGCAGCTCAAGGCCGCGGCGGGGCTGACGCACCCGCAGTATGAGATCCTCGTGCACCTCTCCGCCGCCCCCGACCGCCAGATGCGCATGACGGAGCTGGCCAGAGACGTCGTGGCGTCGAAGAGCGCGCTGACGTATCAGATCACCCAGCTGGAGAAGGCCGGCCTGGTGGAGCGGGCGCACTGCCCCTCGGACGAGCGCGGGGTGCTGGCGGTGCTCACCGACGCGGGCATGCACTGCCTGGAACGGGTGGCGCCCGGCCACGTGGAGGTGGTGCGCGCCTATCTGATCGACCGGCTCAGCCGTGAAGAGCTGCATACGATGACGACCGCCATGCGGAAGACGGAACGGGCCTTACGGTCGTCCCGCTGAGAGGTGACGTGGCTTCGGCATGCCCGGAGGCACGCGCAGGCCCATGACAGGAGGACGGTCATGCGTGAGCATCACCATCCGATGTCACTCTAAGCTAGCATGCCGTCACGCCGAGCGACCATTCTGCCGCTCTAGCTCTTCCCCGCGGCGGCGCGCGCGGCCCGCTCCATCTCGACGCGGGCGCTGGCGGCGTACTTGTCGACGTATTCCTGCTCCGACAGCTCCATCAGCGCGTACATGATCTCGTCGGTCACCGCGCGCAACACCAGCCGATCATCCTCCATCCCGTAATAGCGGGAGAAGTCGAGCGGCTTGCCGAACCTGACGCCCGGCCGGATGCCGAGCTTGGGCAGCGGCCGCCCGGGCGGCATCATCTCGTACGTGTTGATCATGGCCCAGGGAATGACCGGCACCCGGGACTCCAGCGCGAGCCGGGCCACGCCGGTCTTGCCTTTGTAGAGGCGGCCGTCGGGCGAGCGGGTGCCCTCGGGATAGATGCCCAGGATGTGGCCCTCGCGCAGGATGCGCAGCCCGGTGCGCAGCGCGGCCTCGCTGGCCTTGCCGCCGGAGCGGTCGATCGGCACGGTGCCGACGCCGCTGAAGAACAGGCGGGTGAAGAAGCCCTTCACGCCACGCCCGGTGAAGTAGTCGGCCTTGCCCAGGGAGATGACCTTGCGGCGGATCTGCAGCGGCCCGAAGAAGTGGTCGGCGAACGACAGGTGGTTGCCGGCCAGGATCGCCGGCCCCTGCCTGGGCACGTTGTCCGCGCCTTCGGTCCATGGCCTGAAGACAAGGTGGAGGATCGGCCCCAAGATGGCCTTGACCACCCAGTAGAACACCCCGGCACCTCTTCCTCAGCGTGTTGTCGGCGATCAGAGTCATCTTCCCATCCCGCGGGGGATGCTCCTACACCACCTCTCGCACAAACACCCTAGAACGTGCGACGATCGGGCCGTTCCGGGATGAATTGCTGGAATGAAACAGCACAGAGGAGCTGTTATGCCGCTCATGCCAGGCGCGGAGCCCTACCACCACGAAGCAGGACAGGTCGGGGTGCTGCTGTGTCATGGGTTCACCAGCACGCCCCAGTCGCTGCGACCGTGGGGCGAGTTCCTGGCCGGGCACGGGGTGAGCGTCTCACTGCCCCGCCAGCCCGGGCACGGCACCCGGTGGCAGGAGATGAACCGTACGCGCTGGGAGGACTGGTACGCCGAGGTGGAGAAGGCGTTCGAGATCCTTCAGGGCCGCTGCACGGAGGTGTTCGTGGCAGGGCTGTCGCTCGGGGGCTGCCTGGCGCTGCGGCTGGCCGAGGTGCACGGCCCGGCGATCAGGGGCGTGATCGTGGTCAACCCGTCGATCGCGAACGACGTGCCCCTGATGAGGCTGGCCCCGCTGCTGAAATGGTTCGTGCCGTCGGTGCCCGGCGTCGCGGGCGACGTCAAGAAGCCCGGCGTGACCGAGCTGGCCTACGCCCGCACCCCGGTGAAGGCGGCCGCCTCGCTGCCGGAACTGTGGTCGCTGGTGCAGGCCGACCTGGCGAAGGTGACACAACCGCTTTTGGTCTTCCGCAGTGCCGATGACCACGTGGTGAAGCCGGCGAGTGTGGCGATCATCCGTGAGAAGGTGCCGCAGGCCACGATCGAGGAGCTTACCGATAGCTACCATGTTGCGACGCTGGACAACGATGCCGACAGGATCTTTGCCGGGAGCCTCGGCTTCATCCGGACACATGCCTCGGTACCCTTGCAGAGGGACTGATCGCACCCAGGGGGAAGTCGCGATCGCTGTGGAGAGGCCCATCTAGGTGACGCCCCAGAGTGACGAGGACGAGGTCTGGCGGCAGATCGTCGCGTCCTTCAACGACACCGCCGAGCGCGACTCGGCCGACCAGCCCTGGCCGGACAGCGAAAACGTCCCCGCCGAACCCACCCGCAGGGTGGTCAAGCCCTCCGAGGAGCCCTCGGCCGGGCCCGGCGGGCCGGACGAGCCCGAAGGCGACCCGGAACCGCGTGACGACGGCGACGAGGAGGACGAGGGTCACTTCGTGCCGCCCCCGCCGCCTCCCCTGCCCAAACTCGATCTGCCGACCAAGCTGGCGTGGGTGGCGCTGTTCGGCGGCCCCGCCTACCTCCTGGTCGCCGCGATGGCCAACTGGCACATGGAGGGGTGGGCGCTGTTCACGGCGGTGGCGGCGTTCATCGGCGGGTTCGTGGCGCTGGTGGTGCGCATGGGCGACGGCCCGCCGTCCAACGACTCGGGCTGGGACGACGGCGCCGTGTTGTGAGGCCCCGGCCCTACGACTTCGACGTGGTGGTCTTCGGCGCGAACGCCTCCACCACGTCGGTGTAGCGGTCGGCGGTGTCGACCGCGTGGCCGACCGCCCAGACCGCGCCCTTGCCCGCGAGATAGGCCACCGCCTGCAGGCGCACGCTGCTCCTGCCGTGCTTGGCGCGGCCACGGATGATCTCGCAGTCGCCCTTCTCGCAGCGCATCATGAACGGCTCCCCCGCCCGCGACGGGTCGTAGCCGGCCATCCAGTGGCGGCCCTTGCCGTCGCCCGTCACGCCGTAGAGACGGGCCTCGGAGCGGGGCAGCCGCTGCTCGCGCCAGCGCTTGCCGTTCCAGGTCAGCACGAGCGGGCTGATGTCGCCGGGACCGTGGTAGACGCCGCCGACGGCCACCGCCCGCTTGGAGCTGTCGACGTGCACGTCACGCAGGTAGCCGCCGCGGATCGAGGGCACCGGCATGGACTTCCACGAGTTGCCTGACCGGTGCACGATCAGCGGCTCGGTGCCGGTGTCGCCGACGGCGAACCCGTCCGCCACCGCGTAGAGCGCGCCCTTCTCCTTGGTCTCGTGGACGGTCCAGGAGGCTCCGTGGCCGGTGAGGATGAGCCCGTTCTTCTCGCGGCTGCCGACCGCGACGATCCGCCCCGACCTGGCGTCGATGCCGCCCAGCCAGTCGCCCGCCCGCAGGCCCTGCGGCCTGACCCGGTCGAACCCCGTCGCGTCGCCGTGCGCCAGATAGGGCAGCCCGTCGTGGCCGTCGCCGACCGTCCACACGTCGGACGCCGACACGGCGGCCAGGCCGCGCAGGTTTCCCGCGGCCGTGGCGTCGCGCACGGGCACCTCCGCCCAGCTCTTGCCGTTCCAGTGACGGATGGCCCCGCGGTTCTTCCAGACGTCCCAGATCTCCTGCTGGCCCACGGCCCACACGTCGTCGGCCGAGATCGCGAGCACGTCGGAGAGCGAGCCGTCGGCCTGGAGGCGCACGCTGGTCGAGTGCTGCCACGCCTCGATCGTGGCAGGACGGGGATCGGCATGCGCGGCGGGCGAGGCCTGTGTCAAGGCCACGGACGTCGCCAAGATCAAAGAGAGCGCACGCCGCTGAGAGCGACGGGTCATGATTGAATGCTACGGGCTCGCGAGCCCCTCTTGCCCGTTACAGCCCAACTCGCAACTCTGCGATGACCGGCAGATGGTCGGAGGCAGCGCCCAGATCGGCCGGCGGGGCGTCCACTCCCCCGCAGGAGACGACACGCGCGTCGCGCGCGGCGAACACCCCGTCGATGCGCGCGGACGGCCGCCGCGCGGGGAAGGTCAGGCCGTCGCCCCTGGGCGCCACCGCGTAACAGTCGGCCAGCCGCCCGGCGAGATAACGCCAGGCGGGCTGGCGGTCCCGCTCGTTGATGTCGCCGCCGAGCACCACCGTCGCGTCCAGCCGGGTGGCCGCGCGTTCCACCAGCGCCACGGCCTCCGCCGCGTGGTGCACCCTGGCCGGGTCGTTGAGGTCGAGGTGGAGCGAGCCGACGGCCAGCCGGGTCCCCTCCGCCTCCACCACGGCGACCGCCAGCCCGCGCCGCTCCAGCCCGAAGAAGGCGCGCAGCGCGTGGCTCTCGGCGTGCAGCACGCTGACGCGGGGCCCGGTGAACACGGCGACGCCCCCGAGCCTGCCCGGGGTGGCCGGCCGCAGCCCCGACGCGACGGCCAGGGCCCGGCGCCTGGCCCGCCAGCGTACGAACCTGGGCGCCTCCTGCACGCACAGCACGTCGGCGCGCATGGCGGTGATGACCCTGGTCAGCGCGGGAACGTCGTCGCGCAACCCGTGCAGGTTGTAGGTCGCTACGCGGATCGTCACGTAGCGGTGACTAGCGGCGCCTGGCCAGGTCGGCGGCGCCCACCACGCCGGCGGAGGCGCCCAGCTCCGCCAGCTTGACCTCGGCCAGCGGCCGGTGCCCGTGCCCGGTGAGCCGCTCGGCGAAGGTCTCGCGCGCCCGGTCGATGAACAGGTCGGCGGCGCGGGACACCCCGCCGCCCACGATGAAGCAGCCGGGGTCGAGCACCGCGGCCAGGTCCGCCATGCCCTGGCCCAGCCAGTCGGCGAGATTGCCGAACGCTTCCAGCGAGGCTTCGTCGCCCAGCCGCGCGGCCTCGGTGACCTCCTCGCCCTCGATCTTGCCGCCGGCCAGCCCCAGCAGGATCCCGGCCCGCTCCGGCTCCGCCTCGGCGATCTTCCTGGCCTCCTTGACGAGGGCCTGACCGCTGGCGTACTGCTCCCAGCAGCCGATGTTGCCGCAGCCGCACGGCCGCCCGCCGGGCAGCACCTGCATGTGGCCCAGCTCGGCGCCCATGCCCCAGCGACCGCGGTAGAGAGCGCCGTCGAAGACCAGACCGCCGCCGATGCCCGTGCCGAGCGTGATGCAGACCACGTGAGACTGGCCCCGCCCGGCGCCGAACCTGGTCTCACCCCAGGCCATGGCGTTGGCGTCGTTCTCGATCACGACCGGCAGGCCGAGCAGGCCGCTGATCTTCTTCTGCAGCGGCTCCTCGCGCCAGGCCAGGTTGGGGGCGAAGCGCACCATCGACCTGGTCTCGTCGACGAACCCGGCCGCGCCGACCCCGACCGCCTCGATCCGCCTGCCCTCCGCCAGCTCGCGAACGACGTCGGCCACCGTCTCGGCCACCACTTCCGGGCGGTCGGCGGCGGTGGGCCTGAGCGTGTGTTCGACGATCTTGCCGTCATCGTCGACCACACCGGCGGCCACCTTGGTTCCGCCGATGTCGACACCGATCGTGAGCATTGCCCCGTGTCTCCCTATCCCAGATCTATGTGTTCCACATTGTCGCGGCGATCCTGATCGTCGCGTTGCCTGCGAGGGGCGGGCGGCCTGCTGAGGACGTCGAGCGCGCCGCGGACGGCGGCGAACAGCTCACCGCCGGCGGCCACCAGGTGCCCGGTCACGTCGGAGCCGGACTCGCGCTGGGCGGCGATCGCCCGGCAGACCGGGCAGGCACGGCAGATGTACTCGTCGTGTGGCTCGGACACCGCCTCTTCCCACACGTCGCGTTCCCTGCGACCGCCGCCGGCGAACGAGTTGAACACGGACTTGCCGACCTGGCGGGTGGCCCGCCCCTGGATCGACTCCAACAACTTGCGCGCCTCGTCGGCGACGGTCCCGATCGGATCTCTGTCGTTGCTCTCGGTCATCTGGCCCTCCCTGCGTATGGGGTCGCTCATCCTCCTCAACTCGTCAGGTTGCGGATTCGCTCCCCGACCTGAACGGTAATGCAGAAATCGCCGTCACGCGGGATCGCCGAACCGCACGCTGAGCACGCCGTCGCGGAGCGCTGCCGCGCTGATCTTACGACGGGCCAGCGCGGCGGGCAGCGCCAGGATCCTGCGGTAGGGGCCGGCGGTGACGATCAGCTCGTCTCCCTTGCGGGCCAGGTCGATGTCGTCGCGGTCGGCCCCGGGCAGGGCGAGGGCCAGCTCGTCGGCGCTCATCCGCAGCGGAGGCTCGATCGCGTGCGGGGCGAACGGGTCGGACTCGCCGTACATCGACGCGCCGAGCTCGGCCAGGGCCTTCCTGCCGACGGGCTCGGCGGGCAGATAGGGGACGACGTGCACGGGCAGCGGCGCGAAGGACTCCTCCGCCTCGGCCAGCAGCCTGGACTGCGCCTCCACCCACCGCGCACGCCACTCGTCGGCGTCGCCGTCGGGGAAGACCCGGTTGGCCACGACGGCGTCGACGCGGTAGCCGTACAGGTTGAGCGAGGTCATGGTGCGCCTGGCCTCGGCGAGCACCACGGCCTCCGGGGTGAGCACGAGCCGCACCGAGGCGTGGTCGCCGGTGAGCAGCTCGCGCACCTCCATCAGACCGCGGTGGAAACGCTCGGCCGCGCTCATGACCTCCTCGCCCGGCGCGCTGACGTGGGCCACGCTGCGCACGAACGGCGAGACCAGCCGCACGAGCTTGCGGCCGACCGGCATCAGCCTGCTGACGTGCCAGTCGAGCGCCTCGGGCAGGGCCAGCAGCCGCAGCGTCTCAGCCGTCGGCGCGCAGTCGACCACGATCACGTCCCAGCGGCCCTCACGGGCGTGCTCGCGCAGCTCCAGCAGGGCGATGATCTCCTCGGCGCCGGGCAGGACGGTGATCTCCTCGGAGGTGACCTCGTCGAGGCCCAGCTCCTCCAGCACTCCCCTGGCGTATTCGCGCAGCTCGCCCCAGTGGCGCTCCAGCGTCTTCTGGGTGTCGACCTGGTGCAGGTGCAGCCCTGGCGCGATCTCGCCAGGCTCGGCGTCGAGCGCGTCGGCCAGCGAGTGGGCGGTGTCGGTGGAGACGATCAGCGTCTTGAGGCCGCGGGCGGCGGCGAGCGTGGCGGTCGCGGCGGCGGCCGTGGTCTTGCCGACGCCTCCCTTGCCGGTGAAGAGCAGAACCCGGGGGCTCAACTCAGCGGCCCTCGACGCGCTTCTTGAGACCCTTGAGCGCGGTGTCCACGATCACCTTCTCCGCCTTGCGCTTGATCATGCCGATCATGGGCACGCTGAGATCGACCGACAGCTCGTACGTCACCTCGGTGCCACTGCCCGCGTCGGCGAGCCGGTAACTCCCCCTGAGGTCGGAGACCATCTTGCCCGGCTCGACCACCTGCCAGCTCACGCCGTCGTCGTCCTGCCAGGCGTAGCCGAGGGTGTAGGTGTCGCTGATCGGGCCGGCGTCGAGGGCGAACCGCACCTGCTGGGGCCTGCCGTCGGGGCCGGTGGAGAGGACCTCCGCGCTCTTGACCTGCCCGGCCCATTCCGGGTAGGCCGGGAAGTCCGCGATGACCGCCAGGACATCGGCGCGACCGGCGCTGATGGTGGTGCTCGAAGTGGTGCGATCAGCCATGCGACCACCGTAGTGCACAACACGCCGCTCGGGACGGACCGGAGGGCGGCGCCCGCGCTCACCACTCGAGGACGTACGGAACGCCCCTCCCCCGGAAGTGGCCGACGTTCACGCACTCGGTGCGCCCGACGCGGGTGCGGCGGTGAAGGGGGTTGTGCACGTGTCCGAACAGGGCGTAGCGCGGCTGGGTGCGCCTGATCGCCTCCAGTGTGGCCTCGCTGCCGCGCTCGAACCTCCTGGCCACCACGTCATAGAGCAGCTCGGGCAGGGCCGGCGGGATGTGACAGCACAGCACGTCGACCTCGCCGACCGCCTCGACCTTGGCCGCGTACTCCTCGTCGCCGATCTCGTACGGCGTGCGGTAGGGGGTCCTGAGCCCGCCGCCCACGAACCCGAACCGCAGCCCGCCGATCTCCGTGACCTGCCCGTCGAGCACCTCGAGCCCCGGCCTGAGGTAGTCGGCCCACAGCGCGGGGATGTCGACGTTGCCGTAGGTGAGGTAGGCGGGGGCCGGCATGGCGGCGAAGAGGGTCTCGTACTGGGCGCGCACCTTGCGTTCGATGTGCTCGCGCCGGTCGCCGCCGAGCGTGGCCCACAGCCGCGCCGACATGGCCCTGGCCTCGTCGAACCGTTTGGCCGTGCGCAGGGCGATGAAGGCGGACGCGTTCTCCGCCCCGAACAGGTCGGCGAAGATGCCCTGCGCGTGGTCGTCGTAGTCGATGAAAAGGATCAGGTCGCCGAGGCAGATCAGCGCGTCGGCGCCGTCGCCGGCCCTGGCCAAGGCGTCCGCCCTGCCGTGGACGTCGCTCACCACATGGACCCTCATGGGGGAAATCCTAAGAGCCCCGCTGCTAGCGTGACATAACGCCTCGGCGACGGAGCTACCAGTGCGTAACTTGGCGCGGTAACGTCCAGGCCAGGTCGTCACGAAGAGGAGTTGATCCGTGCGCGAGTACAGCGTCCCCGTCCTGGTCGACGTGCCCGCCTCCGCCGGCCTGGCCGACACCGTCTTCGCGCGGGCCGAGGAGCGGCCGGGCGCCGTGGTCATGCGCCGCAGAACCGACGCGGGCTGGCCCGTCGTCACCGCGGCCGAGTTCCGCGACCAGGTGGTCGAGGTGGCCAGAGGGCTGATCGCGGCGGGCGTCGAGCACGGCGACCGGGTCGCGCTGATGTCGCGCACCCGCTACGAGTGGACCCTCGTCGACTACGCCATCTGGTCCGTCGGAGCGGTCACCGTGCCGGTCTACGAGACCTCCTCGGCCGATCAGGTGGCGTGGATCCTCGCCGACAGCGAGGCCAAGGCGGCGTTCGTCGAGCTCGGCTCGCACGAGGAGACCGTGCGGGAGGCGGCGCCCGGACTGAAGGCGGTCTGGCGGATCGACGGCACGCTCGACGCCGAGGGTGTCCCGGCCTCCGCCGTCGACGAGCGCAGGAAGCGGGTCGCCTCCTCCGACCTGGCCACGATCGTCTACACCTCGGGCACCACCGGCCGGCCCAAGGGCTGCCGGATCACCCACGACAACCTGCTGTTCACCGCGCTCAACGTGCTGCGCGGGCCGCTGGAGCCGCTGTTCGCCGGCAAGGACCCGGCCGCGCTGCTGTTCCTGCCGCTGGCGCACATCTTCGCGCGGATGATCCAGGTGGTGCTGTTCGAGGCGGGCGCCGTCATGGCGCACACCCCCAACATGAAGAACGTCGCCCCCGACCTGCAGGGCTTCCAGCCGACGTTCCTGCTGGGCGTGCCACGCGTCTTCGAGAAGGTGTACAACTCCGCCGAGCAGAAGGCCATCGCCGGCGGCAAGGGCGCGATCTTCGCCCGCGCGGTGGACGTCGCGGTGGCCTGGAGCCGCGCCGAGAGCTCCGGTGGCGCGCCGCTCGGGCTGCGGCTGCGGCGGGCGGTGTTCGACCGGCTGGTGTACGCCAAGCTGCGCGCCGCCACCGGCGGCAGGCTCTCCGCGGCGGTGTCCGGCGGCTCGGCGCTCGGCGACCGGCTCGGCCACTTCTTCAGGGGCGTGGGCATCGAGGTCTTCGAGGGCTACGGCCTGACCGAGACGTCGGCCCCCTGCTCGGTCAACATGCCGGGCGCCAACAAGGTCGGCACCGTCGGCAAGCCGCTGCCGGGCGTCACGCTGCGCATCGGCGACGACGGCGAGGTCCTCGCCAAGGGCAGGAACGTCTTCGCCGGCTACTGGAAGAACGACGCGGCCACGGACGAGGTGATCGACTCCGAGGGCTGGTTCCATACCGGCGACATCGGCGAGCTGGACGCCGACGGCTACCTGCGGATCACCGGGCGCAAGAAGGAGATCCTGGTGACGGCGGCGGGCAAGAACGTCGCCCCCGGTCCTCTGGAGGACGCGCTGCGCGCCCACCCACTGATCTCCCAGGCCATGGTCGTCGGAGACGGCCGGCCGTTCGTGGCGGCGCTGATCACCCTCGATCCCGAGGCCATGCCGGCGGGGGCGACGGCCGAGCGGCTGCGCACCGATCCGGAGGTGCTGGCCGGCATCCAGGCGGCCGTCGACCGGGCCAACCTGTCGGTGTCGAAGGCCGAGCAGATCAAGAAGTTCGCGATCCTGGCCGCCGACATCACCGAGGACAGCGGGCACCTCACGCCCACCCTGAAGATCAAGCGCAATCTCGTGCTGCGCGACTTCCAGAAGGAGATCGACGACCTGTACGGCGGGCCCTGACCCACCGCACAGGTGCGAGGGCCGGGGGCGGGCACCGGCCCACCGCACAAGTCCAGGGACGTGGTCCGCGCGCCGGTCAGCCCAGCGCCTCCCCGACGCCCTCCACGTCGCCTCTCCTGCTCATGACCTGCTCGCTCCTGCCGGTGGCCGGATCGAAGACGGTCACCCCCATGGGCGGCGCATCGCGGGGCATGCCGAACACCAGCCGCGTCCCGTAGAAGGCCACCGGCAGGTTGCCGCCCGGCAGGGTCGGGACGACGGAGGCCGGCCCGCCCTCCTGTGCGGGCAGCACCTGCGCGGAGTCGCCCCAGGCCACCGCCACCCGGCCGTCGGGCGCGGCGGCCAGGGCCGCGGTCCCCCCGCCCGTGCTCCCGGCGCAGGCGCCGCACGTCGTGGAGCCGGCGAGTCCGGCGTCGTGGAAGAACTGCACCTTGCCGCATCTCGGCTGGGTCGCCGCCCACCTGCCGCCGGGCACGTAGACGACGGCCTCGCCGAACGCGCAGCCGTCGCCGCCGTCGTGCTTGACGGCCTCGATCCGGCTCGCCCGCACGTCCGGGATCACGGTCACCGCGCCGTCGCGTGATCGCGTCCGGGACTTACGCTGCCTGCCGCCGCCGTCGTCGCGTTCCCCCGGCGCGCCTGCCACGAGCCCCATCCGGCCGTCGTGCAGCGGGCCGACCGCCACCGCGGCGCCGAAGCCGTCGAAAGGCTCGCTGTTGCCCGGCACCCCTTCGGTGTCCTGGGTGATGCGCCGGGGCGGAGTGCCGTCGCCGGTCACGTAGACGGCGCCCGCCGACTGAACGCCGCCGTCCTTCTCCTGCGGCGCGCCGACGGCGATCGTCCGGCCGTACGCCGCCACGGCCGTCCCGAACCGCGCCCCCGCCTGGGGTTGCGGCGAGACGATCTTCTTGACGGGCTCGGCGTTCCCGCCGTACAGGACATAGACGGCACCCGCGGCGCCCTTGCCGTCGACCTCCGTGTACGGGGCGCCGACGACGAGATCCGCGCAGTTGTCCGCGTTGACCCGGGTCAGCGTCACCGCGGCGCCGATCCCGTCGGCGGCCTTGTCGGGGATGGTCAGGGGAACGAGCCGGTCCGCGCTCAGGATCGACACCTGACCGCCGATGATCATGCGGTTGCCGACCGCGACGTCGTCCTTGCCGTCCCCGTCGAAATCCCGCGCGGTCGCCTTGGAACAGTCCTTCACCGGAGGGGCCCCAGTAGGACGATTTGACGATTTTTGAGAGGCCGCGGGATTTATGTCCGACTCGCACGCGGAGATAGCGAGAACGAGCGCCAGAACCCATGCAATATGTCGCCGTAACATACCCGGATCATTTCGGATTTAAGCTCCCACGTGCCACCTGAACAGGGGAATCTCCATTCGATTCCGGCTTGCGGACGCCAGCCCGCGGAGTATTCTCGTGGCAAAGAAACGGGACCGGAGATCCTTAACATCCCCGGTCCCTCCTCACCACCGTAGGGGAGATCTCCATGAGCATCAAGGACACCTGCATCGAGCTCGGCGACAAGATCCAGGGCGAGCTGGTCAAGATCCGCACAGAACAGCGACTGTTGGGGGAGGACCTCACCCACCGCATCAACGGCGTGGACAACCGCGTCAAGGACCTCGCCCGCACGATGGACGCGGGGTTCGCGAGGGTCGATGAGAGGCTCACCGGCCTCGAAGGGCGCATGAACTCCATGGAGGGCCGCATGGAATCCGTGGAGGGCCGCGTGGAATCCATGCAGGAGGGCCAGAAGACCATGCAGGCCACTCAGACGGAGATGTTCCACATCCTCGTCGGCATCCAGAGCAAGCTCGACGCGGCCTGATCGCCGTCACGAGGGCGGGACCGCGTTCGGTGCGGCCCCGCCCTCGTCACGTCCGCCGCCTGGTCCGTCACGTGCGGGCCAACGCCGGACGGACCTGGGGGGTGCGGGCGTACCCGACCCCCGTCCCGGTGGGTGAACAGGTGGGCGGCGCTGGTCCGCCCCCGCGATGACGAGTTCGCCCACCTGGCCGGCCAGCGCCTCCCTGGCCGGGGCCCCGAGCCCGGCATCGGAGATCACCATGTCGGCCTCGTTGAGCTGGGCGATGGTGCTGATGCCGACGGTGCCCCATTTGGTGTGGTCGGCGAGCACCACGAGCCGGCCGGCCGACTCGATCAGGGCGCGGTCCGTCTCGGCCTCCATCATGTTGGGAGTGGTGAAACCCGCTCTGACGGTCATCCCGTGCACGCCGAGAAACAGCACGTCCACGTTGAGCTCGCGGATCGCCGCCACCGCCACGGGGCCGACGAGGGCGTCGGAGGGCGTGCGCATCCCGCCGGTGAGCACGACGGTCTGGTCGGTCCGGCCGCAGCGCCGGAAGACCTCGGCGACGCGCACCGAGTCGGTCACGACGGTCAGGGCGGGGACGCCGGCCAGATGGTGCGCCAGCGTCCAGGTGGTGGTGCCCGCCGACAGGGCCACGGCGGTGCCGGGCCGGGCGAGGGCGGCGGCGCGGCGGGAGATGGCCTGCTTCTCCGCCTCCTGCCGCACTGACTTGGCGGCGAAGCCGGGCTCGTCCGTGGAGCCGATGACGGTGGCGCCGCCGTGCACCTTGGCCAGCAGGCCGCGCTCCGACAACGACTCCAGGTCGCGTCTGACGGTGATGTCGGAGACCCCGAACACCCGCACCAGCTCGACCACCCGGACGCCGCCGTGCTGCCTGACCAGTTCGAGAATCGCCTGCTGACGCTGCGGAGCGCGCATCGCCTCACCAGATCCCAACAGGTTCCTACACCATCCCGATCGCATCATGACACGGCGGCGGCGGCGCGGCTGCCGGGGATTCGTCATGAAACCGTGCGTTGACAGTCCGAAATGTTGGTCTTTCGATGAAGGAAGATGCGCGAACTCGGGGGAATCTGAAGGGTCCGGCAAGGAGGAAATCCACGATGGCCCACCAGCTACCGATCTCCCGCCGTCATGTCCTGCTGGGAGCCGCCGCCGCGTTCGGCGTCCCGGCCGTGCTCACCGGGTGCGGCTCCGGCGACGCCGGCCCCGCCTCCGGCGGCGGCGGGCAGGGCACCGTCACGATCGGCTCCAACGCCTCCGACGAGATCCCGAAGAAGACCCTCGAAACCGTGGTCGGCGACTTCACGCAGGCCACCACGAAGATCAACACCGTGGACCACAACACGTTCCAGGAGAACATCAACCGCTATCTCCGCGGCACGCCCGAAGACGTGTTCACCTGGTTCGCCGGCTACCGCATGCAGTTCTTCGCCCAGCAGGGGCTGGCCGTGGACATCTCCGACGTGTGGCGGGAGATCGGCGGCGGCTACACCCAGGCGTTCAAGGACCAGTCGACCGGATCCGACGGCAAGCAGTACTTCGTACCGTTCACCTACTATCCGTGGGCGGTGTTCTACCGCAAGAGCCTCTGGCGGGAGAAGGGGTACGAGCCGCCGGCCACGCTCGACGAGCTGACCGCGCTGGCCAGGAAGATGAAGGCCGACGGGCTCGTCCCGATCGCGTTCGCCGACAAGGACGGCTGGCCGGCGATGGGCACGTTCGACATCCTCAACATGCGGACGAACGGCTACGATTTCCACATCTCGCTCATGGCCGGCAAGGAGTCGTGGACGGATCCCCGGGTCAGGCAGGTGTTCGACACGTGGCGGGGGCTGATGGAGTTCCACCAGCCGGCCTCGCTCGGCCGCACGTGGCAGGAGGCCGGCCAGTCTCTGGCGCAGAAGAAGACCGGGATGTACCTGCTGGGGATGTTCGTCGCCCAGCAGTTCCCCGAGGCCGACCGGGACGACCTGGACTTCTTCACCTTCCCGGAGATCAACCCGGCGTACGGCACCGACTCGATCGACGCCCCCATCGACGGCTACATGATCTCCGCCAAGGCGAAGAACGTGGACGGCGCCAAGGCCCTGCTCAAGCACTTCGCCCAGGCCTCCTCGCAGAACGTCGCCACGAAGCTGGACCCCGGCACGCTGGCCGCCAGCTCCAAGGCCGACACCTCCGGCTACAGCGCCCTGCAGAAGCGCGGCGCGGAGCTCGTGTCGAAGGCCACGCACATCGCGCAGTTCCTCGACCGTGACACCCGGCCCGACTTCGCCTCGACCGTGATGATCCCGTCCCTGCAGTCGTTCGTCGGCGAACCGGACGAGATCGACTCCTTACTGGCGAGCATCGAGAAGCAGAAGGCCAACATCTTCCGCTGATGGCCGTCAAGACCCGTCGCTACTCCGCCCGCGACGTGACCATCCTGGTCATCGGGCTGGGGGTGGCCATCGTCGTCAACGTGGGCCTCGTCTGGGGTCCCACGCTGGCCTCCGTAGGGCTGTCCGGCACCGCCTGGAACGGCATCGGCCCCATCGAGTGGGTCGGCGGGCGCAACTATCACGACCTGGCCGCCGAATATCCGCCGTTCTGGTCGGCCGTCCGCAACAACGTGCTGTGGCTGGCCTTCCTCGGCCTGGTCGCGACGCCGTTCGGCCTGTTCTGCGCGGTGCTGCTGGACCGGCGGCTGCGGTTGTCACGCGTCTACCAGAGCGCCCTCTACATGCCGGTGGTGCTGTCGCTGGCCGTGGTCGGCTTCATCGCGCAGCTCGTCTACTCCTCCGACTACGGCGTGCTGAACGCGGTGACCGGGCTCGGCGTGGACTGGCTCGGCGACAGCTCGATCAACATCTGGGTCGTCATGGTCGCCGCCGCGTGGCGGCACGTCGGGTACGTGATGATCATCTATCTGGCGGGGTTGAAGGCCGTCGACCCGGCGCTCAAGGAGGCGGCGGCGATCGACGGGGCCAGCGAGCGGCAGGCGTTCTTCCGCGTCGTCTTCCCGACGCTGCGGCCGATCAACGTGATCGTGCTGGTCATCACGGTGATCGAGGCGCTGCGGGCGTTCGACATCGTCTACGCCATCAACAAGGGCAGGAACGGGCTCGAGCTGCTGTCGGTGCTGGTCACGGAGAACATCGTGGGCGAGGCCAGCCGGATCGGGTTCGGCTCGGCGATCGCGGTGATCCTGCTGGTGATCTCGCTGGCATTCATCGTCACCTACCTGTCGCAGCTGTTCAGGGAGGAACGATGACGCTCACCGCCCCCGCCTCCGCTCCCCCGTCGCAGGCGCGACGGCCCGCCGCGCGGCGCCCGGCGCGGCCGCTGCGGATCCTGCTGCACGCCTTCCTCGCGCTGGTGGCGCTGGGCTGGCTGCTGCCGCTCGCCCTGGCCGTGTACGCGTCGCTGCGGCCGTACGAGGAGACCGCCCGCCTGGGCTACTTCTCGCTGCCGGAGGATCTCACGCTCGACTACTACGCGGAGGCGTGGATCCAGGCCGAGCTGCCCCGCTACTACCTGAACACGCTGATCATCGTCATCCCCGGCGTGCTGATCACGTTGTTGCTGGCGTCGTTCGCGGCGTTCGCCATCGCGCGGTTGCGCATCCCCGGGCGCAAGGCGCTGCTGATCGTCTTCACCGCCGGCAACCTGCTGCCGCCGCAGGTGCTCATCACGCCGCTCTACACCCTCTACACGCTGGTCCCGCTGCCCGCCTGGCTGTCGGACTCGCAGTCGCTCTACGACTCCTACCTGGGGCTGATCCTCATCCACGTGGCGTTCCAGTTCGGCTTCTGCGTCTTCGTGATGGCGAACTTCATGCGCACCATCCCCGAGGAGATCAGCGAGGCGGCGCTGGTGGACGGGGCCGGGGTGTGGAAACGGTACTGGCGGCTGACGCTGCCGCTGTGCCGGCCGGTGCTGGCGGCGCTGTCCACGCTGCAGTTCACGTGGATGTACAACGACTTCCTGTGGGCGCTGGTACTGATGTCGTCGGGCGACAAGCTGCCCGTCACCTCGGCGCTGAACAACCTGCGCGGCCAGTTCTTCACCGACTACAACCTGCTGGCGGCCGGGTCGGTGCTGGTGGCGCTGCCGACGCTGATCGTCTTCCAGCTGCTGCACAAGCAGTTCGTGGCCGGCCTCACGCTGGGGTCGACCAAGGGCTAGGCCGAGGCCTAGAGGAGTGCCCGGAAGCGGGCGGCCACGTGGTCCCACGCCCATTCGCGGGCCACCCAGTCACGGCCGACCGCGCCCATCTTGCGCGCCTTGCCGGGATCCGTCAGCAGCTCGACGAGGGCCCGGGCGATCTCGCCGACGTCCTCGCCGTCGACGACCAGCCCGGTCTCGCCGGGCCGCACCGCGTCGGTCGTGCCGCCGGACGCGCCCACGACCACCGGCAGCCCGGTCGCCGACGCCTCCAGGAACACGATCCCGAGCCCCTCCACGTCCAGGCCCTTCCACCGGGTGCGGCACGGCATCGCGAACACGTCGCCGGCGGCGTAGTAGCCGGGCAGGCCCGCCGCCGGCACCGCGCCGGCGAACCTGACCGACTCGTGCCCCGCCGCCAGCCGCTCCAGCGTCCTGCGGTGGGGCCCGTCACCCACCAGCAGCAGGACCGCGTCCGGCGCCACCCGCAGCACCTGGGGCCAGGCCCTGATGAGCTGGTCCTGGCCCTTGCGGGGCACCAGCCGCGACACGCACACCACCACCGGCCTGTCGCCGAGGCCCAGCTCGGCCCTGATGGACCGGCGGGCCGTGCCGGGGCGGTACTGGCCGGTGTCCACGCCGGGAACGAGGCGTACGAGCTTGGCCGGGGGGATGGCGGCGGCCAGGCGGGCTCGCGTGTACTCGCCCAGATACGTCACCACGTCGGCGTGCTCGCCGATCCTGCGCAGCACGGCGCGGAATCCGGGCGTGCTCGCCCACGACGCCTCGTGGCCGTGGGTGAGCATCACCACGCGCCGCGCGCCCGCCGCGCGCAGGCGCGGCGCGAGCAGGCCGAGGGGCGCCGCCGCGCCGAACACGACGGTCCGCACGCCCTGCTCGGCCACCAGGCCGGCCGCCCTGCGCGCGACGGCCGGGCCCGGCAGCATGAGCCGCGTGGGATGCCGCACGATCCGGTACGGCTGGCGCCGGTCGAAGTCCGCGCACCCCGGCCAGGCGGGGGCGTAGACGGTCACGCCCGGCGTGCGCAGCGCGAGCCCGTGCACGAATGACTGGATGCCGCCCGGCCTGGGCGGGAAGTCGTTCGTGACGAAGAGCACGTCCGCATGGGTCACGGCACCGGGACGCCGTTCAGCTCGGCCCATGAGCGGGCCAGGGCGATGCGCTCAGGGCTGGAAGGATGGGAGGCATAGAGCACATATTCCACCGGATCCGGCGACAAGTCGGAAATATTGGTAATTGCCAGCCGTTTTTGCATGGCGATGAACGTGGCCGGATCCCGGGTGAGGTCGAGCGCGTGCACGTCGGCCCTGGCCTCGACGTGGCGGCTGATCAGGTTCTGGGCAGGGCCCATGATCAGCGAACCCAGCGTCATCAGGCCCATGACCACACCCACCGCCCGCGGATCGGCGATCGAGGTGACGCCGGTGCGCCGGCGTATCGCGCCGAACACCAGGTACAGCAGGACCACGCCGAGCGCCGCCCCCAGGGCGCCGACGAGGGTCCCGAAGAGCACGTCGTCGGCCTCGGCGTGGCCCAGCTCATGGGCGACGACCAGCTCGACCTGGGGCTGCGGCGCCTTGAGCAGCGTGTCGTAGACGACGATCCTGCGGGTGGCGCCGAAGCCCGACACGTACGCGTTGAGCGCCGTCGTGCGCCGCGAGGCGTCGGCGACCAGCACGTCCTGCACCGGCACGCCGTCGCGCTCTGCCATGTCCAGCAGGTTGTCGCGCAGCGAGCCCTGCGGCATGGACGTGAAGTCGTTGAACAGCGGCTCGAACACCACCGGGTAGACGAACGACATCACCACGGTCAGCGCGCACGCCCCCACGGCCGCCGGGATCCACCAGCGCCGCACCCTGCGGGCCAGCCCCACGAGGACGAGCAGCATGAGGCAGAGCAGGAAGGCCTCCACGCCGAGGCCCTTCAGCCGGTCGGCGGTCCAGCCCGCCCAGTCCTGGGTGGACAGCCCGTAGTCGCGCAGCAGCGTCTCGAACCAGACGCCGAGCGGCCACCTGACCGCCTCGACGATCGCGGTGAGCACCAGGACGCCGAGGACCACCCGCACCCACCAGGGGCCTTTCAGCCGGCCCAGCACCCTGGCCCCGAAGGGGGTGGCCACCAGCAGGGCCGCGAAGGCCAGCGTGAGCGCCAGCCCGAGATAGCTCGGCAGGGACGTGGCCGCGTCGAACGCCCGCGCCCTCGCGATCTCGGCGGCGGTGAAGTCGCGCGCCGGGTCGGGCGGCCCCGCGGCCAGGACCGTCCACGGCGTGCTGAAGGCGGCCACGGCCAGGATCACCGCCGCGAGCACCGCCAGGACCACGGCGGCCTGCCGTCTGAACCGGCGCTCGACCGCATCCACCGCCGCGTCCGCTACCGGGCCCTCCCCCGGATCCTGCGCCGGGCCGTCCGTCGTCGCGGGCACCCCGTCACCCTGCCCCCGTTCGCGCCGTCTCCACGCCCCCGCCGCGCCGCCGTCCGTCCGCGCGGCGTCCTCCGCGCTGACGGCGCCCACGGGAACACCGTCACCGGGCCCTGTGGCAGCCGCCTCTCCGCCGCCCGCCCCGGCCTCCTCAGAGGGGCCGTCCGCGTCCCGCCGTCCGCTCATCCTTCTCCCCACTCACGCGAGCTGCTCCCGCACGTACGCGCGCCACCGTGCCGTCAGCCAGGCCACGGAGAGCCCGAGCGCGGCGAGCGCCTCGTCGACGCCGGCCGCCTGCGCATCACGGTAGAGCCTCACCAGGCTCCTCTCACCGAAACGGCGGGCGAGGAACCGACACGCCAGCCAGGCCTCCTGGTACGCCAGCGCAAGGCGTCCGGGGTCAGGCCCGCCGACGGCGAACGCCTCGGGCCCCGGCAGCGCGGCCGGCACGCGCCCGGCCCGCACCTCGGCGGCCAACTCGGCGGCGGCCGTGCGCACGGGCAGCCCGGCGTCCCGGTAGGCCACGTAGTCGGCGAAGCCCTCGTAGAGCCAGACGGGCAGCCCGCCGGTGCCCGCGGCGACGTGGGTCAGCTCGTGGGTGAGGACGACGTCCTTGCCGGTGGAGGTGAGCCTGCCGAACGACTCGGGGACGACGATCACCCGCCCGCCGTCGGCCACCGCCGCCAGCCCGTCGAGTCGCTCCACGCCGGCCAGCCGGGCCGCGTCCTGCGCGGAGCCGGGAACGATGACCACGGGCCGCACCGGGCGGCCGAGCACGGCCGTGACCCGCAGCCCCGCCGAGTCGGCGCGGCGGGCGAGTTCGCTGAGCGTGCCGGGTGCGGCGCGGTGGCCGGTGACGAGGGAACGTGCCCCGCGGGCGGTGACCTGGCCGTCCGGCCACAGGTCACGGGCGTGCGCGGGGAAGACGGGCGATCCGGGGGCGGGCGCGTCGGCGGCGAGGCCGAGGAGGAGGAGCGCGGCCAGCGCGGCTCGTCGGCTCACCTGCTCGGACACGCTGCCGATCGTAGTGGGCCCGATCAGGGCCGGCCCTCTACGAGGGGCCGCCGACGAGCGTGAGGACGGGCTGCCACGGGAGCCCGCCCGGGCTCCGGAAGATCTCCCGGGCCCGGGCGGGGCCTCATCAGAGGCCGGGACGGACCGCGCCGACGAACGACGACTTGCGCCATCCGCCCAGCTTGTCGATGCGCACCCGTTCGCCTGTCCGCGGCGAATGGATCATCTTGCCCTTGCCGACGTACATGCCCACGTGGCCGAGCCCGTTGAAGAACATGAGGTCCCCGGGCTTGAGGTTGCGCCAGGAGACCTTGTTCCTGATGCCGGCGAACTGGCTGCTCGCCACGCGCGGGAGTTTCACCCCGGCCTTCTTCCAGGCGTACTGGACGAGGCCGGAGCAGTCGAACGAACCAGGGCCTGTGGCGCCGTAACGGTACGGGTCACCGATCTGGTTCTTGGCCACGGCGATGGCCTTGCCGGCCTTCACCTTCTGCCGAGCGGTCTTTGCCCGCTTGCGAGCGGCCTTGGCCGACTTCGCGGTGGTGGCGGCGGTGGCCGCCCTCACCGAGGAGACGCCGGCCGTGTCGCTCCTCGTCGCCGCCTGAGCCGTGGGGGCGTGGAGGACCAGGCCTCCGGCCGTCACGGTCATCGTGAGCACGACGCCAGGCAGGGCAATGCGGGACAGACGGGGGTTGTGCAGGGAGGTAGACAGGATTTCTCCTTGGGTCTTCCACGAACGCCTACCGGGTTAGCTGTCGGATTCGGGCCTGGAAGTCGCCCTACGGCGCGATGGCGCGCCGATTCACCCCTGATCCCTGGGGAACTGGGATCGCTGGGTCCCCGGTTCCGTGCCTCCTGACTGCACGGATTCGGCAGGTCATCGCCCGTGTCATGGGGATGTCGCGGCGATGACCAGCGGATCTTCATCTGTCTTCACACCGGGAGGGACCGATGCGGGTTCACGGCGCCATGGCTTGTGCACCGCGACGACGCCAGAAGCTACGCGGAACGGTCAAGGATCAGCAAAAGCCGAGTCAGGCTGTAAAGATCGACTCAGGCCTCAGTAAACTCCCGAACCCCTGTTGGAACAGGGGGCGTCGTTACCAAAAAGTGACCCTGCTCACATTCGCGAAACATCCGTCTTGTCAGGGGTCAGATGTCGCGTTTGTCACATTCCGCCTCGTATGATCTCGACCTAAGGTGATCAGGAGGATGCGGAACGTGATCGCGGACCGCCCGCACGACGGCAACGATGGTGCGTCGTAGAAGGAGGGGACGGAATTATGGGCGGACGGCGCCCACGAGGCTGCGGCCGTAGGCGGAGAGGCTGACGACCTTGACCACGTCGCCCGTCTGCGGCGCATGGACGATCTTCCCGTTGCCCGCATAGATGCTGACGTGCCCCAGACCCTCGCTGAAGATGAGATCACCGGGCTGGAGCGCGTTCAGCGACACCTTGCGGCTGGCGCCCCACGCCCACTGCGCCCACGTCGTCCTCGGCAAGGACACGCCCGCGGCCCGCCATGACGCCTGCGTCAGCCCCGAGCAGTCGTAGCCGCCCGGCCCCGTCCCGCCGAACACGTACGGCTTGCCGACCTGCGCGAACGCGAACCGCAGCACCGCTGCGGCGTTCCCCGACGCCGGTCCCGTGTACGCGATGCCGGTGCTGTTCGGGTCACCGGTCTTGTAGGCGCCCAGCTTCTTCAGGAGCTTCTTCTGCTTGGCGATCAGGCCGAGGATCTCCTTGCGCTCCTTCTCGACCTCGCCGCGGACCTCGTCGGCCGACCGCAGGGCACCCTGCGCCTTGTCACGTTCCTTCTTCAGCCCGCGGTTCTCCCGGTCGAACGCCGCCAGCTTCTCCGAGCGTTCCTTGGCCATCTGCCCGGCCAGCGCCATCCCGGCCAGCCGTCCCTGCGGGTTGTCGGCGCTGACCAGCCCCGGCATGGTGGTGGCGTAGCCGCCGGCCCGATAGACGGTGGCGGCCATGTCGGCGATCTGGGTGCGCAGGTCGGCGACCGTACGGAGTTTGCGCTTGTAGCTCTTGTTCAGCTTCGCGTAGGTGCCCTTGGCCTTCTTGTAGCGCTCGGTCGCCGTGTTGTAGCGGTCGACGACCTTGTCGGCCTTGTCGTTGAGCTTGTCGAGCTTGGCCTTGGCCTGCCCGATGGTCGGCTTCGGATCAGCGAGCGCCGCCCCCATGGGAGACACCACAAGCCCGAACGCGAGACCCACGGCCACCGGCACCCGGCCAAACCTCACTGCGTCGCCTCCCAGGAGATCTTTACTGGGGCGAAATAGTACAGAAGTGGCGGGTGAGGTCTCACCCGAACATACCAATTCGTAACTTAAGCCCGGCCCAGGCGGCGCAGCAGCAAGCCAGAGGGAACGGGTCTGGCTCCCATCCGCCTGACGGACTCGGCCACCTCCCGGTCCGACGACACCACGGCTATGGCGCGACCGGGCGGCTCGGCGCGGACGAGCTGGCGGATCAGGTCGTCGGCGATCTCCCCGGGCGCGCTGAACAGCACCCTCACGCCGCGCGGCGCCACGACCTGCACAGGGGCGTTGAGCTCCGCACCGTCGAACACCGCGGTCACCTCGACCCTCGTCTGCGCCACCAGCCCGCCCAGCCCGGTCATCAGCCGGTTGCGCTGGTCGGCGAGGGTGAGCGTGCCGTAGCCGGTCTTGGTGACGTTGTAGCCGTCGATGATCAGGTGGATCTGCGGCAGCGCGAGGAGCTGGTCGAGAAGCTGCGGGTCGTCATCGGCCAGCGCCCGCGCGGGCACGCGCACACCCGGCCGTTCGCCGGTGACCGCGGCGACAGAATCGGCCGGCCGGCTGATCGTGGTGGGCAGGGCCAGCTCCCTGCGCAGCCCGGCGGACGCGTCCTGCAGCGCGTCGAGCAGCACCCTGATGCGGGCGTCCTCGATGCTCCTGCCCTCGCGCGCGGCCCGGCGCGAGGCTTCGAGCTGCTTCTCCACGTCGGACAGCCGTTCGCGCAGCCGCCGCAGCTCGGACTCCCCCGCGCTGCCCGCGGCCGAGGCGGCCGTCCTGGCCTCCTCGGCCGCCCGCTCCATCTCCTCGGCCCTGCGCGCCGCGGCCTTGGCCCGCTCGCGGGCGTCGTGGAGCCTGCGGCGCAGGTCGGAGTTCTCCGCGCGGGCGGCCCTGACCTGCTCGCGCAGGCGTTCCGCCTCCTCCTTGGCGCCGCTCTTCTGCGCGGCGAGCTGCTCGCGCAACCGGGCGACGGCCTCCTCGCGCTCGGAGTCCTCGGCGGCCGCGAGCGACTGCTCCAGGTCGGAGCGGGCGGCCTCGATCATCTCCGCCCAGCCGGGCGGGCGGGTGAGATAGGCGGCCGCGGCCACCAGCACGGGGTCGGCGGCGGGCGGCACGTTGCCCTCGGCGAGAGCGGCGACCAGCTCGGGCCAGCCCGCGGTCACCGACTCGGCGACCAGCTCGCGGAACTTCTTGTCGTTCTCCAGCTGCGCCGCGATGGGGGCGCCGCCCAGCTTGGCCCGCTTACGCGGGTCGAACTTGGCGATGCCCCGCAGCGGCGGCGGAATGGCGGCACCGGGCGTCGTGCCGAGGACTTGAGACGCCAAGTCGACGACATTGAGCCGCACCTGCTCGGGAAGCGGGCGAGACAGGCCTTCACCCGCTGAACTCATCCCACTTGTCCCTTCGTGACATGCCCTTTCAGACAAGGGTACGGCTGCCGCGTACCTGACCGTAACGGCCACTCCGCTTTGGGCAAGCGCTTGGTGGGGACGGATCGGCCACGCCGGTACGGGCGTCCACCAGGGAGGCCGACCATGGCGGAACGGTCTCGCACCGCCGCTCGTGACCTCGGAGGGTCGCCTCGGCCCGGCGCCCCGCGGCGCTGCGGCAGGCCCGGCGGGCGCGCACTTGTCCGGGTCGCCGCCACCCGGCGCGAAAAGCTGGGATTCCAGCGCCCCGGCCCGTCCGAGCCCGGCCCTCGGAGCACGGGCCCGGTCCGGCGGCTCGCCGCGCCGTGATCGGGACCTGCCGGCGCGGTGCCCCGGCTACGAGCCCGCGTCGTAGACCAGCAGCGCGACCTGGACCCGGTTGTTGAGGTCGAGCTTGGTCAGGATCCGCGAGACGTGGGCCTTGACCGTGGGCACGCTCATGAACAGCTCGCGCCCGATGTCGGCGTTCGACTTGCCCTGGCCGACAGCCGTCGCCACCTCCCGCTCCCGCTCGCTGAGCCGGCCGAGCAGCTTCCTGGCGCGTTCGGTGCGATCGCCCGCCCCGCCGTCGGACACGTGTGTGATGAGCTGCCGGGTGACCGCCGGCGACAGGATCGGCTCGCCCTCGGCCACCTTCCTGATCGCCTGGACCAGGTCGCCCGGCGCGATGTCCTTCAGCAGGAAGCCGGCCGCACCCGCCCGCAGCGCGCGCAGCACCTGCGCGTCGGCGTGGAACGTGGTCAGCACCACCACCTCGGGCGGCGCGGAGGCGCGGCGCAGCGCCTCGGTGGCGGTGAGCCCGTCGACGCCCGGCATGCGGATGTCCATCAGCACCACGTCGGGCCGGTGCTCGGCCACCATGGGCGGCACCTCGGAGCCGTCGCCCGCCTCGCCGACGATCTCGATGTCGCCGGCGCCGCCGAGGATCATCGACAGCCCGGCCCGCACCATCGCGTCGTCGTCGACGATCAGCAGTCTGATCGGCTCGCCGGCCGGAGTGGTCATGCGTCCTCCCGAGTCGTCTTCACCGGCCACGGTAGCCAGGCGCGTACCAGGAACTCGCCCTCCGGCGTCGCGCCGTGCTCCAGCCTGCCGCCCGCCAGCTCGGCGCGTTCCGTCAGCCCGATGAGCCCGGCGCCCGCGCCGGGGATGCGCAGGCCGTGGCGGGCCCGCAGCGGATTGCGCACCTCCACCGACACTCCCTTGCCCCGCCTGCCCGCCACGGTGACGGCCACCGGCGCGCCGCCCGCATGCTTGCGGGCGTTGGTGAGCGCCTCCTGGACGATGCGGTAGAGGTTACGGCCCAGCCCTTCCGGCGCGTCCCCCACCCCGAGGGTCAGCCGCACGTCCATGCCCGCCTGACGGCATTCCTCGGCCAGCTTGGGCAGGTCGGCGAGCGTGGGCTGCGGGCGCTCCGGCACCGGTTCGGCCTCTTCGCCCTCCTCGCCCGGCCTGGCGGCGCGCAGCACGCCGATCACCTCGCGCAGGTCCTGCAGCGCCAGGTGGGCGTTGTTCCTGATGGCGCCGGCCGCCCTGGCGATCTCCTCGGTGGGCGCGTCCGGGCGGAACTCCAGCGCGCCCGCGTGCAGGCTGAGCATCGAGATGCGGTGGGCGAGCACGTCGTGCATCTCCCTGGCGATGCGCTCGCGTTCGCTCCGCCTGGCCTCTTCCGCGGCCACCTCGGCCTGCTGCCTGAGCGACCAGATGACCTGCCGCCTGGCCCTGACCACGATGCCCCACGCGAACACGGTCAGCGCGATCGTCACCCCGAGTGCCGCCGTCCAGCCCCGATCGAGGTCGTTCTGCGGCCGCAGCCAGACGTAGGGCGCCAGCGTGAGGAGGGAGAAGAGCGCGAGCGGCCCGGAGATTTTGAACGGCCGGTGCACCGCCACCGTGAACAGCGCCACGACCGAGGGCCCGCCGGGCAGCTCCAGGTAGGACGAGAGCAGCGTCGTCACCACGGCCAGTCCGACCGGCCACCTGCGCCGCAGCCACACCGCCGCGCACGACAACGCCCCTATGACCTGCTCGATCATGAGCAGCGGCGCCGGCTCGTCCTGGATCTCCGTCAGCGACAGCAACGTCAGGCCGCAGGCCAGCAGGAACATGACGGTGTCGACGATCCAGTCGCGCGTCGAGCGCCGCACGCGCCCGCCTTCCCGGGCGTCTCCGAGCAGCACCGACGGCAGCGCCCACCGATATTCGGGGGCGGGAACGCCGTCCTGCTGGTGTGCCGTCACGTCCACCGAGGTTAGGCCCCGCCAGGGGCGGGGCGACAGCGACCAAAGTCGATGCCGGCCGAGACCTACGGCCGACGCGCGCCGCGCGGCCGCGCGGCGAGGCTGGAGCCATGCAAGCGGTTCTGACGATATCGGGGTGGGTGCTGCTCCTGCAGGGTGTGGGCGGCCTGGTCAACGCCCTGTTCGGATGGTGGCGGTGGGCGCACGACCTGCTCGTGGTCAATCTGCTGCCGGTCCTCGAGGGATACGAGGTGTTCGCGGCCATCGTGCTCGGGGTGCTCGGCTTCGTGCTGCTGGCCGCGTCCGACGCGACGAAGAAGTCGAAGGAGGAGAGATGAGCACGACCATGCTGAGGCCGCCGCGCAACCTGCCCGATCCGCGGGTGATCCCGTGGTGGACGGTCCAGTGGCTGCTCCTCATGGCGCCGCTCGCCGTCGCGGCCGTGGCGGCGTACTGGATCTTCACCGAGCGGCCGCTCTGGCTGGGTGCGGCGGTCGCCGTGTTCGGGGTGGCGTGCGTGGCGCTGGCGCTGGTGGCGCCGCGGGCGTACTACCGGGTGGAGCGGTGGGAGGTCACCGGCGAGGCGGTCTACACGCGCAAGGGGTGGCTGACGCACACCTGGCGGGTGGCGCCGATGTCGCGGATCCAACGGGTCGACACCGCGCGGGGGCCGGTGCAGCGACTGTTCGGTCTGGCCGACGTCACGGTGACCACCGCCTCGTCCGCGGGAGCCGTCAAGATCGAAGGATTGGACCACGAGGTGGCCGCCGAACTGGCCGAACGCCTGACCGCCCGCACGCAGGCGACGCCCGGGGACGCCACATGAACGCGCCAGGGCTGCGCGGGCAGGACAGGAACGCACCGGAGGCGGCACGCCACCGCGGCGGGCAGGACGGCTGGCGGCGGCTGTCACGACGGAGCCTGTGGGTCTCGGGCACCAAGTCGCTGGCACTGGTGGCGGGCGCGGTGGCCGGGCTCACCCGCTTCCTGCTGGGCCTGGACTGGCGGCCGGGCTGGATCGTCGCGGCCTGCGCGGGCGCCGCGGTGCTGATCCTGGCCGCCGTGCCTGCCTATGACCTGGCCAGGTTGCGTACGACCCGCTGGCGGCTCACCGCCGGGCGCCTCGAGTTGCGCTCGGGCCTCACCACGCGCCAGCATCGCTCGATCCCGCGCGACCGGGTGCGCAGCGTGGACCTCAGGGCCGACCCGATCCTCCGGATGTTCGGCCTGACCGTCGTCAAGGTGGGCACCGGCGAGCACGCGGGCGAGCACACCGAGCTGACGCTCGACCCGCTGGCCAGGAACGACGCCGAGACGCTGCGCCGTACCCTGCTGCACGGGGAGGAGGAGCGGGAGGCGCGGGACGGGCCGCTGGCCGAGCTGCGCTGGTCGTGGATCAGGTACGCGCCGTTGTCGGTGTGGACGTTCACGGCGTCCGCGCTGGTGCTCGGCGCGCTCTACAAGCCGCTCAACGCGCTCGGGTTCAAGTCGGTCACCAGCAGGGCGGCGGGTGACCTGTGGGGCTGGATCGTCGCGCGGCCGCTGACGGCGGTCCCGCTGCTGCTGGCGGTCAACCTGGCCGTCGGCGTGCTCGGCGCGGTGCTGCTGTTCGCCGAGTCGTGGGGCCGCTACCGCCTGGAGCACGAGCCCGGCCGGCTCAGGCTGCGCCGCGGGCTGCTGACCACCCGGTCGCTGACCCTGGAGCTGCGCAGGCTGCGCGGAGTGGAGATCAGCGAGCCGCTGCTGCTGCGGCTGGGCGGCGGCGCCCGCGTCAGGACCGTCGCCACGGGGCTCGGCGAGAAGGCCGCGAACGAGACCGAGGACGCCGCCGCGCTCGCACCGCCCCTCCCCCGTGACCGGGCCTGGCGGCTCGCCGCCGAGGTCGCCGGGGCCGGCGGCGGCCATCCGGCCGGCGTGCCGGGGCCGCGCGGCCCCGCCGCCGAGGTCGCGTCGGCCGGTGTGCCGGTGTCGCGTGTCCTCGACGCCGGTGCCGAGCTGATCCCGCATCCCCTGGCGGCGAGGCGGCGGCGCGTCGTACGGGCCCTGCTGGCGACCGCGCTGGCGACCGCGCTGGCGGCCGTTGCGGCGGGGGCCGCGTCCTGGCCGGCGCCGTGGCCGTGGGTGCGTGCCTGGGTGTGGCTGATCCCCGTCGTGGTGCTGGCGGCCGGGATGTGGGGCGCCGTCGAGGGCGCCAGGAACCTCGGGCACGCGCTGGGCGCCCGGCACCTGGTCAGCCGGAGTGGCGCGGTGGTGCGGCGGACCGTCGCGCTCGACCGCAGGGGCATCGCGGGATGGACGATCACCGAGTCGTACTTCCAGCGGCGCTCGGGACTGCTGACGGTCTCGGCCACCACCTCCGCCGGCCGCGGTCACTACGAGGTGGTGGACGTCGGCCGTGGCACCGGCCTGGACCTGGCCTCCAGCGCCGTGCCCGGCTTGCTGGAGCCGTTCCTCGTCAGGGGGAAGACGGTGGCAAAGCAATGAGCCGCGAGATCCCCCGTCGCTTGCCCATGCCCCTGTACTGGACAAACGTGATCGCGCGGCTCAAGTGCTTGCGGTCTTAACCGTATTTGTCACACTTGCAACCGGGTTGCAGGCTCTTTAACCGTTGATGCGAACCGCCGGTCAGGAGAACACGACAACGCCGCCCCTCCCTCCCTGATGGCGGGGACGGGGCGGCGTCGCGTGAGGTCAGCTGCCCTTGGGCTGCTTGGTCAGCGTGGCCATGTAGGACTTGGCCAGGGTGAGCGCGCCGGCCATGGCCTCCTTCTCCGGCATGAACTCGACCTTGGACGAGTTCGTCGCCTCGCCCTCCGGCCGCTGGTGGCCCGAGTAGTCGACCCTGACGACCATGGCGCCCTTGCGGATGGTCACGGTGGCGCTGGACGCCGAGACCTCGCCCCGCCTCGTCTCCACGTACTGCCGGTAGGCCTGCTCGCCCAGCCCGTCGACCTCGGCCAGCTTGCCCCAGTTGATGCCTTCGAGCGATGAGTCGGCGGTGCTCTTGTCGCCGCCATACTCGCTGACGTAGTAGGCCTTGGCGGCGGCCGCGTCGACCGCGCCGGCCCGGTTGGTGAAGCGGTGCACGGTGATCAGCGCGCTGCGGATCTTCTTGGTGCCCTCCCCGCCGGGCAGGTCCAGGTTGAGCCAGCGGCACTCGGTCTGGTTGTCACCCCCGGCCGTGGTGCCGCGGGCGCGGGTGGTGGGCTCGGGCACGAGCTTCGTGGCCGCCTCCGTCACGGCGGAGCAGTCGGCGGGGAAGACGGCCAGCACGCTCGGCGAGGGCGTCGGGGTGGCGCTCGGCGACACCGTGGCCTCCGACGACTCCGCCTGGGCCAGCACGCCGGGATGCTTCGCCTGCCAGGCCGCCACCCCCTTCGCGAAGTGGCCGGCCAGCTTGGAGACCTCGCGGATCGCGTTGGCCTCGGTGATCGACTGGGTGGTCTCGTTGGACAGGATCTGGGCGTCCTTGCGCTGCTGGCTCGCCTGGTACTTGACCTCGATCGTCATGTCGCCGACGCGGGCGTAGGCCTTTCCGAACGAGTACCACAGCAGCTTGCCGTCGCGGCGCCAGGTGTACTGGGCGAACGCGCTGTCGCCGACGCCCTGGATGTCCTTCACCGGCGAGGTGTAACTCTTCTCGCCGGGCTTGAGCGACGGGGTGGCGGTCTCGCCGTACTTGCCGCCGCGGTAGTCGACCTCGTAGGAGTTCTGGGCCATCGCCCTGCCGGTCTTGGAGCCCTCGCCCTTGTGCTGATCGATCCGGACGTCGATCTCCCTGCTGCGCCAGAACTCGCCGTACGAGATGCGCTGGTTCTGCCAGTTGCAGGTGAAGCTGACCGTGTAGTGGCTGTCCCGGGACCTCTTGGCGATGGTCGCGTCGGGGACGAGCCGGTCGGCCTCGTCCTTCGGCAGCATGGCGCACACGTCGGGCCGCGTCGCGGCTGCCGCTGTGGAGGTCGCCGTGGAGGTCGCGGGGGCGGTGGCGGCCGGTTGCGCCGGCCCGTCGTCCGTCGTGTCGCCCGGTTGCGCGAACGGCGGCGTGGAGGTGCCCGCGACCTTGCCGTACACGAAGTAGGCTCCGACGCCGCCCGCCGCGACCAGCACGACGAGGGCGGCGGCCAGCGTGGGCAGCAGCCAGGCGGGCCGCCGCGGGCGCTGCGGCGGCGGCGACATCGGCGGCATGGCGGGAGGCAGGTACGGTGGCGTGTTCTGTGGCGTGCCGGGCTGCATGTTGGGCGGCATGTTGGGCGGCATGTTGGGCGGCATGTTGGGCGGCATGTTGGGCGGCCCGAACTGCCTGCCTGGCGCCTCGTGAGGGCTGGCAGGCGGCTCGTGCTCGCTACCGGGATTCACAAAGACTCCTGGGGTTGCCTTGACGTGCGGGGGTACATGGTAGTCACACCCCTTGCGAGAGGCTTGCAGGCGTTCACTTCGCCAGCGCCGCCGAGACCAGGCGGGCCGCGGCGACGGCCGGCTCCTTGTCAGCGGGGTCGGAGGACGGCACGTCATCACGATGCCAGACCACCTCGCCCAGCAGGTTGCTCGTCCGGAAGAGGATGACGCTGTCGGACGAGCCCTTCTCCTTGCTGTTGAGATGGAACTTGAACTTGTTCTGCATGATCGCCGCCTCCCCGACGCCCTTGACCTCTCTGATCCCGCCGCGCAGCTCGCGCATGTGCCTGCCCTCGGAGGCGGTGCGGGTGGTCCTCTCGCTGTCGAAGCGGCGCTGGGCGACCTGCGGCCCGCCGAGGTCGGCGCCCGGCTTCTCCGCCCAGACGCGCACGATGAGCCGGCGTCCGGGCGTCGAGCCGTCACGGACCAGCCACTGGCACTCGTCCGGCCTGCTGCGCATGCGTTCGGGCTTGCCCTTCACCAGCCGGCCGGCCTGGGCGTCGGTGATCAACGTGCACGGGTCGGGAGCCGTGGCGAACCTGCCGGTCTCCGGCCCGCCGACGAGCGCGCCGGCGGCGTACCAGCCGCCCGCGCCCAGGAGCGCGACGGCCGCGACCGCCACGGGCAGCAGCCAGCGCCGGGACCCCGAGCCCGCCCGCCGGCCGTGGGCGCCCGTGGTGGCGCCGGCCAGGCCGCGCAGCACGTGGCGCACCTGGGCAGCCGTGGGCCTGGCCGCCGGATCCTTCGCGAGCATGGCCATCAGCAGGCCGCCGAGCTCCCGCCCGGCCCTGGCGGGGAACGGCGGCTCGTGCAGCAGCACCGCCGCCGCGACCGCCGCGGACAGCTGCCGCTCGAACGGCGCCCTGCCCTCCACGGCCGTGTAGAGGCTGGCGCCGAGCGACCACAGGTCGGAGGCCGGGCCTGAGGGTTGCTCGTTGAGCCGCTCCGGCGCCATGTAGCCGGGCGAGCCCGCGCTGCCGAACCTGTCGGCGTGCCCGCCCATCGGCGCGGCGATGCCGAAGTCGGTCAGCATGGCCGAGCCGTCGGCGTCGAGCAGGATGTTGGCCGGTTTGACGTCCTGGTGCACCATGCCGTGCGCGTGGGCGACCTCCAGCGCGGACAGGACGCGCAGCCCGATCTCGGCCACGTACGCGGCGGGCAGCGGCCCCCGCTCCTTGATCACCTTGTCGAGCGAGCGGCCGGTGACCAGGTCCATGATGATCCACGGCTGGTCGCCCTCCAGGACGACGTCGTGCACGAGCACGATCGCCGGATCGCGCAGGCGTCCCGCCGACCTGGCCTCGTGGATGGCCAGGTCGGCGAAGTCCGCCCGCTGGGGCGGGGTCAGCCCTTCGGGCACGCGTACCTGCTTGACCGCGACCTGCCGGTCGAGCACCTCGTCGATGGCGCGCCACACCGTGCCCGCGCCGCCCTGTCCGAGCCGCTCGAGCAGCCGGTAGCGGCCCGCCAGCAGGTAGAGGTCACCCGGCATTGCGCAACGCCTGTTCGCTCGCCTGCGCCACCCTCAGCGCCGCCTGCCTGACGTCGTCGTCGGTCGGCCTGTTGGCCAGGGTGGAGTATTCGACGCTCACCACGAGGTTGGCCAGCCGGTAGTAGACGTGAGCGGAGTGCACGCGGCCGGTGGGGCCCTTCAGCTCGAAGGCGAAGGCCTCCTCGCCCACGCCGCCGACCGGCCGTACCGGCGTGCGCGTGGCCTCCCTGGAGTCCTTCACGCCGATCTCGGGCCACGACCAGGAGACCTCGTCGTATCTGGCCCAGTAGCGCTTCTGGTTCTCGAACAGCCTGTGGGCGGAATCATCGGTCATCGACCAGGGATCGACGGTGTCGGAGTCCTTCTGCACCTGCAGGCCCACGCCGCTGCCCGAAAGCGGCCAGCCGCACTTGGGCCCCGCCTCGTCGGCGTCGGGGCTTCCCTTCGGCGGGCTCTGCGTACGCAGCACGCTGCCGATCTCCTGGGAGCTGAGCAGGGTGCACACGTCCATGGGCACCGTGAACGCCGACGGCACGCCGTCGTCCTCCCCCCGCAGGAAGAAGAAGGCCGTGGTGCCCGCGGCGACCACGACCACCGCCGCGGCGGCGACGGCGATCCAGCGGGCCGCGCCGCCGGGCCGCTTCGTTCTGGTCGGCGCGGTCACGGTCTGGGTGACCGGCAACTGCGGCGCCGCCCCGCCCGCGGCGACCTGGCGCAGCGCCTCCCCTGCCGTGCGCGCGTCGGGCCGCGCCGCTGGGTGGTGCGCCATCATGGCGGCCAGCAGCGGCCCCAGCGGGCCCGGCGCGATCGGGACCGGCTCCATCAGGGTGGCCCGTACCCGCTGGGCCGCCGAACCGGAGTAGGCGGGCCCGCCCGTCACCGCGACGTAGAGCGTGGCGCCGAGCGACCACAGGTCGCTGGCGGGGCCGCCGGGCCGGCCCTCGAGTCGCTCGGGCGCGATGAACCCGGGAGAGCCGATCATGAGCCCCTGCTCGGTGAGGGTGGCCTGGCCCTCCTGCCTGGCGATGCCGAAGTCGGTGAGCACGACCCTGCCTCTGTCGGTCAGGAACACGTTGCCCGGCTTGACGTCGCGGTGCTGCACCCCCTGGGCGTGCGCCATGCCCAGGGCCTCCAGCACGTCGGCGCCGATCCGCGCGGCGTAGTCGGGAGGCATGGGCCCGAACTCGCGCACGGTCTCGGCGAGGGTGCGCCCGCGCAGCAGCTCCATGACCAGCCACGGCCGCTCGTTCTCGACGACCACGTCGTGCAGCGCCACGATGCCGGGGTGACGCAGCCGCGCGGTGGCCTGCGCCTCGCGCACGGCCCTGGTGATCGAGTCGGACCGTTCCTTGGGCGACATGCCCTCGGGCAGCGTGAGCTCCTTGACCGCGACCTCGCGGTCAAGCATCTCGTCCCTGGCCTGCCACACTTTCCCCATGCCGCCCGCGCCCAGCGGGCGCAGCAGGGAGTAACGGCCGGCAAGTCTTCCCGCGGACATAAAGGGAAGGGTAACTACTTATGGAGGTTCTGCTGAACAAAATGGTGGTAAGCGGCCTGGCCGCCCGGTGACAACAACGCCCCTCCGGTGACCTGTCACGGTGATCGCGGGTGCCGGTCGTGGTTCCTGTCGGTCGGCCTCTCTATGGTCTTGGTTCGTGGACCCGGTTCAAGGCACTCTCGACGAGCTCGGCACCCCGCTGAGTGACGTCACGTTCGTCGTGTTCGACCTCGAGACGACGGGGGGCGCCCCCGCCGAGGACGCCATCACCGAGATCGGCGCGGTCAAGGTGCGGGCGGGCGAGGTGCTCGGCGAGTTCTCCACGCTGGTCGATCCCGGTGGCCCCATACCTCCGTTCATCTCCGTGCTGACCGGCATCACCGACGCCATGGTCATGGCAGCGCCGCGGATCGACGCGGTGTTGCCGAGCTTTCTCGAGTTCATCCGCGGCGCCACGCTGGTGGCCCACAACGCCGGTTTCGACACCCGCTTCGTCAAGGCCGCCTGCGCCTCGCTCGGCTATCCCCCGCCGGTCAACCCGGTCGTCGACACCGTCGACCTGGCGCGGCGCGTGCTGACCCGCGACGAGACGCCCAACGCCAAGCTGGCCACGCTGGCGAGGTTCTTCCGCAGTTCCACCGAGCCGTGCCACCGCGCCCTGCAGGACGCCAGGGCCACCGTCGACGTGCTGCACGGGCTCATCGAGCGGGCCGGGTCGTTCCAGGTCCACACGCTGGAAGAGCTCAAGTCGTTCGTCCGCGCCCCCACCCCGGAGCAGCAGCGCAAGCGCCACCTGGCCGAGTCCGTCCCGCACGCCCCCGGCGTCTACCTGTTCGAGGACGAACGCGGCGAGGTCCTCTACATCGGCAAGAGCACCAACCTGCGCAACCGCGTGCGCTCCTATTTCACGGCGAGCGAGACCCGCCCGCGCATCCGCGAGATGATCGGCATCGCCGATCGGGTGCGCCACATCGTCTGCTCGACCGCCCTGGAGGCGGAGGTCAGGGAGCTGCGCCTGATCGGCGGCGCCAAGCCCCGCTACAACCGCCGTTCCCGCTTCCCCGAGAAGGTGGTCTGGCTCAAGCTCACCACCGACCTGTTCCCGCGCCTGTCGATCGTGCGCGAGCTCAAGGACGACGGCGCCACCTATCTGGGCCCGTTCGGCAGCTCCCGCCTGGCCGACGACGCCCGCATCGCCCTGCACGAGGCGGTCCCCCTGCGCCAGTGCACGCAGCCGATCACGCTGCGCACCCGGCGGGCGGCCTGCGTGCTGCACGAGATGGGCCGCTGCGGCGCCCCCTGCGAGGGGAAGACCAGCCAGGAGGAATACGCGGTGCACGCCGAGAGCGCCCGCCGCGCGATGACGCTCGACGCGTCGCCGGTCTTCTCCGCCGTGTCGGCCCGCATGGAGCGCCTGTCGGTGGAGCAGCGCTACGAGGAGGCCTCCATCGACCGCGACCGGCTGGCCGCGTTCGTCCGCGCGGCCGCCCGCATGCAGCGGCTGAGCGCCATCACTCGCATCCCCCAGTTAGTGGCCGCCAGCCCCGCCTTCGGCGGTGGCTGGGACATCCACGTGATCCGCTACGGCCGGCTGGCGGCGGCGGGCGTCATGCCGAAGGGCGCCCATCCGACCCCTTTCGTCGCTTCGCTGACGGCCGGCGCCGAGTCCGTCATTCCTGGTCCCGGGCCCGTCCACGCCGCCAGCGCCGAGGAGACCGAGTGCATCCTGCGCTGGCTGGAGTCGCCGGGGGTGCGGCTGGTGGAGGTCGACGGCGAGTGGAGCCTGCCCGCCCGGGGGGCTGCCCGGCACAAGGCGCGCATCGATCTGGCGTACCAGCGGCCTGATCGGCCACGCCCTCGAGAGGGGCGACCTTTGAGGTGAAACGATAGAGTTGTTACATGGTCACGGCTATTGTCCACATCAAGGCAGAGGTAGACCGCATCCCGGAGGTCGCCCAGACGATCGCCGAGATCCAAGGGGTCAGCGAGGTCTACTCCATCACCGGCGAATACGACCTGCTCGCCATGGTCAGGGTCTCCGCGTACGAAGAGATCGCGGAGGTCGTCCCCGGGCGGATCAACAAGGTCTCAGGCGTCCTGCACACCGAGACGCACATCGCCTTCCGCGCCTATTCCAAGCACGACCTCGAAGCGGCTTTCTCCATCGGCTTTCCCGAAGCCGACTGACCCCCGCACACGAGCACTTCCTGACGCCCACCCCGGCCCTCACCCCGGCCCTCACCTGGAGCGTTCACCCACCCCGGCGCCTCCACCGCCTCGGAGCGTTCACCACCCCACCCGGCGCGTCCACCCCCGAGCGCTCACCGGCCCCTGACCCCGCGCGCCGCAGCCCGGCCGCCGGTGACATGCTCCCGGGTGCGCCCCCAGGTTCTCCCGCATCGCGTGCTTCTGTGCCCCTGTGATGGTTGCCCCAGGCCCCACCCGATCCCGGTTCCCGGCCACGGCAGGGCGTCGTCCCCACGTCCTGCCGCGGTATCGGCCCGTCCCGGCGCCCCACCTGAACCACCGCACACGGCCGCGAACGCCGACGGGCCCGGACGAGCGGTGCTCGTCCGGGCCCGTACGGTGTGCGGCGTCAGCGCGTGAGGCTGTGGTCGTCGTCGGCTGAACCGACGGCGGCGTGCTCCTCCTCGTGCCCGTGCCCGTCCCCATGCCCGCCGTCCAGCGGGATCTTCTCCCCGCCGTACGCCTTGGACATGCGCGCACGCAGCTTGCCCAGGGGCCCGCGCATGCCCTTCGGCGGGATGCCCGAGCCGTCGGGCGCGACCGGGAGCATGAGCACCGGCTCCTTGCCGCGCATGTGCGCCTCGATGTCGTCGGCCGGGGTCGTGTGGACCTCGATGAACTCACCGTGCGGCAGCCGCTTGATCACGCCGGACTCCACACCGTGCGAGATGATCGCCTGGTCGGAGCGCTGCAGGCCGAGGCACATGCGATAGGTGATCATGTACGTCAGCGCCGGCGCCACGAAGATCAGCACCCGTCCCGCGTAGGTCGTCCAGTTGAGGCTGATGTGGAAGAACGCCGAGATCTCGTCGTTGGCGCCGAGCAGCCAGAGGACACCGTAGAACGCGATGGCCGACATGCCGATCGAGGTGCGGTGCGGGTTGTTGCGCGGCCGGTCGGCGATGTGGTGCTCGCGGTTGTCGCCCGTCACCCAGCGTTCGAGGAACGGATAGAGCGCCAGACCGGTCATGATGATGCCCATCGGCACCAGCGCCGGGATGATGACGCTCAACGGCAGCGTGCCGGCATGGGATGTGCCGAAGAGGTTGATCTCCCAGGCGGGCATGATGCGCAGCGCGCCTTCGAGGAAGCCCATGTAGAAGTCGGGCTGCGAGCCGGCCGACACGTCGGCGGGCGTGTAGGGGCCGAACAGCCAGATCGGGTTGATCTGGGCGAACGTCGCCAGGCCCGTGACCACGGCCAGCGTGAACAGGAAGTACGCCCCGCCCTTGGCCATGAAGGCCGGGTAGAACGGCGCGCCGACGACGTTCTTGTTGTCGCGCCCCTTGCCGGGCATCTGGGTGTGCTTCTGCACCCACATGAGCACCAGGTGGGCGGAGATCAACGCCAGCAGGATGCCCGGGATGAGCAGGATGTGCAGCGAGTAGAACCGGGCGACGACATCCTCACCCGGATATTCCCCGCCGAACAAGAAGAACGTGATGTACGTGCCGACCAGCGGCAGCGAGATCGCCACGCCCTCGGTGATCCGCAGACCGGCGCCGGAGAGCAGGTCGTCGGGAAGGGAGTAGCCGGTCAGGCCCTCGGCCAGCGCCAGCGTCAGCAGCAGCACGCCGATGATCCAGTTGAGCTCGCGCGGCTTGCGGTAGGCGCCGGTGAAGAACACCCGGAGCATGTGGACCATCATGCCCGCGACGAACATCAGGGCCGCCCAGTGGTGCATCTGCCGGATGAGCAGACCGCCACGGACGTCGAAGCTGATCTCCAGCGACGACGCGTAGGCCTCGGACATCATGACGCCCTTGAGCGGCGCGTACGAGCCGTCGTAGGCGATCTCCATCATGCTGGGCTTGTACCAGAACGTCAGGAACGTACCGGTCAGCAGCAGGATGATGAACGAGTAGAGGGCGATCTCGCCCAGGAGGAACGACCAGTGGTCGGGGAAGATCTTGCGCATGTTGCGCTTGAGGAAGTTCGCGCCGCCGAGGCGGTCGTCGAGGAACGTCGAGGGCCCGGAGACGGCCTTCGGAACATTCGTGAGCTCGCTCACGTCTGGCCTCCTTCCCTGACCGCGGCCTCGGCGTCACCGCGCTCCCAGTAGCTGGGGCCGACGGGCACCTCGAAGTCGTGCTGGGCGATGAGATAACCCTCGGCGTCGACGGTGATCGGCAACTGCGGCAGCGGCCGGGCCGCGGGACCGAAGATGACCTTGGCACCGTCAGCGGCGTCGAACGTCGACTGGTGGCAGGGGCACAGGATGTGGTGGGTGTTCTGCTCGTAGAGGGCAGCGGGGCAGCCCACGTGCGTGCAGATCTTGGAATATGCCACGATGCCGTCGTGCGTCCAGTTCTGGCGGGTGCCGCTCTTGATCTCTTCAGGACGGAACTTGATCAGGATCAGCGTCGCCTTGGCGAGGGCGTTGAGGTCGTGCTCGTAGCCCTCGGGGACGACCGACAGGATGCCGCCGGGCGAGTTGAAGTCGGCGGCGCGGATCGGCTGGCCCGTGCCCTCGACGACGAGCCTGAGCGGCTTGCCCTCCTTGGTCTTCTCTCCCCAGACGGTGTGGCGCAGCGTCTCGTTGAACTTGGCGCCGGGCATCTTGCTGTTGTCGAGGTCGCGCAGCAGCACCAGCGGCACCAGGCCGAGCGGCGCGGCCGCGAGCAGCAGCGTGCGGCGCAGCAGCTTGCGCTTGACGAAGCCGCTCTCGTTGGCGCCCTGGACGAACGTCTCGGCCACGACGTCGCGGTCGGGGGCGGCGGAGGCCATCTCGTGGCGCTCCTGGACCAGGGAGTATTTCGGCATGATCTGGCGGACCCAGACCACGATGCCGATCGCCAGCCCCAGGATCGCCACGGTCAGGGTGCTGCCCAGCGCGAAGTTGGACACCCCGGTCGCCTCGGGCCCGCCGACCTGGAAGACCACGTAGGAGACGATGAACCCGATCGCCGCCAGGAACGTGATCATGAAACACAGGGCGACGATCTTCTCGGCCTTGCGGGCCTTGGCTTCGTCCTGCAGCGTGACGCCGGGGACCTCCTGGCCGGCCTCCTGCGGCTTCTCGGTGGCGCCGAGCATCGAGGTGCCCGGCGCGGGGGTGCCGATGACGCGCTTGGGAACGCGTTCGTCCGGCTGCTCGATCTCGTGCTCGTTGTCTGTCATGACTTCTGTCGCTTCTTCGCGGTGATCCAGATGGCGGCCAGTGCGAGGGCGCTGAGACCCACGATCCACGCTACGAGACCCTCGGTGACCGGACCGATCCGCCCGAGGCCGAAGCCTCCCGGGTCTTTCTGCGCGCGCACCTGCGTGATGTAGGCGATCATGCTGCGCTTCTCTTCGGGCGTGATCGTCGTGTCGTTGAAGACCGGCATCGCCTGCGGGCCGGTGACCATCGCCTCGTAGATCTGCGTGGGGGTCGCCTCGTTGAGGTTGGGAGCGTGCTTGCCCTGCGTCAGGGCGCCGCCGGCACCGGCCCAGTTGTGGCACTGGATGCAGTTGGCGCGGAACAGCTCACCGCCCTTGCCCGCGTCGCCCAGTTTCGGGTCGACCTGCTCGGCGCCCGGCACCTGCGGGCCGCCGCCGAGCGACTGCACGTAGGCGGAGATCTGCGTGATCTTCTCCGGGGTGACCCACTCCGGCTGCGGCTTGCGCGGCGCCTGGGGCCCAGGGTTGGCGGCGGGCATGCGGCCCGTGCTCATCTGGAAGTCGACGGCCGCGGCACCGACCCCGATGAGCGTGGGCGCCGTCTCGGTGCCCTCGGCGTTGGTGCCGTGGCAGCTCGCGCAGTGCGCCACGAACAGGCTCTTGCCCTCGGCCACGTCGTCGACCTTGCCCGCCGCCAATGCCGCGTCGGCAGGCTTACCCGCCTGGACGAAAGCGGTGTATGCCATCCCGACCAGCGCCAACGCCAAAATCAGGACGGCGTATCTCGCTAGGGGATGCCGCCGCCAAGCGGTGATCCTAGTCACAGAAGTCCCGTTCCTTAACGAATGATGTAGATGGTCGCGAAAAGACCGATCCAGACGACGTCGACGAAGTGCCAGTAGTAGGACACGACGATCGCGCTGGTGGCCTGCTCATGCGTGAAGCGCTTCGCGGCGTACGTGCGTCCCAGCATGAACAGGAACGCGATCAGGCCACCGGTCACGTGCAGGCCGTGGAAGCCCGTCGTCAGGTAGAACACCGAGGTATAGGCGTTGGCGGACAGGGTCGCGCCGTCTGACGCCAGCTCGCCGTACTCGTACAGCTGCCCCGCGATGAAGACCGCGCCCATGAGGAAGCTGACGATGTACCAGAAGCGGAGCTTGCCGACCTGCCCCTTCTCCGCGGCCCACACGCCGAGCTGGCACGTCACACTCGACAGCACCAGGATGATCGTGTTGACCGTCGCGAACGGGATGTTCAGGTCGTGCTCGGGGTTCGGGACCATGAGCGGATTCCACGCCAGGCCCTTCCCCTCGCTCACCGACCGGATGGTGAAGTACATCGCGAACAGCGCCGCGAAGAACATGAGCTCGGAGGACAGCCAGACGATCGTACCGACGCTGACCAGGTTGGGTCTGCGGTACGGCTGGGCTGCCGTCGTCGAAGTTATTGCGGATGCTGTCGCCACGGGCAGCATTATTGCGGCTCCAGTGGTCGGTCCGGCGCACGACCCCCCGTTAGAGGGCACGAACCGCGCACCAACCTGGGATAATTGGGGCAAACCACACCCAAACCGCCCAGCATGCGCGGCACGCGCTCGGGCGGCCTGGGATTGCACACCGCCGCACCGGTACGATCCCAGGTGACCATACTGCTACGACACGATAGTGAGCGCGACAGCGATGTCCACTGGGAGCACCGACGACACGATGAAGGTCCTCGTCTACAGCGACGACGCCGCCACCAGGGCCGAGGTGAGCGCGGCCATCGGCAGGCGCCCGGCCGCCGACGTGCCTTTCGTCGAGCTCGTGGAGTGCGCCACCGAGCCCAAGGTCCACCAGTGGCTGGGCTCCGGCGAGATCGACGTGGCCGTCCTCGACGGCGAGACCCAGCCGGCGGGCGGCATGGGCATCTCCCGCCAGGCGAAGGACGAGGTCTACGACTGCCCGCCCATCTGCCTGATCATCGCCAGGCGCGACGACCGCTGGCTGGCCGACTGGTCCAAGGCCGACGCCGTCGTGTCGCAGCCCCTGGAGCCGATGGTGCTGGCCGACACGGTCGCCGATCTCATGCGCCGCCGCTCCTCCACCCGACTCAACGCTAAGTAGGTGCCCATGGACTCCCGCACGACCTGGCCCACCCTGCTTTCCGCTCTCCTGTCAGGCGAGCACCTCACCTCTGACGAGACGGCCTGGGCGATGCGGGAGATCATGTCCGGCACCGCGACGTCCGCCCAGATCGCCGGCTTCGCGATCGCGCTGCGCGCCAAGGGCGAGACGGTGGCCGAAGTGGTCGGCCTGGCCCGCACCATGCTGGAGCTGGCCACGCCGCTGAGCGTCGAGGGCCCCGTGGTCGACGTCGTCGGCACGGGCGGCGACCGTGCCCACACCGTCAACGTCTCGACGATGGCCGCCATCGTGGCCGCCGCCGCGGGCGCCAGGGTCGTCAAGCACGGCAACCGCGCCGCCTCGTCCTCGTGCGGCGCCGCCGACGTCCTGGAGCACCTGGGCATCCGGCTCGACCTGACGCCCGAGCAGACGGCGCTGGTCGCGCGCGAGGCGGGCATCGCGTTCTGCTTCGCCCCGGTCTACCACCCCGCGCTGCGCTTCGCCGGGCCCACCCGTAAGGAGATCGGCGTTCCCACGGTCTTCAACTTCCTGGGGCCCCTCACCAACCCGGCCCGCCCCGCCGCCCAGGCCATCGGCGTCTTCGACGCCGCGATGCTGCCCGTGCTGGCGGGCGTCTTCGCCGAGCGCGGGGTCTCCGCCCTGGTGTTCCGCGGCGACGACGGCCTCGACGAGCTGACCATCGCCGGCACCTCCACGGTCTGGGTGGTGAAAGACGGCACCGCGACGCAGACCGGCTTCGACCCGTCGGTGCTCGGCATCCCGCGCGCCGACGTGGGCGCGCTGCGCGGCGGCGACGTGGCGTTCAACGCCCAGGCCGTGCACGACCTGGTGCGCGGCAAGACCGGCCCGGTGCGCGACGCCGTCCTGCTCAACGCGGCCGCGGCCCTGGTGGCCCTCGACGGGCCCGGCGACAACCTCGACTCGGCGATGATCGACGGCTACGCCCGCGCGGTGCAGGCGGTCGACTCGGGTGCGGCCGCGGCCACCCTCGACCGCTGGGTCGAGGTCAGCGGCGCCTGCGGCCCCGCCTGACGTCCTGGTCGCCGGTCCTCCGGGATCGCGCTGCCCGGGCGGCACGTTGTGTGGCGCGCCGAGGCCCGCGGCCGGGCGGGAGGCGGGTCTGGCGGCAGGAACCGCCGGACCGGGTGGCGTGACCCGGTCCGGCGGTCGTCGTACGGTGGCCGGCTATGGCAGGGTGACGGTGGGACCCGACTTGATCGAGCTCCACTTGAGCCACTGTTTCCAGCTCTCCTGCCAGTGCCCCCACCCGTTCGTGGGCTCCAGCTGCCGCGGCGAGCCCGTGATGATGATCGGGTCGCCGATCAGCGTGTTCTTGATGAACCACGCGGCGTTCGCCGGGCTGACGTTGACGCATCCGTGGCTGACGTTCGCGTGGCCCTGCGACCCGACCGACCAGGGTGCGCTGTGCACGTACTCGCCGCTGTTGGAGATGCGGACCGTGTTGTAGACCGTCAGCCGGTAGTAGCCCGGGGAGCCGGGCCCGATCCCCGGAGAGGTCATGATCGTCACTGGTTCGCGCGACATGGCCAGGTGGATGCCGGAGGTGGTGTAGTACTTCCACTGCCCGCCCTGGCCGGCGCTCATCGGCATCGTCCGGATCTTCTTGCCGTTGCGCCTGACCGTGAGCACGTGGTTGTTGGTGCTGCCCTTGGTGATCTGCTCGCGGCCGATCTTGAAGTTGAGCCGGACGTCGCGCTTGCCGTACATGCCGGGCCCGCCGCGCACTCCTGCCAGCTTGGCTTCCACCCGCACCTTCGTGTGCGCGGGCCAGTACTTCCGCGGCCGGAAGTCCACGTGGGTGTCGTCGAACCAGTGCCAGGCGCCCTCGACTGGTTTGGACGTGCGGACGATGAGGTTGCGCTCGACGGACACGCGGTCGGCGACCGGCTGGTCGAACTCGATCATGATGGGCATGCCGACGCCGACCGTCAGCCCGGTGTAGTCCTTGTTCGGGGTGATCGTCTTGATGTCGAACGTCTTGTTGCTCTTGACCGTCTTGAACGTGCTCTTCGCCTGGGTCTGCTTGCCCGCGGCGTCCACCGAGAGCGCGGTGACCGTGTAGGTCACGCCCGGCCTCGCCGTGACGGTGCTGCGCCACCGCGTACGGTCGCCGCTCAGGACACCGTCCAGCGAGCCGGACTTGTCGCCCTCCACGCGCACGCTCCTGAGCGTTCCCCCTTGGGCCGACACCACGACGGGCTGGTCCGTGGGCACGTCGGCGGCCTTGTCGGCCGGAGAGAACGTCACAGAGGGCGCTCGCACCCCCGCGCCCGCCATCGCGACTCCGTCGGGCTCGCCCTCCGTGCCGGCTTCCGAGCACGCGGTGAGCAGCGCCAAGGCCAGCAGGCCGGCCGATCCATACGCTACGCGCCCCACGAGTGACTCCCTTGTCCCGCTCCATTGCCTTACCTGATGAGAAATCCGCTCGCTTGGCGCCCCATACCTGGTTAGGGCCATAGAGGCAGTCCACGCAGCAGATTTCTCATTAGTACCCTGAGTGATCGAATGACCACATCCGGAGACCGGAAAAGAACACCAAAAAGCGGGCATCCTCCCTCATGGGAGCACGCCCGCCTCAGGTGTGGCTCAGTGCGAGAAGTTACCCCGGTAGTACTGGAACACGAACCCGATCATGGCCATGATGACCAGGAACACGCCGATCAGGAACATCCAGAAACCGATCACGAACCCGGCGAAGGCGAAGGCCGCCGCCAGGCAGAGGAAGAGCGGCCACCAGCTGCTCGGGCTGAAGAAGCCGATCTCCCCCGCGCCGTCGCTGATCTCGGCCTGTTTGCTGTCCTCCGGCTGGGCGCCGATGCGCCGCGCGGTGAACATCAGGTAGTAGCCGACCATGAACGCGAACCCGACCGAGATGGCCATGGCCGTGGTGCCGACCGGCTCGCCTCTGCCCATCGCCGCCTTGGTCCAGAACCAGTAGGCGATGTCGACGGCGGCGAAGAACAGGCCGCACAGCAGGAACAGCCAACCCTGGACCTTCATCAGGCCTCGACCTCCTGGGCGGACTTGGCGGACACGTGCGGATAGTGCAGGTCGAACGCGGGACGCTCGGACCTGATGCGCGGCAGCGACGTGAAGTTGTGTCGCGGCGGCGGGCATGAGGTCGCCCATTCGAGCGAGCCGCAGTAGCCCCAGGGGTCGTCGACGGTGACCTTGGGCGCGCTGCGCCAGGTCTTCCAGACGTTGTAGAAGAACGGCAACGTCGAGGCGCCCAGGATGAACGCGCCCACCGACGAGATCATGTTGAGGTCGGTGAAGCCGTCGGCCGCGCTGTAGTCGGCGTAGCGGCGCGGGAAGCCCACCACGCCCAGCCAGTGCTGGATGAGGAACGTGGTGTGGAAGCCGATGAACAGCAGCCAGAACTGCAGCTTGCCGAGCTTGTCGTCGAGCATCTTGCCGGTGAACTTGGGCCACCAGAAGTAGAACCCGGCGAACATGGCGAACACCACGGTGCCGAACACCACGTAGTGGAAGTGCGCGACGACGAAGTAGGTGTCGCTGATGTGGAAGTCGAGCGGCGGCGAGGCCAGGATGACGCCGGTCAGGCCGCCCAGGAGGAACGTCACCAGGAAGCCGACCGAGAACAACATCGGCGACTCGAACGTGAGATGCCCGCGCCACATCGTGCCGACCCAGTTGAAGAACTTCACACCCGTCGGCACCGCGATGAGGAACGTCATGAACGAGAAGAACGGCAGCAGCACCTGCCCGGTCGGGAACATGTGGTGCGCCCAGACCGTGATGGACAGACCGGCGATGGAGATCGTCGCGGCCACGAGGCTGATGTAACCGAAGATCGGCTTGCGGCTGAAGACCGGCAGGATCTCCGTCACGATGCCGAAGAACGGCAGGGCGATGATGTACACCTCGGGATGTCCGAAGAACCAGAACAGGTGTTGCCAGAGCAGCGCTCCGCCGAACTCCGAGTCGAAGATGTGGGTGCCCAGCTTGCGGTCGGCCTCCAGCGCCAGCAGCGCGGCGGCCAGCACCGGGAACGCCATCAGCACGAGCATGCTGGTCAGCAGCACGTTCCAGGTGAAGATCGGCATGCGGAACATGGTCATGCCTGGAGCGCGCATGCAGATGATCGTGGTGATGAAGTTGACCGAGCCGAGAATGGTGCCCAGACCCGACAGGGCCAGGCCCATGATCCACAGGTCGCCGCCGACGCCGGGCGAGTTGATCGCGTTGGACAGCGGCGTGTAGGCGAACCAGCCGAACGACGCCGCGCCCCCCGGGGTGAAGAAGCCCGAGACCGCGATGATGCTGCCGAACAGGTAGAGCCAGTAGCTCACCATGTTGAGGCGCGGGAACGCCACGTCGGGTGCGCCGATCTGCAGGGGCATCAGCTCGTTGGCGAAACCGGCGAACAGCGGCGTCGCGAACATGAGCAGCATGATCGTGCCGTGCATGGTGAACAGCTGGTTGAACTGCTCGTTGCTGGTGAACTGCAGGCCCGGCTGCGCCAGCTCGGCCCGCATGACCAGCGCCATGACGCCGCCGATGAGGAAGAACGCGAACGACGAGATCAGGTAGAGGTGCCCGATGATCTTGTGATCGGTGGAGGACAGCCACTTGGCGATGATCTGGCCCTTGGTGACGGGCCTGATCGGCGTCCTGAGTGGTTCTTGGATGGCGGTCACTGGGCACTCCCAGCCTGTTGGGTCGCGATGTACTGGTCGAACTCAGCCTGCGGAACGAGCTTCACCGAGAAGAGCATCCGGCTGTGGTCGACGCCGCACAGCTCAGCGCAGCGGCCGGCGAACACGCCTGTCCGGTCGAGCGTCGTGATCTCGAACTTGCGACCCGGGTTGTCCTCCGGGATGCCGGGGAGGATGTCCCGCTTGAACAGGAACTCCGGCACCCAGAACGAGTGGATGACGTCGTCGCTCTGCAGATCGAACTCGATCTTGGTCTTCGTCGGCAGGACCAGCTGGGGGCCCTTGTTGTAGTCGCTCACCGGAACGCCGGAGACCGGCGGCAGCTGCTTGCCGTCGACGGTGGTGGTGAAGCGCCAGCTCCACTGGTATGCCTCGACCTTGACCTTCACCGGCGCGTTCCCGGAGATCTGCTCCAGTCGCTCGCTGTCGCGGGCGGTGAAGAAGAAGAACACCGACACCATGACGAGCGGGATCAAGGTGTAGAGCATCTCGATCGGCAGGTTGTAGCGGACCTGCGGCGGGAGCTCGGCCTTCGCCTTGCGCTTGCGGTGGAAGATGGCCGCCCACACGATCAGGACAATGACGACGGCACCCGTGGCGAGCGCGGCGATCCAGGCCCCGTTCCACAGGCTTTGGACCACATTGCCCTCTTCGGTGATGTGGCCGGGAAGAAGGCCGCGAGACCAGTCGGCCTCGGGGACGTCATTAGCACACGCCGTAGCAGTGGCCAGCAGCAACGCCAAAGCGGCGGCGCGTGGCACCCTGCGCCGGGCCAACGAACGCCGCGTCGTACGGCGAGTCGGACTCACGGATCGCCTACCCCACAGATGTAGCCCAAGAGTCTTTCCCCTGGGCGCGTATTGCTGTTTCTGATTCATGCACAGACTGACAAGCAGACACATTAGCGTGCAGGGGCCTTGCCCCACCGCGCGACCCCTCCATGGCGCCGGAAGTGGGACGATGAGTCTCGTGGCGTATTTCGACGCGGCCTCGAGTGAGCCGCTCCACCCCCAGGCACGCGAGGCGCTGCTGGCGGCGATCGACGTCGGCTGGGCCGACCCCGCGAGACTCTACGGCCAGGCCCGCCGCGCGCACCTGCTGCTCGAACAGGCCCGCACGGAGGTGGCCGAAGCGCTCGGCGCGCGCCCCGACGAGGTGTCGTTCACCTCCTCGGGCACGCAGGCCGTGCATCTCGGCGTGCTCGGCACCCTACACGGCAGGCGCAGGGTCGGGCGTCATCTGGTCACCACGGCCGTCGAGCACTCCAGCGTGCTGCACGCCGGCGGCGTGCACGAGCGCGACGGCGGCACGGTCGAGACCGTCGGCGTCGGCCTGACCGGCCGGGTCGACCTCGACCGCTTCACCGAGGCGGTGGCCCGTCCCGGCACGGCGCTGGCCTGCCTGCAGACGGCCAACCACGAGGTCGGCACCCTGCAGCCGGTGGCGGAGGCGGCCGCGGCGTGCCGCGCCAACGGGGTGCCGCTGCTGGTCGACGCGGCGCAGACGGCCGGCCGGATGCCGGTCCCGCCCGGCTGGTCGGTGCTGGCGGCCAGCGCCCACAAGTGGGGCGGCCCCGCCGGCGTGGGCGTGCTGGCGGTGCGCAAGGGCACGCGGTTCCGCTCGTTCCTGCCGGAGGACGAGCGGGAGCGTCGGCGGGTGCCGGGCTTCGAGAACGTCCCCGGCATCGTGGCCGCGGCGGCCGCGCTGCGCGCGATGGCCGCGGAGGCGTCGCAGGAGCAGGCGCGGCTGGCCGAGCTCGTCGGCAGGATCAGGGAGACGGTCCCGAAGATCGTCCCGGACGTGGAGGTGATCGGCGACCCCGACGAGCGGGCGCCGCACATCGTGACCTTCTCGTGCCTGTACGTCGACGGCGAGGCGCTGCTGACCGAGCTGGACAAGGCCGGGTTCGCCGTGTCGTCAGGAAGCTCGTGCACCGCTAGTACGCTTCGTCCATCGCACGTTCTGGAAGCGATGGGCGTGCTGACGCATGGGAATGTCCGGGTGTCGCTGCCCAGGGGCGCTTCCGCGGCCGAGGTCGACCGGTTCCTCGCCGTGCTGCCCGAGCTGGTGCGCCGCATCCGGCAGGACGCAGGAGTCGCATGACCGAGGTTACCCAGCCGGCTTTGACGATCGACGCGCTCGGGAAGAAGTGCCCGATCCCGATCATCATGCTGGCCGCGCAGATCAACCACGTACCGCTGAACGGGGTGGTGGCGGTGCTGGCCGACGACCCGGCCGCCTACACCGACGTGCCGGCGTGGTGCAGGCTGAAGTCGCACCGCCACGTCGGGTCGTACGAGCTGCCCGAGGGCGGCTGGGCGATCCACGTCAGGCGCAACTACTGACCATCCGCGCCGGGCCGTCCCGCCGGGCGGCGGGACGGCGCGCGCCGCTCAGGGGTGATAGCAGCGGATGTGCTCGGCGATCTCCGCGGCTGCCTCGGCGCCGTAGGCGGCGCCGAACCGTTCGAGGAAGACCTGCTGGCCGAGCTCATATTCCTGGCCGCCGACGCGCTCCAGCACGTGGGTGGCGGTGAGGTTGCCGATCTGCCCGCAGCGCTCCAGCGGCAGGCCCCAGGCCAGGCCCGCGAGGAAACCGGCGCGGAAGGCGTCGCCGACGCCGGTGGGGTCGGCCTTGCCCCGCTCGGGGGCGGGAGCGACCATGATCGACGGCTCGCCCTTGCGGTCGATGACGGCGCCCTTGGGGCCGAGCGTGGTGATCCGGACGCCGACCCGGTCGAGGATCTCCGCGTCGGACCAGCCGGTCTTCTGCTCGATGAGCCCCTTCTCGTAGTCGTTGGAGAACAGGTAGGAGGCGCCGTCGACGAGGGCGCGGATCTGCTCGTCCTCCATGCGGGCGAGCTGCTGGGAGATGTCGGCGGCGAAGCCGATGCCGCGCTGGCGGCACTCCTCGGTGTGGCGCAGCATCGCGTCGGGGTCGTTGGGGCTGATGAGCACCAGGTCGAGGCCACCGGTGCGGGCGGCGACGGGCTGCAGCTCGATCAGCCGTGCCTCGGCCATGGCCCCCGTGTAGAAGGAGGCGATCTGGTTGTGGTGCTCGTCGGTCGTGCACAGGAAGCGGGCGGTGTGCCGGGTCTCCGAGACGTGCACGGATCCGCAGTCGACGCCGTGGCGCTCCAGCCACGAACGATAGTCGGCGAAGTCGTTGCCGACGGCACCCACCAGGATGGGGGTCAGGCCCAGACATCCCATGCCGAACGCGATGTTCGCGGCGCATCCACCGCGACGGATCTGTAGGTCATCGACCAGGAACGAAAGCGACACCCGGTCGAGTTGCTCGGCGATCAGCTGATCGCCGAAGCTTCCGGGGAAGGTCATCAGATGGTCTGTCGCGATGGAGCCGGTTACGGCGATGCGCACGGGGTTCTTCTTCCTCGTTGTCAGCAGGCCAGTGGGCCCAACGAGGATACGCGAAGGTCCCGCGCGCACAAAGGCGCGCGGGACCCGGCGACCAGTCGCCCGTCGCTCTAGTTGAACGAGTCGCCGCAGGCGCAGGAGCCCGTGGCGTTGGGGTTGTCGATGGTGAAGCCCTGCTTCTCGATGGTGTCGACGAAGTCGATCGAGGCGCCCATCAGGTAGGGGGCGCTCATCCGGTCGGTGACCACACTGACGCCGCCGAAGTCGGACACCACGTCGCCGTCCATCGACCGGTCGTCGAAGAAGAGCTGGTAGCGCAGGCCGGAACAGCCGCCCGGCTGCACGGCGACCCGCAGCTGCAGGCCCTCCTCGCCCTGCTGCTCGAGCAAGCTCTTGACCTTGGCCGCGGCCGCGTCGGTCAGGATCAGGCCCTGTGCCGTGGTCTCGCTGCTCTCAACCGTCATCTGCTGACTCCCTAACCCGGCTGTCTGTTTTCGACGTCCTACTGATGACGCTACCAACACCTCGGGGATGCCACACATTCCCGGGCCCACCTCCCCCTGATTGCCCGCTTTCGTCCGTGTGTCATGATGAGTATCGTCAATTCGACGATAAGGGGGTACGGCCATGGCCACCCAGACTGGACTGCCGCTCTTCGTCCTCGGCAGTGGCGCCGATCCGCACAGCGAGAAGGGGGTCGAGTGTCCCGGCGAGCTACCGCCCGCCTCCGACCCCGGCCTCGTGGAACGCGCCCGCAAGGCGAAGGAGGCCCTCGGCGACCGCCTCTTCGTGCTCGGCCACCACTACCAGCGCGACGAGGTCATCCAGTTCGCCGACGTGACGGGCGACTCCTTCAAGCTGGCCCAGCAGGCCGCGGCCCGGCCCGAGGCGGAGTACATCGTCTTCTGCGGCGTGCACTTCATGGCCGAGTCCGCCGACATCCTGACCGGCGACGCCCAGAAGGTGATCCTGCCGGACCTCGCGGCCGGCTGCTCGATGGCCGACATGGCCACGTTCGACCAGGTCGAGGAGTGCTGGGACGCCTTGGAGGACGCCGGGCTGGCCGGCCAGGTGATCCCGGTCACCTACATGAACTCCAGCGCCGACATCAAGGCCTTCTGCGGCAGGAACGGGGGCGCGGTCTGCACCTCCTCCAACGCCCGCCGCGCCCTCGACTGGGCCTTCGAGCAGGGCGGCAAGGTGCTGTTCCTGCCCGACCAGCACCTCGGCCGCAACACGGCCGTCCTGGAGATGGGCATGTCGCTGGACGACTGCGTGGTGTGGAACCCGCACCGCCCGGGCGGCGGGCTGACGCGGGAGCAGCTTGAGCGCGCGCGGATGATCCTGTGGCGGGGCCACTGCTCGGTGCACGGCCGTTTCACCGCCGAGTCGGTGGACGACGTACGCGCGCGCATCCCGGGCGTCAACGTGCTCGTGCACCCGGAGTGCCGCCACGAGGTGGTGCTCAAGGCCGACCACGTGGGCTCGACCGAGCACATCATCAGGACGCTCGAGGCGGCGCCGGCGGGCTCCAGCTGGGCGATCGGCACCGAGCTCAACCTGGTCAAGCGCCTGGCCCAGACGTTCCCCGACAAGAACGTCTCGTTCCTGGACCGCACGGTCTGCTACTGCTCGACCATGAACCGGATCGACCTGCCCCACCTGGTGTGGGCGCTGGAGTCGCTGGTGCTCGCCGAGGACGGTGCGGTCGTCAACCAGATCACGGTGGACGACGACACCGCCCACTGGGCCAGGGTCGCCCTCGACCGCATGCTGGCCCTCCCGTGACGCGCCGCCCGAGGCCCAGGACCGGGCCTCGGGCTTACGCGAAGTCGTAGCCGACCCGGACCCTCACCGAGAGGGTCTGGCGGCCGGGACTGATCGAGGCGCCGCTCTCCGCGGCGGCCATCGTGAGCGGCTGCGGGCCGCTCGCGACCTCCTCGCTCACCGACACCACGCGGCCCAGCGGGCGGCCGGACAGCTCGGCGTACTGGGCCGCCTTGGCGGCCGCGTCGCGGAACGCCAGGGCCCGGGCCTCCCGCAGCGCGCCGGCCGGGTCCGACACCTCGAACACCACGCCGTTGAGCCGGGCCTCCTCGCCCACCCCCGCCACGGTGTCGATGACGCCGTCGGCCCCGGCCAGGTCGCGGACGACGACCTCCACGCCCCGCGCCCCGCGGTAGGCGGCCACCTTCGGATAGGACTCGTACTCGGGCCCGAGGGAGAGCTCGGCCGTGCGGACGTCCTCAGGGGCGATCCCCGCCCCGCTGAGCGCCTCGGCCAGCCGGGCGGCGGCGGCCCTGACGGCGGTGAAGGCGTCTGCGGCCGACGCCCTGCGCACCTCGACGCCGGCATGCAGCCGCAGGATGTCGGGCACGGCCAGGACGGCGCCCTCGCCGACGACGGTGATGTCCATACGGTGTCCTTCCCGCCCGGCGGTCGTGTCCCTCACTGCGTATCAGATCCCCCGGCCGCTTACGAGGCGTTCCCGCTGAAGCGGAAGCCCGTGCGGTCGAACTCCGCCCTCTCCGGCGCCGTCGCCGGGGCCCGGCTGACACGGCCGGGCAGGTCGATCACCACGGCCTCGTACCCGGAGCCCCTGGTGCGCCGGACCGCCGGGTGCTCGCCGCCCCGCCGGCCGATGAGCCGCCTGCCGGCGGGACGGGACGGTGACCGCGCCGGTCACCCGTTCACGGGACCACCTCGGCGTAGGTCCGAGACGGCGTCCACGATCGCCTCCGGGGCTTCGAGCGGCACCTGGCGGCCGATGGCCGGCAGGCGTACGAGCTCGGCCTCCAGGTCCCGCGCGAGCCGCTGCTGGCAGGCGTCCCGCTCGCCCGTGCTGATCACGGTGACCGCCACGCCGGGGACCGGTTTCTCCTCCCTGAGCCGGTGCAGGTCGGCCGCCATGTCGCGGCGGGCCAGCCACTCCCCCACGACGGCGGCCGGCACCTTGCCCATGCTGTAGACGCCCGCCGGGTCGGAGCAGCCCGCGAACAGCCGGTGCGCCGGAGGGCCGATCATGCGGGCCAGCGCGGTCGCGCCCCACGTGCCGCCCAGGGCGGGCAGCCACCGGCCCGCGGACCTGGCCAGCGCGAGCGGCCGCCGCTCCCTGGCGCAGGCCGGGGCCACGAGGACGAGCCCCGCCACGCAGAGCGGGTGCAGCCTGGCGAACGCCTCCGCGTGCCAGCAGGCCACGCCGTGGGCGACGACCGTCACCTGCTCGGGGTGGGCGGGGGCCAGCGCGGCCAGCCTGGCGACCTCGGCGTACAGGGTGGGCGGGGCCGGCGAACGGGGACTGAGGCCGAGCCCTGGGCGGTCGAAGCGGATGACGCGGTGACGCCTTCCGAGTTGCGCGGCCACCGCGTCCCAGTGGAACCAGGCGCCCGCGGCGCCCGCCGTGATGAGCACCGCGGGCCCGGTCCCCTGCTCGACCACGTGGGGCGGCCCGTATCCGTCCACCGCTCCGAAGTCCGGCCTCATGCCCGGCGCCCTTCCCGGCCCGCGCGTGCCCGGCGGCCCGCCCGCCACCGCGCCGAGGGCGACGCCGGGGCCCGCGTTCAGCGCCATGCCGGGGCCCGCGCCCAGCACCTCGCCAAGGTCCGCGTCCGGCGGCACACCCGCCGCGGCCTCCCCCGCCGCGCCCGGCACACCGCGCCCCGCGGCGTCCCCCGCGGCGCCCGGCCCGATGCCCGGTGCGGCACCTGCCGCGACGCCGGGGGCAGCGTCTGAGGCAGCGCCTGCCGCGACGCCGCGGACGGTGCCCGACGCGGGCGGCGCGGGTCGTGCTTCGCGGGCCCGCGAGACGGACGCGGGCCCCAGGAGGGGGACCGGCGTCTGGTGGTCGTCCGACACGAGCAGGTGCAGGGCCGCGTACACGAGCCAGATCGCGAACATCGTCAGCTGGGCCCGGTGCGCGATCCCCACCCCCTGCCCCGCCGCGAGCGCGCCCACCGTGAGCAGTGTGGCGGCCACGCTGAGCCAGGTGAGCAGCCACGACACCCACGACCGCCACCGCGCGCCGAGCAGCACCATCGCCGCCAGCCCGCAGATCGTGGACAGCGCCCCCGCCAGCGTGTGCGCCCGGTGCGGCCAGGACGGCTCCCGCAGCCCGCAGGCCGGGTCGCTCAGCGCCGCGCAGTCGAGGGGGAACACTCCTGAGGCGAAGGTGAACAGCCCGAACGCGGCCACCGCCAGCCAGCCCCGCCACTCGCGCGCCGTCCTCGGCAGGAGCAGCACGCCGGACACGCACGCCAGTCCGGCAAGCCCGTCGCTGACCCGGAACAGGCGCGTCCACGGCTGGTCGCGGGCGGCCAGCTCGCTGACGTACCCGTGGGCCCTGTCGACCGCCGGTGTGGTGAACTGGCCGGTGATCCACGCGCTGCCCAGCACCGCCGCCACGATGAGCGCGGATGCCGCAAGCACGACCAGTCTTCGCTCCACGTGACCATTAGACCACTGTGGGTGGTTATCGCCGGAAAGGCCCCCTGGTCAGAGGCCGGGCGCACCCCAGACGGGGAACCACCGGCTGAGGTCCTTCTCCAGCGGCAGCTCACCCTCCAGCGCGCCTCTGGCCTGCAGTTCGAGCGCGTTGTCGCGCCGCTGCCCGGAGAGCGGCGCGAACGGGTAGAACGTGCCCCGTTTGTACAGGTAGACGACCGCCAGCCGGCGCCCGTCGTCCGGGGCGGCGAACGACACCAGCGAGCACAGCAGCGAGGGCCCGAACCCGGCCGACTCCAGCGACGAGTTGACCGCGTGCAGCTCGGTGACCAGGTCGCTGAGCGCGTCGGGCGCGCGGCGCACCAGCAGCCAGGTGTAGCCGTAGCCGTCGTCGGACTCCTCGACGCGCTCGCCGAGCAGCGCCTTGACGTCGCGTTCGAGCGTGGCGAACGCGCCTCCCTCAGCGGCCCTGAACGCCACCGAGCCGAGGCCCGTGGGCGTGAGCCCGGTCGCGGCCTGCAGCGTCACGGCCGCGGACGGCAGCGCGAACAGCGCGTCGAGGTTGGGCTTGACCGGCTTCGACCGGCCGAGCAGCGCATCGAGCCAGCCCATGCGGGTTCAGCCCCTTCCGAGCTGCTTGGAGATGTTCGTCAGCTGCTCCAGCCGCCGCTCGAGCCGCGGGTGCGTGGAGAACAGGTTCGCGAGCGTCTCGCCGGGGGCCAGCGCCGGGGCGAAGTAGAAGGCGTTGAACGGCTCGGCCTCGCGCAGGTCGCGCGTGGGGATCCTGGCCATGTCGCCGGTGATCTTGACCAGCGCGCTGGCCAGGGCCGACGGCCTCTGGGTGAGCAGCGCGCCCGCGCGGTCGGCGGCCAGCTCCCGGTAACGCGACAGGGCGCGGGTGAGCAGGAAGCTGATGGCGTACACGAGGACGGAGACCAGGACGATGATCAGCCCGATCGGCACGCCGCCCTGGCCGCCGTTGCGGCGGCCGCCGAGCCCGGTGTAGAGGGCGAACCTGGTCATGAGGCCCGCCACGATGCCGAGGAACGAGGCGATCGTCATGACGGCCACGTCGCGGTGCGCGACGTGGGAGAGCTCGTGCGCGAGCACGCCCTCGAGCTCCTGCGGCTCGAGTCGCCGCAGGATGCCCGTCGTCACGCAGACGACGGCGTTCTTCTGGTTGCGGCCGGTGGCGAACGCGTTGGGGACGTCGGACTCCGCGATCGCCACCCGCGGTTTGGGCATGTCGGCCAGCGCGCACAGCCGGTCGATCAGGCCGTGCAACTCGGGGGCCTCCTGCGGCGAGACCTCCCGCCCTCCCATCGCGAACAGCGCGATGCGGTCGGACAGGAAATACTGCACGAGCAGCAGACCCCCTGCCAGCACCAGCACGGTCAGCGCCCGCACGCCCAAGGCGATCAGGACGCCGACGAACACCACGTAGAGCAGCCCGAGCAGGAACATCGTCACGACCATGCGGCTGGTCAGGCCGCGGTCGGACGCGAACCGCGTACGCACGGGCTCAGCCCGGGATGAGGCCTTGGTCGCCCAGCATCTCCCGGACCTCCTCGATCGAGGCGTCCGCGGGGGGAAGGATCAGCTCTGACGGCTCAAGGCTGTCGTCGGGAAGCGCCTTGCCCACGTGGCGCACCTTGTCGAGCAGTGCGTGCAGCTTGACCCGGAACGACTTCTCGTCGCCCGCGTCGATGGCCGCCTCCAGCTCGGTGTCGAGCTCGTTGAGGACCGAGATGTCGTCGGCGGAGATCTCCACCTGACCCTCGCCCATGATCCTGACAATCATGCGCCCTCCCCTGGCTGACGCAGCTGCTGGGTCTGGCCGGGCTGCTGCTGAGCCTGCTGCGGGGCCTGCTGGGGCTGCTGCTGCGGCTGGCCCTGCTCGATGGCTCCCTGCGGCGCCGGGCCCTGGCCCAGCTCGGACTTCATCCTGGCCAGCTCGAGCTCGACGTCCATGCCGCCGCCCATGCGGTCGAGCTCGGCCTGGATGTCGTCGCCCTTGGTGCCGCTGTAGTCGTCGAGCGCGCCGCTGGCCAGCAGCTCGTCGATGGCGCCCGCGCGGGCCTGCATCGACGCCGTCTTGTCCTCGGCACGCTGGATCGCCAGGCCGACGTCGCCCATCTCCTCGGAGATGCCGGAGAACGCCTCGTTGATGCGCGTCTGCGCCTCGGCGGCGGTGTAGGTGGCCTTGATCGTCTCCTTCTTCGTGCGGAAGGAGTCGACCTTGGACTGCAGCCGCTGGGAAGCCGTGGTCAGCTTCTCCTCCTCGGCCTGCAGGTTGTCGTGCTGCACCTTCAGGTCGGCCATCTGCGCCTGCAGATTGGACCTGCGCTGCAGCGCCTCGCGGGCGAGGTCTTCACGCCCCACGGACAGCGCCTTGCGGCCCTGCTCCTCGTAACGCTGGGCCTGCTTCTCCAGGCCGGTGATCTGCAGCTCCACCCTCTTGCGTGACGTGGCGACGTCGGCCACGCCCCTGCGCACCTTCTGCAGCAGCTCCAGCTGCCGCTGATAGGAGTAGTCGAGGGTCTCGCGCGGATCCTCCATCTTGTCCAAAGCCCTGTTGGCCTTGGACTTGAAGATCATCGAAAGTCTCTTCATCACGCTCATGCGCGTCGGCCGTCCCCTTCTAGGTCGTGCTGGTGTTCCCAATGCAGCGCAGCCGCCTTGGGATTACCCTACGCATAACGCGCGAGGGCGTCACTAAGTTGCAGTCCAGGTAGGGTTGACGTCGTGTTGCGACGCCGTTCCCAAACCACCGTGGACGATACCCCCGCCCCCACTGACGATCCTAAGCCCAAGGGCAAAGGTCGTCCCACACCCAAGCGCCGGGATGCCGAAGGCAAACGGCGCCAGCCGGTCTCCGCGCCCAAAGACCGCAAAGAGGCCTATCGGCAGATGCGGGCCAAGCAGGCCGCCGAGCGCGATAAAGCCCGCAGGGGCATGCTCGCCGGTGACGAGCGCTATTTCCCCGCGAGGGACAAGGGCCCCGCGCGCAAGTTCGCGCGCGACTGGGTCGACTCCCGCCGGCTGCCGAGCCAGTATTTTCTGCCGTTCTCGCTACTCATCCTGCTGGCGACGTGGATTCCCTGGCCGATGGAGATCCGTGCGCAGGTGCTCAACCTCGTCATCGCGGTCGGCTGGCCGATCATGATGATCGGCGTGCTGTTCACCTCCATCTATGTCGCCTGGAAGGTGAAGCGGCAGGTGGCGGAGAAGATGCCGGACGAGAGCCTCAGGGGCGTCGGCTTCTACGCGGCCATGCGGGCGCTGCAGATCCGCAAGCTGCGCTTCCCGCCGCCGCAGGTTCTGCCGGGCGGCAAGCCGGTGCAGCCCAAGCGATAACCATATTTTCCCGATTTTCCGGAAGACTCCGACAAATCGGGAAAATTATGGCTTGCCGTACTTGGCGTTGTCCCAGCGCAGCACGCCTCCTCTGACCGCGGGCCGCCAGCCCTCGACCGCCGTGCCCTGCTCCAGGGCGTCGGCGACGGCCCGCATCAGCGCGTAGTAGGACGGCAGCCGGGGCGCCGTGCCGGAGATCGTGTCGTCCCACCCGACGGTGCCCGCCGCGGAATCGACCACGGCGTACACCCCGTCCTCGCCGTGGCGCTCCTCGAAGAGCACGAACGGGATCATGCGGCCGTTCCAGTCCCCGTGCGCCGGATCGGTGCGGTTCCTGGAGCACTCCGCCCGCCAGGCGTCCCTGATCCGGCGGATGCCGAGGTTGGCGGCGCCGTCGTACGAGAGCCCGAAACCGAACGCCCGCGCTCCTCGCGAGCCGTCGTGGCGCAGGAGCGAGGCGCGCAGGTCGTCGGGGAAGTCCACGCCCATCTGGGCCTCGGCGATCGCGATCGTGCGGGCCCTGCCGGGCGCTCCGAGCGTCCTGTACGAGCGGGGCGCGTTCGCCCTCAGCCACCGCTCGATCCGCCGCCACTGGCGGTCCACGGCCCGCCTGACCTTCGGATCGATCGGCCGCACCCGCACCGGGCGCGGCTCAGGCGCACACCCGGGGTCGGGCACGGGCCGGCCGGTCGGGGCCGGCGTGGGGAGCGGCGTGGGGGGCGGCGTGACGGCGGGGCCGGTGGCGAGCGGCGCAGGGAACTGAGCGTCGTTCTCGGACACCAGCAGCGCGGCGGTGAGGGCGTCCTGTTCGGCCTGGTGGGTCCGTGCCCGAGCCGAGGACGCCTCCTGCGCCTCCGTGGGGACCAGCGCGGCCGCCAGGGTGACCGCCACGATCAGCGCGATGCCGGCCCACGCCGCGCCCATCCCGGCCCTGCCGCCCGGCTGCCGCGCCGGCTGCCGCTCTGAAGGGGGCGAGGGAGGGGTCTGCGGCATGCGGGCGCGGCGGCGCAGCCGGACCACGATGGCGGTCACGACGGCGGCCGTCAGCGCCAGCCGTACGAGCTTCAGCACGTCGCGCACCCTATCCCGAAACGGATCACCCCACGTGCCGGGATTAAGGTCGGACGCATGGAATTCCGACACCTCGGTCGCAGCGGTCTCGTGGTCAGCGAGATCAGCTACGGCAACTGGCTCACCCACGGCTCCCAGGTCGAGGAGGACGCCGCCAAGCAGTGCGTTCAGGCGGCACTCGACGAGGGCATCACGACGTTCGACACGGCCGACGTGTACGCGGCGACGAAGGCCGAGGAAGTGCTCGGCCGGGCGCTGAAGGGCGTACGCAGGGAGTCGCTGGAGATCTTCACCAAGGTCTACTGGCCGACCGGGCCCGGCAGGAACGACCGCGGCCTGTCGCGCAAGCACCTCACCGAGTCGATCCACGCTTCGCTGCGGCGCCTGCAGACCGACTACGTCGACCTCTACCAGGCCCACCGCTTCGACTACGAGACCCCGCTCGAGGAGACGCTCAAGACCTTCGACGACCTCGTACGCCAGGGCAAGGTCCTCTACGTCGGCGTCAGCGAGTGGACGGCCGAGCAGATCGCCCAGGCCCTCAAGATCGCTGATCAGATGGGCTTCGACCGGATCGTGTCGAACCAGCCTCAGTACTCCATGTTGTGGCGGATCATCGAGTCCGAGGTCGTGCCGCTGAGCGAGAAGGAGGGCGTCGGCCAGATCGTCTGGTCGCCGATCGCCCAGGGCGTGCTCACCGGGAAATACCTGCCGGGACAGCAGCCCCCCGAGGGCTCGCGCGCGACCGACAAGAGCGGCGGCAGCAACATGATCGCCCGGTGGATGAGGGACGACGTGCTGACCCGCGTCCAGGAGCTCAAGCCGATCGCCGCGGACCTGGGGCTCAGCATGGCGCAGCTGGCCATCGCGTGGGTCCTGCAGAACCCGAACGTCTCCAGCGCCATCATCGGCGCCAGCCGCCCCGAGCAGGTGCGTGACAACGTGCGGGCGTCGGGCGTCAAGCTGGATGCGGACGTGCTGCGGCGGATCGACGACGTGCTCGCCCCGGTCGTCGAGCGCGACCCCTCCAAGACGGAGAGCCCCCGCACCCGCCCGTAATCACACGAGCGGCGAAAACCCCTTGAGCCACGAATGGCTCAAGGGGTTTTCGTGTTGCTGGCATTCACTCCGGACGCAATGACATTCCCGCGTACTCGACGCGATCCTCCTCGAGCAGGGCCACCTGCTCCACCCCGGATTCGAGCAGGTCACGCCAGTTCTCGCCGAGCCACGACTCCGCGTCCGCCTGGCTCGGAAAAACCTCTCGCGGCAAAGGACGATCCGTTACCTCACCACCATTTGCCTTTTCATAACGCCAACGCCATGTCATGCCATACGCTCCTTTTCCGCGGGTTCGCCGGCGCACCCTCCGCAGGCACTGGAACCCTACTCCCGAGCTTGGAGGTCCATCGATGCTGCGCGCGTTTCGTGTTGCGGCCGGAGCCGTCCTCGGGGTGGCCGCCTCGGTCTCCCTCCCCTGCTCTGCCCTCGCCGCACCGCCCGTCTCCCCCGGAGATCCCGTCCCGGGCGCGGCCGATCCCGGCGCCGCGCGCGGGTGGAGCGTCTGGCGGAGCGACGGCACCGCCTGGCTGGCGGCCGCGTCCGGCGACTCGCCGCCGGACGGCTCCGTCATCGGCTGGCGCTTCTCGGCTGCCCCGGACGGGACGGCGGGCGAACCCCCCGCCGGGGAGCTGCCCTCGTTCCAGGCCGTGTGCGGCAAGGACACCGCCGGTTCCGGGCACAAGCGCGTGGTCGTGGCGGTGGACTTCGGCGAGGCCGGCACCGACGCCTACCCCGGCGAGCATCCGCCCGCCGAGCCGTCGGCCACGTGCGTCGCGGGCGCCGAGTCCGCCACCACCGCCCGGCTCCTCGCCTCCATGGCCGGGGTCCGGGTGAACGCGGGCGGTGACGTCGTCGCGGTCGACGGCTATCCGGGCAGGGAGAAGGGCGGCACGGCGCTCGACGGCGCCCTCCCCGAGGCCGCCTCCGAGGGCGGGGTGCCGGTCACGTGGATCGCGGGTGGGGCGGGCGTGCTGGCCCTGCTCGGAGGCGGCGCCCTGGTGGCCGCCCGCCGCCGCACCACGGTGAAGGCCGGCGGCTGACCCCAAGGTCGCGCACCCGGGCGAGCGGGAGCGGACGCGGGTTTGTACGCTCGGCGCGGTGAAGCTCCTCATCAACGGCACTGCGGGCCGTACCGGCTGGCCCGAGCCCGGCTGCGGGTGCGTCTCGTGCGCCGGGTTGCCCGCCGGTCATCGCCGACCGTTCGAGCTGGTCGTGGACGGCGTGGTCCGCTACCCCTTCACCGGCCCGCCCGACGGCTACCTGCCCCTTGCGGGCGGTCTGGGGCTGGCAGGCCCCGGCGGCTCCGCGCTCCTCCACCTGCCGGCGGGACGGACGCTCCCAGTAGGTGAGCCGGTAGGCGGGCCGGTAGGTGGGCCGGCGCGCTACGACGTCGTGCTGATCGACCTGCTGGACCGGCCGGAGCGGCTCGGCGAGCTGCGGCGCTCGGGGCTGGCCGACGAGGCGACCCTGGTGGTGGCCGTCGGGCTCGATCACCGGGTCCGGTCGGAGGAGGAACTGGCCAGGCGCCTGCGGCTGTGGGGAGCGATCGCCGTCCCTGACGGCACCGAACTGGCGTGCGGCCCGCCGAACGGCCCGCGAAGCGACCCTGCGAGCCCTCGGCTGAGCGGCTCCGCGGACGAGCGGGCGGGCGGGCGGGCAGGCCGGCCGCGGCGGACGTTGTTGCTGGGCGGGTCGCGCTCGGGCAAGTCGGCGGAGGCGGAGCTGCGGCTGGCGGCGGAGCCGTACGTCACCTATGTCGCCACCGGCCCGGCCGGCGGAGAGGACGGCGAGTGGGCGGAACGGGTGCGGGCGCACCGGGCGCGGCGTCCCGCTCACTGGGCCACCGTCGAGACCACCGATCTGGCCACGGCCATCAGGCGCGCCACCACACCGCTGCTGATCGACGGGCTGGGGACCTGGGTGGCGGCGGTTTTCGACGAGCACGGGGCCTGGGAGGGCGAGCGCGCGCCCGTGGTCGAGCGCTGCGACGACCTCGTGGCGGCGTGGCGGCAGGCCCGGGAGCGGATCGTGGCGGTGTCCGACGAGGTGGGGCTGGGCGTGGTGCCCGCCACGGCCGCCGGGCGGGCCTTCAGGGACGTGCTGGGGAGGTTGAACGAGCGCCTGGCCGCCGAGTCCGAGCATGTGGCCCTGGTGGTCGCCGGGCGGTCGCTGGAGCTCTGACGGCGGCGCAGGCGCCGGCACGGACGCGGGTGGACCACCCACGAGGACGCGGAGGGGAACACCGACGCGGGCGCCTGCGAGGGCGGGGTCAGGATGGGCCGCGTCGGAGGCGGTGCCGGGAGGAGGGCACAGAGGAGGGCGCAGAGGAGGGTGCTGTCAGGGGCGTGCGGCCCGGGCGTACCAGCGGCCGTCCACGCGGTCCACGTGCAGGGAGCGGCCGAAGCAGTCGGAGAGGTTGGCGGGGGTGAGCACGTCGTCCACGGGGCCGGCGGCGAGCACTCTGGCGTCGCGCATCAGCATCGCGTGGGTGGTCGTCGCGGGCACCTCCTCCAGGTGGTGCGTCACCATCACGGTGGTGAGCACGGGCCTGGTCGTGGCGAGCTCCTCGACAGCGGTGATGAGGTCTTCCCTGGCGGGCAGGTCGAGCCCCGCGAACGGCTCGTCGAGCAGCAGCACCGCCGGGTCGGCCATGAGCGCCCTGGCCACCCGGATCCTCGCGCGTTCCCCCTGCGAGCACACGCGGAACGGCCGCTCCGCCAGCTCCTTGCAGCCCAGGTCCGCGAGCAGCCGGTGGGCCCGGTCACGCTCCACGTCGCCGTACCTGTCCCACAGCGGAGCGCTCGTCCCCGTGTGACCGGTGAGCACCACGGTGTGCGCGGTCGCGCCCTCCTGCTCCATCAGCTCCTCGTCGATCAGCCGCTGGCTGGAGGCGACGAGGCCGATGTGCCGGCGCAGCTCGCGCACGTCGACCCGGCCGAGCGGGTGGCCGAGCACCTTGACCGTGCCCTCGCTGGGATGGCGTACGGCGCCGGCCAGCGAGAGGAGCGTCGTCTTGCCCGCGCCGTTGGGGCCGAGGACGGCCCAGTGGTCGCCGTAGCCGACCTGCCAGTCGATGCCGTCGAGCAGCGCCTTGCCGACAACGCGGACGTCTACGCCTTCGAGTTCAAGCACGTGCATCCCGACAGACTAGTGGGCACCGGGATCGTCCGTTACCGATGTGAAATACGAACGCGTACCGGCGCTACGGTCTCTCCCAGGCACGAGGAGAGGACGGCGGTCCGGTGAGCGGGTTTGTCAGGGTTCGGCGGTTCGCGGACGGCTGGCGGTTCTCGACCGGCACGCTGACCGTCTTCCCCGTACGCGTGGAGCGGGTGGACCGGGAGGTCGCGGGGCGGGCGATGGTGCTGGCGCCGGCCGTCGGGCTGGTGCTCGGGCTCGTCGCCGGGCTGCCGTTGCCGCTGGTCTCGCTGCTGCACGGGCCGCCGCTGCTCGGCGCGGCGCTGGCGGCGGGGTCGCTGGCCGTACTGACCCGGGGGCTGCATCTGGACGGGCTCGCCGACCTCGCCGACGGGCTGGGCAGTGGCCGGCCGGCCACTCAGGCGCTCGACGTCATGAAAAAGTCGGACATCGGGCCGTTCGGGGTGATGGCGCTGGTGTTCACGCTGCTCATCCAGGTGGTCGCGGCCGCCGACGCCGGCTACGCCGCCTTCGTGACCGCCTGCGCGACGGGACGGCTGGCGCTGGTGTGGGCCTGCCGGGCGGGCGTGCCCGCCGCCCGGCCCGGCGGGCTCGGCGCGATGGTCGCGGGCACGGTACGCCCGCTCGCGCCGTGGCTCGTCACCGTGGCCGCGCTGCTCGGCGCGGGCTGGGCGGGCGTGCTGCCGGCCGTCCCGCCCGCCGGCCCCGGCCCGGGCTGGGCGGGCGCGGTCGTGCTGCCGGCCGGGCTGCTCGCCGGGCTCGGCGCCGCCCTGCTGCTGCTCCGGCACGCCGGACGGCGACTCGGCGGGATCACCGGCGACGTTCTCGGCGCGCTCGTGGAGACCGCCACGGCCACGGCGCTGGTGGTGTGCGCGCTACTCGGCTGAGTCGTGGTGTGCGCTGCTCGCCGAGGTCCGGGGCTCGGCGGCGGCTGGGGTCGTCCGGTCCGCCGGCTCCTGGCGTACCGGGAAGAAGCGGAGCAGCGCCGCGCCGGCCAGTGCCAGCACGACCCAGCCGACCAGGCCGGTCAGCCCGACCAGGAGTTCGTCGGGGGGCGCGGCGGCGTCGCCGAGCAGCAGGATGGGCGGCATGACCGCGTTGAGCGAGCCGTGGGCCACGACCGCGGGCCACACACTGCCCGTGCGCAGCCGCAACCATCCGATCAGCACTCCGGCCAGCACGCAGAAGCCGATGAAGAACAGGGCCGCCCACGAGCTCAGGCTGGGGTAGTTGTAGCCGAGCAGGGTGAGCGGGGCGTGCCAGACGCCCCAGATCGCGCCGGAGAGCAGCAGGCCGGCGAGCATGCCGTTCGTGGAGGTGAGGCGGGGCAGCAGCCATCCCCGCCAGCCCCACTCCTCCCCCAGGGCGGGGATGGCGTTGAGCAGCGGGCCGGCGACGATCGCCACCACGATCTGCAGTGCCGCGACCGTGCCGAGCTCGCCGGGGATCTCCATGCCGCGGGCCTGCAGGGCCGCCCTGAGCAGGCTGAGCCGGTCGAGGTCGAGCGCGACCAGGCCGGCGGCGGCGCTGAGCCCCATCGCGAGGAACGCCAGCAGGGGCACCCCGAGCCAGGCGGCCAGCACGAGCAGCCAGGTGCGCTTCCGGCGCTCGCCGAACGTGAGCCCGGTCCGGCGGGCCCACTCCCGGGCGGGCGCGCGCGTGACGGCCCACGCGCCGAGCACCGCCACGGTGGGCGTGAACATCATGGCCGAGGCCACCAGGGGCATCAGCGGCGAGCCGAGGCCCCCGCCGAGCCACAGGGGCAGCGCGACCGCCCAGGACAACCCGAAGGCGAGGACGATGAAGATGGGGAGAGGTCTGTTCATTGCTCCACTCGCTCCGCGATGAGGGCGTTGATGAGGGATGCGCCGCGTGAAGCGTCGTCGATGCTGATCGCAAGTCGACCGCCGGAACGGTACCTGATGATCAGGCACTCCCCGCCGCGCAACATGATGGTGGCGCTGCCGGGGAGCCCGCGGAAGCCCCAGCCGCCGACCTGGCTCGGATGGCGGGTCTCCGACAGCGCCACGTCGATCTTCTGCAGCCGGATCCTGCGCACCGGCCAGCCGAACGGCCCGAACCCGATCGCCACCCCGTCGCCGCTCACCCTGACGGCGACCGAGGCGGACAGCAGCCCCAGGAGGAGCACGATGACGAGCACGGGCAGCGTGACGCCCAGGACGGCGCCCGCCCCGGACCCGAGGAGACGCAGCGCGGCCAGCACGCCCACGCCTCCGCCCGCGGCGGCGGCTACCGCGGCCAGCCACGGGTTGGTGACACGGCTGACCCAGACCGTGCGCTCTCCCTCCCTGAGCCAGAGCCGCGGCGGGCGCGCGTCTGCGGAAGGCGCCTGGTCGGGCTCGCCCCTGCCGAGGTAGCCGGCGGCGACGGCCACGGCGGCGGATCCCGCGAGGGTGACGATGACGTGCCAGGCCGTCAGCTGCGCCGCCGTCCAGACGGGTACGTCGAGGTTCGCCGCCAGAACGCTGAGGCTTGCGCCGGGCGCGAACACGCTCATGAAGCCCAGCGTGCCCCACCAGAACATCCGGCCGTCCCTGTGCGCGTGCGCCCGCCTGCTCCCGACCAGCAGAAGCACCCAGGGCACTCCCCACAGCACCAGCCCCACGGCGACGAACCCGGTGAACGGCATCGAACCGTCCACCCCCTCGTTCCCCCAGTGCGTGGCCATCGGATCGGGCAGCCGGTCGCGTACCGCCAGGGGGACCAGGACGAACGCGGCGGTGACCGGCAGGCCCCATGCCGCGGCGATGACTCGGGGGTTCATGGCAGTTCCTCCAAGATGGCGATGAGGTCGTCACGGCCGTAGCCGTGCTTCCTGGCCTCCTCCAATAGCTCAAGCGCCCGCTGCACCAGCAGGGCGCGCCCGTCCGCGCGGCCCGCGACGCTGACCCCCCTGCCTCTCCTGAACTCCAGCAGGCCCTCGTCCCGCAGGTCGCGCAGCGCGCGCAGCACGGTGTTGGGGTTGATGCCGAGCGCCTGGGCCAGGTCGCGGGCCGGTGGCAGCCGGTCCCCCGGGCGATAGGAGCCCTCGCCGATGGCGCGCCGGATGGCGCCGGCCACCTGCTCGTGCAGGGGCCTGGCGTCGTTCAGGTCGAGGGTCAGCAGCATGATGCCAATGACACTAGCACCATGTCGCATGAAAACCTACAGCGCCATTGGTAGGATGAACCCCTGTTTGTGAGTACCGAGAAACCGTGGATAGCATCGGTTTACGTGACCACTGTGCGGCTGAACTCAGCAGATCCCGTCTCCTTCGACACCGACGCCTTGATCGTCGGCTTCAGGTCCGGCCCCGACGGCCCCCGGCCCGTGACGGGCGACGAGTCCCTCGACACGGCCTTCGGCGGCAAGCTCGCCGGCTCCCTCGCAGCCGTCGCCTTCACCGGCAAGGCCGGCGAGCTGGCCAAGCTGCCGACGTTCGGCGCCACCGCCGCACCGCTGCTGGTCGCAGTCGGCCTGGGCGACTCCCCCGACGCCGACGGCCTGCGCCGGGCCGCCGGCGCCGCCGTGCGCTCACTGGCCGGCACCGCGCGCGCCGCGCTCGTCCTGCCCGCGGACACCCCTGACGAGGCCGAGGCCGTCGCGCTGGGCGCGCTGCTGGGGGCGTACACGTTCGCCCGCTACCGCACCGACGGCGAGCAGAAGCCGCCCGTCTCGGAGCTCACCGTGGTCTCCGGCCAGCCCGAGGGCGTGGCCGAGCGCGCGAGCGTGCTGGCCGAGTCCGTCGCGCTGGTGCGCGACCTGGTCAACACCCCGCCCTCCGACCTGTGGCCGGCCAAGTTCGCCGAGATCGCCGAGCAGTCGGGCGGCAAGGCGGGGCTGAGCGTCGAGGTCCTCGGCGAGAAGGCGCTCAAGGACGGCGGCTACGGCGGCCTCATCGGCGTCGGCCAGGGCTCGGCCAACCCGCCGCGCCTGGTCCGCCTCTCCTACACCCACCCCGAGGCGAGCAAGACGCTGGCGTTCGTGGGCAAGGGCATCACGTTCGACTCCGGCGGCCTGTCGCTCAAGCCGTCGGCCTCGATGGACTGGATGAAGTCCGACATGGGCGGCGCGGGCGCCGTGTTCGGCGCGCTGATCGGCATCGCCAGGCTCGGCCTGCCCGTCAACGCGATCGGCTACCTCTGCCTGGCGGAAAACCTGCCCAGCGGCACCGCGCAGCGCCCCTCCGACGTCATCCACAGCTACAGCGGCAAGACGGTCGAGGTGCTCGACACCGACGCCGAGGGCCGTCTCGTGCTCATGGACGGCATCGCCAGAGCCGCCGAGGACAACCCCGACGTGATCGTCGACGTCGCCACCCTCACCGGCGCGCAGATCGTGGCGCTGGGCTGGCGCACCGCCGGCGTCATGGCCAACGACGACGCCGTCAGGGAGCTCGTCCTCGAGGCCGCCACGGCCGCGGGCGAGGGCGCGTGGGGCATGCCGCTGCCCGAAGAGCTGCGCAAGGGTCTGGACTCACCGATCGCCGACCTCGCCAACCTGCAGCCCGAGCGGTGGGGCAGCATGCTGACGGCGGGCATCTTCCTGAAGGAGTTCGTGCCCGAAGGAGTGCGCTGGGCCCACATCGACATGGCCGGCCCCGCGTTCAACAAGGGCGAGCCGTACGGTTACGTCCCGAAGGGCGGCACCGGTGCGATCACCCGCACGCTCATCGGACTGGCAGAGCGGCACGCGAGCATCTGAAACAAATGAAAAGATGAGGGCATCACAACACCCCGACAAGGAGCCTTCCTGTGGCCTATGACATCGTCGTCCTAGGTGGCGGCAGCGGCGGTTACGCCTGCGCGCTCCGGGCGGCCGAGCTGGGCAAGTCGGTCGTCCTGATCGAAAAGGACAAGATCGGCGGCACCTGCCTCCACAGGGGATGCATCCCCACGAAGGCCCTGCTGCACTCCGCCGAGGTCGCCGACGAGACCCGCGAGAGCAAGTCCTTCGGCGTCAAGGCGCGCTTCGACGGCATCGACGTCCAGGGCGTCCACGCGTTCAAGGACAAGATCGTCACGCGGGCGTGGAAGGGCGTGCAGGGCCTGCTGAAGGGTGCCGGCGTGACGATCGTCGAGGGCGAGGGCCGCCTCGCGGGGCCCGGCCGGGTCCAGGTGGGCTCCGAGGTCTACGAAGGCCGCAACGTCGTCCTGGCCACCGGCTCCGCCCCCAAGACGCTGCCCGGCCTGGAGATCGACGGCGAGCGCGTCATCACCAGCGAGCACACGCTCACGATGGACCACGTCCCCAGCTCGGTGATCGTGCTGGGCGGTGGCGTGATCGGCGTCGAGCTGGCCAGCGTCTACCGCTCGTTCGGAGCCGAGGTCACGATCGTCGAGGCGCTGCCGCACCTGCTCCCCACGGAGGAGGAGTCCAGCTCCAAGCTGCTGGAGCGGGCCTTCCGCCGCCGCGGCATCAAATACGAGCTGGGCGTCTTCTTCGACGGCGCCAAGACCACGGAAACCGGTGTGGTCGTCACGCTCGCCAACGGCAAGACCCTCGACGCCGAGCTCCTGCTCGTCGCGGTCGGCCGCGGCGCCGTCTCCTCGGGCATGGGCTTCGAGGAGCAGGGCGTCACCGTCGAGCGCGGCGCCGTCGTGGTCGACGAGCACTGCCAGACGTCCGTGCCGGGCGTCTACGCCATCGGCGACCTCATCCCGACGCTGCAGCTCGCGCACGCCGGCTTCGCGGAGGGGATCATGGTGGCCGAGCACATCGCCGGCCTCAACCCGCCGCCCATCGACTACGCGGGCGTGCCGCGCATCACCTACTCCGACCCGGAGGTGGCCTCCGTCGGGATCACCTCGGCGCAGGCGGCCGAGCGCGGCATCGAGATCGTCGAGCAGGTCTACGACCTGGCGGGCAACCCCAAGAGCCAGATCCTCGGCACCTCGGGCGCCGTGAAGGTCATCGCCCAGAAGGACGGCCCCGTCGTCGGTGTCCACATGGTGGGCAGGCGCATCGGCGAGCTCGTCACGGAGGGCCAGCTGATCTACAACTGGGAGGCGCTGCCCGCAGAGGTCGCCCAGCTCATCCACGCACATCCGACGCAGTCCGAGGCAGTCGGTGAGGCGATGCTGGCCCTGGCCGGCAAGCCGTTGCACGTACACAACTAGTCCAGCCCTCGAGATCAGAACGCGAGAGAAGAATAACGATGCCGGTCTCCGTACAGATGCCCCAGCTCGGCGAGAGCGTGACCGAGGGCACCGTAACCCGTTGGCTGAAGAAGGAGGGCGAGCGCGTCGAGGCTGACGAGCCGCTCCTCGAAGTGTCGACCGACAAGGTCGACACAGAGATCCCGTCGCCGTCCGCGGGCGTCCTCACCAAGATCGTGGTGGCCGAGGACGAGACCGTCGAGGTCGGGGCCGAGCTCGCCGTCATCGACGAGAACGGCCAGGCGGGCGCCACCGCGTCGGCTCCCGAGGCGGCTCCGGCCGCCGAGCCGGCCCCGCAGCCGGCCGCGCAGCCCGAGCCCGAGCCCGCGCCCGCGCCGGCTCCTCCCGCCTCCTCGATCCCGCAGCCGGCTCCGGCGCAGCCCGCCCCGGCTCCGCAGCCCGCCCCGCAGGCGCCCGCGCCGGAGCGGCAGGCGCCGGCCGCCGAGCCCACCCCGATCCCGTCGGGCGACAGCCCTTACGTGACGCCGCTGGTGCGCAAGCTCGCGAACGAGCACGGGGTCGACCTCGACTCGATCACGGGCACCGGCGTCGGTGGCCGCATCCGCAAGCAGGACGTGCTCGAGGCGGCCAAGACGCAGCGCGAGCAGGCCGCCCAGGCCACGCAGGCGCCCGCCGCCGCCCAGCCCGCCGCCGCTCCCGCCCCCGCGGCCCAGGCTCCGGCCGCCGCCGCGGCGCCCGAGCCGGTGGAGGTCGACACGACGCTGCGCGGCCGCACCGAGAAGATGTCGCGCCTGCGCCAGACGATGTCCAAGCGGCTGGTCGAGTCGCTGCAGACGGCGGCGCAGCTCACCACCGTGGTCGAGGTCGACGTCACCAAGATCGCTCGGCTGCGCGAGCAGGCGAAGGCCGACTTCTTCCGCCGCGAGGGCGTCAAGCTGTCGTTCATGCCGTTCTTCGAGATGGCCGCCATCGAGGCGCTCAAGCAGCACCCGAAGCTCAACGCGACGATCAACAACGAGACCATGGAGGTCACCTACTTCGACGTCGAGCACCTGGGCATCGCGGTCGACACCGAGCGCGGCCTGATCGCGGCGGTCATCAAGAACGCCGGCGACCTCAACCTCGCCGGGCTCGCCCGCAAGACGGCCGACCTGGCCGAGCGCACGCGCGCCAACAAGGTGACCCCTGACGAGATCACCGGCGGCACGTTCACGCTGACCAACACCGGCAGCCGGGGCGCCCTGTTCGACACGCCGATCCTCAACCAGCCGCAGGTGGGCATGCTCGGCACCGGCGCCGTCGTGAAGCGGCCCGTGGTGATCGACACGCCTGAGGGCGAGGCCATCTCCGTGCGGTCGATGGTCTACCTCGCGCTGACCTACGACCACCGGCTGGTGGACGGCGCCGACGCGGCGCGTTTCCTGACGACGGTCAAGCGCCGTCTCGAGGAGGGCCGCTTCGAGGCCCAGCTCGGGCTCGCGTAGCCGCGGGACGTCGTGACGCCGGGCGGTCCTCACGGGCCGCCCGGCGTTCGCATGTGACGCTGCCCTCGCGTGAAAGGCCGCAGACCGGCACAGGCGTTCGAACGGGCCTCGGACGCGAGAGGGCGACCCACCGGCCGCGACGCGCACGGCTCCTGGCGGGGCACGACGTCGCGAGCGGGGCCCCGCGACAACGCTCGGCGTGCCGCCGCCTCCCGCGCCGGGGCCGGGGCGACACGTGCGAGTGGCGGCACGCCGCCGGGAAGGCGGCGGCGTACATTGGGATGATGGCGATCATCGTGACGGGGGCGTCGGGGCTGCTCGGCTCGGCGCTGGTCGAGGCGCTGCGGGCCGAGGGCCGGGAGGTCGTCAGGCTGGTACGCCGGGAGCCCCGCGGAGCCGGTGAGGCCTTCTGGCAACCGCGGGAGCAGGTGATCGACCTGGCCGCGCTCGAGGGCGCCGACGGCGTGGTCCATCTCGCCGGGGCGCCGATCGCCGACCGGCGGTGGAGCGAGGCGTACAAACGGGAACTGGTCACCAGCCGGGTGGAGGGCACCCGGGTGCTCGTCGACGCCCTGCGGGAGCTGGAGGCGCCGCCCAGGGTGCTCCTGTCGGCGTCCGGAGTCGATTTCTACGGCGACACAGGAGATCGGGTGATCGACGAGAGCCAGGGCCGGGGCGAGGGTTTCCTGGCGGACCTGTGCGCGACCTGGGAGGGCGAGGCGGAGCGGGCCCGGGAGGCGGGAATCAGGACCGCGTTCGCGCGTACGGGGCTGGTGCTGAGCCGCCGGGGCGGGGCGCTGGCCAGGATGTTGCCGATCTTCAGGTTGGGGCTGGGGGCGCCGCTCGGGTCGGGGAAGCAGTACTGGTCGTGGATCAGCGTGGACGACTGGGTGGGGGCCGCGCTCCATGTCCTGAAAAATCAGGACGTAGACGGGCCGGTGAACTTCACGTCGCCCTCCCCCGTCACCAACGCCGAGTTCACGAGGGCGCTCGGAAAAGCCCTGCGCAGAAGCACGATGCCGCTCCCCGTGCCGGCGTTCGCGCTGTCCGCGGGGCTCGGCGAGTTCGTCCGCGAGGCGCTGCTCCCCGGCCACCGGATCCTGCCGGCGAAGTTGTCCGCCGCTGACTACCGCTTCGCGCATACCCGTCTCGACGAGGCGCTCAGCACCGTACTCTAGGATGCCGTTCCACTACTTTCAGCACGTCGGGAGAATCTTGACATGAGCCGGTCAGGACAGTCGCACATCCTCGCCATCGGCGGTGGATCGTTCCGCCCGAGCAACCGCCACAACGTCATCGAGGCGAGCCCGCTGCTGCGCTACGGCATCGACCTGACCGGACAGGACCGCCCGAAGCTCGGCCTGGTCGCCACGGCGCTCGGCGACTCGAGCGACTGGCTGCTGAAGATGTACGGCGCCTTCGCCGGGTGGGACGTCGAGCTGAGCCATCTGACGGTGTTCCCGATGCCCAACGTGCCCGATCCCCGGGCCTGGATGCTCGAACAGGACATGATCTACGTCAGCGGCGGCAGCGTCGCCAACCTGATGGCGTTGTGGCGGCTGCACGGCCTGGACGAGGCGTTCGACGAGGCGTGGCGGGCGGGCGTGGTGCTGTCCGGGCAGAGCGCGGGCGCGTTGTGCTGGCACGTCGGGGGCAACACCGACTCCTTCGGCCCGGAGCTGCAGGTGTGGGCCGAGGGCATGGCCCTGCTGCCCTACTCGTGCGGCGTCCACTACGACTCCGACCCCCAGCGCCGCGAGCTGTTGCAGAGGTCGGTGGCCGACGGCGAGCTGCCCGGCGGATACGCCGCCGACGAGGGCGTCGGGCTGCACTACGTGGGCACCGAGTTCATCCAGGCCGTGACCGTCGAGCCGGGCGGCTACGCGTACAAGGTCGAGCACGACGGCGCCGGCGGGGTCAAGGAGGTCAGGATCGAGCCACGGTTGCTGACCCCCTGATTACCCTTCGAAGGTAAGGGAACGGCACAATAGGCTCATGCGCCCCATCCACGGGGACGATCCCCACGCACTCGCCATCGTCCGCCTAGGTGTCGACGTCCCCTACGAGCAGGCCTGGTCGCTGCAGCGCTGGGTGCACGACAAGCGGGTCGCCGGCGAGCTGACCGACACCGTCCTGTTCCTGGAGCACGCGCCGGTCTACACCGCGGGCAAGCGCACCGCCCCGCATGAGCGACCCGCTGACGGCACCCCGGTCATCGACGTCGACCGGGGCGGCCGGCTCACCTGGCACGGCCCCGGGCAGCTCGTCGCCTACCCCATCGTCGCGATCACCGACGTGGTCGCCTACGCCTGCCGCCTCGAAGACGTGATGATCCAGATCTGCGCCGACTTCGGCGTCACGGCCAGGCGCGTGCGGGGACGCGGCGGCGTCTGGGCCGCCGGCGAGCCCAGCCTCGGGCTGCCCGACCGCCAGCTCGGCGCGGTCGGGTTGCGCGTCACGCGCGGCGTCACCATGCACGGTTTCGCCCTCAACTGCGCCAACGACCCGCGCTGGTTCAACCGCATCACGCCGTGCGGCATCCCCGGCGTGGGCGTCTCCTCGCTGTCGGCGGAGACGGGACGCCGCATCGTGGTCGAGGAGGTCTTGCCGATCGCGGAGAAGCGGCTGGCCGAAGCACTCGGCATGGAGCCGTACGACCTGCACGAGGAGGATCTCCTCCGCCGGTAACCGTATCGGCACCTGACCGTGCCGGAAATATGGGCGTATTCCGGCTTAGGCTCGCGCGTGTGACGTCCATCCTGGCTTTTCTCCTCGCGCTCGTGGTGCATCTGCTGACCCTGGCGTTCGTCGCCCTGGGCGGGTGGATCATCCTCAGCCGACCGGACTCCCTGATCGCGTGGTTGTTCGGCGGCGCGAGCGTGACCATCGGGTGGGCGCTGCGGCCACGCCTGGGCGGTGGCCTGCCCGCCGACGCCGAGGTGCTCGACCGGGCCGCGGCTCCTCAGCTGTACGCCGCCGCGGAGCGGGTGGCCGACCGGGTGGGCGTCAAGCGCCCCGCGAAGGTGGCGGTCATGGACCTGGCCACGGACACCCGGTACGTCCGCGCCGGCCTCCTGCGCACCCCCGTCCTGCTGGTCGGCCTGCCGTTGTGGCTGGCGCTGCCGCCGAGGCAGCGGGCCGCCCTGCTGGCCGCGGCGTACGCGCAGGCCCCGACCGGCGGTGAGCTGGTGGTGAACGGCGCCCTGGACACCCTGGCGGCGTGGCATGACGCGCTGCTGGGCGCCGAGCCGCTCCGGGTCAGGGAGGAGGCGCAGACGACGATCGCCGCCTCCTCGCTGGGCGTTCTGGACCATCCGGGGACCACGTACGAGGTGGCGGGCTTCTTCGGCCGCCTGCTCGGCCGGGTGCTGGGCGTGCCGCTGCTGCTGCTGGAGTACACGCTGACCAGGCTGGCGCGCGCCGGCGAGCACCGTGTCCAGGCCCGGCGGCGGACGCTGACGCTGCGGGCCGCCTCCGCCGGGGAGATCGCGGCACTGGAGGAGCTGGCGGCCAAGGGGGGCTATCTGGCGCCGATGCAGGCGGCGGCGCTGCGCGGCGAGAGCGTCACGTCGATCAGGCAGAACGCGCTGGCCAGGTTCCGGCTCACCGACGACGGCGTGCTCGCCTCCGTCCCGCGCTCCGAAGTGCTCGGCGCGCACGAGTCCGAGCGGATCGACGAGGAACTGCTCCTTCACTACACCCGGGCGATCGGCGGGTTCGGCCTGGTCACGTGAGCGCGTACGCCCCCTCGGACGGCGCGGTTCGCGGGAGACGTAAGCTGAGAACGTGACCGTTGCTCCTGAAGGCCGAAAGCTCCTCCGCCTGGAGGTGCGCAACGCCGAAACCCCTATCGAGCGCAAGCCCCCGTGGATCAAGACCAAGCTGAAGACGGGTCCCGAATACACCGAGCTCAAGTCGCTGGTGCGCCGGGAGGGTCTGCACACGGTCTGTGAAGAGGCGGGCTGTCCCAATATCTACGAGTGCTGGGAAGACCGCGAGGCCACCTTCCTGATCGGCGGCGACCAGTGCACGCGCCGCTGCGACTTCTGCCAGATCGACACGGGCAAACCCAAGGAATACGACCGCGACGAGCCCCGCAGGGTGGCCGAGTCCGTCCAGCAGATGGGCCTGCGCTACGCCACCGTCACCGGGGTGGCCCGCGACGACCTGCCCGACGGCGGCGCCTGGCTCTACGCCGAGACCGCGCGCCAGATCCACGCGCTGCTGCCCGGCTGCGGTGTCGAGTTGCTGGTGCCCGACTTCAACGGCGACCGCGACCAGCTGGAGGAGGTCTTCTCCAGCCGGCCCGAGGTGTTCGCGCACAACGTCGAGACGGTGCCGCGGATCTTCAAGCGCATCCGCCCGGCCTTCCGCTACGACCGTTCGCTCCAGGTGATCACGACGGCTCGCGAGGCCGGGCTGGTGACCAAGTCCAACCTGATCCTGGGCATGGGCGAGACGCGCGAGGAGATCACCGAGGCCATGCGCGACCTCCACGCCGCCGGCACCGACCTGCTGACGATCACCCAATACCTCCGGCCGACGCCGCGCCACCACCCGGTGGAGCGGTGGGTCAAGCCGGAGGAGTTCGTCGAGCTGCAGGCCGAGGCCGAGGCCATCGGGTTCGCCGGAGTGCTGTCCGGGCCGCTGGTCCGCTCGTCCTACCGGGCGGGCAGGCTCTACAAGCAGGCCATCCAGGCGCGCCAGACCGCTTGAGCGGCCGGCAGGGGCCCCGGGGCGCACCCCCCCGGGGCCCCCCCCATCTTTTTCCCCCTTTAGTTTTCCCTCTGCCCTGCCCCCCCTTCTCTGCCCCCTCTTCCCTTTCCTCCCTTCCCGGTTCATC